>NZ_CP036269.1:3007961-3618378 GCF_007744675.1 Gimesia alba
GCAGCCGGGATGAAATACATCCATATCCCGATCGGCTATGATGGAATTTCTGAAGACGCAAGTCTGTCGTTTCTGCGTGCGGCGAAAGAAGTAAAAGGCCCCGTTTATATTCATTGTCATCATGGTCGGCATCGGGGACCAGCGGCCGCAGCGATGGTCGGCCTGTGTCGGGGGAGTCTCGATAAACAACGTGCCTTGCTGTTTTTGGGTCAGGCCGGGACCAGTAAGGATTATTCAGGTCTCTGGAAAGATATCAGGCAGTTTCAAGTTCCCGCTGAGGGGACTCCGTTGCCCGAGTTGGTTGAGTCAGCCCCTGTCGAACCAATGGTGACTGCGATGGCTCAGATCAGCCATTATTACGAGGAATTGCTTAAAAAGGCGGAGGGTACGCCTCGAGATGAGAAGAACGCAATGCGGATCTCTGTGCTGTTGCGCGAAGAGTTTCACGAGTCCTTGCGAAAACATTCTGATGATTACGATGACACGTTTAAGAAATGGATGCGTGAATCAGAAATGGAAATCAAGCAACTGGAAGCGGAACTCAAGCAGGGAAATCAGAAACAGGTGAGTGCCCGATTGAAACAGTTCAAGTCACAGTGTAAGCGCTGTCACAAAGCGTATCGGAATTAAGCTTCCTTTTCTATTCCGTCTCTTTCCAGACCAGTTGCACTTCAAGCCCTTTCCCTTTCTTTTGGGGAGGCGGAGTCAATTTCATCTCGAACTGATTGTTGGTCTTTTGCAGATGCGCCAGAGCCCGCGGAGCAAACTGGAAGATCCATTCTGAATTCAATTGACTGATGGACTCTGCCGGGTCGCCGCCGTTGGAATTTTCGATTCGAATAAAGCAGTCATAAACGGCCGTGGGTTGGCTTTGAATCCATTGATCGAGTGAAATGGCGAGTGTCTGGTTTGTTAGAACGCCCTCCAGTTTGTGCCATGACTTTGCATCAGGGGACACAAAAACAGAGGGAGTGGGAGCGTTCGACTTCAGTTCCAACTCAAATTTGCCTTTGAGCAGAACATAAGGCCAACTGAGATGCCATTGTCGCTGGTTCGGGGCTGTTTGTTTAAGCGTCTGCAGCTGGCGGACCGTTCGATTTAACGTTCCGTTGCCCACGATGGGAGGTCGGGATTGATCTGTCGCATTTTTCTGATGCACATACTCTGGAGCGGTGAAGCGAAACTCCACTCGGTCCAGCGGTTCCAGCATGGGAGTCAGAGTGGAGTCTTTGATTTTCGGTTGTCGTTCTGACGCCCGGTTATTGTTTGTTGAAGTGTAGAGGTCGGCAATCAATTGGGAGGGGCTGCCAATCGGATCCCGGGGCGTTTTGGTAATCAGTTCCGGGTGTTGCGCCAGCTCTTCTACGCCTGCGATGATTCCCCTTGAATTGCGATAAACGACTTGATGATCGGGATCAAACATGTGCCATTTCCCATCATAAAACGCTTCGGCCACGACGTGCCCCGATAGTCCCCAGACACGACTCCGCAACCCTGCTTTCCGGGCGAGCACTACGAAGTTGGTGGCGCAGTCATCACAGAATCCGTAACCATAGACATTGAGGAACTTGACCGGGTCATGTAGTTCATCCCCCTGCTCTGCCGGGGTAAAGTGATACCGCCAGTCAACCAGAAACTTCCAGATGGCGAGGGCTTTTTCTTCTTCTTTCATTCCCGGTGTTAAAATACTGGCCAGCATCGCTTTCTGGCTGGTCAGGTCAGGAGTGCCTTTTCGTTTCCAGTGGAGCGCAATTTTGTTTTGGGGATCAAGGTTTTGCCAGATCAGTTTAAGGGGCTGAATCTGTCGATCGGGGACTGTTGGAAATTGGATTGAAGACTGCGCTGCAGACAAGACAAAGGAACTTTGTTGCTCCGTATAGGATTCCTGATTAACCAGTTCATATTTTTTGCCGTTTGTTTTGGGGTTGGAAGCATCACTGGATGAAAAATAAAGCGTAGTCGGGGTCCAGTGGCTATAGTGTCCCCTGCCCTGTTCGCGGATCAGTTGGTGGCGCGCGTGGGGATGTGAAAGTGGTTTGCCGTCTTCCAGCAAAACGCAGTTTGATTTCGATTTGCGGTCTGCGTTCCGCGGAATGACCAGTCGCGCAACATAACAGGAGCCTTGTTCGTGTGACATCGCATCAGGAGTAATCAACTCGCGAATCGTTTCCGCTTTGACCGTTGACTGGATTGCCGGCTGAAGCGTGTCTCGCTGGCTGTTTTCAGTCTGCTGAGATTGATCAGAGTACACAACTGCCAACTGACCGTTTGAAACGAACAAGAGTGTTGGAAAGAACTGAAAGAATAGTAGTAGTTGTTTCTTCATAATGAACTCTTGTTTTCGTCAGCAGGAAAAACCTCAGAAAGTAGAATTAAGTTGTTGTGAATGATATCAGAGATTGATGATAATGCATTCGTATTTCTATTTATTTGATTGGTATGCTATGCGATTGTTATATCTATGTCTACTTATGTGTTTGTTCTGCAGCATTTCATTTCAAAGTAGGATTGAGGCAGACGAGCCCGCTGTCAGAAAACGTTCTGAGCCTGTCAAAATCAGTTCCAGTTGGGACGATCTACTTGAAGGAGTCGAAACGCCTGAAGAGTGGGTTGCACGTAAAAAAATCCTCCGGCAACGTTATCTGGAACTGATTCGTGATCAGTTTAAACCCAAAAAGCCGGCGTTGGAAATCCAGTTTCATGACACGGTGATTGTCGACGGTGTCTATCGAAGACAATTGATTAGTTATCAGGTCGAAGAGGGAGAACGGGCACATGCGTTTCTAGGCGTTCCCCTGACTCTCAAAGGACCTGCGCCAGCCGTCGTCGCTTTGCATGGAACCTATGCCAAAGGCAAGCAGCGTGCGGCGGGGTTAGTTGATAATCCGGATAAAGCGTATCTGGATCATTTATGTCGCCGGGGATATGTCGTGATTGCGCCCGACCATTTTGTCGCAGGTCATCGGATACCGGATGCGGGCCCTTATGACACCGAGGAGTTCTACAAAAAACATCCGGAGTGGACTGCAGTCGGAAAATTTACCTATGAGCATTCGATTGCCATTGATGTACTTGAAACATTGAGAGAGGTGAACCCGGAACGAATTGGAGTCCTCGGACATTCTCTGGGAGGTCACGGCTCCCTGTTTCTGGCCGCCTACGATGAACGGGTCAAAGCCGCTGCGGGAAACTGCAGTGCGTCGTTTTTCCGGCAGAATTCGAAAGTCGAAGCCTGGTCTCGCGACCATTGGTATGTTTATTTTAAGCATATTCGCCCGGGATTATTAAAGGGAGAGTTGCCTCCCATCGATTTTCATGAAATCATGGCACTGGTTGCACCGCGTGCCTTTCTTGACTTATCGGGACTCAATGATGGAGATCCTCTGACGCAACGACAGCGGATACTGATGTTGCTGAAGGTCATGGATGTGTATGAACTGGAGAAGGCTCCCCAGAACTTTGCTTTCTTCGTACATGGCAAAGGGCATTCGGTCGCACATGAATCACGAGAATTGATGTATGGCTGGATGGATACCCATTTAAAGCCTGCCTCAGCGACGAAAACAAAGCTTGTGGTTCCATAAGCCTCATATATCACAATTCGAGTTTTTTATTGGTCACCCTGACACATCAGTCGAAAAGAGGAATTAGATGGAGCTAATCGTAATCAGGCATGGAAAAGCGGAAAATGCAGGTGTGGTTTCCGGCGGTGATTCTGCTCGCCCTTTGACCGAGCACGGCAGTCACCAGTTTCGCAAAGTGGCGAAATGGATCGGTAAGCATCAAAGTGCGCCCGATCTCATCTTGCATAGTCCACTGGTTCGAACGACGCAGACAGCTCAGATTTTACGGGATGTTGTGGAATTGAGCGAAGACCTGTGCTGTCCCCAGAATTGGCTGGGATTTGGACTGAATCTGGATGCACTCATCTCTCATGTTCGATCAACGGCCTGTGAACGTATTGCGATTGTTGCACATATGCCGGATGTGGCACGCTGTACTGCCGACCTGATCGGCGGCGGCTCGATTACATTTAAACCCGGAAATGCGGCCTGCATTCAGTTTGATTCGCTGATTGGAATCGGACAAGGCAGTTTGAAATGGCATCTGAGCGCCCCGCTATTTTAAGCGCAGCGATTGGAGCGACGCGATTGAATCGGAATCGTGATACGCGAAGCAGGCAGAGTGAGTCTTTGCCGGCGATTATGCATGGCCGTCTGTGAATAGTGCGAGCAGCACCGGATCGGCCAGTGTGTTCGCAACCAGATTCGCGGCGCTGAAATCGCCGTAGTCGCTGTATTCATGAGGAATGGAAACGACATAAGCACCTGAGGCGGCTCCGGACTTGGTGCCCGCTTCGCTGTCTTCCAGAACCAGCATCTGTTTCGGATCGACTTTGAGTCTCTCAGCGGCAGTCAGATAAATTTCGGGATGGGGTTTGCCGTGCGTTACATCTTCCGCCGTTAAAGTGATCGGAAAACGATGCGCCAGGTCAAATTCTTTCAGTAACATTTCCAGATAAGGTCGCGGTGAAGAGGTCGCAACACATTTGGGGATCTCCAGTTCGTCCAGATAATCCAGGAGTTCAAACAACCCGTGCATCGGCTTTAAGTGCTGATGCAGCAATGAGTGAAAGATTTCCTGGCTTTCCACCCAAAGCTCATGCGGATCTTCCGGTTCGTGCAGATGACTGGAAAGGTGTGCAAATCCTTCCAGCGCACGGCGGCCCATCATGCCTTTCAGGATCTCTTCAGTCATTTCTTTACCCCGACGCTGCAGCAATGCATCGCCTGAAAGAAAAAAAACGTGCTCAGTATTAAACATGAGTCCGTCCAGATCAAAGGCCACAGCCTGGATGTGGGGTTTATCTGACATAGTGCCATTCTTTAAAAACTGTTGGAGAGAAGAAACGCTTCAGGTGAAGAATAGTACTTTGGGGAGCGCGGATCAACTTAGCGTGTTTACAGTGTCGGTTTTTGATTTCGATAGCTGAGATCCAGAATTTCCATCGGATGCGCCACCCAGAGCGGCTTGTGTGCCTGACGTAATTTTGAATCGATCTGTAAAGTACAGCCGACATTACCACTGATGACGACATCGGCTCCGGTGTCGAGAATATTTTTCAATTTCCGTTGGCCCAGCTGATCTGCCATCTCGGGCTGGGTCAGATTATAGCTGCCCGCTGCACCACAGCAGATGGTGGACTCATTCAGTGGAATCAGTTCCAGTCCCGGAACCAGTTCGAGCAGCTTGCGGGGCTGGTTCTGGATTCTTTGTGCATGCACCAGATGACAGGCATCGTGGTAGGTCGCCCGGATCGGAATTTCGCCTTCCGGCGCAATCGGGCCCAGTTCAAACAGGAATTCAGAGACATCGCGAAATTTCGTCGCCAGTTGTTTCAGCTTTTCGACCTGTTCTGCCGGGACCCCTTGGGTTTCTTCTGCGATGTGGCCGTAATCTTTGAGCATGGCACCACAGCCCGCGACATTGACAATAATCGCATCGATGTTATCCAGGTCAAAGGCTGTCAGATTCTGTAGCGCGAACGCGATGGCCTGCTCATCAGCGCCGCTGTGATAATGAATGGCGCCACAACAGCCTTGAGTGCGCGGGACAATTACTTCACAGCCGTTGGCTTGTAACACACGGGCCGTCGCATGATTCACATGGCTGTACATGGCTTCAGAAACACAGCCGGTGAAGAGTGCGACGCGGGCCCGTTGCGTTCCTTTGGCGGGTAGGATTTCGGGCAACGCCGGTTCCGCAGGCTGAAGGCGCGGCAGCAAATCATTCATGCGTCTTAATTTGGCAGGCAGCAGGTAAGGCAGCCCTAAGGCATTGATCACTTTGTCGAGCTTTAAAAACTGCATGAGACGTGCCGGCAAGAGCGTCCAGCGAATGCGGTTTGGATAGGGAAAGAGGCGATAGAGGATCCAGCGGTGGAACCAGTCGTTCTGGGGCCCAGCTCCGTCTGCGGATTCCATTTTGTGGACATCGACACGAAAGGGCTCGATTAAACGCCCGTAATCGACACCCGATGGGCAGGCCGACTCGCAACTGCGACAGTCCAGACAGAGATCAAGGTGCCCCCGGACGGCGTCGGAGAGCTCGATACGCTGATCCACGATGGCCCGCATCAGATAGATGCGTCCACGGGGGCTGTCATTTTCGTTACCCGTTTCCAGATACGTCGGACAGGCGGCGGTACAGAGACCGCAGTGGATGCAGTCCAGAAAGTTCTCATAGGGGATCTGCGAACCGGGGACCTGTTCTGGATCTTTGGAGAAGACAGACGAATTGGAGGGGGAACTACCGGGTTTCATATATTCACTCGTATGAGATGATGCGTTCGATTAAATGACGATGACAATGCTATCGGGTTATGCTTCTACCAGTTCTGAAAATCGTTGTGCATTCAAAAGTTGGTCGGGATCTAATGCATTTTTAAGTTGTTGCATTAAAGCCCACCCGGATGGAGCAGAACAAAACAGCGGGAGTGACTCAGCCCACTCTGATTCACATTGATAAATGGTTAAATGTCCGGTCTGGGGAGAAATCGCTTTCTGTAATTGCTGCAGTATTTGTTGGACATCTTCCAGAGAACTCGCGGAATCGGGTAAGTGACCGAAGACAATTCCATCTGCGGCATGTGCCTGAACGGCAATATTCAGTTGTGATGCCGCTTCCACAAATTTCATCATTTGCGACGGGAGCAAAACGGCTTTCAGTGTGACAGGATCATCTGAGGATGTCTGGTATTCTGTGAATGCGTTATACAGTTTAGTGGCTTTTTCTGCTCCCACGATTTGGGAACTCAGAGGTGAGAATGTTTTCCATTCTTCCCGGATTTGGTCTGCTTGCCAGTTAACGACATTGGCGGGACCTTCGAAACAGACGCAGACAACCTGATGTTCTGAGGGAAGTTCCGAACGCGATTCCGCCGCGATTTGCCGCGCCGCTTTGCTGTTACAGTATTCAACGGCGGTTGGCCGGGTCCCGGAGGTGACAATTGCTTCCAGGGCACGATCTGCATTTTGAAAGGAGTCAAACGCGAACCAGACCATGCTCATCGTTTCCGGTTTGGGACGCAGATTCAGTGAGACCTGACTGATGACGGCCAGGGTTCCCAGCGAGCCGACCAGCATTTTGCTCAGATCATAACCGGCGACATTTTTGACCACGCGTCCCCCGGATTTGAACAGGTTTCCCTTGCCATCAATGGCGGAAATTCCAATGACGTAGTCGCGAATGGTGCCATAGGAAAACCGTCTGGGGCCACAGGTATTGGTGGCGATCACACCTCCCACGGTGGCACGGTTCGACTGGGGCACATCGATCGGCAGACGCTGTCCTTCCGCAGACACGATTTCATTGAGTTGATCGAGCCGCATGCCCGCTTCGACGGTGATCGTCATATCGCGGACGGGATAGTCGATCACCCGATTCAACTGGGACGTACAAATCAGGGTGCCGGATTGACTCGCAGGGCAACAGACCGACAAAGACGTTCGACCGCCCACAGGGAAAATCTGCTTTTGAGCTGCCGCCGTATTGTCAGTCATGAAGCGGCTCAGCTCAGTCTGCGATGCGGGAACGAATTCTTCCTGAGAACCGGAATGCGTAGGCGACATAGGTCTTCTTTCAGTGGCCTTAATAAAAAACGATTGGGAAGCGGATGAACGAGACGGAGATTTTCAAACATCAATGTGGTGCACGACGTGCGGGATGCGACTGGACCACCCCTGCTTTCTCATCAGATTGATGCTGAGGCAGAACTTTGTCCCGGCTGCAGATTTGACGGGGATTAAAAATATCGCGCACCGTTTCCATTGTGTCCAGATCCGTTTCATTGAAGATCCGACTCATAAAGTTGATTTTTTCTACACCAATTCCATGTTCCCCTGTTACACTGCCTCCCAACTCCAGGCACTTTTCGAGGATCTCTTCACTGGCTTCCAGAACTTTCTGGATTTGTTCCTGATCGCGCTCATCGAACAACAGGATCGGATGCACGTTGCCATCGCCGGCATGGAATACATTCACGATCCGCATGTTGTACTTTTTACTGGTGGCTTCGATGAATTCGAGGATTTCCGGGAGACGCGTTCGCGGGACTACGCCGTCCTGAGTGCAATAGCTCGGGCTGAGTCGGCCGATGGCGCCAAACGCCTGTTTGCGGCTTTTCCAGATGAGTTGTCGTTCTTCCGGGGTATCGGCTCTTTGAATTTCCCGGACATTACAGCTTTCACAGATCTCCAGGATCTGACGGACCTCTTCGTCGAGGGCGATTTCCAGTCCATCGACTTCAATCAGCAAGACGGCACCAGCATCCAGGGGGAAGCCGAAGTGAAATGCTTCTTCGACGGCCTGGATAATTCCATGATCCATCATTTCCAGTGCAGACGGAATGATACCTGCAGCGATGATGGCAGAGATGGCGCGAGTGGCATCGGCGATCGTTTGAAATACCGCCAGCATGGTGCGGTGCGATTCCGGATCGCGGGTGATCCTGACGATGGCTTTGGTACAAATTCCGAATGTGCCTTCGTTGCCGACGTACAGACCATGCAGATCATAACCGGGCGTTTCTGCCGTGGGGCCACCCAGTTCGATGATCGAACCATCGGGCAAGACTGCTTCCAGTCCGAGGACATGGTTGGTTGTCACTCCATATTTCAGGGTATGGGGGCCACCCGAATTCGTCGCAATATTTCCCCCAATGGTACAGGAGCCCTGGCTGGAAGGATCGGGAGCATAGTGATATCCGGTCCCTTTGAGGGCATTCGTCAGATGCAGATTTACCATGCCTGGTTCCACGATGGCATAGCGGTCTCGCAGGTTGATTTCCAAAATCTGTTTCATCTTGGTCAGAACAATCATGACCCCGCCGCCAATGGGAAGGCAACCGCCGGAAAGACTGGTACCTGCACCACGGGCCAGAAACGGAACATTGAACTGATTGCAGAGCTTGACGATTTTCGAGACCTGCTCGGTCGATGTCGGGAAAATCACGATATCGGGAGCGGATTTATCAACGATGTAACCATCGCATTCGTAGACCAGTAATTCGTCGGCGTTATACAGGATGTTGGCTTGGCCAACAACTTGTGTTAACTGTTGCACCAATGATGTAAAAGGCGGGCTCCCCGATTTCAGTTCATCTAACGGGGGGGCTTCTTGAGTGATCGTCTGGTTGGTGGAATCAACCATTGTTGTGGGATGCTTTCAATGAGACTGAAAGAAAAATAGTTTAGACTTTAAGCTGTATTTTAAAGCAAATCCGGTCCAGGAATCAATTCTCTGATCGCTGCTTCGTTCAATTCGGATCGTTTAAAATGAGACTCTGGCGAGACAGGCGAAGGATTATGGGTTGCAAAGGGCTCGAATCACTTTTTATTGACCCAGATAGGGCTGGACCAGGCCATTTCCCCGTTGGCTTGAATCACACGGACATAGTACCAGTCGTCCTTGTTTCCGTCGCTGTGATCTTCAAATTCAAATTCGGTTTCCCAGTTGTCCTGGAACACGAGTCGATGCAACATAGCCGATTCCCAGGGAAACGGTCGGGTAAACAGCATTTCATTACTGGTGGCAAGCTCAGCAAATGTCTGGGTAAGCTGACATTCGCTGGGCTGATTGCAGGAAATCGAGACCTTTGTATTGGCGTCTCCCTGAATCCGCATCACGATTGCTTTCTGGGACCAGTCATCCACCTGCTGTTTGAGGGCGGTGAAGGATTGAACCTTGAGCTGGTTCGGCGTTTGCTCCAGAATGCGATCGCGGCGAAACTCGTCGAGCGGACCTGTGGTAAAACAGGGGTGCATTTGCTGGAGCTGTCCCCCTGCGATATCGACGGTAAAATTCCAGTCAGCTGTTCCACCCCAGCCTAAAGCCGGCCAGGGACCCCAGCCGTATTCGAATCGCAGGACAACCGGTTTGTCCCAGGCACTCTGATCCGGTTCTCGATCGACGGGGAAATCCCGGTGAATCACACGTCCATTCTTCAGGACTTCGACGCGATCAATTTCATCCCAGCCCCGGACATGGACTTTGAGCCGACGCTCTGAAGTGAACTCTAATTCCTGTCCCATCATCTGGTCGTTCAGGAAAAAGTCGAGTTCAATCCGATCTCCGGTCACGGCGTAGGTCCGCCGGTTGCGGATCGCATCAAACAGGGCTTCGCGGGTCAGCTCGGCAGCTTTGATGGCGGCGAGTCCTTCGCGGTAGCCGCCGGGATGTCCCAGGTGATCGTCGGTACTGGCGACGACTCCGAGTCGGTAGCCCTGGTTTAAGTACGATTGCAGCGTATGTTTGGTCCAACGTCCCCCTTCCGTGTGGCGTTTGTAGGGAAACGGTGCACGATCATGTTCGGCGCAACCCCATTCCGAGTGTATTTCCAGAACGGGGGAAACAGCGGGATCCATTTTGCTGGCATCAAAACCACGGTGCCCGAGGCGATTGGCGGGATGATGGGGAATCAGCAGGCAGCCTCGTTGTCGGGCGAATGCCTGAAGTTCAGACAGATCTTCGATGAGTTCATAGTCTCCCTTCAAGTCCGGGAAGAGAATGTGGTAGTCCCCTTCCTGTGTGCCATGGCGTTCGTATCCCAGAATGGTGACGAACTCTCCCGGTTGCTCAAACTGTTTGGCCAGTTCGACGACTTCCGGCCAGCGAGACCGTGCGATATGGAATCCGTTTTTCCATTTATGCGTGATTTTTCCGTCGTAGTCTTCCACATCAGGCCAATAGGAGTGAGGCGTGAAGGCATAAAAGTCGAGGTGATTGCGGGCGATCTCGAAGGAGCGGTCCAGAGATCCCTGCGCATAGCCCACCTGATTGTGATTGTGCAGGTCGCCAAAGTAGTTGTTCAAGCCTGATGTCATTTGAGTTCTGCAATTCTGAATTTATGTGACGGTTTTACATCAAAAGAACTGCCAGTAGTTTATCAGAAACCGTGGTCGGCAGAAATACAAGCGACCAGGCGAATTCGGTTTGAAGAATGTGATCTGGCAAATTTCAGAAACGTCGACGGCTGTTAGCGAGTCCACTCGAGCCACTTTGAGAACAGACGTTTGATGAACGGACTGAGACGCGTGCGGTTGAACTGATCGCCAATTTTCCGGATGGCGTCCGCCTGTGTGGGATAGGGATGAATGACACTGGCCAGTTTTTTGAGCCCCATCCCGGACTTCATCGCCACAGAAATTTCAGAGATGAGATCGCCCGCGTGAGCAGCCACGATGGTGGCACCTAAAATTCGATCTGTGCCCTGCTTCGTATGGATTTTGACAAAGCCGTCGGTTTCGCCATCCAGAATCGCCCGGTCCACGCCGCTGAATTCCTGGATGAAAGTTTGAATGGCGATGTTCTGTTCGTGTGCTTCATGCTCATACAGACCGACGTGGGCAATTTCCGGATCGGTGTAAGTACACCAGGGAATTAAGAGCTGACTGGTTTTACTCCAGCCTTTGAAGAGTGCATTTCCGATTACAATGCGTGCCTGGAAATCGGCACTGTGTGTGAACTGAAAACGAGAGCAGATATCTCCCGCACTATAGATCGCCGGGTTGGATGTCTGCAGGTAATCGTTAACGGAAACTCCGTGCCGTTCATCGTAGGACACGCCGGCGTTTTCCAGATTCAGTCCCTCGACATTGGGGGCGCGCCCGGCAGCGACGAGAATTTCATCAACATCCAGTTGAATGTGTTCGTTTCCCGATTGAATGCTGAGTTGCCTGGTTTGATCCGTTCTGCTGACGCGGGTGGTTTTGGCGTTCAGAATCAGTTTCACCCCATCAGCTTCCAGTTGTCGGTGAATAATCGTCGCTGCATCACGGTCCTCACGCGGTAAGATCTGGGCGTGCGATTGCAGCAAGGTCACTTCCGTACCTAAGCGAGCGAAAGTCTGGGCGAGTTCACAACCGATGGGTCCGGCGCCGATCACAGCCAGACGTCTGGGACGCTCTGTCAGTGAGAAAACCGTTTCATTGGTGAGATAGCCTGCTTCTTTAATTCCTTCAATGTTGGGGACTGCAGCGCGGGCACCTGTCGTGATGACGGCTCTTTTGAAATGGAGTTTTTGATCGTTGACTTCGATGGTATTTTCGTTGAGAAATTTTCCGTCGCCAATAAATACATCCACACCCAGATCTTTGAACCGTTGTGCGGAGTCATGCACGCTGATTTCAGAACGAAGTTTGCGCATGCGTTCCATGGCTTGATCGAAATGAGTTGAGACGTCTGCTGGATTGACTTCGATGCCGAACTGCTTTGCTTTCACAACCGCGTGCGCTGCCTTGGCCGAGCGAATGAGGGCTTTGGAAGGGACACAACCTGTATTCAGGCAGTCTCCCCCCATCAGGTGTCGTTCAATTAATGCAACTTTGGCGCCCAGTCCTGCAGCACCGGCTGCCGTCACAAGGCCCGCTGTCCCCGCACCGATCACAACCAGATTGTAGCGTCCTGCCGGTTGGGGATTGACCCAGTCGGGCGGGTGGACGTGTTCGACTAACCGCTGGTTAAATTCATCTGATGGAGCAACCTGGATGGAATTGGACATAACAGTTTCTCACGATGGGAGTCGATGGTCGATCAGGAACGGCTTTGAATACGATTGACGATTTTTTTTATCAGCAGCGGAAAAGTGCCCAGGAGAATAAAGGCGATGATCAATTGCGGGGTTAATATCCCTTTGGCGCCCTGCTCTGATAACTCTTGTAATGTCGGGACACTCGTGCCGGCATAGACAAAAACAGCGGTTCCGGCAAGCATGCCGATCTGGCTGACCCACCAGAAGGTCCAGGCCCGGATGGTGGTCAGTCCCATTAAGACGTTGATCAGAAAAAAAGGAAATGCGGGCACAAGTCGCAAGATGAACAGATAAAACGCGCCCTCTTTTTCAAACTGCTGATTGATGACCGCGAAGCGTTCTCCATAGCGGGATTGAATCGCCGATCGAAACAGATACCGACTGGTTAAAAAAGCGAGAGTGGCACCTGCCGTCGAAGAAAAACTGACGAGCAGCAAGGCTTTCCAGAAACCAAAAAACCAGCCATAGGTTAAAGTCAGCGGTACGGCGCCCGGGAGCGACAGCCCCGTGATGCTGGTGTAGATCAGGAAGGCAATCAGGTAGATGGCCACCGGATGTTGACTTGCGAAATCTCTCCAGTTTGTTTCCTGAGTTGCTAGGTATTTGAGAGTCAGCACATCTCGGAAATTATAATAAGCCAGACTGATGATACCCGCCAGGAGTACGAAAACCGCCAATCGGATCCAGGTACCTGTTCGCGAGACGTGGCTTGCTTTGGCAGAAGTGTGTTCCGCGTTTTGTGATTCCGTTTGCTCAGGCAGTTCTGTCTCTGGGTCAGCGCTGGTCACTTAAGAAATCCTTTTCTCGAAGGGAGCAACAGTTTGAATGCGCTATTTTAAAGCGAGAGTCATTGGCAACCTAAAGTCTATCTTCTTTTCGAACCAGTTATGTGAAGCAGCTTACATGGGACTAAAGAATCGCCCGGATTTTTTCCAGAAATTCTTTGTTCGTTGGAAATTTCTTGAGTGTACTGCTGAGTTGTTCCATTGCTTCAACAGGGCTGAGCGAAATCAGACTTCTGCGGAGCATAGTGACACCTTCGAGAACTTCGGGATCCAGAATCTTTTCTTCACGACGGGTTCCGGAAAGCGTGATATCAATCGCAGGAAAGATGCGTCGGTCGGATAGTTCCCGACTGAGAACCATTTCCATATTACCGGTCCCTTTGAATTCCTGGAAAATGACTTCGTCCATGCGGCTGCCAGTGTCAATCAGTGCTGTTCCCAGTACGGTCAGGGAGCCCCCTTCATCAAAGCGACGCGCGGTTCCAAACATCTTTTTGGGAATATCCATCGCTTTGACATCCAGACCGCCACTCATGGTGCGTCCGGTGTTGCCAACCCATTTATTGAAGGCACGTGCGGTTCGCGTGATACTGTCCAAGAGGATGAAGGCATCTTCTCCCGCTTCGGCCAGACGTTTGCCACGTTCAAAAATGAGCTGGCTGGTGCGAACATGACTTTCGACGTCCCGGTCCATTGATGAGGAGATGACTTCGCCTTTGATTGAGCGTTCCATTTCCGTGACTTCTTCGGGGCGTTCATCGATCAACAACACCATCAGGCGAACTTCGGGATGGTTCTTACTGACTGCTTCCGCAATATCCTGTAAGAGCATGGTTTTTCCGGTTCGAGGAGGCGCGACAACAAGTGCTCTTTGCCCTTTCCCGATCGGAGTGAGCAGATCCATGATGCGCATTGTGATGGGCATGGGACCTGTTTCGAGTTTGATCTGTTCGAAGGGATTGATGGGAGTCAGTTCGTCGAAGGATTTAATTTCCATGTATTCTTCGACGGTACGACCATCAATGGTTTCAATGCTCTTGAGTCGTGGTCCCTGTCCTCTGGTTCCGGGGCCGACTTCTCCTCGAATTAAAATACCTTCGCGGAGATTGTGTTTTTCGATCAGGGAGCTGGAAACAAACGCGTCTGAGTCCTGTGCTTTGTAATTGGATTTGGGATCTCGAATAAAGCCGTATGCTTTGGGGTGAAGTTCCAAGACGCCTTCAATGGTTCCGGAGATATTTTCATTGGCTGCGGTTGAAGCCGAACGCGGCCGTCGGGCTTGTGTGCGTCCACCAGAACCAGAACGAGAACGGCCGCCTCCACCTCTGTTATTTGAGCGGCCTCGATTTCCGCCGCCACCCTGGCGTCCCTGGTTTTGTCCTTGTGCATTATTAGAGCCGTCAGATTTTCTTCTGCGACGTCTTCTGCGTCGATTGCCACCTGTTTTTTCAGATCGGTCGCCATCAGTTTGTTCTGAGTTATTTTCGCCTACGGATTCAGCAGGATTATCTGACATACTTACAGGTTCTCTTTCAGGTTCTGCTTCACTCTGAGATGAATGAGAGTTTTCGAATAGTTCGAGATTTTCTTCTGCTTTACGGTGGTATTCGTCTTGCAGCGCATCTGATTCGCTTTTTTCAAAAGTATCTTCTGTTGGGGGGGCCACTTTTTTTCGAGGTTTGGTTGTTCTTCGACGTGTGGGTTTGGGTTTGTCAGAAGTTTCAGAACTTTTTGCAGCCATACAGAAGCACCAGATGATTTAAAATAGTAACGAAAAAATTTGAGAAATAACTACGGCATGAACGAGTCACGAAGTGACCGACCAAATGATTCAAGCAGGGATCATTGTCAACACGGAGCCTGCAATGATGCTTGAATGCTGCTGGCATACATCTGAACGTGCCGATTCTTAATTCAGCGGAAATCTGGCAAACGCCTGCGAATACACGCAGGCAGCCTTAATCTCATGAAGAAAGATTTACACAGTGGAATAATGCGCCCGATCTTGGACTCGACCTTCGTGGCCTGCTTATTCCAGGGAATAGGACTATCGCTTTTGAAAAATTAAAGAGAGTGAGTCCTGGCATCGAGAACAATGCAAATCAAAAAGCTTGTTGACGAATGCCTCTTGTTGAGTGATCGCCTTGCCGAGATCCTTTCAGGCAAAAATTGTGTGGTCAAAAACTGATACTAGAAATTCAATCGTTTCGAGTGAGTTCCGTCAACCGATAAATGGTTGCTAATAAGGAACTTTTAAATGTTTTCGTGAGTACAAAGGCTTAATTTTTTGAATCCAATTCCGAACATTGGTTTGAGATAAAAAAGAAGCTAAGCCCAAAAACAAACTCACGTTATTTTCATTAAAATAAAAATTTTCAAGCAAGAAGTCTGCTGATAAACGAAGTTAAAAACCAGGAGCCGGCTTGGTTATTCGCAACTGGTTCAGATATTGGAATACCCTTCAGTGCACGCATGAAAGAGAAAAACTTTCAAGCAATAAGCGACCCCTGACGGAATTCAGGAGTAACGCGGTTGAGGAACTAACATCCCGCTGGAAACGACTCAACTTACTTTAAAGCCAACTTTGGTGACCCAGTGAAATTCAATGACTGGTCTCAGGAAAAACGATCTCAAAAAGCGGGAGAGATCCTCAATTGAAAAACGGCTTGCTAGAGATTGTTTAGTTTCTAGTGTTTATCAAAACCATCTCAGAGCGTCAATACTAATCGTATTACGAGCACGTTCTACTCACATAATAGCTTATCTCTGAACAAAGTCAATTGACTATCATAAAACTATCGGATGTTTTGTTCAGGGGGACGATTCTTTCTGAATCGAAATGGCGAGAATCATAAAAATGGGGCTGTTTTTCATTTATGGGCTTTATTTAATGGGATGAAAACTCCCTGAAATCTATGGTTCCAGATTAGACAGAGTGTTGGGAGGATAGGACCGTTGAATCATCTCTTTGATACGCTCGATCCGGTTTCCGGGATCGGGATGAGTGCTGAATAGTTCCGGCTGTCTACCTGCTCCTGCAGATCGTTTGAGGATCTTCATCACTCCGATCATGGCATAAGGGTCGTAGCCAGCCAGGACCATGATTTCGACTCCCCAACGATCGGATTCCAGTTCATCGTTTCTGCCATATTTCATATTCACCATCGAACCGATTATTTGCGCCATTTTCGCACTGCTGACATCTCCGCCCGCGACACCAGCCGCCCCGACTAACCCCTGGGTTAACTGTCGCTTTGCTATTTGTTGTGCCCCGTGCCGGGAAAGGACATGGCCGATTTCATGCCCCAGTACTCCCGCCAGTTGCCCTTCTGTTTCAAGTTGATCATAGAGTGCAGCGGTGATGAAAATCTGCCCCCCCGGTAAGGCAAACGCGTTGACGACCTGATCGTCATTGAGCAGATGAAAATCAAAACGATAAGGGTTCTGTCGGCCTTGTTTTCTTAAAGCGTTATTTAAACTTTCTAGCAAACGGTTCCCAACACGATCAACGTATGCCTGGGCTTGCTGGTCCGGATGTTCTCCATGATGCCGTTTGAGAATCGTAGGCATTGCCTTTAGCCCTAAGGCGATTTCCTGCTGTTCAGTCAGAGCGACCTGCTGAGTCTCGCCCGTGATTTCATTGACGTCGGCTTTCATCAGATAGGAAATGAACGAAAACAGCGCAATTCCAGCCGCGATGACCAGACGCATTTTGAAGGAGGAATTTCGTGATCCGTGAGTTGTCCGAATATAGCGCGGCATGATAAACAAATTCCGGGAAAACTAAATAGACCGTGATTTATCAGAAATCATAGCAACTTATTTCTGGAAGACACCTGGCATTTTTCAGGAATTGAAAACTCCGTTATTTCAATTTCGACTGAAGGTGCGTGGTTGTTCATTCAGGCTTTGAATAAACTTCCAGATCGCATGGAACTGCTGATGGGCATCTCCTTCCAGAATGGCAGAGATTTTTGTGGTTTTCCCATCGGTAGCCAGCTTGGGCATTTTGGTTGAGATATCAAATCTTGGCGGATCAAGCACGAACCGGTGATAGTAATCGTCGCGCAGTCGTTCTTTGATATGCACGAAATTGATTCCCAGGGCAATTTTAGTTTTGTCATCGCCTAAGGGAAGTTCGTCGCCGACGCCGTGGCATTGACGGCAATCGAGTGCATTTTTTCTGGTGAGCTGATTTCCCAGTGTAATCATCTGTGGCGAAACAGCGTCTTTTTCTTCAGAAACTTTTCGAACAGGGGTTGCCGCGATTCCATGTTCGGCGGCCATTCCTGATGCCAGGAAAGAGGCATGCGCCGGGAAGTGCGGCATTCTCGATTTGAGCCAGGGACGCGGCCTCCAGGAGACCTCTCCTGCGATAAATGATTTTGACCAGTTCGATTTCAATTTTTCGCCCGCCCAGGTCAAACTGGGGAGCGCATCGGGGAGCAATCCGGAATCCCCTTCTTCGACCATGATTATCCCGCGCGGGCTTTTTGCGGCATCTCGACTATGACAGGCGGCACAATTTAATTGACGCATCCAGCGTTCAGAAACCTCCGCAGGGCTGTGACGCGTCAGGGAATGAGAATGTGTTTTCAGAATGGCCTGGAGCGCCGTTCGCTGTTGATGGGAAAACGGATAATAAGGGCTTTGAGAGTTGGGATTCCGCTGCTCTGACAGGCAGCCCTTTGAAAGTGAGCTTACTAAAAGAGGAATACGCCTGGGGGAAACTGTCGCTGGTGATGTGTCTGACAGTGTACCGTGACAGTTAACACAACCCAGCGTTTCGTAATAGAGCTGGTGTCCCCGTCTGGCTGATCCGGCTGGCAGCAACATGGCGTTTTGGATCTTGCCCTTAGAACTGTCGATGAGATAAAGAGACAGCGCAAGGGCTTCCTGCTGCGTTAATTTGAAGTCGGGCATCCGACTCCACTGATTGTGCTGGTGTGGTGACCGTAGAAACCGGGTTAACTGTGAAGGGCTAAATTTGCGCTTGACGCGTGCTAAAGAGTGCCGCTGGTATTCGTCCTCTTCGGGAGAAACAAACTGATGATGACAGTTAATGCATCCCAGCAGTTCATACTTTTGTGCCCCGGATTCAATCAGGGAGTCGATGTCTGATGCAAGCGAGCTCTCAGGATTGACTGAATCTGAGAACGCTGGTTTTCGTGCTTGCGAAACGAACCAGGCGGTCAGATCAGCCGCCTGTTGTTTAGCCAGTTTGGAATTGGGGTCGCCGAGCAGAGCCGGCATGTTTGAGTGTTCGCGCAAACTGTGTGGATTCAATAACCAGTGAAACAGCCAGCGCTTGCTGACCCGGTTGCCAATATTCACGAGGTCCGGAGCGGATTGATTCAAATCCGGCATCGCAGTTGTCGGGAAGCGGTGCATTGTTCCCTGAGAGTCAGAAACGATAAATGGGGCGATTTCATTGGGTAGTGAGTGACAGGCAAGACACTTATTGTGCGCGATTAATTCCCGTCCCTGGCGGAGTTGCTGCATACTGACAAGCTGTGAATGATTGCTCATATGACTTAAGACGCTGGGAAGAACGGGTTCGGCGGCAAAGTTATCACCGCTCCAGAGCAAACGCAGTTTCGCATTTCCGTCTGCTTTGCTCTGGTAGGCTAATTGGATCTGATTGAAGCCCTTGTTTAAAGTGACGGCCATCGGAGCTTGTTTCGAGAAATCATCACTGTCAATATTCAAAATCGGTTGCTGATTGATTTTTACACGGGCGGTTCCGAATCCTTCCAGGCTGAACTGGTAACGTCCTGTCAGGGGTACGCGAAGATAGCTTTCTGCGGTTGCGGAAAAGGGGCCCGGCTTTAAAAACGGAGTTGGTGCCTCAGAATCAGATACGGACAGGGCGATCATTCTGCCGGCTCGGGCGTCGGTGGTGGGAGGATTCGACGGATTGTTTTGGCTGAATGTCCAGAGGACACCCGGCTTCAAATGCTGCTGTTGCGCGGTTGTGAGTAACTCTTTGGTCTGATGGCGGGCTAAGCTATCGGAGTCCATCTTTTGCGATGAGACCGAGTTGATTGTGTGGTAATAGGTCTGTTTGACCTCCATGCCTGTCTGGGAAGTCAGATGGTATGTGATGCCCATCTGCATGACCGGTTTGACACTGGCAAGTTCCAGGAATACGGTCCGCTGATCTGGCAACAACGTGGCAGACAGAACTTCTACTTCGTCGCGTCCCTCGGTCTGGGGGGACGAAACTTTGAATTCTGGCGAACCGTATTTTTCAGACCAGAGATAATTCCATTGTTCAATCGCGTAGTGATCGGGATTTTCTGCCGCGGTTCGTTCCAGTGGGTTGGTGAATGTAAGCGCGATTCCGTTCTGCATGGTTTTGACGGCAATGGGTAAGTCAATCGGTTTACCCGTATAACGGACGCGCTGCAGGCAGCCATCCTGGACCGCGTTGGTGACCCAGCCTTTCAGGCCGCTGACATAAAGCTGACCATCTGCGGGACTGAATCGTCCCCGCATGATTCCTGATTCAAATTCCAGCGGCAGTGTGAGTGTGCCGCCCTGTGATTGGCCGTGAAGGACTTCGCGCAGTGTGAGTAGAATCTTGCTCTGGCCGTAAGAAAGGTGTAAGAGCTGCCCTTTGAGCGGCCCCCAGTTTTCGCTGGTCGCCCAGACCTGTCCGCCGCTGGAATTGTCCTGCAGTCGAGGAATCCAACACAGCGGGGGATCGTAGCCCAGCGGACGGTTTGTAGTGATTTTGGGTCCGCCATAGCCGTAATATCCGCCCGGTTTGACTTCCGCAATGTTAGAAGCGGGAGTCCAGGTTCCCTCTTGAGGGGAGGCTGTGATAATATTTCCCGGGCCCATGCCCATGCCGTTTGGGTTACGGAAACCAGAGGCAATGGTGTTGAGTTTTTTCCCATCGCGAGTAATCTGCACGACCCCTTTTTGGGCGTGCATGAGATAGAAATTGCCAAAGGAATCGGTTTCGAGGCACGTCACGTAATCATGTCCGCCGACCGAAGTCGGGATCATGTTGTTGAAGCATTCATAGAAATCGGCTTCTCCATCCTGGTTTTGATCGTGTAGAATCGTGATCTGGTCTCGCCCCAGGACATAGATCTGATTGTCAACCACTTTGAGTCCCAATGGTTGAAACAGTCCTGTGGCAAACCGTTTCCATTTCAGTTGCTGCAGGTCATCGTCGACTCCGGAGACCAGCCAGACATCGCCGTGCACTGTGGAGACAGCCAGATCGCCGTTTTCGAGAAAGTCATGCCCACTGATAAAAAACAGAGCTTTAAACGGGTTTTGGTGGGGAATGGTGATGGTATCAACGACATACGCCGAGGAATCTTTTCCCAGTGTCCCTTTTGTGGTGAGCGTTTCTTTCCAATGCGGCGGGCCGGGAATCAGCAGCGGTTGTAGAGATTTGGTAAACGCAGGCTGATCGGGAGCGACCGGCTTTGTATCTTTTGCAGGACCGGTTTGATAATAAATCGTAAATACACGGGTGACGTTTCGAGGGGGGATGACAAAGGCCGCTGTTGGCTTTTTTTTATTGCTGTGGTCGATGGTCGTGCGAATCGCATCCCAGCCGGTGGTGCCGATGAAAAAAGACTTGTTTTTATCGGTTGCAGTAAACACATGGGGATGGTCAGTCAATGGTTGCACCTGCTTCGCATCGGCAATATGCAATTTCAGCGCCTGATCACCCGGGCCGATTTCAAACGTACGCGTGAAATAAGCATGGTCCTTAGATTTGAGGAACCAGGGAAATTCATACACGGTCGTCTCACCGATGCGATATTCCAGAGTGACGCGATTTTGCTGCACGTGCGATCCGAGGAACTGGCAGGGCTGTCTTTGATCCCAGCCGGGGCCTTCCTGTGTTGAAAAAAGCATGTTTCCGATGGGAGAAGGCGCTTTGATCAGACCGAAGCGTTCGGGGGAGGGTTTCAGGAAGCCGTCCGTCCAGAAGCCGCGTACTTTGCAGTGCTGTGTGTCGTAGCAGATTGTGCCTTCTTCATGCTCGCCGACGCGAATCGAGAGCCCTTTTTTTACCGGCCCGGTGGGAAGCGGTACCGTGCAGGCGAGCCACTTGCCGATATCGGTTTGTTGCCAGCGATTATCGTCGGTGGCGCTGACCGGCTGAGAAAAACCGACCGACTCCTTACCCCAATGATCTTTTTTTTTAGTATCGGCGGCGGGTTTCTGAGAGACAGGGGTTTTGGTCACAACGGGAACCGGTTTGCCGGAGACCTGGTTCTGTGTCTGGTTCGTTTTTGTCAATTCATCAAAGGGAAAGAGTTGCAGGGACTGGCCATCGGTTTTCATGGGGTCTGTCGGCACGATGGTAAAGTCGCGCGGACCCTTGGAAAGACGCACGTCGTCAATCAGCCCGTCGGAGCCGATCCGATTCTCGACTAAGCCTCCAATGCGGATCGTTCCCGAAAGGGCGCCGGTTGATTTTCTTGAGGGAAGTGCGGAATCGAGTTCCTGTTTTCCATCGACAAACAGACGCAGGCGATTCGGTTCCAGGATCATGCCGACATAATGCCATTTCTGATCGCAAATATCGATTTTGGTTTTATATTCGCCCCCCTGCCCTGGCAGATAAACGCTGAAGTAACCGCTGCGCGCATAAGAATACATTTCCCAGTGCGCGGGTGACGATTTTTCTTCCGATGCCAGAAACACATTAAAGCTGTTTTTTTGATTCAGCTTGACCCAGCAGTCGGCACTGAGCGGGAGCGGCTGTGATTCCGGTTTGGATGCGATCAAGACAGTGCCTGCATTCGTATTCAGTGCCTGGCCCCATCTTCCGGGGACAAGAATGGCCGTTTGTTTTTTGCTGCCGGGCGCGGGTTGAGGGCGTTCAAATTCGTGAATGGGACGCTGGGCCGCCCAGGCGGTGGCGCGGCGTAAGATTTCGCAGGCTTCAAACGTGTCGTACGTTTTTTCGCTGTGCCCCAGTAAAGTCTGAAAGATTCGCCCTTTCCCGTAGTGATACGTCCAGGCCAGCGGCTCATTTTTTTGGGTCACTTTCGAGTTTGCAGAAATCAAAGGTTCCACGGGCTCTGTCCCGTCCTGACGAAAATAGAGTTCATCGGTGACGGGAAACGTTTTCAGGTTGTGAGTCAATGGATGTGTGTCATCGGTGACCTGGACTTCAAAATTTCCGAAAGCATCGTGGCCACTTTTGGCGTCCCCTTTGCCGTGATGGTTCCAGACGCGGCGCACAATTTTACGATATTCGGGCCAGTCGGACTCCCCCGCTTTGGGAAGTGAAAAATGAAATGCCCCATTGGCGAAGTGAATCAGAACCAGACCACCGCCGTTCTGGAGATAATTCATAAAGGCGGTACGGGACGCTTGACTCAAAGGGGTGCCGTCGTGCCAGTTGGTATAGTTCTGCACGATGACCTGATAATCACTGAGTGTTTTTTTCGAGAGATCTTCAATTTCATTCGACACGTCGACTTTGATACGCGGATCTTTTTCCAGCAGCTCTTTGATGACCGGCGTTGTTTTTTTCCAGTTGTGCCAGGCATGAGCTTCGTTGCCGGCGAACATTAATACTCGGATGGGGCGGTCGTCCACTAGCGCCGGCGCAGTGCCTTTGATGCCGGCGAGTGCTGCCGTGATTTCCGCGTGAGTGTAATAGCGGGCCTGCACGCCGATTTCAGGAACCTCAACATTTGCGGTCCAGGCGATGGCGTTCAAGATGAATTTTCGAAAGGCGTCATTTTGCCAGTTATCGTAATAGTGTCCGCAGGTGGTGCCGAACCCACGGCCTCCATTCTGGCGTTCCTTAGCCCAGGCGACAACATTGCCGTTCTCTTTCCGTCCCTTCAATTCCGTGACTTCAAATAGCGGCGTCAGTTTCGGATCGTCGTCTTGAAAACGGAGATTGAAATAAAACTCTTCGCGTAGCTCGAAATCCTTGATACCGCGACAAGTGGGATGTTCCGGATGGATGAGATGCACGGGGGCTTTGACCGTTTTAATGGCCGAGTACCAGCGCCGCAGTCCATTTTCTTCCCAGTCGAAATAACCGCCGGACCAGTCCTGGATCTGTTGTGCATATTTGTCGGGAGCGAACGTGGAAAAGTGAAATGTAAGAAAGCCGCAGCCACGATCGATCTGACGTTGGACCTGTTTTAAATGTTCTGCATTGCCAAAGTGCGGCGCTTCGGCAAACTTGTTTCCGTCCCGTCCGTCCGAAATGACCATGATGGTATCGGCGTCATTCAGTGTGCTGGGATCTTCCGGCCAGCCATCCAGATGATATTCGACGCGGACCTGATCTTTCACGTTCGAATTATCCAGCATGACTTTCAGCAGCTTGACGGACCAGGGGTAGTCATGAATTCCATTGCCTGTGGGACCATGACTCTTGGGGCCGGCAATCAAAACAATTTTACGCTGTGCCGACGCGGTCTTCTTCTGGGGAGACTCATCCGCCTGTAGTGGGATGACGCTCAAAAAAGACAGGCAGAGCATTGTGCAAATGGATGAAATCGTTTTCACAATCAGGTTTCCTCTGGAGCACTCGAGTATTTGGGGGAAAGGAAATGCTGGCATGGGTCATTTACTTATGATTGGGGAAAGACTGTTCGGATCAAGACTTCAATATTAGCGATAACGAGAACAAAAAACTGCTCAGCAATCGGCTTTTTTTGAATTCCTCTGAAAGTGGTTTCAGAATCAGGGATCAGAGTTTGTTTGATCGTTCCATGATACAATCGGCGGGATAGGAATTGCGAGAAGTCTTTTGATCGTTCATGATAGGAACTCTGAATACCAATATTAACTGATTCTGAGTTCATTCTTTCCCGGGATTTCTAATGAAGATCAAATGCGCTTGCTGGCTGGCTTTGTTTCTATTCGCACCCTTGCTGGAATTGCAATCGGCAGAGAACAAGCAGACTGCCAAACCGAATATTCTGGTGATTCTCTGTGACGATCTGGGTTACGGAGATCTGGCCTGCTATGGGCATCCGCAGATCAAGACGCCGCATCTGGATCAGTTGGCGTCAGAGGGAATGCGGCTGACTGACTGTTACGCGAGTGCGCCCGTTTGTTCTCCTTCCCGTGCCGGTTTGTTGACCGGGAGAACTCCCAATCGCCTGGGCGTTTACGACTGGATTCCGGAAGGGCATCCGATGCATTTGAAACGGGATGAAGTCACGATGGCGCAACTGCTGAAGAAAGGGGGATACGACACGGCGCATGTCGGGAAATGGCACTGTAACGGGATGTTCAATTCGAAAGAGCAGCCACAGCCGGGAGATCATGGCTTCCAGCACTGGTTCAGTACACAGAACAATGCCCTGCCCACGCATGAGAATCCCAATAACTTTGTGCGTAATGGAAAACCGCTGGGCGAGATCGAAGGGTTCTCCTGCCAGATTGTTGCCGATGAAGGCATTCGCTGGCTCAAGGAATGGCGCGATCAGGAAAAACCGTTTTTCCTGCATGTCTGTTTTCATGAACCGCATGAGCGCGTCGCTTCGCCGCCGGAGTTGGTGAAACAGTATCTCGACAAAAGTCGGTATGAGGATCAAGCCCAGTACTTCGCGAATGTCGCCAATATGGATGCTGCTGTCGGGAAATTAATGAAAACGCTGGATGACTTGAAGATGGCGGACAATACATTGGTGTTCTTCACTTCTGACAACGGTCCCGAGACGTTGAATCGTTATGGGAAAGGTTCGCGGCGTTCGTGGGGATCGCCGGGAGTGCTGCGCGGGATGAAGCTCCATATTTATGAAGGGGGGATTCGAGTTCCGGGAATCATTCGTTGGCCGGGACGGATTGCGGCGGGACAGGAAAATGAGACACCAGTCTGCAGTGTAGATCTGCTGCCCACATTTTGTGAACTGGCGAATGTGGCGGTTCCTCAAAATCGTGCTCTGGACGGGACCAGTCTCGTGCCTCTGTTTGCCGGGATGGATTTGCAGCGAACAACTCCCCTGTTTTGGAACTATTATCGTGCGAACAGCACGCCGCGAGTTGCCATGCGTGAAGGAGACTGGAAAGTTGTCGCACACTGGAGCGGTCCGGAAGGGATTATTCCGTTGGGAAATAATGTGAACTCGATTTCGCAGGAGTATATTAAAAATGCCCGGCTGACGAAATTCGAGCTGTATGATTTGAAGCATGATATCAGCGAACAGCATAATCTGGCCTGGCAGGAGCAGGAACGCTTAAACGGTCTGAAAAAGAAGCTGATTCAAAAATACACGGCGGTCCAGAAAGAAGGACCGGTCTGGGATACCAAATCTTACGAGCAGACGCGAGAAAAGCGATTGTTTGGAAAACAGGCGAAATAATTTGATCACGGGAGTCGCTTTTCTGAAGGGCGCATCCTTCTGTTTCCCTGAGTATCTGCCTGATTCCCTATTCTCAACGACTGTGGGGGCTGTTACAGTAAAGCCTCGCGATTGGTTAATTTCTTCGTATTTGACGCTCTCTTTTTAATATCAATGGAACAGTCATGTACTATTTCCGTCTCTTCGGTTTGTTACTTCTGGTTAGCATTTCGACTTTTTCACAAAAGGCCTGGGCACAAGCCGAGCGAAATGTGGGCTTTTCGGTCAACGCGTATGCATTGACGGGAGCCAGGGTTGTGACTCAGCCGGGAACGGTTCTGGAGAATGCGACGGTTTTGATTCGAGACGGTTTGATTGAAGCGGTTGGCACGGAGCTGAAAATTCCCGCCGACGCAGAAATTATTGATTGCCAGGGGATGCTGATTTATCCCGGTTTCATTGATGCCGCTTCGAGCTCTCTGATTAATAAAGAGGTGAAGGCACCCCAAGTCAAAGGCAGAAAGGTCGACTTCGGTCGGCATGCGCTGGCGGCAACGCGACCCGATAATCGTAATTATCTCAACCCGGAGTTTCATGCGAATCGGGCAGTGCTGGAAAAGAAGAACAGTTTTTTAAATCACCAGAAGGCTGGCTTTACTTCAGTGCATCTGCTGCCACAGGGGAAAATTGCCAGTGGTCAGGGAACGCTGATCTCGACCAGCGAATTTCCTGTCAGGGAATCGACATTGATCGAATCCACAATGGGCTCGTTCCGAATCTATGCACCTCGAGGTAACGTCTATCCGACGACTCTGATGGGGGCCATGGCGCATCTCAGACAATCGTTTTTGGACACACGGCACTACGAGCAACATTGGGGCTTGTATCAGGATCAGTCTGCGTTTATTAAGCGTCCGCCGACCGATCCGACCTATGCCGCGTTACTGGAAATTCTGCATGCCAAGAAAATTCCTGTGTTTAAAGCAGACAAACGCGACGAAATTTTACGAACGCTTGATCTTTGTCAGGAATTTCAAATCAAGCCTATCATTCTCGGGGGCGAGGAAGCGCATCTGTGTGTGGATCGATTGAAGGCCGAATCGGGCGGCGTGATCTTCCAATTGAATTTCCCCGAAAAGCCGAAGGTGGAAGAGAAAAAGGAAACCGAAAAACTTTCGGCTGAATTACCGGACCCGCTGCGCGTGCAACAGGAAAAACTCAAACTCTGGAAAGCACGCATTCAAGGTGTGAGAAAGTTGGCTGAAGGTGGTTTGCCCGTCGCTGTTGCTTCCGAGTCTTTAAAAAATCAAGCGGCAGATCTGGTCTCTCAATTACGGATTGCGGTGAAAGAAGGAGTCCCGGCAGATCTAGCACTGCGTCTGTTGACGGCGGATGCGGCCAAGCTGTTAGGGATAGAGCAACGGCTCGGAACGATTGAAAAAGGGAAACTGGCGCATCTTGTTGTGATGTCGGCTCCCTGGGAACAGAGTGAGTCCAAGGTGCGTTATCTGTTTGTGGACGGTGCCAAGTTTGATTTTGAGGACAAAACGAAATCAGACAAAGAGAAAGAGAAGAAATCGGACTCCCCCCAGGCAAAGCCGCAGGCACGCGTAGATTTAGCCGGAGAATGGGGAGTCGAAATTCAATCGGCACAGGGGAAAGTGATTGGCCAGCTGCATCTCTCTCAGGAGAAAGAAGCCTTACGGGGAACGTTTTCCAGTGAAAAAGGGGATGGAAAAGTCACCTCGGGAAAAATCGCGAAAGAACAATTTTCTTTCACGGTGGCCATCGGTGCGGGCGAACATTCGATTGAACTGCAGTTTAAAGGAACCGTTGCAAAAGATGAGATGAAACCCGAGAAGATTTCGGGGAAATTGAAATCGGCCTTTGGTACGGAAACGAGTTGGTCGGCGATTCGTAAAGCAGCGCAGCCCAAGTCAGCGCCCGCCAATCCGATTCAGCTTTCCCTCGAAGGAGACGATGACGGATTGAAGATGCCGGCCACTGGGGCGCTGGTTGCGCAAAAACCGGATGTGAAACAAAGTCCCCAGACCAAACAGGATTTTCACAAATTCAATACCGAGCTGGAATCCGATCGGGTCAGACGATTTCAAAAAACGAATGGGAATCTACTGCTTAAAAACGGGATCGTGATTACGGTGACCGGAGAAACGCTGAAGGATGCTTCCATTCTGGTAAAACAGGGAAAGATTGCCGCGATCGGAAAAGATTTAAAAGTTCCCGCTGGTACAACTGAGATAGATCTCAAAGGTCTGTATGTGATGCCCGGCATTATTGATACGCACAGCCATATCATGATTACAGAGGGGATTAATGAATCGTCACAGTCGATTGTGCCTGAGGTGCGGATCAGGGATGTCGTGAATACGGCTGATGTGTCTGAATACCGGGCGCTGGCCGGCGGTGTGACCGCTGCCCGATTGTTTCATGGTTCTGCAAACGTGATCGGCGGTCAGGATGCGGTCGTCAAATTAAAACATGGTACCACAGCCCGCGAGCACATTCTGCATGACGCGCCTCAGGGCGTGAAGTTTGCGCTGGGGGAAAATGTGAAGTATCGTACCTCACGCTTCCCGAATACCAGGATGGGCGTCGAAGCCACGTTGCAGCGGGCGTTTATGGAAGCCGTGGATTACCGCCGTCAGTGGCAGGAGTATGAACAGGCACAAAAAAAACATCCCGACCAGAAGCGGCTGCCTCCTCGACGCGACCTGCGTCTGGAAGCACTGGCGGATATTGTCAATCATGAAAAATTCATTCACTCGCATTGCTATCGGGCGGATGAAATTCTGATGCTGATGCGAGTGGCCTCGCACCTGGGGATTCGCGTCTGGTCGCTGCAGCATGTGCTGGAAGGCTACAAGATTGCTCCGGAAATTCTGGCGCATGGTGCGAGTTGCAGTACGTTTTCTGACTGGTGGGCCTACAAAATCGAGGCCTTCGATGCGGTGCCTCATAATGCGGCTCTGTTAAATGAAGCCGGTGTGAATACGGTGATTAAAAGTGACGACTGGGAATTGATTCGTCATTTGTATCTCGAAGCGGCTAAAACAGTCCGGTATGGAAATATGTCGTTCAATGACGCGCTGCGGACAATTACGATCAATCCCGCGCGAGAATTAGGATTGGATCAGCAGATTGGCTCGATTGAAATTGGAAAGGACGCCGACTTTGCCATTTTCAGCGGGCATCCTTTAAATGCCTATTCCCGTTGTGAAATGACGATCATTGAAGGCGAAATTTATTTCGATCGCAAGCAACAACCCACGGCGATGTCTGACGGTTCAGAGTCTCGTTCTGCCGTTCCTTCTGTTGAGATTGCACAACGCCCCGTCAAGCCGCTTGCCTTGCCGGCCGGCGAATTGAAAGAGTTTGCGATTACCGGGGCGACATTGCATCCGGTCGACGGTGATGAGATTGCCGCGGGGACGATTGTGGTCAAGAGGCAAAAGATCAAGTATGTTGGTCCCGCGAAAGCACTCCCCAAGACCCTGCCTGTTGTTGACGCAACAGGACTGCACGTTTACCCGGGCATGATTGATACCGGATCGACTCTCGGACTGACGGAAATTGATAAAGTCCGTGAAACACACGATTATTCAGAAAGCGGCGATCTGCAACCCGATTTGCGGACCGGCGTGGCCATCAATCCGGATTCTGAACTCTTTCCGGTCGCACGAGCCGGTGGCATTACCAGTGTGCTGGTTGTTCCACGATCTGGTTTAATTCCTGGTCAGACGTCGCTGGTGCAGACTGCCGGCTGGACCGCGCCTGAGATGGTGATGGAACTGGAAGCAGGACTGCAAATTAACTGGAGCACGAAAAAAGAACGTCAGCAGGAATTGAAAGATTTCCTGCAGCAGGCGCGCCTGTATCAAAAACTGAAGAAGCAGGCAAAAGAAAATAAAACAACCAGCCCGGTGACGGACCCGCGTTTTGAAGCATTGATGCCTTACCTGGATCAGAAGAAACCTGTGTTTATTGAAGCAAACTCGCGCAAGGAAATCGCCGGTGCCCTGCTCTTTGCAGAAGAAGAAAAATTACGGATCGTGATTACCGGTGGGACGGATGCCTGGAAGGTGGCGCAAGAATTGAAGGCCCGAAAAATTCCTGTGATTGTTGGGCCTGTGATGCGACGTCCCCAGGAAAATTACGATCCCTTTGATGCGCCCTATGCTAACCCGGGGCATCTCTATGATGCGGGAGTCGCATTCTGTATTCGTTCCAACAGCGCCTGGAACTCACGGAACACACCTTTTGAAGCAGCTATGGCGGTTGCCTATGGTTTACCAGAGCCTGCAGCGCTAAGAGCAGTGACCCTCTCTGCAGCTGAAATTCTGGGAGTCGAAAAACAACTTGGTTCACTCACTGAAGGCAAGTTGGCGAATTTGATTATTTCAGATGGATCGCCTCTGCAGCACACGTCTCACATTAAAGCCGTTTGCGTCGGCGGGAAACTGTTACCGCCCGTCAGTAAACAGACACGCCTGTATGAGCGTTATCGAGGCCGACTGCAGCAGATGCAAAAGTCGTCAAATGGGAAATCGCCGGGATCGTTGCCTCTGGAGACGAAGAAAACAGAACCCGCGAAGAAACCGGCTAACACGAAATAACGGTTCGTATCAGCGTAAGACGGCTCCATCGCTCAATTTGAACTTGAGCACATGCATGGTGCGACTGAATCGATCCGGGTTCTTTTTGAACTCTTCGCGCGATTCGATGTCGATGAACAAATACAGGTTCTGATCGTAGTAGGCACCGTATTTGGTATTTCCGGGAATCGCACGGTCCTGTTTGTTGAGAATCACGGGGTCACAGCCTAAGAGTTGCGGGGCATAACGTCCCGGATCATTCTTAAAGATTTCCAGTTCCGTTTTACTGGCCAGCAGGTACGTAATTCCCTGGTAAGGCCAGCTATATTCTTCCTGGCCTTTATTCCATTTACGGTCTCGCGTCAAAGAGACGGGACTATATCCTTCCAGACCGATTTTTGAAGGCATGGTGGCGACGTATGACTTTGGTTCTTGAGTCGCAAATTGATTTTCAACTGAATCGTCCGCTTCTGTTTCCTCGTTTTTTCGCGGCATCAATTCCTGTTTGCTTTTTTGTGCCAGATAAACGCGGCGGTCGTTTTCGTATCGAGACGCACCGCGGCCTAAGAAACTCAAATAAGTATGCTGGGGCTGCATTCCGTCTGTTCGAGAGATAATCGTGCCTGTGGGTGTCAGGAGCACATCGCTGGGGAGAGAACGAACGTTAAAACGATTGACAATCTCCTGGTTTTCATCGCTGTCAATTTTGACGGCGATCACCCGTTTACCAAACTGATTCTTGACGGCTTTTGTATTTAGTACCGATCGGTCCATTTGCTGACAGGGGCCACACCAGGACGCATGGAAATGGAGTAAGAGCGGAAGATCTTTATCCTGCGCCAGTTTTTGCGCGGCGCGAAAATCATGCATCCATTCACCAGCCAGAGACTGGTTGATCGACATCACGATCAGAGAGAACGTGATTGTCATAATCGATAAAGTTTGTTTGATTGAAAACTGTCTGGTTAATTGCATGCAAGTGCCCCCGCAAATCGCTTTGAATACATGAACGCGATTGCGCTCAGTCAGGCTGATCTCAGATTCATCGATGCTCTGATCTCTTGTTTGTTTATCGGTTGGATGGGGGTAGGTTATTGTGAAGTATTACACAGTAATTGAAATGGGAGGTGAGGATTTGAAAAAAACAGGACATCATGACGGAGGTGTTTGATCCAGAGGAAGTAAACTTGAACCAGTTTTACTAACCGGACCGTCGCTTTTCAGTAGCCTGCGTCTTGTTTTTTTAGGAAGAGTGTGCAGGTACAAAGGAGAGGAAACTCTCAATTAATGAGAGACCGCATTCGGTTAAGATCGATTCGGGATGAAACTGTACGCCGAACAGCGGCGCGGTTTTGTGCTCGATGGCCATCGGAATTCCCTCTGCTGTTCTGGCTGTGATTTGCAGATCCGGTGAAAGCGTGGCTTCGTCAATAATCAACGAGTGATAGCGTGTGGCTTCGAACGGATTAGGGAGTTTAGATAACAGACGGGAGTTTTGATGGTGAATCGACGAGGTCTGACCATGAATGGGCTTGGGGGCTTTGATAATGTTCCCGCCAAAGCTGGCAGCGATGGTCTGATGTCCCAGGCAGACGCCCAGAATGGGAACTCGATTGACAAAGTGTCTGACCAGATCCTGACTGAGTCCTGCTTCCTCGGGTGTACACGGGCCGGGGGAAAGGACTAAGGCGGCGGGGTTTAAATCTTCTGCTTGATCCAATGTGAGCTGGTCATTGCGGATGACGCGCGTCTGTTGTCCCAGCTCTTCAAAGTAACGAGCGAGATTGAACACGAAGCTGTCATAATTATCAATAATCAGGATCATGATGTTATTTCTGAGAACGGTCGATCAAGTTTGCAGTGCAGAAATCATTCCCGCCGCCTTGTGCAACGTTTCTTCGTATTCCAGCCGTGGCTGACTTTGGGCAATGATGCCTCCCCCGACGGGAAATTGCACCCAGCCGTTTTTAATCGTGAAGGTACGAATCAGGATATTGCTGTCAAATTCGCCGTTTAAACCGGCGTAAAACAGGCTGCCGCAATAAGGGCCGCGAACCGTGGGCTCCAGTTCCGCGATGATTTCCATCGATCGAACCTTGGGAGCGCCGGTGATCGAACCGCCGGGAAACGAGGCTGCCAGCAGGTCCCAGACGGTGTTTTCCGGCTTGAGTTGGCCTCTGACTTCTGAAACCAGATGCTGCACGGTTTCGTACGTTTCGACTTCACATAGATGCGGGACACGAATCGAACCGGCCTGACAGACGCGAGACAGATCATTTCGCAACAGGTCCACGATCATGACATTCTCCGCCTGATCTTTTTCGCTTTCGCGCAGTTCATCTCGTGTCAACAGGTCGGCTTCAGGCACATACTTTCTGCGACGCGTTCCCTTGATCGGACGGGTTTCGACTTCATCGCCGGACACATTCAGAAATCGTTCGGGCGAGGCGCTGACCACGGCCCAGTCATCCCAGCCAAAATAGCCGGCAAAGGGAGCCGCGTTTTTCTCACGCAAATTCAGATACAGTTCTGCCGGATGCTGTTTGCTCGGGGTCAATAAACGTTGTGAAAAATTGGCCTGAAAGATATCACCGGCATAGATGTATTCGATGATCCGTTCCACCTGCTTCAGAAACTGAGGTTTGCTGAAATTGCTCAGTATCTCCTCGTTCCCTTCTAGCGGAAACACAGGCGAAAGTTGATCGAGCGGCAGCTGGTCCATTTGAGCAAATCGACTTTGTGACAGCGCCGTCAGGCGATCTTGTCTGTTGAATTCAGCCGCGTCGATGCGTGCCTTGATCTGGTTCAGTCGCGAGGATGCGATGTCTGCATTCTGTGTTTCCAGACGTTGATCAAATCCCTGCACGATGAGCCACGCGCGATGCTGGCTGTGATCCCAGGCAATCACCCAGTCATAAAAACCGACCGCTAAGTCAGGCAGTTGAAATTCATCAAAGGGGGCCCGGGCGAACTGTTCCCAACTGCGACCCAGTTCGTAAGACAGCAGGCCGGCAAATCCTCCCTGGAATGGAGGTAGTCCCGGAATCGAATCGACTGAGTGCGTTGCATGAATTTGTCGGATCGCTTCAAAGGGATCGACCGCGAACTGTACCTGCTGGATTTGAAAGCGTTTGAGCGGCGTCGACATTAAATAGGAAAACCGGCCTAAAGTGGAAGTCTGTCTGGCACTGTCTAAGACTAACAGACCTTCATCACCGGAGAATTCCAGAAAGAGCTGCTCCAGATCCGGACAGGGCAGAATCTCTTCCACAAGCGGGAGTGCGCTTGCTGCCTGCTTCCCCTGCTTCTGGGGTAGCTGAGAGAGATCCTGAGATAAATTTCCAGACATGGTAGATCGATTTCACACAAAAACGCGTTGCGAGCACACGAACAGTCATCGCAATGGACGGAGCGAGTATAACATAAGTCGGATGGTTAAGGAATCATCAGCGAGGTCCGCATTGGGGTTCCTCTCCCTCTTGGCGTCTGCGTTCCTGCGCACTGATTTCGGTCTGAGTTAAAAATCCCCAATTGAGAGGTTGGTCCTGCTGGTATTGCTTACCCAACGTCAAGGCTGTCATCGCTTTACACATCTCATAGCCCAGATAAAAGGCGTGCGAGGCGTCCAGCTCTTTGGGGTTGGCAGCCTGGAACTGATCAAATAATTCATAAGGATCGGTCCCTTTCCAGTAGCCATCCCGGTTCATGACGTGTAATTGATTCTGCTCAGCGAAGATGCGGTAGTTCGGGTCCCGAATTTGTTGAGACAGATTGAGTAACGCCTCTGCCCCCAGTTCTTTGAGTTTGGGGTCTCTGAGCATGACCAGCTGGTAATCAATGTGCTTCGGCAGACTTTGATTATCGATCGCATACTTGACCAGCCGTCGCGCGTGATCGAATTCTTTGATCGCGCTTTGTGCCCAGTTAATGACTTCCGTTGCCAGAACACTATGGATTTGCAGTTCCTGACAGAGTGCCGCCAGCAGGACGTTCATTCCGGCGGTGTCGACTTCCGTCAATTCGGTCAGATTGCCGATGCCCATCATGATTTCGACGTCGGGGAATTCTTTGCGCGCTCGATAATATCGTTCCAGAGATGCAGTGAAGCCGTAGCCAATTGGTTCCAGGATCGGGTCAATTCGAAACGGAGTCTTTGCGCAAACCAGCTGGTCCACAATGTCATGCAAGGAATCGAAGTCGCTGGGAAGGTCGGGGATCGCGACCACTTCCGCACCCAGTTTGGAGACCCAGTCGAGATTGGAGTGATTGCAGCTTAGAACCAGTTCTGCCCCGTTCTTGACTGCCGCCTCGACTTCTTTCCTGTCAAAACTGTCAATCGAAACGCGGTGTCCTGCCTCGACGAGCATTCGCACGACCTCCCCTGCCCGCTTCCAGCTTTCGCCGGGTACGCAACCGACATCTATCAGGTCGGCGCCGTTTTGCCGATAATGTTCTGCCTGCTGCAGAATTTCTGCATCGGATAAAAACGGGGCATGATTGATTTCGGCCAGGATCTCAATATCAAATTGGGTGAGATCTTTTGGTGGCTTGCCTTCCTGTCCGAAATATTCGGGAAGGTCAAAATGATCTTTGGGTCCTCGTTTAAAGGGGAGCCCAAAGTGCTCCGTGAGCACCTGGAGATCGCCTTTGCATAAACCGGGCAGCATGACCCAGTCGATGCCTTCGGGGACGGTGAGTCGGCGTTTGATCAGAGGCACATGCATCAGAGCGGCGACTTGAACGTTCAAAACGCAGATTTCGTATTCGAATTCGACCTGCGGAGCGAGTTTGTCCAAAACTTGGCGCAACGAATATTCAGCCAGCCTGCCTGTTACAAACAGGATGCGTTCCTGTTTCATCGATGGTCTTTCTTCAACGTTGTGTCTCCATCCTGATTAGTGAACCCAGTGTTTCGGAAATCCGTCGAGATCTGAGTCTTCCTCCGGCTGCCAGGTGGCTGTCTCTTCGATTTTTTGAGCCAAAGCGGTGTCTTTGGTTGTGATCGCGCGGACCCGGTGTGTTTGAAGTTTCACAGTGACCGCGGCATAGCCCACGTTTAAGTCAGGATGATGCCAACCTGCTTCCGCCAGGTAGCCAATCGTGTTGACCAGCATTAACGTGTGAGGCCAGCCAGGCGTTGCAAATTTTCGTCTCAACCAGCCATCGCGAAGTTCCCATTCCGGATAGGTGTTCAGAAATTCCTGAATTTGTTCTTCCGACAAGACCTGATCTTCTGTCATGGTAACCTCTCCTGAGTTGGACTCTTTTGCGGGACTAAAAATTGAAATCAGGGCAGCATTCCGTCGATAGTAGTCATATCGCAACTGTAATGAAATTGGGCAAGTAATTAAATGGCGGGCACTTCTCTAATTTCATAACAACCTTAAGAATGCGGGTGAACTCAAACTTCACTAACTCTATGATTCACAACGATTAAGTGCAAAAAACTGACTACCCATTCGTCATCTGGTAGAGTAGAATAGAAGCACTGGGATTTAGCCTGTTTGACGACAAGTTGAATCTCATCCCTCCCAATTTTTCCCACCACTGTTTTAGCTGAGAAAGAACTGGAAAATGCAGCGGCTTCAGATTCTGTTGAAATCGCCTTTGGTTTCAGGCATGTGCCTGCTATCGGTTCTCATCCTGTTTGTGATTTCGGTGCCCGATTTCGTCAACGCAGCGAATAACAAAAAGATCCCTGCTGAGCAGGTTGAGTTTTTCGAGAAAGAGATCCGGCCGGTTCTGGTCAAGCGGTGTTATGCCTGCCATGGTGCGAAAAAACAGGAAGCCAGTCTGCGTCTGGATTCGCATGCCTGGATGATGAAAGGCAGCGACACGGGGGCTGCTGTGGTGCCGGGAGATCCGCTCAAGAGCCGCATTATTCAGGTGATTCAATATCATGACGATGACAGCCAGATGCCTCCCGAAGGCAAAATGCCTCCGGTTGAGATTGCTGCGTTGACCCGTTGGGTCAAAATGGGAACCCCCTGGCCTTTCTCTGAAAAGGATGCCAAAGCCGTCCCTACAAATGGTGCTTATGATTTCGAGACCCTGTCCCAGAATCATTGGTCGTTCCGTCCGGTCAAGAAACCGGAATTACCCAAAGTCAAAAATCAGCAGCGCGTCGGTTCACCCGTTGATCACTTTGTGCTTGCGCGTCTGGAAGAGAAAGGCCTGTCTCTTTCCCCTCCCGTTGACCGACGAAAGTTAATTCGGCGTGCGACTGTTGATTTAATTGGTATCCCGCCCACATATGAAGAAGTCGAAGCCTTTGCGAATGACGCGTCGCCTGACGCGTATGAAAAGTTGATCGATCGGTTACTCGCGTCGCCTCACTATGGCGAACGCTGGGGCCGCCATTGGCTGGATGTGGCCCGGTATGCGGATACGAAAGGGTACGTGTTTACTTCAGAACGACGTTATCCCTATTCCTATACTTTTCGCGACTATGTGATTCGTGCATTCAATGAAGATCTCCCTTACGATCGTTTTATTCAGGAGCAACTGGCGGCCGATCAACTGGATCGGCAAGGCGATGATCGTTCGTTGGCGGCACTCGGATTTTTAACCGTGGGCCGTCGTTATCGCGGGAATATTCATGATATTACCGATGACCGCATCGATCTTGTTTCGCGTGGCTTGCTGGGTTTGACGGCTTCGTGTGCCCGCTGTCACGATCACAAGTTTGATCCCGTTCCGATTAAGGATTACTACTCGCTGTATGGTGTGTTCGTCAGTAGTTATGAACCGGAAGAAAAAGAACTGCCTTTAATTGGGAAGTCAAAATCGGAAGCGGAGTTCAAAGTCTATCAGGCAGAACGGGCCAAGCGTCAGAAAAAGGTAGATGATTATATTCGGGATGAAGCTCAGAAATTCCGAGTCGATGCCCGTTTGAAAGTCGCTGATGTGTTACAGGCGGTTGCGGAAAGAGAGAAGCTGTCTCAGGGAGATGTGAAGCCTCAGTATGAGAAGGATGCGCCGCATCGGCGTTATGTTGATCTCTGGCGATCGTTCCTGGCACGCAAAGCAAAATCAAATCGTCCGGTCTTTGCTGCCTGGATGGAATTGACGAAGATCAAAGTCCCTCAAGGCGAGTTTCCTGCGCGTGCTGCTGAGGTAATTCAAAAGCTGGCTCAGCAGGAAGCGGAAACTCAGCCGGAAAAACGAATCAATCGACTGGTGATTCATGCGTTGAAAACGAATCCGCCGCAGTCCGTTTATGATATCTGTCGCGCTTATGGGAGCGTGTTCAAACAGGTCGAGCAGGAATGGGTGAAGGCGGTTGCGGAAGCCCAAACGAAGAAAGCGGCCGTGCCGACAAAACTTGCTGATGCGGATGCCGAAGAGCTGCGTCAAATTTTATATGACCCGGAATGTCCGACAGCGGCCAGTGATGATGTGGTACAAAGCATGTTCAATCGGGCGCAACGCGATAAAGTACGTCGCTTCGAGAAAGAGATCGAAACACTGGATGTAACTTCGCCAGGCGCTCCGCCGCGAGCGATGGTGATGTTTGACAAGGATAAGCCGGTGACGTCTCATGTTCATTTGCGGGGAAATCCCGGGCGACGTGGAGAGAAAACCCCCCGCCAGTTTTTCCAGATTCTGGCTGGGGAAGAACGAAAGCCATTTGAGAGAGGAAGCGGTCGTCTGGAACTGGCTCAAGCGATTGCGTCCAAGGACAACCCGCTTACGGCACGTGTGTTTGTGAACCGGGTCTGGATGCATCATTTTGGTGAAGGACTTGTCAGGACTCCCAGTGATTTTGGTGTCCGCAGCGATCCTCCCAGCCATCCGGAATTGCTGGATTATCTGGCTGCACAGTTCATGGAGAATGGCTGGTCTGTCAAATCGTTACATAAACTGATTATGCTTTCTTCGACGTATCAACAATCGTCTCAGAACAACGAAAAAGCGACTCTGATTGATTCAGATAATCGATTGCTTTGGAAACGTTCTCCGCAGCGTCTGGGCTTTGAAGCGATGCGGGATTCTTTGTTATTTGTTTCCGGGCAGCTTTCTGATGAAGCCGAAGGCAGGGGTTTTCTGATTGATCAGATTCCTACGGTCCCGAGACGGACTGTGTATAGTTTTGTGGATCGAAATAATCTACCCAACGTTTTTCGCACGTTCGATTTTGCCAATGTGGAATCCAGCACCGCGCAACGGCCTTATACGACGGTGCCTCAACAGGCATTGTTTGCGATGAACAGTCCCCTGTTGATTGAGCAATCAGTCTTACTGGTCAAGGATCTGGACCTGGAAAAACTGGTAAAGGAAAAAGGCGTGGAGACTGCGATTACAGCCCTCTATCAGCGGGTTCTGACACGCAAACCGACGGCGGAAGAAATGGAACTGGGGAAAAACTTCCTGACGCATCATCGCGATCAGATCAAGACACCCGCTCGCATGAGTGGCTGGGAAAAATATGCACAAGTGCTTTGCACTTCCAACGAATTTATGTTCGTTGATTAATTGAGTGAATCAGAAACATTTTCATATTGCAGGAGCCTGTTTCCATGGCTGACACGAATCAACATTTTAATTGTGATCCGATTTTTACGCGGCGGCAGATGCTGCAGCGCTGCGGTACGGGGTTGGGTTCATTAGGTCTGGCATCGTTAATGGCCTCACAGGGATTACTCGATGAGGCTGCGGGTGCATCAGCGGGACGTACCGAATCGCCGATGGCTCCGAAGATGTCTCATTTTCCCGGCAGAGCGAAGCATGTGATTCACATCTTTTTGAATGGGGGGGCTTCGCAGGTCGATACCTTCGATCCCAAACCGGCTTTGGCAAAATATGCCGGGAAAATGTTGCCGACCCAAAACCTGCGTACCGAACGGAAAACGGGGGCGTCTCTCCCCTCGCCTTTCAAATTTAAAAAGTATGGGGAGAGCGGTCTGGAAGTCAGTGAGCTCTTTTCTCAATTGGGCGAGTGTGTTGACGACATCGCCTTCGTTCGATCAATGTACACGAACGTGCCCAACCACGAACCTTCTTTAATGATGATGAATTGTGGCGACCTGATTCAACCTCGTCCCAGTATGGGGGCCTGGGTGACTTATGGCTTGGGAACAGAAAATCAGAATCTGCCCGGCTTCGTGGTGATGTGCCCTGGCGGATATCCGATTACGGAATCGGCCAACTGGCGCTCGGCCTTTTTACCCGGGGCTTATCAGGGAACGCATATCGATACCAAGCATACCGATATCGAAAAACTGATTTCCAACATCAAGAATAAAAAGCTGGCCCTCCCTGAGCAGCGTCGTCAGCTTGATTTGTTACAGGCGTTGAATCGTCGGCATCAGGCGGCTCGTGCTGAAGAATCGGCGTTGGAATCCCGAATTCAGTCATTTGAACTGGCGTATCGGATGCAGATGCAGGCGTCGGATGTATTTGATATCAATCAGGAACCCGAGCATATTCATGAGATGTATGGCAAAGGGGTGCATGCCCGACAGTGTATGATTGCCCGGAGACTGGTCGAACGGGGCGTGCGGTACGTGCAACTCTGGCACGGTGCAGGTCAGCCCTGGGACAATCATGATGAAATTGAAAAGGGACATCGGCGCTTGGCGGATCAGTGTGCACAGCCCATTGCCGCGTTACTCAAAGACCTCAAGCAACGCGGCCTGTTGCAGGATACGATCGTGATGTGCGGCGGCGAATTTGGAAGAACTCCCGTTGTGGAACTGCCGACACCGGGCGCGAATGCCGGGAAGATGAATGGCCGTGATCATAATAATCATGGATTTACCGTTTGGTTAGCCGGCGGAGGCGTCAAAGGCGGACAGGCATATGGTGCCACGGATGAGTTCGGCTTTGCTGCTGTGGAAAACAAGGTTCACGTTCATGATTTGCAGGCCACTGTCTTGAAGTTGCTGGGATTTGATCACGAGCGATTAACCTATCGATTCGCAGGTCGTGACTTCAGGTTGACCGATGTGCATGGTCGCGTGGTTGAAGATCTCATCGCTTAATGTGTTGTTTCGAACAGTGACAGTCTGATTAAAACGTTTCTGCTTGCCTTTGGACAAATAAATCCCTCGCTTTACTTAATTTATGGCAGATAGATGCTTGACCTGTTCCCAATAGTAGGGAATTATTGTTCATGTGTATCTGTGTCTGAATTATTGTTGTGTGATTCTCAAGGTTGAATTCCTGCAACCAAGACAGTTAAAGGGGAAAGCGTGTGGCTGGTGATAACGAGCGCATTAAACTGACTCTCGAAGTATTGGGGACCGGTCTGTACCCCATTATCGAGCAGGAAATGAAAGCCGTTTACCAGGATGACTGGATCGCCCGTGCGAAAGAGAGTTTCCGAAACTCTCCCCTGACCTCACAGCCCGAAGGCGAGGCGATCCGCTGGGACGCCCATTCCACGCTGTTGATTTTGTGGGATCATTGGAACAGCGTTTTTCGTAATCGGCTGACTCCACTTGAGCGAAGTTATGTCGGCGAGTTAAGGGAATTTCGTAATCGCTGGGCGCATCAGAGTCAGATCAGTACCGATGATACGCTGAGAATCCTTGATACTGCTGCCCGGCTCTTATCCGCAGCAGGTTCCACACAGGAAGCCCGACAGCTGCAGAGAGAACGCGACCAATTATTGCATCAGATCCTGCAATACCAGGAACAGATTGTGATCGACTCGGATGATCAGCGTCGCGAGCGGATGCGCGATGCCATCATCTTTCTGGTTTGCGCCGTCGCCATCGATTTAGTCGTCTTCTTTTCTTTTGGAACCGGTGGCCTGGCGATTTTGTTTGCAGTATTTGTGGCCTGTGTATTTGTCTTTCTCGCTTATCAGCGCTGGGTGACTCCCGATCGACCGACCTACGGCGCGCATGAATGCACCAACTGTGGCAAGATCATTTACGGCGAAGCGTGTCCCTACTGCAATGAAGATCTCCCGGCATAAGGGACCTCAATCGAGCCATTCATCTTCCGGATCAAATTTCGGAAAGACGATATTGATGATCTTCATGGAACCAATGGCCCGGTGGCGAACTCCCGGTGGAATCACAATTGACATCCCTGCATGCACGGGAATGAATTCATTATCCAGTTGCATTTTCGCATCTTTGCCGCATTCCAGGAAGTAATAGGTTTCCGTCAGTTTGCGATGATAGTGCAGTTCGGCATCCTCTGAGATTTCCGTGACGTGCAACGTGCCTGGAAATTCGGGCACATCGGCAAAGGCACGCCGTGCGGTTCCACAGGGACAGGGTGTTCCCTCGATTTGGGAAAAATCAGCGATATGATATTTTTTCTGTGTTGATTCCGGCATTCAAATATCCCCAGGTGGATCAGTCAGCAATTGAGCGTGAAGTAAGATCGGCGAATTCCTTCTATGAGCCTCTATTATAGCGGAGTGACTACGAAAGAAAACAATCATTCCAGCTGATTGATTTCATCCAGTAAGACTCTTAAGAATGGTTCCACATCTGTTACCAGCCCTACAGTCTGAAATGTCCCGCGGTCAGCGAGTTTTGTGACGGTAGCTGGATTGATATCGACACAAACCACTTTCACACTGGCTGGCAGTAAATTACCGACAGCAATGGAATGCAGGGTTGTGGCAATCATCAGACAGAACGAGACCCCCTGCACCATTTCGCGCATCTTACGTTGTGCGGCGATGGAATCGGTAATGACGTCTGGTAAGGGGCCATCGTCGCGAATGCTGCCTGCCAGGACATACGGAACCTGATTTTTGACGCATTCATACATGATGCCGGATTTCAGTACGCCTTGATCGACGGCATTTTGAATACTGCCTAAGCGACGAATCCGGTTGATGGATCGTAGATGATGTTCGTGTCCTTCTTCACTGGAGCCGCCATGCTCCATCGAGATGCCCAGGCTGGTTCCATAGAAGGATTCTTCGATGTCATGTGTGGCCAATGCGTTGCCGGCGAAGAGCAGATTCACATATCCTTCTCTGATCAGTTCGCTAAAGTAATCTCTGCTGCCGGTATGCACGACCGCCGGACCGGCGACAACTAGAATTTTGCCAGCGCCTGCTTTCGCGCGCCGCATTTCAGAGGCGATCTCTTTGACTGTGACTCCTTTCGGTTTTTCACTGGAGACAGTACTGTGCATGAAAGAGAAACCGGAAACTTCAGGAGCGCTGCGTTCGGTGGGAATCACTCTGATTCCCTGGTTCCCGGTCACAACCAGTTCCCCTTTGGTCACGTCTGACATCGGCAGGCAATGTGCCGTTTTTTGATCTGGACTGACGACGATCCCACAATCCATTTCCTGTAAATCAACGGCGATCCAGTTTCCTGCAATTCGAATTTCTGTCTGCTGATTTGTCGTACAGTAAAATCCTTCCGGAAACGCCCCGTCCATATCCGCGGTGTCGAGAACACAGTCGTGTTGTTCAACGGGAGTTGCGCCGTGCTGGGCGATATGCGTCAGGATATTCTCAAGCGTTTCTTCATCCTCGGCAGAGACTGTGATTTGGGCATGGCTGCTGTCTGATCGGAGTTGGCCAATGGAGATATCGTTGATGGAGAAATCCCCTCCCATTACGGTGATCTCATCCAGAATTTTTGGTAACAGCAGGCTGTCAATAATATGTCCCTGTAATTCGACTTCTTCACTGACACGAGAGGTCTCAGATGATGGGGTCTCGGAAGCAGACTGATCTGAATGATTCATGGGCGTTCATCCTTGGCTGGAAATCTAATTGACATGACAGTCTGAAAAGACAGAGGAACATCAGAAAAACAATGATCTTATCGTTCTATTTTACGTTTTATTTCCCAAAAGAATACTCTCAAAATAATGTTTGCCGTCATGACTATCATATTATTTGCTTACTTTTTAATATTTTGCAGACAGACTTAAATCAGCACCCCGGAAACGACACAGGAGTAGTCGCTTGTATTTTATGATGATGGCCTTGGAGCCACTTGATTTTATTCGATTGGTTACCGGTCTGGATGCCCCTGCTTCGATTCTGATCAGTCTGTTGTTCATTTTACTGGGTATGCTCAGTATTACCAAAGGCGGAGACCTGTTCACTGATAGTTCTGTTGAGATTGCGAGATTAACCCGCATTCCCCCTGTAATTATCGGTGCGACGATCGTCAGTATGTCGACAACGTTCCCGGAGTTAATGGTGTCTGTTACCAGTACCGTTTCCGGCAAAGGGGACCTGGCAGTAGGCAATGCGCTCGGGTCCTGTTTGTGTAATATCGGTTTGATCATTGGAACCTGTGCTCTGTTGAAGGGATTTCTTGCCTGGCGGCGAAAAACGGAGAGCGGAATTCCAGTTTCACGGTTAACCATCGTAGGGCCCGGTTTTTTTATGCTGTTTTCCGGCGTTCTGGTCTGGTTGTTTAGTCTGTTTTCGACGGGCGGAGCTGTGACACAAGCCGGTGAGCCTGCCGAGTTTGGTATCGCGCGCTGGCAGGCGGGAATTTTGCTGTGTGTCCTCGCTGGTTATATCCTGTTTTCTTTACGGGTGGCGATGGCTTCGCGACATGACTTCGGTGCAGAGCAGGAACAACCGCCGGAAGTCGATAACATGAAGGTCTATTGTTTCAAGTTAGGGATCGCCTTTTTCTGCGGTGCTTTTCTCGTGCTTTGGGGAAGTAAGCTGCTGGTCACCAATGCCGTACAGGTTGCCCGTTATTTTGAAGTTTCAGAATTGCTGATTGGTTTGACAATTTTAGCAGTGGGGACTTCCCTGCCTGAGTTTACCATCTCAGTGTTGTCCGTGGTCAAAGGCCATGGTGCATTGGGAACCGGAAACATCATTGGAGCCAATGTTTTGAATATCACGATGGTCATCGCAACGTGCGCGTTGATCCATCCATTACCGATCCAGAAACAGACCGTGCTCCTGGATGGTCCTGTTGTGATCTTCTTGATGCTGGCAATGTTGGGGCTTTCCTGGAGACGCAAGCAAATCTCCAGTTTGAGTGGTTTTATTCTGTTGACTGTTTATGTGGGGTATTTAGTCGTTGCGACGTTCTGGTTTGGTCGTTAAAAGAGTCTCTCCAGAAGTAAAGACTTGATTCAAGAGTCAATTTGAGAATATCATATCCAATCTGGAGTTGTTTCATTGAGATCAGGCAGATCGTCTGCAAATTTGCCTGTCAGCTCATTGAGTTTCACACTTGTTTCATTTGTTCTCCAAATCAGTAATGTTCCCGCTATGGTCAGAATTGGAATTATAGGGCTTGGCCCATATTGGGAACAGCGCTATGAACCTGCACTGCGGGCGATTGATCAGCGAATCCAGATCAAAGCAGTCTATGATCCGGTTCGCAGTCGCGCGGAACAAGTTGCCACGCACTGGAATGCAGCGGCCGTTTCGGGAATGGGGTGTCTCGTTTCACGCTATCCGCTGGATGCATTTCTGCTTCTGCATTCAGACTGGATGAATCATTACCCGCTCCAGCTACTCAGTCAGCAGCATCGGCCCGTATATATCGCCGGCAGTTTAGGGGAAGATCTGGATCTGCTGGAACGGGTTCATTCTCGCGCAGCGGAACAGTTAGTCACGCTGATGCCAGAGTTCAGCCGCCGTTATTCCCAAGCTACCAGTCGTTTTTTCGAATTAGCCGTCACACGTTTGGGAAAGCCAAATTCGATTCAGATTGAGACCTGTTGTCCCGCGGAAGATCAGCAGGTAGAAGTCCCCGGGCAAAAGAATGAAACCGATTTTCTAGTGGGATTAATGGACTGGTGTTGTTACGTCATGCGCACCAAACCAGTCAAAGTGCAAACGACCTTGCATTCCGATTCGAGTGATCGATCGGAAGATCATCGGCAGATTAAAATTGAATTCCTGCCAGACCCGGTGACGGGGGCGGAACGCTTTGCGTTGATCAAAATCAAAATTCAGCAGAGAGAAACAGAGCCACTGTTTCCCCGGCATCAGATTCTCTGTCGAAATGGATTGGCTGAATTTCATTCCCCTGACGAGATTCATTGGGAAAACGAATCGTCTTCCATGACAGAGTCGCTCAAAAGCGATCGACGGGAGCTGGAAGTGATGCTGGATCATTTTTGCCGGCGCGCGGTGGGGGGGATCATTCCGGTTCCCAATATCCGGGATGTTTGTCAGGCGATTCAACTGGTGCGGCTGTCGCGTGAAAGTCTGAGTTCAGGCAAGTCGCTCGATGTGACTAAGTTCAAAGACTGAAATGAATCTCTCGTGTTACTGCCGTGCTGAAACAAAGTGCAGTGCCCGCTAAAACAAAGGGACGGCTACTTAGAGCGCTGTGCGTGCGGGTGAGATTTTTCGTACGTTTCGCGCAAACGTTTGGTGCTGACGTGGGTATAAATTTGCGTTGTGGTTAAGCTTTTATGTCCCAGCAGTTCTTGTACGCTACGCAGGTCTGCGCCGCCATCCAGGAGATGCGTGGCGAAACTGTGTCGCAAGGTATGCGGGCTTGTTTTTTTGTCGAGCCCTGTCTGGAGCAAATATTTTTCCAGCATGCGGCCCACACTCCGCGAAGTAATACGGGTTTTTAACCGATTGAGAAAGATCGCGTCCGAATCGGGGTGTGGTTTGGGTTTGGCTTCTCGTTCTTCGAGCCAGTATTTCAATGCTTTGGCGGCGTAGCTGCCGATGGGAGCGATACGTTCTTTGCGGCCTTTGCCCAGGACGCGAATAATATTGGCATCCTGATCCCAGTCACTCAGGTTGAGGGCCACCAGTTCGGAAACACGCAGACCTGCGGAATACAGGGTTTCGAGAATGGCACGATCTCTGAGCCCCATTTTGCTGTTGGCCGGAGGGGCTTCCAGCAGAGAGCCAATCTGGTCTGTCGTTAAAAAATGCGGTAATTTTCGACCGGTGCGCGGCGTGCGGAGTGGCTTGGCCGGATTGGTTTTGGTGTACCCTTCTCGGCAGCAGTATCGGAAGAAACTCCGCAGGCAGGCTAACCGCCTGGCGATAGTGGTTCGCTCGTACTGACACTCGTGGAGGTAGGCAACGTAGCGACGTAATTCACTGATGCCGATCCGGTCCGGAGGTAAAAGTGATTCTTCGTACTCGGTCAGATATTCAACGAGGCTTTCCATGTCTTCCGCATAAGACTTAAGCGTCAGATCGGACGAGTTTCGTTCGATTTGCAGATATCGCAAAAAGCTGTCGATCGCGTCATGCAGTTCAATTGACCGGATAGGTTGCGAAGAGATCATAGGGCTTCAATGAATGATGTAAGGCTTTGTCGAGTGAGAAGATCTTCGCGAGTGAATTCCGTGGTTCGGGATTCAAGCCGTTTTGCGCAATCGCCTGGATTGTTCTTCGAGTTCTGCTTCCCGTCTTAATTTGCGTACCTTCTGACTCATGACAGCCGCATCATACCAGGTGAAACTCAGGTCCTTGTCAGCCGCATATTGCCCCAATGTCTGGAGCATCTGTGAAGAGCTTTCATCATCATATAGAAAGACATAGCGTTCTGAATCTTTAACTAATGCAACGACATTCATTTGTTGTTTCACTGTGGCAGTCCTTTTTTATTTGTCAGAGCACTGGAGTCAGAGACGGGATGGGTTGGGAGTGCTCTTTAAACCGCAATATTTAATATCGGCAGTCGAGCGGTGGGATTATCGGTATTTTCTTACTTTGAAGATGAGCTGATGCTGAGCTTGTCCGCCATGCAGCGTTAACATCTCTAGAATCATTAAATGCGATGTAAACCGTATAAAGTCCTCACTCCGATGTAGATAGGCTTCCCAGCCCCCACTGCGTCGGTCGCCGCTGACTTCAAGGTAATCGCGTAAATGAGCTACGAGAGCAGCATCTGACCCATCAAACAGCCGTGTGTAAGACATAAACGGTTGTCGGGGGTCAACGGTCGTGGTATGGGTGGATACCGTAGGAGGGCAGTAGTCATCGAGTTGCTTCGTATATAAAGGAGTTTGTTGCTTGAGATTGTCCACAGGGGCTGTTGTGGGGGGAGCCGCTGTGGTTGGTTTCGGAGCAATCACTGGCTGTTTCTTGAGTGAGAGTCTGGATTTAGTCAGGTCTGACACCGGGGCCTGGACCACGGGGCTTTTTGTCTGTGCGCCCTGATTGGCTTGTGCATACGCCTGGATGATTCCGGTTTGGTTTTTGGGATAAGGCCAGGTATCGAGTGATTCAGCTGACTGTCCACGAAAGACCGTATCTTCAGGGACAGCAGGAATTTGAGGTCCGGTGGGACAGTCACCTTCCGGGCAGTTTTGTTTGCCCAGCTTTCGATTGATTTTCTGCTGCTGTTTTTCTGCTTTGCGTTCCATGTGAGACGCCTGTCTCACTTCACGGTTCATCTGGTGTTCTTCTTTTCGGGCTTCTTTAGCAGCCAGACGATCGCTTTTGAAGAATTGATTCAGGATGGACTTTTTCGCATGCCGTTCTTCCGTCAGTAACGGGAGTCCCGGTATAAATTCCTGTGAATGTGGAGAATACCAGGAAACCTGCATGCCAATCCGGGGTGGATAATAGGGGGAATAATCGGTGATCGCACCGATGACAACCGCATCCACGTTCAAGGCTTCTGCCAGCTTGAGAACATCGTCCGGGTTATTCATTTGCAGTTGATGTTCCACCATCGCGACTTCCGCGACGCCGACCGGTAAAACCTGGAATCCGGGGACTTTCTGTAACTCGGCATAATAAGCGAGTGCAAAACGGCGTCCGTCTACATCTGGTTCCTGACTCAGATTGAAAAATGGGGCGATCGCGACTGTTTTCAGCTTCGGATTGGGATTCGTGACAGAGGTCCGCATGATGACGCACCCTGACAGGCTGGAGAGACAAATTAGCAATGTGAAAATGCGAGTCAGCACCGAACGGTTCCCAAAAAATGAAGCCAGAAAGAATCGATATCAACCTTATCGGCATAACCGGCAGAGTAACTTCAATGAGAAATCTTTTAGCAATCTTCCTATCTTTACATTTGAGTGAATCCCCTTTGATTCGAGAGCCGGGTCGCCTCAGATATTGTTGCAGGTGACTATTTCCAGAGCCTGACATGACTGCTAAGATGCTCTATATGACTTAAATTACGCTTTTTGATACGATGCGAATTCAATGAAATCACTGCCGCCCCAACCCGATCCTCGCCCTCCGCTTTGCTATGGTTCTTTGCAGCTGGAGTCCCGGTATTTGCTGTCTCCCTTAGCCGGATATACGAATTTACCCTTTCGCCGGATTGTTCGTGAACTAGATGGTGTGGGGCTGGCGACGACGGATCTGGTCAATGCACGGGGTTTGCTGGAAGGGAGTCATAAGACGCTGCAGCTGATCCAGACCTGTCCCGAAGATTCCCCGTTTGCGGTACAGATCTTCGGAAGTGAAGCAAAGCAGATGAGCGAAGCGGCTCAATTGCTGGAAGCACGAGGCGTTGATTCCATTGATATCAACATGGGGTGTCCTGTGAATCGGATTGTCAAAGGGGGGGCCGGCGCCAGTATGATGTGTCGTCCTGATGATACGGTGTCATTGGTCCAGTCTGTGGTAGAAGCCGTCAAGATCCCCGTTACGGTGAAAATGCGGTTGGGTTGGGATGATCAGAACCTGACGGCTCCCTTTTTTGCCCGGGAGTTTGAACAGGTCGGCGTGGTTGCGGTGGCCATTCATGGGCGAACGCGCGAGCAGGGTTTTCGCGGCTCGGTCAATCATGATGGAATTCGGCAGGTGGTGGAAGCCGTCGAATCGATTCCGGTGATTGGCAATGGGGATGTGACTTCCATTGCTGATGCGGATTATATGCTGAGAACCACCGGTTGCGCCGGCGTTTCTATCGGCCGCGGTGCTTTGGCAAATCCCTGGATCTTTCGCCAGTTGCTCCAATGGGAACAAACCGGGCAATGTGATCCGGCGGGAAATTTCGATGCGCGATTGGAGTTGTTACTACGACAGTTTCGTTATCTGCTGGAAATGACGACAGAAGAGCGGGCACTTCCCATGTTTCGCAAGATGGGACACTGGTATTTGAAATCGATGCGGGTCAAACCTGCCTTACGGCACGTATTTCAATGTGCTCAAAGCCTGGAAGAGTTCGATGCCGCGATCAAGAAAATTTCCGCCCAGGGGCCGACGTCCGGTTCGCGAAGTGGTGTTTTGCCGGAGATGCACATTCCCGTGCCCGGTGGACCAGTCGAACGCTGGTAAGTTTCAGAGTGAACGCCCTCTAAGTATCGGCATCGAGTTCCTCGACGAGTGAGGGATCTAATTCGATGCGCAGCTTGCTGATTTTTCGCTCGTCGGATTCAAGGACATCAATTCGCAATTGTTGCCAGGTCAGCGAATCGCCTGTTTGAGGCACCTTTCCCATTTGGGTAATCACAAATCCGCCGATGGTGTCAAAGTCTTTTCCTTCAGGCAGATCGTAGTTGTAGTGTTCGTTGAGATCATCGATATGCACCCGGGCATCGACTTCGACGATGTTATTGCCCTGCTCGAAAATCATCTGCTCTTCTTCGTCATCGAATTCATCGACGATATCACCGACGATTTCTTCGAGTACATCTTCCATCGTAACCAGGCCGGCAACGCCCCCATATTCATCAATGACGATTGCCATGTGGACATGTTCTTTCTGCATGGTTTCCAGTAATGAATCGATGCCCGTTGTTTCCGGGATATAGAACGGAGAAAACATCAGATCTTTGATCGTCAGCTTATCCGCAGAATTGGAGTTCTGATTTTCCTTCGAATAGTGTTTCAGCAGTTCTCGGGCATACAGAATCCCTATGATATCATCGGTTGATTCTCCGATGACGGGAATCCGCGAGTGGCCGACGTCAATGAACTTTAAGAGTGCTTCGTCCAGAGTCGCATCGACAGAGATGTATTCCATATCCATGCGCTGGGTCATGATGGCAGCGACATCTTCATCTTGAAGTTCCATCACGCGCTGAATCATTTTACCGGCTTCCGATTCCAGGATCCCGCCTCGCGCGCCTTCTTCAACGACTGAAAGAATCTCTTCGCTGATATTGGCTTCCCGTCCATTTTTGTTTTCCTCTTTGCCTGCCAGACGATGAGAAAAACCATCAATTTTCCATGAGAGCCAGATTACAGGAGTCAGGGAGACAGGCAACCAGCGTACGACAGGCCAGAATTTTTGCAGGAAGCGTTCTCCTGTAATCCGGGAAATCGTCCAGGGAACGGTCATCAGGAACAAAATTCCGATGACAAGGGCCAGCAGCATTTGAAACGCAAATTGAACGGTTACAGCAATCGAACTGAAATCATTGGGGATATCGATATATTGTCTGGTCAGAATGACCGAAATCAGAATGACGCCGGAAAGATAGGAGAAATCAGCGGCCAGCAAAATCGTAGGATGTGACCTCAGAATTTCACTGAACCGGTCCGGTACGCCTGCTTCATTACAGAGCGTTTCTAAGCGACTTCGTGAAAAATCTCTTAAAGAAAAACCCAATACGCCTGCGAACAGGGTGAATGCAATTAAAACAGCAAATATCAGCGGGACCATAAATCTTGCAAATAGCCAAATTGTAAGTGACAAAACGGATTCGGTGAAGCTACCGGAATCTACTTTAGTTTAACTGGAACGGACGAATACATGAATCAGTTCGGCCTATTATTTCTGATGAAATTTCACTCTTCTCTTCTGGGGATTTTCAACCCCCAATGATCAAAAATCTGTTGTTCTTTCGTTCGCATCAGCTGCAGCTCGTCTTCAGACAGATCGTCGTAACCACATAAATGCAATAAACCGTGCACAACGTACAGCAAAAGCTCATGCTTGGCAGACCATTGATATTTTTCCGCCATCGCGACCGCCATTTCAGCAGAGACGATGACCTCGCCTTCAATGCGCTTACCGGCGCCGCGGATTTCCGTGGTCTGTTGCTCTGGATCTGCTTCGCTGTCCAGCAGAAAACTCAGAACATCCGTGTCGTAGTCATGCGCTAAATATTGCTGATTCAGCGCACGGACGGCAGGGTTACCAAAGAAGGCCAGACTGATTTCGGCCTGGTTGACTTTTTCTGTTTGCAAAAGATAACAGACCGCTTCCTGAATCACCTGAATCAGTCTTTCATCGATGGCGATATGATTCTGCGAGTCTTGAATGTTGATCTGATACTGGTCTATGGTGTTCATGCAGTTGTTCTACCGGTGGTTATGCAGATCGCTCTTCCGGATATTTGATGCGGCCGTGATAGATTCCGATGAGGGATTTCACCAGGGATTCTTCTACAATATTGATTTCACTTAACGTTAAGGAGCACTCATTGAATTGCCCGTCCAAGAGACGCTTCATGACTAAGGAATGAACCAGCGATTTGATCCGTTTGGGGGTCGGATCACTGAGCGTACGGCTGGCGCTTTCGACGGCGTCGGCCAGCATCATCACGCCTGCTTCCCGGGTTTGCGGTTTGGGGCCCGGGTAGCGGAACGAAGATTCTTCGGCATCGGTTTTGTGGTCCGGGCTGGTCTCGGCCAGCTTTTCTGCTTCGCGGAAAAAGTATTCGACCAGAGTGGTACCGTGATGCTGTTCGATGAAATCGATAATGGGTTGCGGCAAATTATGCTGACGCGCCAGGTCGACACCATCTTTCACATGACCGATAATGATCAGCGTACTCATGGCCGGCGCCAGATTATCATGCAGGCTGTCGCTGCCGACCACCATATTTTCAATGAAGTATTGTGGTTTCAGCATTTTACCGATGTCGTGATAGTAGGCGGCGACGCGTACCAACAGACCGTTCGCGCCAATTTTATCTGCGGCAGCTTCTCCGATGGTCGCCATCGAGATGGAGTGATTATACGTTCCTGGAGCGCGGCGGACTAATTCCTGCAGCAATGGATGCGAAACATTGCTCATTTCCAGCAGACTGATATCCGTTACGACTCCAAACAGAGATTCAATAAACGGCAGACTTCCGGCAACGAGATAGCCTGCTGCCAGACACCACCCTGCCCCTTGCAGGCTTTCCCATAACACGCGCTGATTAAAAAATCCATCGGAGAGATTCTGATTCTCAATCAGGTTGATTCCCCAGTAAACCAGGAAGTAGGTCAGGCCCATCCCGAAACCCAGTTTAATCAACGTGGATCGGGAGGAAATCGTGCCCAGGGAAGTGACGGCCACAGAAGAAACACTCATCAAAACCACAAAGTGGCCCAAGGAGGCACCTGTTGAGAGACAGAGTAACAGGGCCAGTGAGAGCGCGGTCAGGATGGCCATCATCTGGTCATAGACAATGGCAAATACCATGACCGTTACAATCAGAGGGAGCACTTCCGCCCGCCAGGGGTCATAAGAAAGTAATCGACCGAGAAACACCGTTAAGATGATCACGCTGGAATAGATGCTTAAGCTGCTGACTGTTTTGGCGACCGCTTTTTTGTTTCGCAGCAGGTGATATCCATTTAAGACGGCCAGTACGATCAGCATCAGAAAAATGATGGTGACGCGGGTCACTCGTTCATAGACGGGAACCACTTCTTCTTTGGCTTCGTATTCCGCACGCAGCAATACGAGTTGGGTTTCATCAATGGACTGCCCGGGTTCCACCAGAACGGTTCCGCGTTGAAAGGTGTCGTAAATTTCATCGACAGCCATTCTGGCCTGTTTCCGTTCCTGTACTGTTTGGGCGGAATCATAAACCAGGGTGGTCGGTGCCTGGAAATGAATCCAGTGCGAGAGTACGGCAGTCATCAGATCCAGTCGTGGAAAGTTTTTCCACTCTCGGCCAATGGCTCCTTTATCCGAAAGTTGATTGGACAGGCGGATATCAAATAGGGTGACATTTTTCCTGGATCCCAGTTTGTCATTGATAATGACAATATCATCATCAGCGCGAATCTGATTTTTTGTCAGATCATTTTCGTTTACGATTCCATAGGTCTCTAAAGGAGAAATCAGTTCTTTGAAATCTTTAACAATGGCATCAATTTTTTTGGTGTCATTGGAATCGGGATTGCTGACCAGTGGTTTCAGTTCTGCAAATGTCTGTTCGGATTCTTCAGGAAACTGATCGGCAAACTGTTCCAGCCGCCGGGAGGATGATAACCCCAGTTTCGCGCGGGACTCAGCGTTTAAATCGTCCAGTGACTTGGCCTTGGCAACCGCTTCCAGGTCTGCTCGGAGTAACGGAGGAAGGTCTTCGATCAACTCCGGTTGTTGTTTGAACGAATATGGGACTTCCGATTCTTTTTGTGTTCGTTGCCGGTCTGTCTCGATCGGATTGGCAACCTTGAATGAGGCGCTCGCCAGAATTCCATGTTCTGCGAACATGCCGAGACGGTACGGAAACGGTGCTTTCCAGCTCTCAACCGCCACCATTAAGATCATGAGGGTCAATAGACAAGCACTCAGTCGCGACAGGGTCCCTCGGTTACTTAGCAATTCGCGCAGCTTGGAACTCAATTTGGAAGAATCTCGCAAACTGGCAGCAAGTGCCGTTCGGGATTTTTTGGAACCAAAAAAAGCCATGCAAACAACCTGAAATTGAGTGTGAGTTTAGAACGGGGGAAAGTGGATGAGAATCAGAGCCCCAGACTGTCTTCGTTTTGGTAGGCTTTCACAATTTCGCCAACCAGTCTGTGTCTTACAATGTCTTCAGTTTTTAATTGGACGATTCCCACACCTTTAATATTTCGTAGGCGATTGATGGCGTCGGTCATACCACAGGAAATATCGGGTGGCAGGTCGATTTGAGAAGTATCTCCCGTCACCACAATTTGCGATCCCATGCCCATCCGGGTGAGAAACATTTTCATCTGAGTCACAGTGGTATTTTGTGCTTCGTCCATAATGATAAACGTATTATCCAGAGTCCGCCCACGCATAAACGCTAACGGCACGACTTCCACAATATCATTATCCATATAACGATGGACTTGTTCATAATCGAGCAAACTGCCGAGTGCATCTAACAGCGGGCGTAAAAAGGGATTCACTTTGGCCAGCATATCTCCGGGCAGAAAGCCCAGTTTTTCACCCGCTTCTACGGCAGGACGAACGAGTACAATTTTTCGCACGCGCTCTGTACGTAAGGCGTTAATTGCCATGGCGACTGCCAGAAAAGTTTTGCCACAGCCGGCAGGACCTGTGCAGAAAACCAGATCATGTTCGCCAATCGCTTTGATGTAGTCGGACTGTCCCGGAGTACGCGGATGAACTTTTTTGGTTTTCTCAAACAGATCGATCGAAGAGGGTGTGGCAACCGGGGTCTGTTTTACCTGTTTGCTGGAAGCGTTACCGTTCGAGAGCGCGGTCAGCACCTGCTCGTTTTTTAGTTGTCCCGTATTTTCAACAATCGCTTTCAATTCCGAGAAGATGCGGAGTGATTTCTGGATCTGTGAATCATCGCCGATGATTCGAAGTTCATCTCCGCGATGAACGACATCCACACCTAGTGCATCCTGAATTTGTCTGATGTGACAATCATGAGTCCCTAACAAAACAGGAATCTGATCGGGATCAGCAAAGGAAAGAGTGGCTTCTGACATCAGAAATTCTACGTGTGCCTCCTGAGACAAGGAATAAACAGTTTAGAAGATGAAAATCATGACAGGTAAAATTGAATTTCGCTACGCTGAAATCAATGAAAACTTCAATATTAACGAGACTGAAATCAAGAAACGAATTCGGCTCTCGTCTTTATTTAAGTAAGTCTACTCCAGCAAATCGGGGAGAGAAAGGAGAGAGTTGGTCTTAAAACGTCGTTTTTTCATAAATTGTATTCAATAAAAGGGTTAGGTGCGACGATAAATCGCGGAGTTCCGGCATGATTTGACCAGGAGTATCTGTAACTTTGATTTCTGGTAGACCAGTTCCCGGGATGAGCGGATGGTAAATTACCCATTCTCTATAAACGGAATTCTTTGATTTCCAGCTTGCTGACGATGTGAAGATCTAGCGTTTGGGTAATGCGCCTGAGGGACCCTGCTCAGATACTGTCGATTGTATTGGTAATGCTCAAGATGTGCCCGTAACCTGTTCGATGAATTGTTCATATGATGCGGGATCAAATGCAATGGAGTTTGCGCTGTTGACTCTGTTTTCCTGTTGAAGTCAAAACTATCCAGTTTCCTGCGGGAACTGATGCTATATACGCGAAAAGGCCATCGGAAATGTACGAAACAAACTTTGGGTTCAAGGATCGACCCTTTACCGTTTCACCCTCCTCAGCTTGTTTTTATCAAGCTTCTGAGCACAAGAACGTGCTTGATGAATTATTGGTCAGTATTTCGAGCTTGAATGGAATCACAATTCTCACGGGAGAAGCGGGAACCGGTAAAACTGCGATTTGTCTGCAATTAATTTCTCAGTTGGAAGAACAGTTTCAAATTCAGTTTGTAGAACACTGCAACTTTCCAACGGTGAGAGCACTGCTGCAGACGTTGTTGTATAATTTAACGGATTATTATGAAAAGGTCAGCGAGCAAGAGCTGCGCCTGGCGCTATCTGCGGAAGTGCGGTCATCTTTTCTGGCCCACGGACAGCCCCTGTTGTTGATTGTGGATGAGGCTCACCTTTTGCCGGCTTCATTTTTAGAAGAGTTACGGGTACTTTCCGATATTTCGTTTGAAGGCAAGCCGGCACTGCAGTTGATGCTCTGCGGTCAGCCAGAGTTGGAAGAAACATTTATTCAGCCTGCGCTTTCCTCATTAAATCAGCGGATCGGTTGCCAGGTTTATTTAGATCGGATGACGCGACAGGAATCGAAAGATTATATCGAGTATCGAATTCAACGCGTGGTGACCGAGGAACGCGCGTATTTTACGGATGAGGCAATTCAATTCATCACACATGTGAGCGACGGATTGCCGCGGTGTCTGAACCAGATCTGTGACCATAGTTTGATGCTGGCCTACTTACAGGACTCACCTGTGGTCGATGAAGCCATCGCACGCGAATCGCTGGCCGATCTCCGGCAATTACCCCTGCATTGGAATGATCCCCTGCCCGCCCGTTCTCCGCTGGAAGAGCTGCGCAAATCTGAACCTGCTGAAGACATGGGGCAGATGAATCTGGAAGAGGAAGCTGCTGATTTCGAGATTGATCTTTCCATGGAAGACCGCTTGAACGAACTGGCGGAAGCGAACTCAAGCGAAGCGGAATCGGCAGCAGAAGCAGATGAATTTGACTGGGATTCGTCAGACTTACTGTCTCTCGGCGATGATATTGAAGCAATCGAAATCGGAAGTAGTTCTGAAGAATCCACGGTCTGTGAAACAGAAACAAGCAAACCGGAACCCGAGTCGGCAATGCCGTCTCTGTCTGCCGTCGAAACCTTCACAGAAACAGCGAATCGCCCCTCAACCAGCCCTGAAGTGGTCCCTTCTCTTGAAGTGACCGATGGGTTTGTCGAGATTGTCGATCGTTACGCCGCCATTGATGCCGGCCTGGATCCCGCGACACTTCCTCAGGAAACACTATCCCATACCGATGTCATGAGGTCGGCACTACGTTTACAGCCACCCCAGTTTCGGGCTTCGGTGCCACCAGAGATCGATTCAAAACAGAATCAAGCCGCTGCCGAGCAACCTGCGATCCCGTTACAACCGATTGAAGATGAGCATTCTGAATCCGCTTCGATCGCCTTTGAAGAAAGCCAACTGAAGCAATTGGAACCGAACGTATTTCAAGCTTTGGCAAAAGAAATTTCACAGGACGATGGTTCCTTTGAAGAACTTTTAGCTGCTCAGGTTTACGAGGTCTGCTCGGAGACACGCAGGGGGCTCCTGAATGCACTGAATGAGATTCGTAATTATACAGAATCTCTGGAAACGGAGACCTCTGAAGAGGAAGACGTTGCTTACGATCTGGTCGAACCGGAATATGAACCACCTGCCGGGACATCGTTCCGAGTTGACAGGCAACCGGATGAGGAAACTCAAAATTCAGCGACGGCTCACCTCAAAGGTCCTGTGATGGGGAGATATAAGAATTTGTTCACGCGATTACGTCGAAAGCAGGAGGTGAACTAGCCTGTCGCCAGATCTCTCGCAGCCTCTCCAAAGCCATTGAGAGCGAGGCTCAATCAAATGCGAGACGTTCTGGGTGAATGGGATGCGATCTCTGCCCAACCATACTACAACAGGCGTTGGTTTCCTAAACATTACAACTCCTACCAGCCAATCAACTGGTGGGTCTGTTCTGACCGTTCGCCATATTTTCAGCATGATCGACTCAAGTGTGATGTCAATGGTGGTATCTCTGCGCACAACGCCCATCTATTGAATTTTTGATTTTCTGCTAAAGAATTTCGCCCGATACGCTTTATTACACAGCGTACTATTTGAGGCGAGGTTCAAATGCATCAAGATAAAAAAGTCGGTTTAGCTCTAGCGTTATTAGTGATTGGTTTTGTGGGGGCATTCTGTCTCCGGCAGGATCGGAATACGACGGTCGAGATTCCCGAGTTGAACGACCCGCATTATTTAGATGAGCAGATTGCAGACAAAGACCGCACTCCTTATTTCGGTTCTCAAAGCAAAGAAAATCTGAATACGCAGTTGGGGAATGAACAGTCTCTGACAGGTATTACAGAAGAGCGTCCGTCTTCTGGTTCGAATGTTGCTGTGCCTACGATTTCACATTCCACCCCTGTTTCCCCAACGGATCCCAAAGCATCGAAAGCCGAGCGTTGGGGAGAAATGCCCGATTTTCTTAAAGAGATCGATCTGCCTGAAGAACAGTTTACGAGTTCAGAACTGACCGACTCTGTCTTTGAGCCTAACCCAACACAACCGGCGGATGAACCAGATTCTCAAGGGACAACGCTCCGTCCCATTCAGCCTGATTCGGAATCAATCAAGCCAGAGCATAATAATGCCTGGGAAGTCAATCCAGCAAAACAAAAAACAGCGCCCACGCGACCTGATCAGCGGCAGGCTCCGCAAATCCGGATTCATACCGTCAAAGCGGGTGAGACCTTATCGGAAATCTCAATTCGCTACCTGGGAACCAGCCGCAGATACAAAGAAATTTTCAATCTGAATCGCGATCGATTGCGAAGTCCGAATGATATTCGCGAGGGAATGCAACTGCGGATTCCCGTGCAACAGCCAGCGGGAGCGACACCCCAATCGGCGAACAGCCAGTCTTCAACAGGATCGACGGCCCGAGCCGGCAAACGGACCATCGGACAGATGGTCTCTCAACCGACTTTGAAATCCGGTTCTTCATCCGTTCAGTTTGAAGGCTTGATTGAATCGCTGTCGAATTCTTCCAATCCGAGTTCACTCAAGGATCTGGATCATAAAAAAACAGTTCAAGAGTTGGAGAAAACGCTGAAATCCGGCAATCTGCTCGATGGAAAAAATGGGACCAGCGGCATTCCCAAAAACTACCGAAAATTCATTCCGGTTCCCCGATCGCCGCTGACTCCGCAGGCTGGTTCTCAAGCCAGAACACCAGGAGCTGGTAAGTCTCTCTCACAGGTTCAACCTGATAATGTGGATCAGATCGTCGAAGAGCTGTTTGACAAACTGGAAGATTCACCCCAGCAGACCAAGGGGACGGCTAAAGCGAAAACCTATACGATTAAAAAAGGTGACACGCTTGAATCCATTGCCGTCCGGATTTACGGAAAACGGTCAGCAGCATTCAAAATCTATCAGAAGAATCGCGATATGCTGAAAAGCGCACACTATATTCGACCAGGAATGAAACTCGAATTGCCTTAGTTAGCGTTTCTTAATTCGAATAGATCTTTACAAATGGGGAGAAACCGGGGCTAACGCCCTTCGGCTAATAAGTCATTCCGGCTGGCGAAGTAGCTAAAAATAAAATCAGCCGCACGGCGTTAGCCGCGGTTAAAACCGAACTGGGTTAGGTTGCGGTTCTGGGAATCACATTCAAAACCAATAAATAAACGCTACCCAGGCGGATTTCAGGTTTCTATTCGTCTGCACTCGCAATGCTGAGGCTGACTAATTCAGAGGTAATGAGAGACCATCGTAAGCCAGTTCGATATGGTCGGGCAAACTGGCGTTAATCTCTTCATGCTCCAGTGAATGCGAAATGTGCGTGAAATACGCACGCTTTGGTTTGACGCGTTCCACAACTTCCAGGCTTTGTTCCAGATTAAAATGCGTGGGGTGTGGTTTAATTCGCAGTGCGTCGATGATCAGGTAATCCAGGCCTTCCAGATGCTGCCAGCTTTCTGGTGGAATCTCGCTGACATCTGTGCAAAACGCGATATTGTTGATGCGGTAGCCCAAAATCGGGAGAGTGCCGTGCATCAGTCGAATAGGCTGTATTCGCAGGCCGAGCAAATCAAAGGCTTCCAGGTTGACTCTGGTAAATTCAAGGCGTGGACGTGCCATATGATGAAGATTGTGTATGGGGTCTTCAAACGCGTAGTTAAATGAGCGACGGATTTGTTCTTCGACAATTTCCTCGCAGTGCAGCATGATCGGTTTTTCTAATCGATAGCCACTAATTCGCACGTCATCCAGGCCAAAGATATGGTCTGCATGACTGTGCGTATAAAGCACGGCATGCACCCAGGGAATATTTTCTCGCAGCAACTGCAGTCGGAGTTCGGGAGGCGTGTCAATTAAAAAACCCCCTTCAGGGGCTCCCACATAAACTGAAGTGCGCCCGCGTTGATTTTTGGGATTGGGAGACGTGCAGACGTCACAATCGCAGCCAATAATGGGAATTCCTACGCTGGTTCCGGTTCCCAGTGTGATGAATTCACCGAGCCGTTGTGAAAATAGATTTGATTCCTGTTGCATTACTCTTAGATCACTTTTGAGGTGGCTCTGATCAGCTCACGCCACAATATTCACTCACGCCATCCGCAGTCACAACCAGCAAATGATCTGTCAGCGGATGGTCCATGGTTAAATAGTCACTGGCAATATTATGCTGGATTTTTTCGATCACATGAGTCTCACTAAAGCTGATCGCCAACAGAAAATCACGGTTGGGGACTCCGGCTAAAAATTCGCTACCCAGAAACCTGCGTGCCTGCTGGTAGAAAGAGCGGCTCAGGACCTGCGACGCGTTATAGGCGTCCGGCCTGCTTTGGATCACCATATTCGGCCCCTCTTCCTTCGACATGCAAATCAGCTCAATTTGATTGTGATCAAAATAGCGGTCCAGATTATCCAGTGCAATCTGATGGAGCTGTTCTTGATCGATGTTCCATTTTCTGAGCAGCTTTTCATGAATATACCAATACGCGTTCGATTCGTCGACCACATACAGGATCGCTAAATTGGCAATCCAGGATTCACCCACGAAGTTCGGAAAATTATTTTCCCAGGATTCGCGCGATAACAGAATCGGCATGATGCGGTCTTGAATCTCCGATAATTCCGGCTCAGTCTGGGCATCACCCCATTCATTTATCTGCAAAATTGTGACCAGCGCCGTCGTGATCTGTTTCTCAAAGTTATCGGGGGTTGTCAGGTAGGCACGGTAGAAATTAGCGAGGTTCATCTCAGATTCACCAAATTTTAACCGAAATCCAGGGAGAATCTGAGAGTTAATCAAGGGGAATTTCTTGTGTGCGAGTTCCAGCACTTCGTTGGCAAACAGTTCCGGTGGATTCGACGGATTCAGAGAGAGCTGAACCGAGTGCAGAATCACCTGGACGGCTTCAAATAAATCCTGATGGTGTTCTGGCTCATAGAAAAACGTAACGACCATCTGGATGGAACGTTCTTTGATCAACCACAGGTTCCAGGAGTGCCAGTGTTTTTGAAAACCGGGTAGGTATGACAGTAACTCTTTCCACCAGGATGTGTTTTTTTGAATGATTGCTTCACCGGAATAGCCAATCGATTCATGCTCAATCGCCAGTGGGCCTCGGCTCAGAATATTTCGATGTTTGACAAACAGTTGATCGAAATCAATATGCAGGTTCGACTCGGAATTGGTTTGTGGCAGCACTGACTTCCAGTGGCAGCTGATCGTGAGCGTGGCATTTCCATCAGGAGGACTGAGTTGGAGAATTCCCTCCTTTTCCTCCTTGATCCAATTGGAAGGATACGAGAGTGAATACCAGTTCGCTGGCCCGGTGTAGTTGGCCCATTGATCAATATGCAAGTCAGACAAAAAATCACCATCAGCACAAGAAATGATTCTGATTTATGAATCAGCGGAAACAAATCGGGATCCCCTACTCACTGATTCGCACGGTGTCTTCCAGATTCTTCATAGTAGACGATTTTCAGAAACAACTCTATCTGAAAATTTGAGATACTTTTTTGATCCGACTGCTGTTTATCTAAGCAGCAAAATGCCCTGCAGGAGGGCAATTCTTGAAAAAACAGGTCAGGGCAGATTCTTGAAAATATTTAGTTGAGATTGTAAGTGCTTTGTATGAAATGTCTTACGTTTTTCTTTTCAAGAACGGATGTTCGCTGGTACGACGTTTGCTTTAGATACCATTCAGATGAGAACGGAAAGCAATGTTCTTCATCTTACTTGAACTTCACCAAAGGATACGCTGCTGGGGAGTATAGCCGAACTTTCCCTTGTCGGGACTGTTTGGGCGAGCGCCTATACACTCAGCGGCGTCCTTTTTTTATATCCTGAGCAAGATCAGCTCAAGACTGGAAACCATAATAAAATGGTGCGATAGGAATTTCCAGTCTTTTCTACTGAGAATTTAGTTTCTCGTAGATCCTCTCTCGACGCCTGTTTAGGCACGCTGCTATTTTTTCTGATCTGGCTTCTTACTGGTAGCGACCGGTTTCATGATCAAAAGGCCCAACGGTGGTAGATTCAGCGTGATGCTATGGTCCAGACCGTGGCTATTAATCTTTTCGCTGTAGACACCCCCTGCATTGCCGATATTAGAGCCGCCGTAGATCTCCGCATCACTATTGATGATTTCATTGTAGAACCCGGCTTTCGGAACGCCAATCCGATAGCCGTCTCGTGGAACGGGGGTAAAATTCGCGATCACAATCACATGTTCGTCGTCAGTGGCGGAAATTCTCTGGAATGCGAACACACTGTTTTTGGAATCGTCGCACTGAATCCAGGAAAAACCAGCCGAATTGAAGTCGGTTTCGAACAGAGATTTTTCTGTACGGTACAGGTAATTCAAGTCGCCAATCAAACGTCGAATTCCGTCATGGTTATCATGGCCGATCAATTTCCAGTCGAGTTCGTTGTCATGGTCCCACTCGTGCCATTGTGCCAATTCACCACCCATGAACAGCAGTTTTTTGCCAGGCATCGTGTATTGGTAGCCATACAGCAGTCGCAGATTCGCAAACTGCTGCCACAGATCGCCTGGCATTTGTGAGAGTAACGAACGTTTGCCATGTACGACTTCATCGTGAGATAAAGGCAGTACAAAGTTTTCAGTAAAGGCATAGATCATTCTGAACGAGAGCTCGCCCTGATGATGCGAGCGGTAAATCGGATCGAAATGCATATAGCGAAGGGTGTCGTTCATCCACCCCATATCCCATTTCATATTGAATCCCAGGCCGCCGTTATAGACCGGGTGCGAAACGCCGCCCCAGGAAGTCGATTCTTCTGCAATCGTCAGGATTCCGGGATAAGCGCCATGCAGGCTGGTATTGGCGTCTTTCAGGAACTGGATCGCTTCCAGATTTTCCCGTCCCCCACTGGAGTTCGGGACCCATTCCCCTTCCTGGCGTGAATAATCCAGGTAGAGCATGGAAGCCACGGCGTCGACTCTCAATCCATCGAAGTGGTATTTATCAATCCAGAAATGGGCACTGGAAAGCAGGAAGTCGCGAATTTCATTCCGACCATAATTGAAGATGTATGTTCCCCAGTCCGGGTGAAACCCTTTGCGTGGATCTTCATGCTCGTACAGACAGGTTCCATCAAAACGACCCAGGGAGTGACCGTCGGTGGGGAAATGGCCGGGAACCCAGTCGAATAACACGCCGATGTCGGCCTGGTGACAGTAATCGACGAAGTACATTAAATCATGCGGAGTCCCAAAGCGGCTGGTAGGGGAAAAATAACCGGTCGTCTGATAACCCCAGGAACCATCGAAGGGATGTTCTGTGATCGGCATCAATTGAATATGCGTGTAGCCCATCTGTTTCACATAATCGACGAGCTGTTTTGCTAACTCGCGATAAGTGAAGAACTGGCGGCCATCTTTGGGGCGTTTCCAGGAACCGAGGTGTACTTCATAAATGGTGATCGGCTGATCGTGCCAGTTGATCTCTTTCCGCTTGTCGATCCATTCTGTATCCTGCCAGGGAAAGTTTTCCAGATTGTAAACAATGGATGCGGTTTTGGGACGCAGTTCTGAGTAGAACGCGTAGGGATCGCTTTTCTCAAAAAACTCACCGTTTTGGCCACGCAGACTGAACTTGTAGGCATCTCCTTCGGAGATTTCGGGAACAAATCCGGACCAGACCCCTGCATCACTTGAGTTCAGGTAATATTCACCATGCTTCCAGTGATTTTTATCGCAAATGATACACACTTCTTGTGCATTGGGTGCCCAGACGGCAAATCGAGTTCCCTTGATTCCATTGACTTCGTCAGGGTGTGCTCCCATTGAGTTATACATAGTACAGTGCATTCCTGTCTTTAGTGCATGAAGTTCTGCGGGTGTAAATAAAGGCCGCCTGGCTTGGGGCTTGTTGCGTCGCCGCATTGAATGCCTGGTGGTCATGGGTCGGTTCTGGTTTGTATCAAAGTGAGAGGATTGACCCATCGAAGTTTTTATTTCACCGTCATTTTATCTGATTCCAGATCGGATCCAACAAAGCCTGATTGGCCTGAATTCTGTTCTACCGGGTTCGAATCGTTCTGGAAACGTGACATTCAACCTGAATTCGAGCTACAGGCTGGCAAATCATTATAATCAGTAAGCCTAGTATAACTAAATTTCGACCAGATTGTTACCCATCCTTAATGCGGTTTTTCAGCTACAGGGAGTTCGTTGAGCCTGGCCCCCGTTTTGAATGAACGGGGAGCGCCATTTGTTAAAGTGTTCCGGTTATGGTGAATTATCTGGCTGGGCAATCAGCGGCGATCAAGAGGAATGAAGCACTCAGAAAGACCGCAACATGGTCGAAATTCCGGATTCCATTCACCTTTACTCAAGTGATTGCGTCTACCGCAAACTATAATAGAAGGTCGTTACGATCTGTATAACACTTCATCTCTTTCGAATTCCCGCCTGCTGGATCTGGCTGGTTCGATGAAGGGGCTATTTTGTCTGTTCACCGTCATACGCTGTTAATTGCAGGACCATTCGTTCTGATGGCAGGCTTTTACTTTCTGGTCTTTTCGGGGACTCAGGAAGGCCGCGCCTCATCGAACGCGGTCCGTCTCAGCGCACCGGAAACATTCAAGTCAGCGCCCGAGATCAAATTGCCGCAGCCGTCATCGCGCCTGCTGACCGAGTGCGAAACACAGGCAAAGCAGATTCAGCAACGTATTTCAATTCCCACGAATGTGTTGGTCAGAGCGCCGTATATTCTGATCGGGGATTATGAAACCAAGACGCTGGAGGCCTTGCATCGCAAAGCAATTCAGCCAACCGAGTATGCACTCAACGTTTCCTACTTCGATTCACAGCCGGACCGCCCGATTACGATCATCGCGCTGTCCAGTCAGGAACGTTACCAGCAGGTCGCCTATGATCTCGATCAAAGGAAAACCGGTTCGTATTACGGTTATTTTAAGTCTGATGAAATGCGAATCGTCCTCAACCTGACAACGGGCGGCGGAACCCTGGGGCACGAACTCACACACGCACTGGCCCAGATTGATTATCCTGACATGCCGGAATGGTTTGACGAGGGTCTGGCCTCTTTGCACGAACAGTGTGAATTCTCGGAAGCAGGCAATCAGCTGGTGGGCATTTCCAACTGGCGGGCTCAGATTTTGCTGTCGGCCTTGGACCGGAATCAGTTGCCCGATTTGAAATCTCTGGTGCAACAGATCCGCATCAATACCGATCGGGAAGCGTTGACCTATGCTTATGCACGTTATTTCTGTCTGTATCTGCAACAGCAGAGGCTGCTCTCTCCCTTTTATCGCAAATTGCGCACGAACAGAGAAATCGACGAAACCGGGCAGCGTACCTTGGAGCAGTTGCTGAATGTGCATGATCTGTCTGAAGTCGATGCCGATTTTCAACAGTGGTTATCCGGTTTTCGCGTCAAACCGAATCAGTAAACGCATCAGCTTATACTGACCGCCTGCGTTCCACGATGAAAACAGGGTTCTCTGAAAGAAAGCCGCTTTCAAGCATTCTCTGCGATTCTGCCGCCTCCTATAATTACAAAACTGACATCGCTCGATACTTTCTTCAAATGGTGATATTTCTCTATGACGAACACCCCGTTACGCGTCTGCAGTTTTGAAAGTCGTAAAAGCGAGGCCATGCGCGCTCTGATTGAACGAAATCAGGGGCTGCCAACACTCGTCCATTCCATGGATGAAATTCCGCTGGAAGATAACGAGCAGGTCAAGGCGTTCTGCGAAAAACTGTTTCAAAATGAAATCGATGTGATGGTCTTTATGACGGGCGTGGGGGCGACCGCGTTGTTGGATGCGGTAGAACTCTATTTCCCGCGGGAACAGTTTCTCACAGCCCTCAAAAAAATCATCGTCACGGTCCGCGGGCCGAAACCGACGGTCGTCCTGCGAAACTGGGAAGTCCCGATTCACTATACCGCGCCCGAGCCGAACACCTGGCATGAAATTATTTCTGCCTGGGATGATGCAAAGTTTTCGGTCACGGGCAAGCATATCGCAGTGCAGGAATATGGAAAACCCGTACAGGAATTTTACGACGAACTTCGCAAACGCGGGGCACAGGTTCTGCCTGTCACCGTGTATCGCTGGGCACTCCCCGAGGATACCAGCGGCTTAAGAGATGCGATCAACGCGACCCTTCAAAATGAATTCGACGTGCTGATGTTTACCAGTGCCCAGCAGATTACACACGTTTTGCAAATTGCGGACGAAGAACAGGTACGGGACAAATGGCTGCAGGCGGCTGCCAAAACGATGATCGCTTCCGTCGGTCCTGCCTGTTCGGAAGCATTGCAGCAGGCCGGGCTGCCCGTCGATTTTGAATCGAGTCCTCCCAAAATGGGCCCCCTTGTCAAAGACGCCCTCCAGGCCGCACCGGACATTCTCGCGAAAAAACGGTAAGTCTCGTTCCCGAATCAGGTTGTTTCCGGGAAACCGGCTCCGTCAGAATTTCCGTCCGCTCTGATACCTGCTAAAATAAACGGAATATTGAGCAATTACAGAAATCGTACTTGAAAGAGCTGAAAATGAATTCTCAAGTGGCTGAGAAAGCCAACTATCAGAATAGTCGTTTTATGAAAGCGGTCCGCCGCGAACCTGTCGACACCACGCCGATCTGGATTATGCGACAAGCGGGCCGCTATTTACCCGAATACATGGCCGTACGTAACAAAACGACGTTCATCGATCTCTGCAAAACGCCTTCCCTGGCAGCCGAAGTCACACTGACCGCACAACGGGTGCTCGGCGTCGATGCCGCGATTCTCTTCGCCGATCTCTTGCCGATTCTGGAACCGATGGGCCTCGATCTCGAATATGTCAAAGGCGAAGGCCCGGTCATTCACAATCCGCTCGCCGATTCCTCACACGTCGATCGGCTGACGGACATCGCCGATATGAATTGTCTGGAGTTTGTTTTCGATGCCGTCAAACTGATTCGTGCCGATTTGCCCGCCGACATTCCCCTGCTCGGCTTTGCCGGCTGCCCGTTCACGCTGGCCAGCTATGCCATCGAAGGAGGCAGTTCGAAAAATTACCGCCGCACCAAACAGATGATGTATAACGACCCCGGTGCCTGGAAGGCGCTGATGGATCGCTTCGTCGATAATCTGATTGTCTATCTCCAACGGCAAATTGAAGCGGGCTGTCAGGCCGTACAAATCTTCGACAGCTGGGCCGGTTGTCTCTCTCCCGAAGATTATCAGCAGTATGTGGCACCCTATACGGCAAGACTCGTTGCCGGTGTAGAGGATCATGCGCCGGTGATCAATTTCCTCACGGGGAATCCTGCGTTGATTCCACTGCAGAAACAGACGGGAGGTCAGGTGTTCGGCCTCGACTGGCGCATCAACCTCGCTGATGCCTGGGAGATCCTCGGTCCCGACGTCGCCGTGCAGGGGAACCTCGACCCGATTGCCCTTTACGCGGATATTCCGGTACTCAAAGAGAAAGCAAAGTCGGTTCTCGATGCTGCCGGCGGCCGGAACGGACACATTTTCAATCTCGGTCATGGTGTGATGCCTGACATGAATCCCGACAATGTGAAAGCCCTCGTCGAAATCGTGCATGAACTGGGCAGCCGCTAGGTAGCGTTTATTAATAACTCAGAACCGGATTCGGAGGTCGACAGAGTGAGCTATGTAAGATCAAACCGTGGTCGACAGTGTGCTGTTCCTTGTTTTAAGGACTATGGCCGCAGTAAATGCCAAATTAGCCGCAGGGCGTTAGCCCCGGTTAGGCATCTTTTGTAAGGCCCGTTCGAATTAAGAAACACGACCTAACCCAAAGAGAACATTGAGTACGTAAGAGTCACGCCATGAGTTCAACTGCAACAAAACGGATCGCCGTCATCGGCGGCGGGATCACCGGTCTCTCCGCCGCCCACCGTCTGTTCGAACTGGCAGACGCACAACAGCAGTCAATCGAAGTCACCCTGTTTGAATCGCAGCCGGAAACGGGGGGCTGGATTGGCACTATCGAGCAACAGGACTATCTGATCGATACCGGTGCCGACATGTTTATCACGAATAAGCCGGCAGCGATTGAACTCTGCAAACGGCTGGGGCTGGAAGATCAACTTATCTCCACCAATCAGCAGTATCGAGGCGCCTTGATTCTCAAGGACGGGCAACCCGTTCCGGTGCCGCTCGGCTTTGAATTGATGACGCCGTCCCGCATTGGTCCCATGCTCAAGACGCCGCTGCTGAGTCTCTGGGGAAAACTGCGGATGGGGCTCGAATATTTTCTTCCCCGCCGACAGAGTGTGACCGGACTGGATCAGGATGACGAAAGTCTGGCACATTTTGTGAAGCGCCGTTTTGGCGTAGAAGCCTTGAATCGCCTCATTCAGCCTTTAGTCGCCGGCATTTATACGTCTGATCCCGAAAAGTTGAGTCTGCGCGCGACCCTGCCCCGCTTTCTGGATATGGAACGCGATCACCGCAGCCTGATTAAAGCGATCCGCAAACAGAAACGGGCCGCCAAATCGGCTGATGCCACTGGTGCCCGCTACGGACTCTTTGCCGCATTCCAGGGAGGCATGCAAACGCTGACGCGCACACTTGCCGAATGGGTCTCCGAGCGTGGTACGATTCTTTTCAGCCAGCCGGTTACAAAAATCAGCCCCGTTAAAGCAGGCGGTTATGCTGTGACCTCAGAAGCGGACGGTGGCACACAAACACAACACTTCGATGCGGTGCTCATTGCGACCGCAACACACTATGCGGCTGGCATGACTGCCGGCTTCGCGCCTGAACTCTCCGGTCTCCTTGCACAAATTGAATACGCGTCGACGGCGATTCTGGTGAACGTCTTCAAACTCTCAGACATCAAGCATCCGCTGAATGCGTTCGGCCTTGTGATTCCGGCTGCCGAAAATCGCAAGATCTTTGCCGTCGCCTTTGCGAGTCGAAAATTCCCCGGTCGGGCTCCCGAAGGATGTGTGCAGCTGCGAACGTTTGTTGGCGGCGCGATGCAGGCCGAACTGCTTGAGCATACTGATGCAGAACTCGAAAGCATCGTTCAGAGCGAATTGGCCGACATTCTGGGGGTGACAGGCAAACCACTATTCTCAAAACTGCTGCGGCACAATCAGTCGATGCCGCAATACCACATGGGGCATCTGCAGCTGGTCGAACAGATCGAACTACAGGCCGACCAATATCCCAACCTGGAACTGGCAGGCAACGCCTATCGTGGCGTTGGCATTCCCGATTCCATTCACAGTGCCGAGCAGGCAGCAGAACGAATGATTGAGACGCTGTTTACTCCCGCGTCAGTTCAATCCCCTTAACGTCGATTAATTCGTTGCCGGTTTTCTTGACGCCGGTTAGCTTCAGGTCAGAGCATCCTTTTTTCAGATCCAGCGTTCCGAGTTTGATTGTCGCCCAGTCCTTGCGCATATAGTTGTCTGATTGTTCCACGCGATCCTGGTTCCCAATCTTCGGCGGATCATGCGGCTTGGAAATAGTGGCGGTCAGACTTTGATCGCCGGTCGAGACAGCCACCTTACAGCCGACGTCCTGTTTTGCACACGTGTATTTCAGCGTGACGGTATATTTTCCCGGCGTTAAAACATTCAGATGCCAGGCGGCAGATGCTGAGGGATCGGTCCAGTCTTCCAACCAGCTGTTCGCATAACCGTGGTGCCCTTTGCCGCTGTAGTTGATTCCCTGCCCGGCTTCCGGCTGCAGGAATGATTCATTCGCGGGAACAGAAGTGACCGCTTCGCTGGGGTGCCCCACGGGAATCGGAATCGGCTCAAAGCCGGCGTCCGAGACATCCTGGAACCAGTCCGCGTAAGCAGCACTCAACTTCTTCACGACCTCGGGATGCGCTTTAGCGACATCGTTTTTCTGTCCCGGATCGGCCAGCATATCATACAGACTCCACTTGTTTCGCTCATAAGCGGCTCGCCAGCGGTCCGTACGAACCGAACCCACGGGCAATTCGGCACCGGGAATCGAATTGCGAAACAAGCGATCGACGAACAGCATCCGCTCCGGCCAGTTTTCAGTAGCGTCATCTGTCAGTAAGGGAACGAGACTCTTCCCGTCCACAGGAATTCCGGACACCGATTCCACGCCACAGAATTCCAGAAGCGTCGGTAGAATGTCAATATGAGCGGCGATCGGTTTGACGACGGTTCCGGGTCTGATTTTTCCCGGATAACGCACAAACAGCGGCACACGAATGCCCCCTTCATGAATCGATCCTTTGCGGCCTCGCATATCGCCGTTATAGCGTTTACTGTTCGGCCCGTTGTCGGTCAGAAACAAGACGATCGTATTGTCGGCCAGTTTGAGATCGTCCAGCGTCTGCAGCAATCGGCCCAGATTCTCATCAACACTGTCCACCATCGCGTATGCACACCGTGCTTTGTCATCCAGACCTTTGTTGGCATACTTCTGCCAGTATTTCTCCGGGACAATCCAGGGGGAATGCGGTGCATTATAAGGTACATAACAGAAGAACGGCTGCTCTTGGTTCTGTTTGATGAAATCAATCGCCTTGTCGGTCAGCACATCGGTGATATAGCCTTTGGTTTTAACCGGTTTCTGATTGCGTTCGAGATTGGTATCGAAATAACTGTTCCAGTGACCGCCGCAAAATCCAAAGAACTCGTCAAAGCCCTGCCCGTTCGGGTGCATCGGATAGTGCCGCCCATTATGCCATTTTCCAAACGCGCCCGTCGCATAACCGGCTGACTTCAACATTTCGGCGATGGTGATTTCCTCGGCCCGCATATTTTCAAAGCCGCGCGTCACGCCATGCACGCCGGTTCGCAAACTGTAACGCCCCGTCAGTAAAGCGGCCCGCGTCGGCGCACAAACCGGCGACACAAAAAAACGATCAAACCGCGCCCCCTGCTTCGCCAGCAGATCCTGATTCGGCGTTTCAATCAAAGGGTTGTCATGCGAGCGCACATCGCCCCAGCCCTGGTCGTCCGTCATGATCAACAACACATTCGGCTTAGAAGCCGCCTGCAGCAATTGACCTGAAGTAAACACAACAAACAATAACCACAAACAGACCAGTTTCAACAAAGGTGCGCGTCTCATGATGAAAGTCAGTGTCCTTAAAACAGATATTAAACGAACAAAGTATATGAAAAATTAGAATAAATAATGAGTATCGGGTACTAATCTTGGATTTTTGGGGTGGCACTGTTGGCTCGTCCAACAGTGCGAATTCAGATTGAATCATGCCAGTCAATTAAGCTTCGTATCACAAGAAAGTGTGCCACTGTTGGCTTGTCCAACAGTGCGAATCCAACTCAAGCGAGGAACAATTTCTAACACCAGCAATTCAGCAAAACCGTCATACAACCAATGACAACAGTTCCAGTAGACCCGATCACAGGCCCAACGTCAATCCCACCACCAGCGTACTGTTTGATCCTGTCCCCGTTCCAGAACTGACGTTTTTTTCTCATCCAGCGAATTATCCCGTGACGTCACAAACTCCGTCTGGTTGACGACAGCCCGGGCGTTCACCGTTACCCCGCCTCCTACCAGACAGATCATCAACCGCCCCGCTTTTTTATAGTTCATCGCCGTTGGCACCTGTTTCGGAATGTTTCCCACAGGAACCAGATAATCCGATTCCGTAGAAAAGAAACGATGCTCCCAGCCGACCTGTTGATCCAGGTTTTCTTTTCGAATCAAGGCTGCCAGCACGGTCAAATCCGTAATTGACTGCAGCTCGGCGAACGTCGGATGCTGGTCGGCCAGCTTGGCAAAGTGTTTCGTGAACTGCTGGGCGTACTTCGTTGTGGAAAGCCGCGTCTGAGCTGCGTCAGTCCGCTGCCCGGCTGTGTTGACAAACTCCTCTTGCGACATCATCTGCAGCCGTTGCCCGGAAAGCTGAAACGCATCCCGCGCTGCCGTCGTAGTAAACGCATCATACAGCGGCGTGAACCACCAGCGCTGCGTGCTGTTACCGCCGCCGCGGAGCGTCGCCAGATGGCTTTTGATTTCGCGTATCCCCGAAGGCTCGAGGCCAATCGAAATTCGCTTCAGCATATAGTCGGCTTCGACCAGAATGCGGGCATAATGCGAGCCGGCAGGTACACCCGTTACCGAAACGTCCTGCATACCGATGATCTGCGCCATCGTTTTAAAACGTGTTGCCGCCGTCGCTGCCGAGGAAGCGGAATTCGTGCGACGAATATATTCATTCATCCGTGCCAGGTTTTGCGGCTTCGCATCAAACGAACAACCGGTGATCAATCCGCGATCCTGCGATTGAAACGCTACGACCAGATCGTCCAGCCGAATCGGCGGTCGCCCTGTTTCCACGCCAACGACCCGATTCTGTGCATTCGCCGCGAAACCCTCTGCCGGACCGGCAATAATCAGATCGTTCTTCTCGCGATCCACAAACAGATACTCAATCCGCCACAAGCCGGCCAGATATTGAACCTCGGGAGGCAGCGGCTGGTTTTTCTCTTTGAATTCCTGGCAGACCTTTTCCAGTTGCACCAGCGAGATCTTGCGGAACTCCGATTTCTGATTCACGTCGCCCGGCAGTGACTGCGCTGCAAGTGCCTGCAGACGGCGCTGATTCAATTGTTTGTTGTTCTGCGTAATACGAAACGGCGCCGCAATCACGCCGTCGGCATCAATGGTGATTCCACCTGCGTTCTGCTGATTATTATTCTGATTATTACCGCCGGTGTTGTTGCCGCCGTTATTTGTCTGTGCCAGACTCAGGGTCGAGAGACACAGGACAAGGAACAGAGACAGGACGCATCGAACGACTTTGATCCGAGAGATCTTTTCGAGAGAGAGGAGATTCATTAACATCAACTTTCTGTCTAAAAAATGCTGCCCGCATGATATTAAGACATCTCTCATTCTATCAGCCACGCCACTCCAGAGTCAGGGCTTTTATTAATTTCCCGGTAAATGAACAGGAAATCCGTTTGTCCTTTCTGAATCTCGATCATGTTTTGAAAGGTCCAGAGAGCGTTTCGTGTTTTTTCGTGCCTTTCGTGGTAGCAAAAAACAAATTACCCGCACTTATTTTACGCATCCAGATCAGCCTTCCATTCATAACGGGAATTCACGACAATAAACTACCGTTACACTGTTTTTATATTGATTTATGATTCACCATCTAAATGGGGAAGGAATACCATGACGGCAACAAAGCAACTTAACGAACTCGGCCAGAGCCTCTGGCTTGATAATATCACCCGCGACCTGCTCGAAAACGGCACATTACAGCGTTATATCGATGATCTTTCGGTAACTGGATTGACTTCGAATCCGACGATCTTTCATCAGGCAATCAAAAACAGTCAATCGTATGACAGTGTGATTCAGGAGAAGTTCAAAAACGGTCAGGCCGGCGAGCAACTCTTTTTCGAAGTCGCCCTCGAAGACATTACCCAGGCTGCCGATAAGTTCCGCCCCGTCTGGGATCGAACTGACGGCGTTGACGGCTGGGTTTCGCTGGAAGTCTCTCCGCTGCTGGCTTACGACACCGAAAGCACGCTGGCCGCGGCGAAAGATTTGCATGCCCGCGCGGGCCGTCCTAATGTATTGATCAAAATTCCCGGCACCAAAGAGGGCCTGCCTGCGATTGAAGAAGCGACCTTCGCCGGCATCCCCGTGAATGTCACCCTGCTCTTCTCCAGCGAGCATTACGTCGATGCTGCCGAAGCGTTCCTGCGTGGCGTCGAACGACGCATCGAAGCGGGTCTGAATCCGGCAGTCGGCTCCGTCGCGTCGCTGTTCATCAGCCGCTGGGACCGGGCCGTTGTCGACAACGTTCCCGAAACGTTGCACAATCAACTGGGGGTCGCCATTGGTCAACGGGCTTATAAAGCCTATCTGGATCTGTTGAATTCCCCCCGCTGGCAGCGTGCGTTGAACTTCGGTGCCCGTCCGCAGCGTCTGCTCTGGGCCAGTACGGGAGTGAAAGATCCGAACGCATCCGACACGCTTTATATTACCTCACTCGCCTCCCCCTTCACGGTCAACACCATGCCCGAGAATACCTTGAACGCCTTCGCCGATCATGGCGAAGTCGGCAATGCTCTGCCAGCCTGCGGCGGCGACAGTGAATCCAAGCTCGGTGAATTCGAAACAGCGGGCGTCGACGTACAAGCCCTCGCCGCCAAACTCCAGAAAGACGGTGCCGACTCCTTCGTCCAGTCCTGGAACGAACTGATGGACGTGATCACGACCAAAAGCGAATCCCTGGCGAACGTCGACTGAAGATCATTCTGAGTCGTAGAGATAAAAAATCAGGCATGTCTCACTGTAAGAATCATAGTGAGGCATGCCTGTTTTGTATCGATAGACTACCAGAAACGTTCGTGTCATTTCGTGTTTTTCGTGGTAGTAAAATCCATGCCACGCTGACTGAAAAATCAGTCAGGAGTCGCCAGATAGTCAATCTCCTTCAGAATTTCATTGTATATTGCAGTATTATATTCCGCATTTGTTTTGATTAATTCATTCAGTTCATCGCGTGCTTTTTGTAAAACTTCGATGGGCGCATTTAGATCGAACGTGTCCGCTTTTGAGGGTAAAGCATAAATCCGTTCCACAAGCTCAGTGTCCAGGTCAGTCAGATCGGCAATTGTATAGGCTGCCATTTGTGATATTTTGAATCTCATGGGAATACAATCACTTTAGTAAACAGGTTCGATCCTGATTCGGGGTTGATCTGAATCATAGAAAACGATTTCGTGCTGTTCGTCGTTGTCAAAATCAGAACAGCCCCACGCGTTTGAGAATCTCATAGGGGCTGTAGGGATGGTAGCTCCTTCTCCGCATACTGCTTTTAGACCACGCCCAGCGACAGACGACTTTCCCTGTTTGATCAAAGGCGACCGTCGCAATCACATCATCCCTCTTCCAGGTATGCAGCGTGTATTCCTGTGGAACTCCATACTTCACAATCTGTTCGTTCACCGCTGCAAGCATCATTGTCGGGTTGACGATGACCCCTTTCGAATTTGAAGTGGCGTCAGGGGGAGATCCCATCAGCGTCTCCGTTTCGTCTTGAGAACTTCCCAGAGGAATCCGAGCCACGGTCGACTCGAGCTGAGAAATCTCCCGCTGGGGACTGTGCTTATTGACGATCGCGACTTTCATCAGCAGCAGGTAGCAGGCGACCGAGACGAACACGATCAGATATTTTTTGAGAGATGATTTCATCAGTCTGTCCAGTCTATGGTTTCACCCGAACTGGTTCGTAAATTAAGTGACCCGAGAATGTTTCATCCTTGATTCAGTATACGCTTCTGAAATAGAATTGTGTAATAAAATGTACACAAGATCAATGCGGTCATAAATCCCAAAATAGAAAACGAGCAACAGAATGACACAAATTCCCACAGTTCGACTTGGTTTACGAATTCTCGTTTTATGCACGATGGTGATGCTGTCTTGTCATGGGAGTAACGCCGCAGACAAACCGCAGCCCGATGCACAGCTGCAGAAATTATTAAAGCGATTTCCCGCTGCCGACAAAAACAAAGACGGCATCCTGACCCGCGCGGAAGCAAGAGAATACCGCGACAAGATCAGAGGAGCCCAGGCCAAAGCCGTCAAGCCGACCTACGCGGATGTGAAGTACGGCGATCACCCGCGCAATGTTCTGGATTTCTATCAGGCCAAATCAGACAAACCGACGCCATTGGTCATCTACATTCACGGCGGCGGCTTTGTGGGCGGCAGCAAGCGGATTCACCCCCGACAGCTCCAGCTTTTTCTCGATGCCGGCATGAGCGTCGCCGCGATTCACTATCGCTTTATTGATGGGAAAAACGTTCTGCTTCCTGAACCGCAACGCGACGGCGCGCGGGCCGTGCAGTTTCTCCGCAGCAAAGCCCGGGAATGGAACATCGATCCAAAACGAGTCGCCTGCTACGGTGGTTCGGCCGGTGCCGGGATTTCGATGTGGATCGGGTTCCACGATGACCTGGCTGATCCCAACAGCGACGACCCGGTCAAACGCCAGTCGACCCGCATTCAGGCCATCGGCACCATGGGCGGTCAAAGCACCTACGACCCGATCAAGATCAAAGCACTGGTCGGCGGCCGCGCCTGGGAGCATCCTTCCATCTTCAAAGCCTATGGTGTCACGACCGCAAAAGAGGCATTACACCCCACGCCGGAACAGCAGAAACGGTATGATGAGTCGTCCGCAATCATGCACCTGACCAAAGACGATCCGCCGCTCTACATGATCTACAGCGAAGCCGATGGTCCTCTGCCCGAAAACGCACGTCCCGGCCAGGGCATCCATCACCCCAACTTCGGCCGCGATCTGGTCAAGAATATGAACGCGCTCCAGATCGAAAACGTCTTCATCTACACCCCCAAAGCCAAAGGCCGCGACCCACAACGCGAAATGCTCGAGTTCTTCCAGAAGCAGTTTGCTAAGGTGGATTAAAAATATTTCGTGTCGTTTCGTGTTTTTCGTGGTAGAAAAAACAGAGCTCTCTGCAACTTATGGTGTTCGGGAGCCAGGCCGGTTTCAAATGAAATAGATGAGAAACATAAGGCGTAAATGTTTGAAAACGGAATAGGGGCCAAAGATGTGATATCTTGGTGTTCCACTTTGAGACCTGACCGAGCGACAGACGACCTTCCCGGATTCATCAAAGGCGATCCTGGCGTGCATTCCGTCCTGTTTCCAGATTCGTATTGAATAGTCTTGGGGAGGGCCGTATCTGACCAGCAGTTTGGGAGGCCCTTTCTTAATTTGATGGTTCACAATGACTCCGGTGGTTTGAAATGTGGCAATGTGTCGTGAGCCGATCAATTTCCGGACTTCTCTGCGTGTGGCTCCCAGCGGAATTTGATCGACCTTCGATTCCAGCGGCGTGAGCTGGCGATGGGGGCCAGGCTGAGAGTAGATCGCCAACGTCAGTATCAGCAGGCAACAGACGACTGGGCTGAGCTTCAGCAGATAAAATTTGAAGGGTGAATCCATCAGTCTTCTCTGGCTGACATTGAGGATGAGAATTCAGTAAGACGATTCGAACATTCCTTACGGGGTATTTTGACTGCTCTCGTCTCAACAGGCAACTCCTTTTTACGCGGTGAAGCGCACTCACCCAAACACGTCTTTCATCGCGGTCGACAGATTCGTAAAGGCCTGTTCGCCGTTGCCGGCGAAGCTGGAGCCGTGCATGATGGCCAGCGTTTTGGGTTTCAACGCGGCCAGTTTCTGCAGGATCTTGTCCGTCTGTCTGGTGTAGGGAATATAGTCGGCCAGCGGTCCCGCCTGCATCTGCTGCATCGCCGCCAGCACCTGTTCAGACAAGTCGCTCTCGGTGAGCGGCACGCCGTTGCCCCCCTGGTGGAACAGGTCGGAGCAGAACAGCGTCCCCTGTGTCTCTTCATAGAGCAGCCCGGCGTCCCAGCCGTGAGGGAGTTGCGCGGTCGAGCAGAAGCGGTATTGATATTTGCCCGTATTCAAGAGGTCGCCGTCATTCATCCCCCGCGGCGGCCGGATGGCAAAGTCATTGATATTCACCATCGCCGACACCAGACTGCAAACCGGCTCCGCCTCGGGAGCCGCTTCCAGCCACTGATTCAGCGCCCCGCATTCATCCGACTCAAAATGACTGAAGGCAATATACCGCAGCGTCGCCGGATCGATGACCTCAGCGACCGCCTTAAGCAGCTGTGGAAAACTGGCCTTATACCCGGTCGTAAACAACAGCGGCGCCTCATCCCGCACGAGAAAATAATTAAACTGCAAATCCAAAGCCGCCGCATAACAGCCAATCCGAAACACATCCGGCGCAATTTCGTTGATCGTGGGTGGGGCGAAGTCGAACATGAGGGCCTAGCCTATTTCAGTGATTGAGAAAATGAATGAGTTGAAAAGGAAACGCTGTTATTAGTCTCTGACAGATTACCGAGTCTTAATTCTCCGTCTCAGAGGTTCTTTCTTGTTTACGATTCTCATCCACAACGCGAATCTCATAAATCAATTCTTGCGCTTTGTCATAAAGTGGGGATTGAGAGAGTCGGTCATTTTTGGGATCGTCCTCGGTCGTGTCCAGAACAAGGACTTGATCACAGGTGAAAACATAGAGCTTAGATCTTCCGGGTATGGGTATCGAATAATCGGAAGTACTATCCAACTCCGATTGAAATTGAGGAATCATCTGAAGCAATTCTTGAGAAACTCGGTGTGGTCCCTCCTGTTGTCCGAGACCTAGAATCCCGCCGCCATTGCTAAAGTAGAGACTGACGGTACCATCGCTATGAGCTAGCAGAGATACAACAGCTTCTTGAAGTCCCATTTCCATAAGGATGCATCGGACGGAATGGTCATTCTCTGGTTTCGATGATTCAAGTGCGTCAGATTTGAAATCAAAAACCTGTTCCCGTAATCCTTGATAGACATCCGCCACTCGGTAAGGAGAAGAATCGTGGGGCGAAGGTTTTCCCCATCCCAGAAAGTCAATCATATTTGAAATGAAACTGGTCATGATGGCCATACTGTTATTGTTAAATTATCAATATTATTCTGGAGAAAATAAGATGATGTATTAAAAATTGTTTGTCTGGACAATTGTATTGAGGTGGTGTAGCCTGTCAATTCAAATCGGTGATTCTCCTTACTGCAAGACTTTCTGTTCTCGTATCGGAAAGATGAGTGACGGATGGGGTATCCTGTTTAGTTCTGATATTGTCTGGAAATTGGTCGCATTAAAATGAACAATAACATACCTCTTGAGGAAGCGAGCCGATATTACATTGCAGGTGACGGTGGCCTCTCTTTTATTGTGATTGAGGACGCGACAGTCATTTTATTGCGCATCAATTATGGACGACTGGATGTCGGAAAAAAACTACATTCGGGAGAATCGATTGAAAAGCTGATTAAGTTGATGCAGCCTTTTCAGCATCTGATCGCCCAAATACCGATTCAGGATCTACTGGCGTTATCCTGGAATGACCATACGAGTGATTTCACATTTACGTATACTAAAGATTCCAAAATCAAACGTTTTAAAGTATTTGTCAATTCCGATAAGGCACGAACAACACTGCTTTATATTTTACAGTCACACTTTCCCTTCCCATTTCATTATGAGCAAAAATCAGCCGGCTTGTTCCGCGTTGCCTGGTCTTACCTTGTGGGTACAGTGTTCTCTTTCGCAATGGTGATATTTTTTGGGTTTTACTGGGATGCATCCCTGTTTGAGAAGCAGGGCCTATTTGATTGGATTTGTATGACGTTGGGACAAAAGGGCTGCACCGCTGTCGCAGCAGCCTTTGTCATTGGAACTCTTTACAAGGCTTGTGCATTCACAGCCAGAAAACAATCCAAAATTCACTATTGTCAGATACAAAAACAGCATTCACCTAATCAATAACGCTCCTTTTTGTCATACTTCACTTCCACCTCAATACCAGCGCCATGTTCATCTGCGGGATCTCGTGACGATCTGGTAGGATTTGTTCGTCATTAAAACTGGAATAACCGGGGCTAAGGCCCTGCGGCTGATTTCCTGCGTGTTTGATGAAGCCTGCTTGGCAGTCATGCGCGGGTGAGCCGAGCGGACACATGGGGCCGCCCCGACTTCGGTTTTATCGCATCGAGAATCGGTTCACTTTTGGTTGTGATATTGATTCTCTTCAGCGGCGTGAGAGGGGCAAGGGGAAATGGAAAATTTTGTGGAGCGAAGGAGTGCTCAGATGGTTTGGGAGTGGGACAATGTGTGTTGGGAATGTGGTTGTGCGTGTCGAAGTGTGTCGACCCGCATAAGGTTTTTGACTCAAATTTTGTTGAATCTTGCTGAAACGAGGGACTTTTGTAGTGCTGGTTTTGGCAGTGCTTTCTGTTCTTCACCTGAACCAGTACTGAGCACGCGCGCGACACACATGAGAGGTGATCATGGCGAACCGCGGGTTGGCGTCAAGTCGGATTTTTTCAGTAGGCAGTACTCAACGTGCACTACCCTGACTTAATTTTGAATTCGGTTCCACGCCCGCAGGAGAAACTCGCCGCGGTTTTCTTTGAGTGCCGGCGATTTCTGTATCTCGGCTTGCTGAACTTCGGCCGCGAGTTGGCGCGGATTCAGCGTCCCCTGCTCCAGTTGTTTCAAGCCTGCTTCCCAGGTGGTGCGGACCGATTTGGTCAGCGGTTCATCCAGGCGGGCGTTATAGTCGTTGAAGAAACCTTTGGCAGCGAAATACTGGGCGGCTGGGATTGCCGGGTTCGAGTCATTGACTTTCAGGTCGTTGAAGAAGCTGACCAGTTGGCGTTGTCGGACCAGTGTTTTCAACAGCAGATCGGCATCGAGGTCGGCGGGAGTCGTCGACTGTTGTCTGGCCAACGCAGCGGCGTATCCGGCGGCTTCGCCCGTTTGCAGGAAGACCGGTTCGAGTCGGATCGCGCCCCAGGCGATGTGCGTGGCAGAAAGACAGACGGGAACGAGCAGGTTATCCACGCCTTGCGGCAGCAGCGTCCGGTAGGGAATCTGCGACGGGCGGGATTGTTCGGTCAGAATCAGTTTGCCGTCATACTTGAAGCCGGGCCGGCTGTCGGTCGTGCAGGAATGCGAGTCCATATACCAGTCGGTCACGGCGATGCTGTCGGGGTGAATCGGCGTGCGGCGGTAGTCGCTGGTGAGCATGCCGTCGTTTTCATTGAAGACGTGCCGACCCACAATCCGTCGGGTTTCGCGAACGTACATTTCATAGGGAACGTGACCATAGTCTGCGTATTCATCTTTCGGCAGTCCCCATTTGAGGTACTCCCTGCGTTTGGATTCAGGAATCGATTCATCGTGCTGCAGAAACCACATCAGACCCAGGCCGAAGTCGAGGTGCTGTTGAATGATCTTCTCGCGCGTGGGCCAGTCGGCTTCGGGGTAGGCGTGGTTCTGACCCGGCATGATCGGGCTGTTGACGTGCGATTTGTGATTCGGGCCCCGGCTCGCCGGAATGTAGCGGCGATGAAAGTCGAGATAATCCGCGCGATCGTAGCTGGCCGGTTGCGGAATCGGCAGCCGGTTCGTTGGATCGGAGGTGACACAGAACCGATAGTTATAAGCCTGGACGGCGCCGTCGGCGCTGAAGGGGCTGATCGGATCGACGCTCCCCTGCCTTGCTCCGTAGACGCGAATGTTGAGCCCCTCTTTGATGACGCTTTCGGGACGATGTCCGTCGATGTTGACGAAGACTTTGCCAGCGTGGGGTTCATTAAATTCCTCGCGGGCTTCGCGACCGACGCGATACGGGACATCGGCCAGTGCGAACAGATCGCCTTCATAGGTCGCATCAACAAACGTGGTGCCGTTCACGTGGATGGTTTCGGGCGTGCCATAACGGGTGAGCGTGACACTCTTGATCAACGAATCTTCGCGATTGACGGCACTCGGGTAATGGTGCAGGAGCAGCGTGATATTCTTTTCGCGGGAGACCAGGCGGTTGTATTCTCGCTCGGCGACATGCGGTTCGACCCAGCCGATGGGATATTTTTCGTGGGTATAGCGAATGGTCTGATGGTCGCGCGAGTCACGGCCGAACGTGTTGATGTAATAGTTTTCGATATTTTCCAGGAGCTCGCTGAAGAGGGGCGAACGGGGACCGCCGTAAAGAGCGTCCCACTGCATCAGGCCGTTGGTCATCATGCCGCCGATGTGGCCGTTGTGTTGCACCAACAGAACCGAGCACCCTTCCCGGGCCGCACGGACAGCGGTCGCGATCCCGCCGCCGGTTCCGCCGACCACGACGACGTCAAACGTTTTTCCATTGACCGCATCGGGCTCAGTAGCGCGAGCGAGCTGCACCGGTTCGTCGGAATGCCGCGTCGATTCGCCGGGTGTGCGGGGAACCGTTTTCTCAGCCAGTGGCGAAAAGGCGATCTGGCGTGCCTGTTCGTGGCCCGGCTGACGAAATTTCGGTTTGGCTGCCATTGTGAGTTGAGGAAATCCGGATTTTCGTTTGCCCGCGCGTTCTTCCTGTGCCAGTTTGACCGGCAGCAGTTGCAGACCATCGACGACGACATAGCCGTCGGCTCCCCGGTTCGAAATCGTGACGGACGCCGGCTGGCCGGACTCAAAGTGAAACACGCCCAGCGAGACCGGGATCTGATTCACCAGTGCCGGCTGACGCTGGTTGACGGTCACGGTTTTCTTGCCGTCGGCACTTTGAACGGTAACGGGGACATTGCTGGCGCGATTTGCATGCCAGGTATAAAGCAGACGGACTTCGTAGTCGCCGGACTGCTTGATGATGGGCGTGAAGCGGGCGGTTTTCTTGCCGCGGTCTTTGTTTTTGTCGTGCGAATAACTCTTGCCGATCGGCGAAGGCTGGCCGTTGCTTTCGCTCCAGTCGCCTGTGAATTCGGCGTCTGTATCGTCGAGAACAATTCCCGGCAATTGATCGGCGTTGACAATCGTGCGCGCGGTGGGCTGACCTCGTTCTGCGGGGGACGGCCAGTCGAGCAGTTGACCGTCGGCGAGCAGTTTGGTGCGGAGTCGCTGGTAGTTGACGTCCTGAATTTTGCAGCCGGCGTCAATGGCCTGACTGGCGGCGGTCGCGGCGGATTGGCTGAGAATCATCAGCACCGGTTCCATACGAGTGGAGCCGAACGCAACGTGACTGGCAGAAATCGCGAAGGTGACCAGCAGGTTATCGCACTCGGAGGCTTTAGGAACAATCGCGTCAAAGCCGATTGGATACGGGCCGCGGGTGCCGGTATGACCGAGCAGTTTGCCTTCGCGGACCATCACCCCGTTATGGGCGATGCGGCGGATTTCGTGAATGTCAATGCCGTAAGAGGCGAGGCCCACCGATTTGGTGGCGACCTCTTTGTGCCGACAGTGATGTTCGGTCATCACGAGGTCGGAGATCATCCGCCGCGATTCGCGAATATAAAGCTGGTGCGGCCAGCCGCCGTTATCGGTGAATTCGTCTTTGCAGAGGCCGTATTTGCTGACTTGGTCGCGAACTTTGTTCGGAACGCGTGCATCGGTCTTGAGGAAATGAAACAGGCCGCGGGCATAGTTTTCGTGTTCTTTGACAATCTTCTGTCGCTCGGCGTGGCTGGCTTCGCTGTAGCCTTTGTTGCCGCCGACAAAGTTGAGTCCGAAGTAGGCGGTGTTGAAATCGAATTTGCCGTTGGGGAGGGCATCGTGCTTGGTGAACCAGCGGAGGTCCATGTCGTCTCCCGCTTTCTGGCAGGCGGCGATGTAGCGGGCGACGATTTCATAACGGGCCGGGTCGTAGTTGGCGGGCGGTGCGATGGGTATCCGGTTTTCAGGTTGATCGGTCACACACAAGCGGAAACAATAGGCCTGCACGCCGGGAGCGGCTGCGCCGATGGTGCCCAACTCCCCTGCTTCGATCAGCGGGAGCAGACCGCTTTCGGGTTTGCCGGGAATGCGATAGGGGTCGAGGGGAATGGCGCGGTCCCACAAGCCGCGACGGTCTTTGCGGCGGCCGATTTTGTTGACCTTTCCGAACTTCACTTTCGGGATTTCATAGAGCTGAATGCCGTTGAGCGTTTCGTTGTATTGGGAATTGGCCTCGCGGGTCAGCGAATAGGAGACGCCGGCGGCGGCCAGCAGATCGCCTTCGTAGGTGGTGTCGATAAACATATCGGCGGCGATGCGGGTTCCCTTGTCGGTGATCAGTTCGACGATGGTGGGGCCCTGTTTGACCACCTTCTGCAGCGGTTCTCCCTTGATCACGGTGACGCCCGCTTCTTTGATCATTTCTTCGAAGACCTGTTCGGCGACGTGCGGTTCGAGTTGTGTCTCCAGCGGCTTGTTGTATTTTTTGCCGATTCGTTGATAGAACTCCCGAGCCATGCCGGCGACGGTAGCCGCTTTGCCCATATCGGAATAGCTGAGACCGCCCGAACTCATGCCGCCCAGATGTTGGCCGGGTTCGATGAGAATGGCTTTTTTTCCAAGCCGGGCCGCTTTGACTGCGGCGACGACTCCGCCCGAGGTGCCTCCATAGATGCAGATGTCAGCACGGTGGTCTGGTTCGGCTGCCGTCAGAGGTTGCGAGATCAACAGCAGAACATAAACAAGGGCGAGAATGAGGGTGCGAGGCATGGCTGGTATTTTCTCTGGCTGGGAAATCTTTGGGTTGGGTTACTTCAGATTCGTTCGGTGGATCAATCAGTCCTGTATAATCCATTTCAATGGAAATCGGGCGACTGTCAAGGCCGTTGTGTCGTAGCCGTTGTTTTTCAAGCCGCCATCTTCGTAGAAACAGAAGATGGAGCCGTCGGGCAGCGATGCGAGATCGCTGTAGCCGCTGATGCCCGGTTCGAGAACTTGTTTACTGATCCAGGTCTGACAGTCATCGAAGCTGACCTGCAGCGTCAGGTTTTTGCGGTCGCGGTTTGGGCCGCGGCGTTTGCTGGAACCTTCCAGGTTATCCGGGTTGGCGAAGACGATGGCGTTTTTCGGCTGCGAATTGCTGGCGGGGACACGGAGAATGCTGGCCATGCAGACCGGTTCTTTCAGTTGATCGTCGAAATGTTTGTCGGTCCAGCCGGTCGCGCCGTTCTTGCTGACGGCGATCAGGCGGCGGTGGGGCTTGGATTCCGTGCGGATATTCACGAGGACTTTGTTATTGAAGAGTTGGACGGCGACGGTTTCGCTGGGATTGACGATGGTTTCGCCAGCGACTTCGTCTCCCTGTTTGACGATGATGTCGCCGCGTTGCCAGGTTTTACCGTGATCGTCACTGAAGATGGTTGCGACGCAGGAGGGGCGATGTTTCTTGCCGCCAGTGGAGAGCCAGACGGGGACGAGCAGTCTGCCGTTCTGCAATTGAATGCCGTGTCCGGGGCCGGTGGCGATGACGTTCCAGTCGTATTCTTTGCGGAACTGCTCGAAGACGCTGGTGATTTCAACGCGGGGGCCGAAGGTTTTGCCGTCGTCGTTGCTGCTGGTGTAAAAGCAACGGCCGTAGTTTTCACAGTACAAGAGATGCACCTGCCCTGTCTGTTCGTCGGAGAAGGCGACGACGTTATTGACGGTTTCTTCTTTGGCGTCATGAATCATTTGCACGGGGAGCCAGGTCTTGCCGCCATCGGTGCTGCGGCGCATCAGAATATCGATGTTTGCCCAGTCGCCGGATGTGATCCGGGCTTCACAGTACGCGAGCAGTGTACCCTGTTTCGAAGCGATGATGCCGGGGATGCGGTAGTGATGGTATTTGCCGTCCCGCGCGGAAAAGAGCGTGGTTTTCTGGAGGTCGGCGGCCTGAGTGACGTCGACCGAACTCAGGAGCGAGAGGAAAAACAGAGAGAGTATTTTCGCCGCGCGCAGGGGAATTCGTCTCATGTTTCGTACTTTCTGATGAGAGGTTTAATAATATTATTGTTGCGATATTATTATCTATGTTGTAATATTATAAAAGTCAGCGGCAGAATGAAAGCAAAAAACGCATTTTTTCCACAGAACGATCTTCGTCTATGAAACCAGCCATCATTGATCTGGCCGACCGGATTCAGTCGGACATTCAGACTCGCAAATTAAAACCGGGCGATCCGTATTTCACAACGAGTGAGACCGCGCGTTCGTTTCAAGTGAGCGGCACGACGGCGAATCGGGCGTTGCAGTTACTCACACAGCGGCGGGTGCTGGTGCGGAAACAACGCGCGGGCACATTTATCGCCGAGCCGGAATCGAGCGGATCAACGTCGACGTTACAGCGCGTGCATCTGGTGGTGCATCAGAAATTTCTAGAGCGGGAAGGTTTGCTGGCGGATGGGATTCTGATTGGCCTGCAGAGGGAGTTGCCGGAAGCCGAGTTGCAATTCAATTTCCTGCCGCACCGGGAGGAAGAAGTGTATGTCGAAGAGATCGTCAATCGAGCATTGAAATCGAGCGAGACGGAAGGTTTTGTTCTGCAACGTGCTCAAGTGGGAGTGCAACGGATACTGGAAGAGAGCGGATTGCCGACGGTGGTAAATGGGGTGCTACAGCCATCGATTACCGGGTTGGCGCAGATTGACCGCGATCAACGGCAGATCGGCAGCCTGTTGTTTCAGGAATTACGTCGACAGAAATGCCAGCGGGTGCTGGTTGTGTTGCGGGATCAGGTGACGTCGGGGGATCATGTCATGTTAGATGCGGTGCAACGAGAGATGAGTCAGGCGGGCTTTGGTCTGGATCAATTGATGGTGCGGTGTCTGCCTGCCGATGACCGGGCGATTCAGGTTTCGGCGCTGGATGTTTTAGAAAGTTCAACAGGGAAACTGGGGATACTCTGTCGCTCCGAACCGGCAGCGCGGGCGATTGCCGCGAAGCTTGAGGAAATCACGTTACCGAAATCAAAACGCCCTGCTCTGGTTGTGGCGGATCGATTCGCCCGTGATGCGACCCCCTGCTCGTTTCCGCATATACGAGCGATGATATCACCTGTGGAATACGGACAGAAAATTGGCTCGATGCTGATTCGCCAGGTGAAAGGAGAATCAGCGGCGAGCCTGTATGAACGCGTGGAAGTCAAACTCGTCATACCGTAATCAGCTCATGCGGATGCATAGCAGATAGTGTTCTCAGTTCGCACGGGCCTTAGCTAAGACGCCCAACCGGGGCTAACGCCCTGCGGCTAATGGCTTTTTATGCGGTCATTGATCAGGAAATAAATGTAAGATCAAACCATCGACGACGGTTTGATCTTACATAGCTCACTCTATTAGCCACATTATTCGGTTTAGAGATTGAAATAAACGCGTTCTATCGGGCACAGCCGGTGACGTCGATGATTTGCTCTTCCCCTTGAATTGAGATCGTTTGAATCGCTCCGCCATCGAGATTGAGGCTGTTCAAGTTGACCATGCGGATGGTGCTGTCGTCATAAGTGCGGAAGTAATAAAGTCGATTCTTGAGATCAGAGACGCTGGTCCACTCGGTGTAGTCGGCGGTCGTTTTGCCGTTTTCATCTCCGCGGGCGGCTCCCTTTGGAATATCGAACTGATTGAGAACATGGAAGACTTGCAGGACACCTTCCCGGGCTGTATCAACGGGAAATACGCTTGCTGAAAAAGCAACCGCACGGACGAATCGCGATGGAGGCGTGAAGTCGCCGGGGAGACCCAGCATGCCGCTTCCCTGCCCGAGTCCTTTAATCGTCTGTCCCTGGACTTTGATTTCGGCAACATTGTTGGTGAGCAGGTTCACGTAGTTGCCGAGGTTGGTCATGTGCCAGTCAAAGGTCGGTGAATTCGTGAATACGCCGAGCGGGTTCTGGTGAATATTCAATTTGCCATCGACGTATTCGAGTACAATCGATTTTCCACTTTCATCACTGGCGATGTAGTGAAACGGGGGCACACCACCCATCTGTTCCATGACGACATTGCCGACTTTGATCTGCTGAATTCGTTTGGTGACTTCATCAACGGTCGCGCAGGTGCCGAGCAGATACAGGGGGACTTCCATCGGGCTGATGGTTTTGCTGACTTCCTGATCGCTGACAGGCTGGTATTTGGCGTAGTCGGGAAAGTAAAAAATGCCGACGTGTAATCCGCGTTCATTGATGCCGTCTGCGACGATGGGCAGATTGAAGGCGTTCATGCCGACCATGGCGTATTGCGAGGTCCATTGCAGTCCCTGTTTCTGACCGGGGGCAATGCCGCTATTGGTTCTGTTGCGGGGAATGATGATGACATTCGAGTGCAGGTTCTCGGCGAATTCGAGCGTGCGTCCGAAAACGACGGAGCCGTCTTTTGGTTTAACGGTGATTCCTGTGCAGGCGGATGTACTGGATGGGGTGAATACAGAAACCGAGATGAGTGCCATGAGGGCAAAGGAATGGATGAGGTGTTTCACGGTAAGTCTCCAATCGCATCAGGGGCACGTTAGCAGGAAGCGCGCATTATTCAGTAGAGAAACCGTCTGTGAGATAAAATGTGGTTTATGGTTTTAATATACAGAAATCGGTCTCTGGTCTTCTCTCATTCGGCGCTCGTGTGAAAAATAATGACTGCGCGTGAGGACGTTTTTGGGAAAGTTCTGAAATGCAAAACAGAATAGCGAGAAATCGGATTAGAATGGCTGTCGGTTTTGAAACAGAGACAGGGGATCTGCAATCGTCTGCTTCACCAGGTAGCGTTTCTTATTTCAAACGGTGGCTACCCAAGACGTCCAACCGGGGCTAACGCCCTGCGGCTAGTGTCTTTTTTGCGGTCATAGTCCAAGAAACAAAGGCAATATCACACCATCGGCTACGGTTTGGTCTTACATAGCTCACTCTGTCGACCGCAAAATTACGCTCAAAACTATTAAATAAACACTACCAAGCCTGTTAAGGTTTTCCGTCGCGGAGCATTTCTCGTGCGGCGTTGCGACCGCAGGCTCCCATGACGCCACCCCCTGGATGCGCGGCACTCCCACAGAGATAAAGTCCTTTGATGGGCGTGCGGTAATCGCTCCAGCCGGGAACGGGACGCAGGTTGTACAACTGATGGGCGGGCATCGCGCCTTGGAATATATTGCCGCCGGTCAGGCTGAAAGTTCGTTCCAGATCAAGGGGCGAAAGGACCTGCCGATGCAGAACGGATGTGGGAACATTGGGTGCCAGTTCGGCGATCCGATTGATACAGCGGTCGGCGAAGTCTTCTTTGATTTCATCCCAGTTGCCTTCTGCTAACTGGTACGGCGCGTATTGTACGAACAGAGAGAGAATGTGTTGTCCGGGGGGCGCCAGTGTTTTGTCGACGGCGGTGGGAATGGTCATTTCGATGATCGGTTTTTGAGACGGCTGGCCGTACTTGGCATCGTCGTAGGCGCGTTCGATTTCTTCGCAGGTCGCGCCGATGTGGATGGTGCCTCGATGCTGTGGGCCTGGTTCAGAATTTCCGGGTAGACAGGTGAAGTCGGGGAGTTCGCTCACAGCAACGTTGATCTTCATACTGGCGCTGCTATAGTCAATCCGACTGACGGCATTTTGAAATGTTTCCGGCAGGGTTCCCGTGGGGATCAGTTTTTCAAATGTCACATGGGCGTCAGCGTTGGAAGCGACGGCGCGGGTCGAAATGGTTTCGCCGGTAGAAAGCCGGACACCCGTTGTTTTCTGATTTTGAATCAGGATTTCTTCGACGGAGACGCCGGTGCGAATCTCGACACCGGATGCTTGAGCGGACTTTGCCATTGCCTGGCTCAAGGCGCCCATACCTCCTTCGACGTAGCCCCAGACGCCACGTGCTCCCCCCGCCGAGCCCATCACATGATGCAGGAGTACATACGCGGTCCCCGGCGCAGACGGCGGCTGAAAGGTGCCGATGATGGCGTCGGTTGCCAAGGTGGCTTTCAAAATATCCGATTCAAACCAGCGATTGAGAATCGGCAGTGCCGGTCCAGTCAATAGTTCGATGGCTTCGGGAATCGTCTCGCCCAGTGATTTTAATGATTGATGCAGGTGGTATGCGGTTTTGGTATCGCGGATTTTTTTGCCAAGTCCAATCGATCGCCAAGTAGAAGGAAGAGGAAGCAGATCAGGGGGCGTTTGCATGAGCGCCGGTTCGAGGCATTCGGCGATTTTTTCCAGCATCGCTTCATAGCGAGGATACTGTTCGGCGTCGTGCTGGCTGAACTGGGCGATCTGTTCCTGGTTCTGTTTGAGGTCCGGTCCCAGGAGTAAGGATTTTCCATCAGGGAGCGGGGTGAATGAACTCGGATTGCGAGGTAACACACGATAGCCATATTTGGCCAGTTGCATTTCCTGTTCGATTTCCGGGAGCAACAGACTCACCAGATACGAGGCGGTGGAGACTTTGAAGCCAGGCCAGAGTGGTTCGGTCACGCAGGCGCCGCCGACGAGATCACGGCGTTCCAGAACGAGGATCTTCCATCCTTGTCGTGCGAGTTGATGGGCACAGACGAGGCCGTTATGCCCTGCTCCGATTATCACACAGTCGTACATCGTTGTTGTTTCCGGTTAGGAAGTGAATCAGTTTCCTGAGCAGGTTGTATTATGAGAAAAATCGGGTGGTGTGCCAGTGTGAGTGGAGAGTCATCTTTGTGCTAAGTCGTAGAAAATCTGATTTAGTTGATTAAGGTTGTGTGTACAGCCCGTTTGAGGCCCGTTATGATTTTTACTGGTATTCAATCATGAATCACATGCAGGGAATTCGTTCAGAAAAATTAAGGTTGGGAATGGTTCGTTTTCGGTTTGCTTTCATTTTGATTCTAGGGCTGTTGTTTATTGTGGGCTGTGGTCGATCTACGTCTCCTCCCAAGGCATCGGAGCCTATGAATCCTGAAGAAGCAGCACTGGACATCGTGACGGCCATCTATACGATTAGTGCACGCGTCAACGAGGCGGGCCCCCAGAACTGGGAATCACTGGAAGCCTATGCGAAAACCTTACAAAGTCCCGCTCAGAAAGATGCTCTGGATGCGATTCAGAAAATCAAATCCCTGGACTATCAGGTGACCTGGGGGATAAATATGAAGACCATTAAGGACCAAGGTGCGAATGCGAGTGAGTTTGTCATTCTCGAATCTCCGGATGGCCAGCTGAAATCGACCTTTGGTGGAGTGATTATCAAAGCAGACCCAGCCGTTAATTCGGAAGAAGTTAAACCGGAAGAACCTGTGTTTGAGCCGAATCGCAAAAAAACGAAAGAGACAGAAACTACTACTGAATAACGAAGACATCAAAGGGAATTCCTATTCCCGCTGATGAAATATTACTTGATCATAAACAGAATCATTATTCCAAACAACGGGTGAACTCATGCGACTGATTTCTCTGATATGCTTACTGTTCCTGGCGGTCCCGACTCCGGTCTCTGCCGCTGATTTGAAACTGGAAAAGATCAAAGGGGCGAAACCCAGGAATGTGGTTTTCATTCTCGCTGATGACCATCGTTATGACGTGATGAGTTTTGTGGGGCACCCCTGGGTGGAAACACCGGCGATGGACGGTCTGGCAAAGGACGGCGTGTATTTTAAAAATGCGATGGTCACGACATCGCTCTGTTCGCCGAGCCGGGCTTCGATTCTGACCGGCCAATATATGCATAACCACGGTGTGGTCGATAATAACGTGTCTGCGAAACCGGGCACGATCTTCTTCCCGCAGTACCTGCAGGCGGCCGGTTATCAGACTGGTTTCTTCGGGAAATGGCATATGGGTGGTCACTCGGATGATCCGCGACCCGGCTTTGATAAGTGGGTCTCGTTTCGCGGACAGGGACATTACTATCCGCCGAAACATTTGAAGAAATGGTCACTGAATGTTGACGGCAAATCGGTGCCTCAAAAAGGCTATATCACCGATGAGCTGACCGATTACGCCATCAACTGGTTGAACGAGAGTGTGAAACCGAAAGACAAGCCGTTCTTCATGTATCTGTCGCACAAAGGGGTGCATGGCATGTTTCATCCGGCCGAGCGACATGCGGGCCGTTACAAAGACAAAGCGATGCCGATCCCGAAAACGATGGCGAATACCTCGGACAATTACTTCAACAAGCCGATGTGGCTGAAAAACCAGAGGAACAGCTGGCACGGCGTTGATTTCGCCTATCATCAGGATACGAATATTGAAGAACATTACCGCCTGTATTGTGAAGCACTGCTCAGTGTAGACGAATCGATTGCCCGCGTGCGGAAGTGGCTCGATGAGAATGGCTATGGCGAGAATACCATGATTCTTTACATGGGAGATAACGGCTTTCAGTGGGGCGAGCATGGCCTGATTGACAAGCGGACCGCCTATGAAGCATCGATCCGTGTGCCTCTGGTGGGGGTCTGCCCCGGTCTCTGGAAACCGGGAACTGTGTTGAATGAAGTGGTCGCGAATATTGACATTGCACCGACCATTCTGGCCGCAGCAGGATTACAAACTCCATCACAAATGGACGGTCAAAGCTTTTTGCAACTGGCCGCTGGAAACATGCCAGCTTCCCAATGGCGGCAGAACAGCCTTTATGAATACTACTGGGAGTATAACTTCCCACAGACGCCGACCACGTTCGCGTTGCGCACGCCGCGGTATAAGTTTATCCAATATCACGGCATCTGGGATCTTGACGAACTGTATGACATGCAAGAGGACCCACACGAAGAGCACAATCTGATCTTCGAGAAAGAACATCAGAAACGGATCCAAAAGATGCGGGCCGACCTGCATGCGATTCTGGAAAAGTCGGATGCCAACCGGGTTCCCTTCAGCCACAAACGGCGGATGGGAGCGAACCTGCGGCTGAAAAACGGGTCGGAACCGGCACAGTTTCCGCATCAGCTAATGCGGGATAAAAATGCGAAAGAGTAACCGTATCAGTATGAGATGAGTCATTCGAAGACGAGCTCTCGCGCTCCTTTTGTATCAACGAAGAATTACTGTTCACTCCGTGTTGAATTCTGTTGAAATATGAAAAAGGTTGACGGCTTATATACAACTGGTAACATGTAATTCTCGCTATGTTCTGTAAGAGAGTCCAGAGTCAGTGGCGTTGCATTGTACTTACGGGGGATCGAAATGAGTGAGAATCACAGGCTACCTGGTAAAGAAATGTTACTGAAGCTTCCCGGTCGTTCTGTTGTTCAGTACGCGATACGTTGCGCCTTACGGGCGCAGCCTTTACTTGTTTTATCTAATGGTTCTTTCACCTATTCCGCTTCTTACCAGCAAGCAGTCGTAGAACTCGATCGTCAGTTCCGGTCTTTGCTTGTTTCGGCATCGGCTGATGCTGTCTCTACTGTTCTTGTTGTTGCTGAAAATGCACTTACTACACCAGATCTGCCAGACGCTTTAAAAGATGCGATTCTTTCTGCAGTGGCAGCAACCCGAGCTGCTCGAACTGCTGATGCCAATTATGCTGTTGAGGAAGCTCTGAACGCTGCTGAGTTGAGTGTTGAGGCGGTCAAGTATGCCAGGCATAAAGCAAGAGGGCTTCATACGGCCAGCCATTTTAGTCGTCTCGTAGCGAACGAGACAATTGCCGCGATATACAAAGATTTCGAGAGTTTAACAAAACTCGGAATGGACGTGACGGATGCTTCTGAGTCAGGTCCACTGGGAGACTTCTGGCACGGTGCGCCGCCAGAATGGTATCTGAAAACCAAAGAATATTATGATAAAACCATCAAGGTCTGGGGACAGGCGACAGCAAATGAAGAGGCGGTGAGTGAAACTGAGCCGTTTTCCGTTTACCTCGATCCGGGGAGTGCTCCACCGGAATTGATTACCGATTTATATATTGCACTGGACTCCTTGTATCGCGCACATGGTGGGTCTGGGTTAGAGATTGTTAAAGAAGAACGTCGTTCTTTGGCCGGGGAGGTGATCTGATGAGTATGACTCCCTTTGAAGATGATCCGGTCATTCAACAGGAAGAGGAGCAGTTGGTTATTCAAAGAACCGATCTTGCACCGATTGAAAAAAATGACCCTCCTTCCCGATATCAGAGGTTCCTCAATCAAGTTCGATTGTTTTTGGGAATGAAACCACTTGATCTTGCGAGACGATTTACAGAAGCCAGAGTCAGGAAAGAAGAAATCGAAAACGAGGTCAAGTTGATCCAGGCCAAAGCGGATTATGAGTTGAAGATGGCCGAGGCAGTCAAGTTAAGAGCCGAAGCGAATCAGATAAAGTCAGAAATCAAACTCCCCGAATCTGATTCGGATGATCCACAACTGGCGACGATGTTGCAAAATCATACTCCCGAAGAAGCAATGAAAAAGCTACAGGATATTATCGACCAGATTCAGATCCAACATGGTGGTCAAGTTGACTTAAAACTCCCTAAGTCCATCTCAGAGCCTGATGGCACAGATTCAGATTAGTCGTTCTATGTTTTGATAGAAGTTGTGTTCATTCAGGCGTGAACTCCAATTAATGTCATCGTGTCTTTTTCTGTAAACCTGTCTCAAAAATATTATTTGTTTCTTCGACAAAAATAATTTGCCAGTTGAATTTAGATCATTTAAAATAGGCAGAGATTCTGCGGGCCTGTTGAATCGTGTAATCAATTCAATAGATAATTAACCTAGGGGGGATCGCAAATGAAGGAGTATCATGATCACGAACAACGGTTGATTTATAAGAAATGCCCGGGATGTCGGGCTGATCTGGAATTGGATGCTGAGGAATGTCTGTTTTGTGATCACAGTTTCCAGCAGAACGAGGTCTCTTCGCGCGAGTCGGCTCCGCTGGAAGAAGTGGACAGCAAATCGGGTTCGCTGGTGACGATGGTGGCGTTGAATGTGATCATTGGACTGGTGGGAGCTGGGTTGACCTCCTGGGGTAAGAAACCAGAAACGCCAACATATCGACATCCACCCCGGCTGAGTATCAGTGTCAAAGATAGAGAACTGTTCACGCGATTCTTTCAAGAGCATGGCAAATCGATGCCGGAAGAGCTCAAAAGCCAGCTTGAACCGGAATGGAAAACCCGTCGCGTGAAAGTCGTTTCAGTGACTTTTTCAAATAACCCACGGGTCAAAACTCCCTACTCGAAAGAGCGCTTCATCAAACAGGAGTCTGATCTGTTGGAGAAATTCCGAGTTTCTCAACAAAAACGGTGATTCGCTTTCAGTCAGCACAACCCATCTTGACAGAATCCTGTTCGTTCGCGACAGTTTGGGCGTTGATTATTTGATTTTGACGTTCAAAAACGGGTCAGGAAATGGATTTGCTGCCTCTCGATCATCCTCGTTTGAAAGAGAATAACTTCGATCTTTTGCGATTGTTGTTGGCGATGGCGGTTTGTCTGGTGCATGCGGCTGAACTCTCGGGCTTTGCAGCTTTGCAGTCATTGAGTGGAGTCTTGTCTGCACAAGTCGCGGTCCAGGCATTTTTTGTGGTGAGCGGTTTTCTGATCGTGATGAGTTATGAGCGGTCTTCTTCTCTCACCTCTTATACCAGTAAACGTCTACGTCGGATTTATCCTGCTTATTTCACGGTCGTCATCTTGTGCGCGCTGGGACTGGTGCTGGTGAGTCAGCGGCCGCTTCAGGAATATTTTTCACTGGCGTGGCTTAAGTATCTGGCTGCGAATCTCTCGTTTCTGAATTTTCTGCAACCCAGTTTGCCTGGTGTGTTTGAAAGCAACCGGTTGGCAGCCGTCAATGGAGCGTTATGGACGCTCAAGATTGAGGTGATGTTTTATGCTGTGGTGCCAATACTCGTCTATTGTTTAAGACGGTTTCGCCGACTTCCTGTGCTACTTCTCATTTATTGTCTGTCGGTCGCGTATGCCGAGTTGATGACGATCGTAGCGGCACACACGGGGGGCGGTTTTTATGAACGGCTGGCGCGACAATTGCCGGGACAATTGTCGTATTTTATAGCAGGGGCGATTCTGTTTTATTATCTGCCGTTCTTTGAACGCCGGGTGGGATACTTTGTTGCGATCGCGGCTGGGGTGCTGTCTGTCAATTTTCTGTTTCCCCTGCCCCTCTTGCAGCCGTTTGCGCTGGCGACGCTGGTTCTGTTTTTCGGACTGTTTCTGTACGCGGGGAACTTCGGGAAGTATGGCGATTTTTCGTACGGCGTTTATATTCTCCACTTTCCACTGATTCAGCTTTTATTGAATACGGGCTGGTTTATAGAGCGTCCCTGGTTCTTTCTGTTGTCTGCAGTCAGTCTCACGCTGGTCGGCGCAATCCTGATGTGGAATCTGGTGGAAAAACGATTTCTGCTCAGAAGCAGTCATTATGTGGGAGCCACGACACAGGCGGAAACAGGCACTCCCGTTAAGCAGCCTGCCAGTCTGTAATCAAGTATGAGAGACATCGAACTACATTCGGTGTTGTCGCCAGACTGCAGTATGTCTGGTTAATCATTCTCTGTCTTGAGCGCGTCGAATTTCAACTGGATTTTTTTCGCGGTGGGAAGCGCACTGTCGTAATGATAGAGCGCCTTTTCCCAGTCGCCGTATACGGGGTTTGGCAAAATAATCCAACGTTCGCCCCAGTATTGCTGATAGCGTTTTCCCTGCGTGACTCGTTCCAGGGGTGTCAGTTTTCCCTGGTAGACGAAGTCGTTATAGTCATCGCCGAGCAGAAGCAGGATGCGGTGACTGCGGGCAACCTCGGCACGGCGGGATGTTTTATTCCAGGTCCAGTCTGGTTTTTCCTGCTGGAAGAGGACCTGCGATTTGGTGATGGGCATGTCGAGTACGCGGGACAGGTTTTCGACGGTCGGCGTTTCCAGTTTGAAATGCCGGTTGGTGATGAAGTAGACGGCGATGCCTTGCGAAACTAACTTCTGCAGGAAAGGTTTCACACCGGGAACCGCGGTTGATTTTTTGGAGCGGACCCACTGTTCCCACAAAGTTTCGTTCCAGCTGGTATCCTGTTTCACCAATTGGCCCATGAAGGGGGCATTGTTCAAAACAGTTTCATCCAGATCCAGAATGACTGCGGGAGGGAGTTGGGCATAGCCTGTCTGTTGTTCGGTCGCTGCGGTCCAGCAAGGATCATTTAGTGCCTGCGTGGCCTGTGCTGTCGCCAGTCGATATGCCTGAACGCAGGCGAAATCGTGCTCGACGGAAGTTTGCATCCAGAGTGTGCCATCGAGCCCCTGATCGGTTTGGGGAGCGACAATGGTGGGGGACGCTGGTTCTTGTGCGTGTGCGCTGAGCGTCGTCCAACTGAGCAGGAACAAGAGGAAAAGGTATTTTGGCATGGGGGCACCTGTGAAACGGGAGTTTGGATTCACTCTCCGAAGCGAGGTTTAGTGGCGTCGCTTTAACAGAGAAGAAATCGAGCGACTCTCGCGCAATTTGGCAATCCGTTTCCCGTTTTCGTAAATGATATAAGTTGGTAAGCCGATGACATTTTCTTTTCTGGCCAGATCAAGGTTCCGATCATAGTCCAGAATTTCCACAACGAGCCCTTTGGCTTTTAGAAGAGGTAAAACTTTACGCTGGTCTTCTTCACATCGTTGGCAGTTGGGGCCGGTAAACATTTTGATTTCATAGCGGCTGGCTACCTGCTGTTCGGGCTGGGAATGTTCCCGCCAGGCGGCTGTGTAAGCGTCTTCCTGAGATTTGAAACCATAGTGTTTTTCGAAGGCCCGGTCCCAGTCTGTCCGGTACGCGGTATCGAGGAATTTGACAAACTCCTGTTTCCCTTTGCGGTTAATTAGAAATTCAGCCAGGTAAAATCCCTGTGCATACAGGACTGCGATCCCGCCCATATTATCGGGATAATGATGCATCACAAGCAATTTTCGGATGGGGATCTGCTGTTCTGTGCCGACGACCTGCTCTGCTAATTGTCTGTGAAACTGCTTTTCAGATTCGTCCTCTTCATAAGTGGCGGCGCCTTCATCGGCCCAGCGTGGCAGTGGCCGTCTGAAGTGTGAAGCGAAAACGGTGTGCAGAACTTCGTGCGGAATTACGCTTTCCATCAGGCTCTGGGGAGTGCCCTGAATTTGCATATCCCAGCCAAAGACTTCGCCCTGGTCAAAAGAAAATGTGGTTGCCCCTGCTCCTGCTTCGTTGATCAGGCTGACGCGGATCGGGCATGGCGAATACCAGTTGGGGATCGATTTCCCCAGCCATTCCCTGGCGTGTTTCTCTCGATAGTGTTCGGCTGCTTCCCCGACTTGAACGGAGAAAGACGCATCATGACAGAACACCACAAAGTTTGGGGTACGATATTCAAAAGTGCTGGCATCTCCCTCAAATAACAGTAAAGGGAGTAACAGCAACAGATATCTCATATTTCCAGTCCGTTGGAGATTGAAGATTCAACAAGGTGCGGAGCCGTTTTCGCATGCAACAACGCCGATTTGAGGAGAACCATACGTGGAAACCGCTTTGATGTACAGACCACTCTGAGGACCGCTGGTTTTTGAGGATCTTTTCTGAATTCCGTTTCACAGGTTGCATATGAACAGGCGGATCGTGTTTAATGCCGATAAATAAATCGGGCCGCTTTGCAGAAACAGGTTTCATAAGTACAACGGGAAGAAGTCACGATGGCAAATCGACTCATTTATTCACTCTCAGAACTGGATTCTTCGTTCGTTGCAGAAGCGGGCGGAAAAGGGGCTTCACTGGGAGAGCTGATGCGAGCCCAGGCACCGGTCCCGCCGGGCTTTGTTGTAACGAGTTCCGCTTTCCAGAAGTATTTGGCATCGGGAAATCTGAAACAGGCAGTCATCGAATCGATCCAGGCATTGAATGCGGGGCAGATTGATTTATCTCAGGCACATCAGCAGATACGCTCCTGTTTTGAAGGTGTCGCGATACCAGACGAAATCAGCGACTCCGTTGACGCGGCTACAGAAGAATTAAACGTCACTCGGGTTTCAGTGCGATCGAGTGCTACCTGCGAAGATAGTGCTACGAGTGCCTGGGCAGGACAACTGGAAACATTTCTGGACGTGAGGCCGGATGCGATTTTGGAAAAAATCCGGGATTGCTGGCTTTCCCTGTTCAGCGAGTCGGCACTCTCTTACGGGGCGACGCACGGCTTTGCAGCAGGGGAGATTTCTGTCGCGGTTGTGGTGCAGCAAATGGTGGCCAGTGACATTTCCGGCATCGGCTTTTCCGTGCATCCCGTAACTCAGGAACCTGAGATTCAGCTGATTGAGGCCTGTCTCGGGTTGGGTGAAGCGATTGTCTCCGGGCGAATTGTTCCCGATCAATTTGTGGTGGAGCGTGGCACCAACCAGATTCTCGAGTCGATGATTGGCGAACAGAAAGAAGCGCTCTGGATGGGAGAAGGCGATACGAAACCGGCGTGGCAAAAACTTGACGGGCGTGGCTCGCAGCCAAAAATCAGCACGCAGCAAGTGACCGAATTTGCCAGTCTGTTGACGCGGCTGCACGATCATTATGGCCATCCGATTGATACCGAATGGGCGATCGAGGAGGGGCAGTTTCAGGTATTGCAGGCGCGCCCGATCACGACACTGGCGGAGGAATATAACCAGACGCTGATTGATGAAAGTCAGGAATGGCAATTCACGGTTCGTCGCCCGTTTTTCTTGTTGGCTGCCTCCATCCTACCTTACTGGTTGGATGCAAAGCACGCCGATAATACGCTCGGAGGACATCTGAATGAAGCGTTGCTGGTCCAGGATGAAACAGGGATGATGAATCTGTTTTATTCTCAGGAGTCTGCAGACGCTTTTCTCGATCGGATCGGTGATCTGTTTCAAAATAATCGGGATGAACTTATTAGGATTTTACGATATGGATTGGGGATTTATGCACAGGCACCGCCCATCCTTGAACGGGGGCTGGACGGGTTTCAAAACTTAGAGGAACTCGAAGACTTCTTTGCCGATGTCGCGCAGCACACAACAGTCTTTCCGGCCTGGGTTCTGATTTATATTGAAGCGCACGAGGTTGATGATCCTGAAGTCAGGGCGCTGGCGGAACAGATTCGCTCGCATTCTCTGTATCCGGTGATCGAACGAAATATCTTGGAGCCTTTGGCGGCACAGACAGCAGAACAGCTCGGTTTTGCAGATCCCGATCGTGCCTGTGATCTGGTTTTGTGGAGCGAGTTGAAAGCGGGTACCGTCACTCGGGAACTGCTGGAGTCTCGCCTGCAGGCGGTTGAAGCCGGTGACCGGTATATCTTTCAAATGATCGGGGGAGAAGAGAATTTTCATCTGGTCTCGCAAACCGGTTACTTATTAACCCGCCTGGCAAAGCAGCGTCAGCTCGCGCGAACAAACAACTCCAACGAGCTCACCGGCCAGGCTGCCTGGCCTGGCATCTTTCGAGGACGGGCGCGGGTCGTGCTCACTCTGGATGCGAAGGATCAGACGATTGATGAGAGTGAAGTGCTGGTTTCAATTCAGTCCAACCCGGCATTGCTGCCGTTATTGAATCGGTGTGGTGCGATTGTCACCGATGACGGGGGGATCGGTTGCCACGCGGCGATTCTGGCCCGAGAATTAAAGAAACCAACGCTCATAGGCACCCGCGAAGCCACCACCCGTATTCAAACCGGCGATTTGATTGAAGTCGACACCTACGCCCAGGTCGTACGGATTTTGGAGAATTGCGAGTGAGCAGATGAGAGTGATGAAGGTTTCATCGTTTCAGGGATGAGATTAAAATCGTTCGAAGTTAAATTTTGGCTACGGATTCGCTCCCAAATCCGTTAAGGTTTGAATTGCTGTTTGATGTCCTTGTCTGGCAGCTTTACGGATTAGCTTTATGCCTTGATTTTGATCACGCTTGATAGCAATTCCATTATAATACATGGCGCCTACTATAAATTGTGCATTGGGAATCCCTTGCTCAGCAGATTTTCGAAATAATTCGAATGCTTGTTTGTGGTCCTGCTTTACACCTTCGCCTTTGTAATACATGATTCCTAAATTATGTTGTGCTCCGGCATCTCCCTGTTCAATGGCTTTACGATACCACTTGATCGCTTTCGCGTAGTCTTGCTTAACATCCTTTCCTGAGGCGTATAATTCTCCTAAATTATATTGTGAATCTATATCCCCTTGTTCAGCAGCTTTTCGATACCACTTGATCGCTTTTTCGTAGTCTTGCTCAACCCCCTTTCCTGTGGCGTACGAGTGTCCTAAATTGTGTTGTGAATCTGCATCTCCTTGTTCTGCAGCTTTTCGATACCACTTGATTGCCTGAATGTGGTCTTGCTTCACGCCCTCCCCATTAGCATACATGGTGCCCAGCAGAAATTGTGCATCGACAAATCCTTGCTCAGCAGCTTTCTGAAACCATTTCGCAGCTTGAGCGTGATCTTGTTTAGTACCTTCTCCATTATAATACATGGTTCCTAAATTAAATTGTGCTTCAGCATTTTCCTGTTCCGCAGCATTCCGAAACCAATTCATTGCCTGAGCGAGGTCTCGCTCGACACCTTTCCCTTCATAATACAAGCTTCCTATTTGATTTTGTGCATCGGAATCATCCTGTTCAGCAGCTTTCCGAAACCACTTCGCCGCTTGAATGTGGTCTTGCTCGACACCTTCTCCTCTATAATACATTGCTGCTATATTTATTTGTTCTTCGACATCCCCTGATTCAGCAGCTTTAAGACACCGTTCAAACTCCTGTCTTTCCTCCTGTTTCACATTTTCAGATTTAATTGAGCTGGAAACAGACTTAGGTTGTGAGGAGGCTCCTTGATCATCCTGACATCCGCTAAGTAATATCAAACATAAAACAACAAATGAGAGCCACCCAGCAAAAGTGTTAATCATTCCTTGGCACATATATTGAGCTAATCTAGTAGACGGAGAATGAGAACCAAATTGACTCTGTTTCACCTCGAACTTCTGTTTTTGTGTCATGGCTCATTTTCCAGAAAAAGTATCATGATGAAATTACGGAAAACAAATATACATACTTCTAAGGTAAGGTTCAAATTTTGTTTTTGTTGGTAGAACCCGTTGATTTGGCTGTCAAATTTGATCGCTTGAGGAAGTTGATTTCCGCTTTTTGGGGGCACAACCAGCATCGGCTAGAACAAAAAAAACGACTCACAGTGATTACTGTAAGTCGTTTTTCTGTTAACAAAATGGGGATGACAGGACTTGAACCTGCACGCCTTGCGGCACTAGATCCTAAATCTAGCGTGTCTGCCAATTCCACCACATCCCCGGGGAATTTTGATTCTGCAGGAATACTAACGATTTCCGGAGGCTGATACAAATCGATCAGGAGGAAAAAGTTTGACTTTCAGAGGGTTTTGGTCGATTTTTCCGGTTTTATGCCGGGAATTCTGAGATCCGGAATCGTTATTCTTCTGCCGTTTCTGATTCGGAACTATTTTGCTCTTCCTCTTCCAGTTTGGAAATCTGATCGCGGAGTGAGGCGGCTGTTTCGTAATTTTCTTCTGCGATGGCAGCCGTCAGCTCGCGGCGGAGTTTGATCAGGTCGTACTGTTGCTGGCTCGACGTCGGTGCTCGCTTGGGGAATTTGCCGATATGGACACATTCGCCATGAATATTTTCCAGGAGCTGAATCAGCGGTTCCCGGAAGGCAATGTAGTCGTGCGGACAGCCGAGCCGCCCTTCACTGCGAAATTCCTGGAAGGTGATGCCACAATTCGGGCACTCCAGTTCTTCGTCGAGTTCCAGATCCTGCGAGTTGAGCTCGATGAGCGTGGCTTCGTCTTGCGGTTCCCATTCGTCCTGCGGGGCCTGGCCGCTGATGTATTCCTGGAAATGATCTTCGCAGAAATGCAGCGCCTGTGCCTGTCCGCTCTGAATTTCGGTCAGGTGGTAGACGGCCGGTTTATTACAGACTTTACATTTTTTCATGGTCGAGACTTTATCAGATACCGGACAAATGAGGAAATTCACCAACGCAAATGAATCACGTCTGAATTTATTCTATACGAACCGGTAAAGCGGCTCAATCGCGATTCCGGTTTATTCCGGATGATCCGACGGTGATTCGCCGATCGCGATGATACTGCACGCTTGAATGACGTTCAGCCCGAGTTCTTTGGCACGGGCGAGTAAGTCCGGGCTTTCGCTGCCGGGATTGAACCAGACTTCGTTTGCCCCGCGGTTGCGAATCTGTTCCAGCAGCTGAATCCCGACTTCGGGGGGAACATACACGCTGATCCGATCGAGTTGTTTTGACGGAACTTCTTCCAGGCTGGGGTAGGCGGTGAGGCCTTCGATACTCGATTCGGTAGGATGAACGGGGTAAACATCATAACCCTGTTTTAGATGAGCGCGGACCGATTTGTTTCCGTATTTCTGTCGGTCCGCACTGGCTCCAATAATGGCAACGGTTGGTTTGCCCATGTGAAATCCTATTTCTTCAGAGAAGCGGCAAATTCATCATAGCGTTTTTGGATCTCTGCCTGCGTGGGAGTCTTCCCTTCACTGACAATCACCCGGTATTTCATTTCCAGTGGCTTGCTTTCATCAAACTTGGTATCAAAGAAAGCACCGAAACGGCCGTAGGGACGTTCGGAATAACGCGATGGTTTGGGAACGCCGGGATCTTCCATGTATTCGACATTGTAATGTTTGCCATCAATGCCGTACGACATTTCGAACCAGCCCAGATTGATGTGGCCGTTGGGATCGGTTTTGTCCGAGACCTGAAACGGCGCGGGTTGTTGGGGGAATCCTTCCGGGCGGACGTACTTTGCGTTGTTGGCTTCTGCGACGGGTTGGGCTGCGCGAAACTGGAACCCAGCGTGCTGGCGGTCGCCGTCGAGAATGATTTCACCCCGTTTGCTTTCGAGCTTGGTTTGCCAGTCGATCTGCCAGGCGTGAATTTTCGAGTTCGGGACTTTGATTGGAGTGACGGTGACAGTGCGGGTTTCCACGATGACCGGTTTGCCCTCTGCATCATTCCAGTGAATTTCAGACGTCATAGTGCCGGTCTCGGGACCACCTTTCATCTCGATCATTTTGGCATGTCTCAGGTGCGCTCCGTTTTTGCAGTGCCAGAAGTCGAGCTGTTTGCCATCAAATTTCGTTTTGTTCCAGCCGACATACAGTCCGCGGTGATGCGTGTATTTTCCGCCGGGGCCTTTGGTGATGATGGCTTTACTGGCTGGCCCATAGACGTGGTGGAAGACTTTGTATGTGTCGTGAAAGCTTTCTGCGGAAGAATCATCGTACGGGTAAACGTACTGCAGAACCGGGGTGCCATTGAAATAGAGATCGGCGACTTTTTTCTCGGGCTGATCTTTCCAGGTGAAACCAGGTTTCTCCTCTGCGTTCGCTGCTGAGATGAATGTGAGCAGCGTCATCATTGCTGAGAGGGTGATTGAGAATGCAGAAAAACGTTTCATGGTGAGATCCGTGGAACTAAAAGTGAAAAAGAATCTGGTTTGTGAATCTAAATGATACGTGAAAAAATTCCCGCGTTCCAGGGAGGAACGCGGGAATGGAGTTGTCAAACCGTCTGATTAACCGGCGTTGGAATTTGGATCGTTCTTAGGAGGTTTTCCGTCGATCCAGGGACCAGCCAGAGACATGTAGGCGGGTTCTTCCAGAAGACTGCCTTTGTCGCCTGCTTTCCAGCCGGGGATGTGCTTGGGTTTCTGCCGTGCTTTGGACATGGCTTCCCATTTCTTGGCCCAGCTTCCGTCACCATCGGTGATTTCCTGCGTATCTGTATCGAAGTGGTAAACCTTACCGTTGCGATAGCTGTTGGAGCCCATGTTCACAACGGCGATGGCAGCAGCACCCAGATCAGGCGGGTTGTTACACTTGCTCTGATCGTTGGCCTGCATTGCTTCGACCCAGTTTTTGAAGTGAGCGTACGTGGTGTCTTTGATTTGAGCGACATCGATTCGCTGCTGTTTCAAAGAACTGTCTCGCGTTACTTGAGGGCGTTCGGGGACAAAATCGTATCCGTCGAAGCCTTCGCCGTTACCGAAGACAAACGAACCATTGTGCCCGCGAATAATTTGCTTGATGCGGGTTTCCTGGTTACACATGGTAGCGTTGATCAGCCCCTGAACACCTTCATTGAAGTCCGCGGCAACGGTGGCGACATCGGGAACATCGCGGCCATCATATTCCAGATAAAGCCCCCCTGCACCAACAACACGCCCGGGATAACGCAGTCCGGTTGCTTTTAACATGGCGGTAGTTCTGTGAACGAACAGGTCGGTATACATGCCCGAACCGAATGGCCAGAAACGACGCCACTGTGCATAAACAGCGCGGTCGAACGGCTGGAATTCCGCCAGGCCTTCTTTGGTACCCAACCAGAGGTTCCAGTCGATGTTTTTGGGATTCATTTCTTTTTTCAGAGCATAATACCGCCACTGTCCCATTGATGAGTTGCGGAAGTATTCGGTCTGGAACTGAATCACTTTACCCAGTTGCCCGTCTTGCAGTCGTGCCCGGACATCGTCCCAGACAGGCAGACTGGTGGACTGCACGCCGACCTGCATGATCTTGCCGGTCTTTTTCCAGGTATCGACGACGGCCAGTGCTTCTTCGACTTTTTTCGTCATTGGTTTTTCACAATAGACGTTCAGGCCGGCATTCATCGCGTCGATGGTCTGCTTGGCGTGCCAGTGGTCGGGAGTTCCGATGGCGACGGCATCCAGTTTTTCTTTTTCGAGCATGTCCCGGTAGTCGACATATTTGGCGACATCGTTACCCAGCTCTTTTTTAATGTAATTGGCGGTTCGGTCGCGGTGTTCTGAATAGACGTCTGATACGGCGACCAACTCGATATTCATCCCATCTTTCTTCAATTGAACCAATTTTTTGACGTGAGCACCAAACCCACGTCCACCCGGTCCAATAAATCCAATGCGAATGGCTTCGTTACTATTTCCGGCTCCCAGTGCAGGTGCGGTTGCCAGGCCGGCGATGGTACTGGCAGCAACAGCTGTCGTTCCTGATGTTTTCAGGAAATCTCTTCGATTGATGGGGCTTTGATCCATTTCGTTATCTCCAGTTATTTAATAAAGTGAGTCTGTTACTGGATGGCATCAAGGGACGGCGATACCAAAGTGTTCAATACTTTATGGTGAGCACCCTCTGGTGCAGCGGGGGAAGGAGAGGGATACACTCTCCTTACGCCTAATAGTAGCAATATTGAGGGCCAGATGGTACTTATCACTCTACATTTTCTGAATTGTTGCCGATTCAATTGATACAGCCTGATATAAGTACCGGGCATGAAGATTTTCTAAATAAAGGCAATAAATTGTTGGGTTAAGTGGTGTTAATACGTGAATTAGAAGGATTCAACGCCTGCAAGGGAGGCGTCGTTTCCATCGGTAACTTTGATGGCGTGCATCGCGGGCATCAACGGATGATTCAGACATTGGTTCACCAGGCCCGGTGTGAGGATCTGCCCGCGATTGTGTTCACGTTTGATCCACATCCGATTCAGCTCCTCCGCCCCGAGCACGCCCCCCCGGAATTAATGGGCATTGAAGAGCGTGCCGCCATCCTGGAGAGCCTGGGTGTTGATTGTGTGATTGCCTACCCGACTAATCGGGCGTTACTGAAGTTGAGTGCCCAAGAGTTCTTTCAACAGGTTTTATGTGATCAGTTGCAGGCGAAAGGACTGGTGGAAGGTCCCAACTTTTATTTCGGCAAAGACCGTGCGGGTGATGTCAAGCTGTTACAGACTCTGTGTGAGCATGCTGGGATGTCTTTCAAAGTGGTCGAACCGAGCATGTGTGATACTCAGATGATCTCTTCCTCGGAAGTCCGCAAAGCAATTCAAGCAGGAGACGTAGCTTTGGCGGAAAAGATGCTGGGGCGGCCTTATCAGATCAAAGGAACTGTGGAACATGGTGCCGAGCGGGGAAGAAAGTTAGGTTTTCCGACGGCCAATTTGAGTGGCGTCACAACACTCTTACCAGCAGATGGTGTGTATTGTGGATTTGGGACTGTGGGAGGTCAGCGCTACTCAGCGGCGATTCATATTGGTGCGAATCCCACATTTCAAAATTCGGAAACGAAGGTGGAAGTGTATTTGATCGGCTTCTCTGATGAAATCTATGATCAAACATTGCAGGTCGATTTGATCGAACGCTTACGCGGTACCCAGGTGTTTTCTGATGCCGAAGCACTCAAAACTCAGTTGGCGATTGACGTTGATTCAGCAAAAAAGCAGCTCAAGCAATGGAATGCCACCCCAGAATAACCTAAGATGTCTCAATGACAAAGTGGAACCAGTTACTGGAATTGGCAGGAACACGCAGCGTAGGAAACATGAATGAGCAGTATCAACTGGACTCCCCTTTGTGAAATCATCGAGGCACATCAGAAGTTTCTCCTTTCTTGCCATGTGCGGCCTGATGCCGATGCTCTGGGTTCTGAGCTGGCGCTGGCCGGCTTTTTGAAAGAGCTGGGTAAAGAAGTCCGCGTGATCAACCCGTCAGTGCATCCAAAAAGCCTGGACTTTCTGGTTCAGGAGCACGAAGTTCGCTATGTAGGCGATGGTGTGACCACGGAAGACTTTGAATGGGCCGAAGTGCACATCATTCTTGATACGAGTGCCTGGTCGCAGTTGCCCGGACTGGCAAATTTTTACCGAAAAACAGATTCGAAGAAAGTGGTGATTGATCATCACGTCAGTTCAGATTCTCTGGGAGCAGAAGAATTTAAAGACATTACTTCTCCGGCGGCGGGTTGTCTGGTGTATGATCTAGGCAAAGCTCTCAATTGCACGGTGACACCGGATATCGCAACCTTACTTTATGCTGCCATCGCCACTGATACCGGCTGGTTTCGATTTCCCTCCACAACCAGTTACACGATGCAGATCATTAGCGAGTTGATTACAGCAGGAGCAGAACCGCATCAAATTTATGAGTTGTTGTACGAACAGAACAGTCTGCCTCAGTTAAAATTGATGGGCCGCGTACTGGGCAAAGTACAGACGGACTTCGACGGACAGCTGGCTTATACGGTTGTCAGTTGTGAAGACTTCAGTGCCACGGGAACCACACCCGTAGATACGGAAGGCCTCGTCAACTATTGTCTGACGCTGGCGGGGACTCAGGCGGCGTTTATCGCCGTCGAACAGCGCAGCCGACAGGTCAAAATCAGTTTTCGCAGTCGTTCTGCATGGGATATTTCCAAAATCGCAGAATCATTCGGAGGTGGCGGTCATCGGCAGGCATCGGGGGCGATGTTAAACGGTCCTCTTTCTTCAGCCGTCACCAAAGTTCTCGGCAAATTCCGAGATCTGTTTGATGTACTTGAGAAATAACAAACTGGATTTCTCAAATTTCTTGGTGATCCCGATAGCGATTTGATTGCTCTTGCTCAGTGGCTGATATAGCATAAATAACATCAAGCTATGTTTGTCTATTTATTCCTGCCACAGAGGGTATTCGATGCGCTTTCACTACCTAAACCGATTTTCTGTCTCTCTACTGACGTTCATACTGCTCTCCGGCCTGTTGTTTCAATTTTCTTTGGCCGAAATTCCGATTCAGAATACGCAAGATCCCAAAGATATCGCGACGTCACCACAACAGACGATTCAGAACATGACGGTGCCGGAAGGTTTCAAAGTGACGCTGTTTGCCAGTGAACCTGATGTGCATCAACCGATCGGATTTGAAATTGACGACCGTGGTCGTGTCTGGGTCGCCGAATGTTTCACTTATGAACGCGGCACCTACGACGATAAACATCAGGACCGGATTATCATTCTGGAAGATACCAACGGCGATGGTTCAATGGATCGTCGGAAAGTTTTCTGGCAGGGACCGGGACCTTTAACCAGCGTCACTGTCGGCTCAAATGGTGTCTGGGCATTGTGCCGTGGCGAATTACGTTACTTTGAAGATAAAAATCACGATGATGTTCCCGACGGGAAACCGCAGGTTCTCCTCGAAGGCTGGAACTATAAGACAGTCCGTCACAATATTGTCAGCGGTCTGACCTGGGGGCCTGATGGCTGGTTGTACGGCCGACACGGAATTACCGACACCTCGCTGGTGGGAACACCCGAGACCGATCCTTCCCAGCGCACGCTGATTCATTGTGGAGTCTGGCGTTATCATCCCGTTCGTAAAACAATCGAAGAAGTCAGTTCCGGCACCACGAATCCCTGGGGCTTTGATTATGACGAATACGGTCAAATGTTTTTTACGAACAATGTGAACGGTCATTTATGGCACATGATTCCCGGTTCGCATTACATTCGCATGAATGGTCACGGCAGCGATCCCAATCCTTATGTTTATGAATTGATGACCAAGTGTGCCGACCACGATCACTGGGACAGTTCTTCAGGCAAATGGACCGATTCGCGGGATACGTCCGGAATTCATGGGAAACTGGGAGGCGGCCATAGTCACTGTGGCGGCATGATTTATCTGGGCGACAACTGGCCGCAGAAATATCGTAATACCATCTTTTTGTGCAACACGCACGGACATCGTGTGAATAATGATGCTCTGGAACGCGAAGGTTCCGGATATGTGGGCACCCACCGTCCTGATTTTCTGCTGACTGGATCAGACTGGTTTCGGGGAACCGAATTGAAGTATGGTCCTGATGGCAGTGTTTATCTTTCTGACTGGGCCGATCTCGGTGAGTGTCACGACCATGATGGCGTGCATCGTACCAGCGGACGCATTTACAAAATTTCGTATGGTGATGTCACACAGCCGAACAAGCTGGATTTGAATCAGCTTTCTGACAGTGAACTCGTCAAGCTGCAGCTGCATCCAAATGACTGGTATGTCCGTCATGCCCGGCGCATTCTGATGGAGCGAGCAGGAACGGCTGCGAACTGGAGTCAGCCCAAAGCTGAATTGTTGAATATTTATAACACATCCAAAGAGGTGCCCCGTCGGTTGCGTGCCATGTGGGCTCTGTATTGTACGAATCAATTAAATGATGCGTGGCTGGTAAAACAATTAGATGATCCGAGTGAGCACGTTCGCATCTGGGCGATTCGGTATCTGGTGGATGACGGGAAGGTTCCCTCGGAAGCGGTAGAGGCGTTTGCTAAGTTGGCCCGCAATGATCAATCAGGACTGGTCCGGCTTTATCTGGCATCGGCGATGCAGTCGCTTGCTCCACAGGATTGCTGGGAGATCGCTGCGGCGCTCGACCAAAATCATCAGGACACGGAAGACCGCAATTTTACATTGATGCTCTGGTATGGCATCGAACCGTCGGTCATGGCAGAGAGCAATGCCGCACTGCAGTTTTTGAGTCACTCTACACGACCACTGGTACGACAACTGGTGGCTCGGCGGTTGACCGAAGACATTGATCAACATCCTGAGTATGTGAAACAACTGGTTCAACAGGTGATTGATGCGAAGGACTCAGCGGTTCAACAAGATCTGTTAACGGGGATCCAGTCCGCGTTACAGGGGCGGCTCAAAGCCCAGGCACCGAAAAACTGGCAGACATTAAAACAACAGACTGCAAAATCAGACTCAAAAGAATTGCAGACTCTGGTAACAGAACTGTCTGTTGTATTTGGTGATGGACAGACCATGGACGCACTCAAGCAGATCGTTCTGGATAAGGACCAGTCTATGAAGAGCCGCTATCAGGCATTGGAATCATTATTGAACAGTTCTCAAGACAAAGATTTATTGCCTGTGATTCAGCAGTCGGTCTACACCACCGAATTGCAACCTTTGGCATTCCGGGGATTAGCGCGGTTTTATGATCCCAAGACGGTTCAGCGCATGCTGGGCCGGTATCGCAATATTAAACATGAGGGACGCCAGGTATTGATGGATACACTCTGCAGTCGCAAGGAATATGTCCTCTTGTTGTTGACGGCCATTGATAAGAAGCAGGTGCCCCAAGGTGAAGTCTCTGCATTTCATGTGCGGCAGTTGCGTAATTTTCAGGACAAAGAAGTCGTCGATAAACTGAATCAGGTTTGGGGCCTCGCGCGGGAAACTCCCGAAAAGAAACGGGCACAGATAGAAGGTTATAAAGAATTATTGACGGCAGAACGCCTGCAAAAAGCAGATCGCGTGCAAGGTCGGGCGCTCTACGAAAAAACGTGTGCGAAATGTCATCGGCTGTTTGGGAACGGCGGTACGATTGGACCGGATCTGACCGGCGCCAATCGGACCAATATGGATTATCTGCTGGAAAATATGGTAGACCCCTCTGCCCTGATTCCGAAAGGATACGAGATGGTGGTGGTCGCGCTGGAAGATGGTCGCATTTTGAATGGGACGATTGTCAGACAAACCGATCAACAGCTGACTTTGCAGACACAGAACGAGCAACTTGTGCTGGATCGGCGTCAGATTGATGAAATGAATCAGTCCAAATTATCTCTGATGCCGGAAGGGCAACTTGATCAACTGACCAAGCAGCAGTTGGCGGATTTGATTGCTTACATTGCTGGAAATACGCAGGTGAAACCGCCCGTGGCAGCAGCCACGAGCCCATAAATCGAGACGTGAAACACTGAATTCGCAGGCACTTTGAAATAATAGACCCAGATTCCGATACTCTTTCAGGGAGGTGATCGTGTGATGGCAGGACCTGTTACAAAAAGTGTGTTGTTACGAAAACGAAGTTGTGTCTCGTTAGGAGCCCTGTTGTTGGCATTGTTGCTGACAACGGGGGTAAAACCAGCGGTTGCAGAAGATCTAAGTAAGAAATATCCAGCCAGTCTGGATTTTTCAAAGCAGCCTCGTAGCTATAATACGGCAACAGAGAAAGAGGACGTTTGGAGTCTTTCGTCTTTTGATTTCAAATTAGCAGACCGTTTCGAAGTCAAACTTGGAGCCGCGCAGGTTGCCTTGGGACGTCATGATAAGAATGTCCTGTGGGCTGCTGTTTTTCCTGATAAGCCCGGGGAAATTGTGACGGCCAGTGCAGGCAAAGGGGAGCAGGTTACAAGTGTCTGGCTGCGTTTTCATCCGGCACGTTTGGGGGAGTTGTTTCCCGCGAACACGGTTGTCGAACAGGGAAACGCTGCGTTGATCAAACAGGCAAATGGATTAGCCTCTCACAAAATGAGATCAAGCTGGCACAAGAACGGTAGACCGATGGTTCCGCTCCATGAATCAATCATTATTGATCTGGAGACGAAAGAAGGATCGCGGCGTTTCTATGTAATCGATACCAAACAGCAGACGGTGAAGTATGTGGATGCATTCCGTAACCGGGTGCTTCCTGTAGTGGTCCCGTTTAAGCCTGGTGCAGGAGCTGACATTTTCGACAAAGTCTGGAATGCTTTCGATCGCGAGTATGCGATGTTTGTGATTAAGCCGGACGTCAAATGGCAGAAGCTGCGCGATCAGTATCGTCCTCAGGCTGTCGCAGCAAAAACAAATCGTGAGTTGGCAGACGTGCTCAGCGAAATGTTGACGCATTTGAAAGATCTGCATGTCTATGTTCTGGTTGATGGCAAATTTGTCAAAGGTTTCAATCGCGAGCGGTTCTTTAATGCTAGTCCCGCAGCGGCGCCGCATTTGATTGGTCAGCTCAATCGAGTCAGGGGAATGAGATGGGGGCGAACGAAAGACGATATTGGCTATATCGCCGTTGACAGTTTATCAAACGCTGCCTTGCCTGATGAGTTTCAAACCGCGCTGAAACAAATGCGCGGAACTCATGGTTTGATTCTGGATCTTCGGGCCAATGGAGGCGGCGCCGAACCGTTGGCGATGAAAATGGCGGGCTACTTTTTAGATCAGCCGCGGCTGTATGCGATGCATCAGTACCGGAGCGGTCCCCAGCACACCGACTTGGGAGCGAAACAGAAACGAAACTTTTCTCCCAATGAGGAATGGTATTACCGGGGGCCCGTTGTTGTGCTTCTGGGAGAGAAAACGATGAGTTCTGCGGAAGCGTTTGCACTGATGCTGGCGGAATGTCCTAATGTGACCACGCTGGGTGATCGAACCGCCGGATCCAGTGGGAATCCGCGCAGGATCGATGCTGGCGCGGGGATTATAGTGAATCTGCCCCGCTGGATTCCCCTTGATGTTAACGGAAAATCCTTTGATACCGTGGGAGTTCAACCAGATATCAAAGTCCAGGCGGCTCCCAAAGACTTTACGAAAACCGAAGATCCCGTGCTGACTGCTGCTTTAAAACGGCTGCGAAAAAACTCACCGAATGAGCCAGGCCGTTCTGAAGAAACGCTCATACCTCGTAAATGAGATCAAACTGGTTCGCGCGAACCGAACCTCAAATAAGTGTGTAAGCTCTATCGTTTCATTTTCAGGACGCGATCTATTTCACGATTCAGCAAGGTATATTGGATTTGATTCATGATTTCTACCATCTCTGCTTGAGTCGCATTCTTGGCAGGCGGCCATTTGACGCCGCTTGCGTCAGCTAGAATTCGCATGTAGGTCGTACGATCTTGAGGTGGTTCTACATCGCTACGAAAAGCAATTTTCCCATCCGCATCGATGATAATCAGTGTCGGGTAGGATTGTACTCCATAACTCAGACAGGTTGCGCCATCCAAAATGGACGTGCCGCGATCAAGTGCGATGGGAATCGTCCATTGCTCACTTTGTTTGATTTTGTTGATTTGACTCATTTCACCATCCGCGGTATGGATGCCGAGAAAGACTACACCTTGCTCTGCAAATTTCTTTTCCAGTTTCTTTTGAGCGGGAAGCATTTCGATACAGCCTTTGCAGCGAAGTCCCCAGAAATCAAGTACGACAACGCGACCGCGATAGTCAGATAATTTGCGGGCACGCCCATCAGACCATTCTGTGATGTTCCACTCGGGCGCGATCTGACCCACAGCCAGCGGTTTGAGTTTTTCTACCCGGTTTGTTGTAGAATTCGTTAGCTCTTTGAGGTGAATGATGACTTCCTTGTTTTCTTTTTTATGTTGACTGATCACCAGATTGAGCCATTTCATTTTCGATCCCCAACGCACGGAGGCCTGAATTACGCCGCTGGGTAAGTTTTTTAACACCGCCCGACCATCAACGTCCGTACGAACCGCTTGTCGCCTCAATGCATAAGCCGTTCCCGGTTCGATGACTGCGCCAGGCAGGGGCTTTCCCTGTTCATCCAGAACACGTATTGGCAGTGTATAGCCAGGGCGTAGCGTCATTATCCTGAAGTCAATGAGATCAAAATTCTTTGAGGCATCAACAATTTGCGAATCCATGGCGGCATAACCGTCTTTTGTCAGAATCACAGAATAAAAATGATCACCCGGATTTTGTTTGCCATACACGGGGACTTCCAGAGAGAAGTTGCCGTGACGCAGGCTTTGCGTTTCATCTCCCGTGTCATAGCTCCCCCCTCCTTTTGTGCCTGTAGCGACTCCCACTCGCACACCGGCAAGCGGCTTGCCATCCACATCGACAACGCGACCGACCAGTTTTTGCATGCCGACAGGTTTCAATGCTTCGTAAAGACATGTCAGTTGAGGAACACCTTTGTTGAGCGTGACAGTAGCATTTGTCACCGTTGCTTTTTTGCCGGAGGCATCGACCATCTGGGTTGTATCGGAATCAGGGAGTCGTTTCAGCGATACAACATGAGTATTATCAAAACCAGGCTCAACTATCAGTTCGATTAACTGATTGGCAACTCCGACAAGATATTTACCACTCGTTCCAACTTCGGTCAGCTTCCCACGACCTTTCTGATCCAGGTAGCTAATAGATGAGTTGAGTGCTTTCTGGATCGAGACGGGTTCCCCTTTCAGCCAGGCAGTCCGTTTGTCATCATCCTCCACCTCGTTTACTGTTACAAGGTGTCGAAAGTGTTTGTCGTCGAGGTTGCCTTTGGCTTGAATGTTCCAGGCGGCTCCTGTTTGTGCCATGATGTCGTGTGTTACAACAGGTTTTTCTGTCGTTGTTGCTAAGGCCCGCATACATTCTTCCGGCTTAAGCCAATAACCCGGTTTTAAAGTCGGAAACCAGATCTGCACACTACCCAAAGGTACTTCAACGCGATACTGCCCTGCCTTGTTCGTTGTTCCCTTAAGAACTTTCTTATCCGGATCTGGTTCTGATGCCACCAGGATCTGGATCTCAGCACCTGTTACTGGTTTGCCAGTCTGAGCATCTTGAACGGTGCCGGTGATAAAATACTGGTTAGACTTCTTGTAGTCTGGAACAGCTTCTGATTTAGGAGAGACTGTTGCTTGCTTCGTTTTTGGTGAGCTTTGTTCCTGAGTCTGCGCAACATCACTCAAACCGGTTACGAACAGGATCAGCAATAAACTTATGGCAAGTGCAGACTGCGTGCGGCTGTCTTGAATCGGTGATGTGAGCTGATTGATGCGGGCACGTAGTGCAGAACGTTTACCTGCCATGGGGAGTGCGCCAACAGGCTTCTGTGTTTGCTGTGCCATACGAATTAAGAGCTCGCCATAATCATGACGTGCTCGCTCATCAAAATTGGCGACTGTTGCTAAATCAACGGCTAGTTCCATTTCGCGACGCATGCGGTTATTGATCAGATAGGCCAATGGGTTGAACCAGTGGATGGTAATTGCGATACGGCTGATGAGCAGCAGTAAAACGTCATGGCGGCGAATATGTTCCAGTTCGTGATTAACAATCGCCTGTCGTTCCTCTTCATTAAAATCGGTCCATAAATTTTGGGGTAGCAAAATAGTCGGCCGCCAGAATCCGCAAGAGGAGGGGCCCAGCTCGATATCGGTAACGAAACAGCGTACCGGGAACCAGAGTCGATCCCGTGTTTGTCTGACCGCGATCAGTTGGAGCAGCCCTGTATCCTGGAGACGTTCGCTGTTTTTGATGATGCGGGCCAACGTGATTCTGGAACCGATCCATCTGAAAAGTACAATACAACAACCAGTCAGCCAAAGAAACAACAGGCAGCTGGAAAGCGAAATGGATGTGCTGGCCGGGGGCTCTTGAGGCACCGTAACTGGTGCCTGAGATGCGCTGTGTTCTTGAGCGGCCTCCTTTTTTATCATCCGGTGATCTGGCTGAAGCGAATCTGGGGGAGTTGTCAATCCTGTGTCTCTGGTTTCAACGAAAGAGATCACGGTAGCGGGAGTTGGATTTTGCTTCTCGAAATCGAGAAAATGGAAGAGACTCAACCCGCTTGCTGGAATCAGTAACAAAGCCAGACGTGCCAGTGGAATGGCCCACAGCAGCGCACGAAATTTGGGAGAAATCCAGCGGTGCAAAGTCGAAGTCAGGCAGAGAATAATACCAGCCAGGACGAACGCCTGCCAGGTTGCACGCCATACAAGTATCAATAACGCGGTCCATTCAAAATCGAAGTTCATGATTTCTTTCTCCGGGTTGAAGAGGATCTGCCGGTACGTTCCTCAGCATTCGGCTGGGATTTTTTCGTGAGACGTTCGTCTAAGCGTTGTCTGAGTTCTTTCACTTCTTTTTCAGAGAGCGTTTCATTTTCGACAAAATGCATCAACAGGGACTGCAGGTTCCCGGCAAAGAATTGTTCCGTGAAGGAACGGGCTGCCAGTCGAACGCATTCATCTCGCGAGATGGCCGCGCTGTAGAGATGGCGCGAGCCATCAACACGTACAGCAACAGCACCTTTTTCAACCAGGCGTGCAAGGAGCGTTCGCACTGTTCGATGGCTTCGCTCACGAATCGGTTCGACGCGAGCGATGATTTCACCGGCTGTCTGGTCCTTCGCTTCCCAGACGCTCAGCATGACCTCCCATTCTGCATCTGTGATTTGTAATTCGGGTTGCTGGCTCATGCGGTCTCCTGTGACTACGTGTGTAGTAATGTGTTTGTGTAGTGTTACCACAGGTGTAGTAATTCTGCAAGCAGAAAATTTAAGATTTTTCAGATTCTGTTGCGCAGAGTGATCGAATTGACTGCGTCATTGCACGAATTTGCAGACAGAAAGAGGCCATCGCTTCACAGGTTAAGCTGCAGTGAGCACAAGAGTTGGACACACTGCCTTGAAGGTGGATCAAGGTCAGTGGGCTACCAGCGCCTGATTTTGGAAAGACGCTGGTAGTGCCCCTGTTATGGTGTGCGATGAGAGGTTATTTTTCTTCTTCCGGACGCTGCCATTCTCCACGCATCCAATTGACGAGCAAATTCAGATCGTGTTGGGAGAGTTTCGATTCTTCGAACGCGGGCATGATGTTCTTGTCACTATAGAAGTGTTCTGCGCCCGGATTGCGAATGAAATCGGAGAGCCATTTGGTGGAGCCGTAACCGTTCAAATCGGGAGCAGCACCGCCCCCCTCTTCTTCAGGGTCACCGGCTTTCATGGCGTGGCACTGGGCGCAGTAACCGTCAAAGTCGACTACTTTCCCAGATTTATCTTTAAAGTCGATGCCGCTGAAGACAGACACGCCGCGTTTCATGACCGCTTCGCTGAGCGGTTCCGCATTCCGGTGTTTGGCTTCGCGTGCGATGAGTGCCGAGACGGCTTCGATATCTTCTTTCGAGAGTACGCCTTCCGGACCGACATAGCTGTCAGCCCAGTCGCTCATGTCTCCGTGTAGAATCGCGTCACCCCCTTTTGATGATCCGAGGTGCCCAAAAAACTTGGGCGCTGTCGGATCTGTCAGAAATTCCGCAATCCATTCTTTCGAAGCAAATCCTGCCAGATCGGATGCACGGGGAGTCGCTTTGACTTTTTTGCCGTCTTTCATTTCCATGATATTGAGACCTGTTCCGTCATGGCCGTTCCACGTATGGCAGACTCCACAGTGCCGTGCAAAAATCAACGGTCCCATCGACTTGGGGTCGTTGCGCAGTAGCGAAGCGGGGCCTTCCGGGGGCACACCATTTTTTTGAGCCAGCCAGGAAGCACGGGCGGCATAGGCGATTTCCTGTGAACGTTTCAAGGAATAGTCTGGCGCACTTCTCTCGGTTTTAATGCTATACCAGCTGATGCCGGAAATGATTACTAAACCGCCGACATAAACGGCAATTGCCAGACGCTGTCCCCATTTCTCTCCAAAGAATTTTTCGTAAAAGGGAACCAGGATCAAAATGGCCAGAAGCACACCTGGCAGGACGGCAGTAACCAGGACTTCCAGTTCTTTGGGAACCATGTGTCTGAGTTCAAACAGAAATCGTACAAACCACTCGGGACGTGCGATAAAGGGAATCGAACTGTCGCTGACGGCGGGCGCTTCGAGTTTGATCTCGCTGAGCGGCATGTCCATTTCCCATTCCGCCAGTTCTGGAGCAACATGTTGATTTTTGAGGGTAGGATAAACGACCATCTGGAGAATCACGATCCCAATCAGGATCAGGGTTAACACCAGAGTGCGCGTCGTTTGATAAGGCCAGTAAGGTTGAGTAATTTCGTCTTTGACCGGATCATCATCATCCAGTTCAAAATCGATTTCCGGATCGTCGGCAGCTTCTTTGATTTTTGCTGTTCGCAGACGGTCACGCCGCACGAGCGCCATGTGAATGGTAAACAGCAGAATGGCAATCACAGGTAACACGACAACGTGAATTGTGTAGAGTCGTGTTAGAGTCAGGTTTCCAAATTCGCTACCACCAACGATAACGGAGCGGAGAGTGGAACCAATCACAGGCATGGTCCCGGCGATTCCGGTTTCAATTTGATAAGACCAATAGCCTTTCTGGTCCCAGGGGAGCGGATTTCCGGTAATCGTGAGTCCGACAATCACGCCGCCAATCAAGAGGCTGGTCCAGTAAATAAATTCTTTTGGCTTGCGATAACCGGCTGAAATGATGACCAGAAAAATATGAATGATGACCGCGACAATCATCATGTGTGCAACATAATGATGCAGACCGCGTACAAACCAGCCTAGATCAACTTGTGTTTCAATGTAATGCACACTACCCCAAGCGGCTGCTTCGGACGGGCTATAGACCGTCATTAACAAAGTGCCAGTGACGATTTCCAGCAACATCAACAGGACCAGAGCCCCGCCCCAGATATTCTGCCAGCGGGAGCGTCTCTTCGTGGGGAAGTTTAATAAAAAGATCGCATGGAAGAAGTTCTTGTAGCCGGTTCTCTCGTCGATCCACTGTTTGGTTTTTTCTGACAGCACTGAAACATCTCCCTATGGGAAATCAAAAATATTACTTCAATAGAATAAGGTATCAGAGTTGGAAGGTTGGGAATGCGAACTCAGCCTAAGGCTTTTTTTTCTGCAATGCCCGGTTCAAATTTTTGGTATTCGACTTCAACCCACTGCTCGCCCCGTACTTTTTTCAGCGATGTTTTCAGTTCATCCATTCCGCGGAGCTGAGGGCCACTAACCGTACCACCGTCTGGCTCGAAGGTGGCTGCATGGCAAGGACAGAAAAACTCTTCGTCGCCAGGAACATAATCAATCACACAGCCCAGATGCGGACAAGTGGATGAGAACGCCGTCACCGTTCCGTCCTGGGCTTTGGTGATCCAGACTGAACCGATCGGACCAGACGGATATTTGGTCCAGGCATCGACGCGCTGATCGATGATGGAGAATCGTTGAGGAACGCCCGGCTCCAGGTCGTTCAGTTTGGCAAGTTGATACGTATTTTCTTGTTTTTGACCGCGCTTCAGCGTCGAAAGTAGAAAGCCTAATCCAGGCACCGCCAGAACTGTGGCATAGATGGCACCTAAAACACCAGTGCAATATTTGAGGAATTTTCGACGTCGCATGGTGAGAACCTTCAAATCTGAAAAGCCAGCTGTTGATCAGTAATCTGGATATCACTACTTGATTTCTGAATCAAACAAAATGTGACTTTTAAGGTAACGGTTTAGTTTTCTTCTATTTGGAATAGTAAACAGTCAAATGTCTGTCATACTTCAAACTGGTAGGATGCTTCTCGTTTTTAGTGAGTTGCTGTTGAGGAGGGAAGTAACAATCTACTTTTCCGAAACAGTAATCTTTAAGTTTCAGTTACTGCTGGAAGGCTGACTCTATCCTAACAAATCATACAAGAGATTACGAATGTTTATTTTAACTCTAATGGCTTCATGTCTTTAAGGCAATGGGAATAGTTAATTAGGATTATACTGTCCAGAATAGGGGAAGTACAATCCCGGGCTTCTGAATTCAGTCAGACAATAAAAAAAACGGCTCCCCCGAAGAGGGGAGCCGCTTTTATCTTAATTTCAGTCAAACTGAAGTCTTGATTGAGAACTAGTCAATCAGGCCGAACAGGTTTGACAGGCTGTTTCCGCTCAGACGGCGAGACTGTTTACGGTCTTGCATACGGCTGGGGAAGTAAGCTTTAGGATCTGAAGTTGGAGCAGGAGCTGCAGGAGCTGCTGAGGGTGAGCATCCAGCAGGAGCACATCCAGTGTGGCAGCAAGGTTTGTCACAGCAACCTTCAACGACTTCGTATCCGCAGAGTTCCAGAGCTTGAGTTGCTTCACGAACAACTTTCTTGTCACAGTCGCCCAGAGCACAAGTCAGAGCAGCTGTCAGCTCAGGTGAGCAGCAGCAGCTATTCTTGCGAAGCTGGTCGCCGATTTCATCAGCAGCTTTAGCACGAACACGTTCGTCAGCGTCGTTCAGAGCGTAGATGAAAGCACACATGATCTCAGGATTGCATTCGCAGGTGAATTTGTCGCCCAGTTTGTGAATTGCTTTACGACGGTGTTTAGCGTAGCAAGCAGTTTGAGACTGGTAGATCAATTCAGCGATTTCGCAAGGATCATAGTTGCAGCAAGGTTTTTCGTTGCAGCAAGAAGCTGGTGCAGCACAGGTCTTAGGAGCTGGTGTGCATGCTTTGGGAGCAGGAGCACAGCAGGCCTTGGGAGCTGGTGCACAGCAAGCCTTTGGTGCAGGAGCACAGCAGGCTTTAGGAGCTGGAGCACAGCAAGCTTTTGGTGCAGGAGCACAGCAAGCCTTAGGAGCTGGTGCGGCACATGCTTTAGGAGCAGGAGCACAGCAGGCTTTTGGTGCAGGAGCACAGCAAGCTTTAGGAGCTGGTGCGGCACATGCTTTTGGAGCAGGAGCACAGCAGGCCTTGGGAGCTGGTGCACAGCAAGCTTTAGGTGCAGGAGCGGCACATGCTTTAGGAGCTGGTGTGCAGCATCCTTTGCCGGTGTTACAACCGGTGTTGCATGTGTTGCAGCTAGATCCTGAGTTGCAGCAGTGCTTTTTGAACCAGCCACGCAGACGGCGAGCAGGCTTGCAGCAAACTGGAGCAGATTCACAGCAGCAAGGCGGTTTAATTGATGAACACTGACGTTGGTATGTATAAACGTTAGGCTCACATGGTTTGGTAATAGTGGGTTTACAACACTCAGGTTGACATGTCGAGGCACATTCACAGCTCTTTGCAGCCCCGCAATTAAGCGAAAGGTCAAAAAGATCTGCTTGTGCAACGGCATTCATCCCCAATGCCACAACAAATGCACTTAACAGACTAATCCATTTCATAGAACAGCGTCTCCTTCTTGGGTCGATTTCTGACCATCATAGACAGATTGATGTGCCTCTTTTGTCACATCACAGTGGTTTACGGCGCGAATTTTGTTTTGTTCCTTTAGGGACTGCTTTCGGTCCAAGTTGAAATCATCAACTCGCGCTGGCTTGAGCCTTAAAGGAATTGTGACTCACAATTCCTTTACAATAATTTCCGTAATTTCGATTGCGGTCGATGCTCTTGCGAGCACCGGCCAAATTCACATCCGAATTGTTTCCTTCTATCATTCAGACGCGAATTCTCATTGCGACTGCTACAATCTATCGGCGTGCTGTAATTATCGCTTGAATGTCTCAAGTCATTATCAGATAAAAAGGTTACGTCATTTTTACATCGGATTATTAGCATCGTAACGGTTGGTTAAACTAGGAGAGGTTTGCGACGAATTGAGTGCAGAAACGCCCCCTAAAATGTGTAAATCTGGGAGAGTTGTGTGCCAGAGGGAAACTTATATTTGACGGTTGGGGCTATGCCTAATGTGAGGAGGGACCCGTTCCTGTCAGCTGTTTTTGTTGGATGGTTTGCGACATCCTCGCTTTCAGCGTGCTCAGAATTCAGCCGGAAAAGTCTAACTAAGTTGCCTGGAATCTGTTCCAACTTTGCCGATCAATGCTGTCTGGAACAATGGCAACTGATTTTTTCTCTTTTCCTGCTGGTCCGTATGCTCAAATAGTGGGAATTATGTCTGGAAACAAACTTAATCAGTTTCGACCGGTCCTGACATGCATTTTTCAGGCAATGCTTTGACATGGTCTTGGTCAAAGGCTTTTGATTGTATCAGTTGAACAATCCTTGCTTTTAGCAAATTCAGGGTGCATAATGTATTAGAGTATTTCCAGTCGGGCCAACAGGAGAAAAACAAATGCGGTATCTTCTCGTTTTGAGCTTGGCTTCTTTCTTTATGATGCTTCCCGAACCGGCTGTCGCTCAGCGGCATCACTCGGGACACGGACACCATTACGGGCATTCGCATCACCATCATTCGTACCCGCGTTATTATGGTCGTACCTGGTCGAATCCCAGCTGGTCGGTCAGTGGTCGCTCCGGAAACGTTGCTTATAACTTCTCGTTTGGTGGCAATTCCTATTATGGCGATCCCTGGGGCCCCTACTTCTATAACCGTTTTGGTTATTACAGAACGGATGCCTTTATCGCTGGCAATCCCGTCCTGTTTTCTAATGGGTATTCCTTAAACGGCTTTTATCCGATTCTCCCTGGTCAGGGATATTCGCCACCAGCCGTTTATCCTTATAGCAATGTGCCGGGCGTCTTACCGACTCTGCCCGCTCATCCCCAATGGAATGATCCCAATAACGCTGCCAGTAATGTGCCGTTGAATCAGGCGTTGAAAGATGATCTGGATCGATGGAAAGACAAGAACTATCTGCCTGAGCCTTCAAAAAAGATTCAAAGATATGTCATCCCTTCCACACGGCATGCAAAAGAATTGAGCCTGCGAAATCAGGTCAAAGGGGACGAGTACTTTAAAAAGCTGGATTATCGAAGAGCCTATGATCGCTATAAGCTGGCTGCTTCTCTGGCGAAAGATCTCGCGACTCCCCATTTCAAAAAAGGGTTTGCCTTAGTTGCATTAACACAATATGACCGGGCTGCGTATGAATTTAAACAGGGACTGGCTCTTGATCCCACCTGGCCTGCGACCGGTGAAAGTTTGAACGAGTTGTTTGGTTCGGATCATATGATTGCGAAAGATTCAATGTTGCATCAGGTGGCTGAGTTCGTCAAAGAAGATATTCGCGATCCTGATCGGCTGTTTGTATTCGGCGTGGTGTTACATTTTAACGGTCAGACAGAACAGGCAAACGATGTCTTCAGAACGGCGGCTCGTCTGGCGGGACGCGGCGATCATTTTCTGGCGTTTCTGGATCCCAAGCCGGTTCCAGGAAAACAGCAGATGATTCCACAGAAAGGTGCCCCTTCCGGGTACGTTGTTGATCCGGCGAAAACCCGACCACCCGCATTTGAAGCAACCAAACAGCAACCGCAGCCGAAACCACAGGGACCATCACGATCAGCTCCGATCTCCAAGCCACTGCCTCTGCCGCCACCTCCTGCGAAGCAGAAGGCGCCGCAGATCAACAATCTGCCTCTACCCCCGCTCCCTAAAGACGCCGGTACACCGGGCGAACCGTTGATTCCTCTTCCCGAGCCTGCTAAAAGTCAACAGCCGCCGTTGTTGATACCTCCACAGAAATAGAACACCTCTTTTAATCACCGGGCTCAATACGACTGATGACAGATACTGCCTCTCCTCGATTGTTAGTGACATTATGTACTTATAACGAGCGCGAAAACCTGGAATTGCTGATCCCGGAGATTCACAATTACTTGCCAGAAGCGCATATTCTGGTGATTGATGATAATTCGCCCGATGGGACAGGAGAGTATGCGAAAGAACTGGGAAAAGCCGATCCACGGATTCATTCGATCCATCGTACCGGAAAAATAGGGCTGGGAACGGCAACGATAGCCGGTTTCCGGTATGCGATCGAAAACAAATATGATCTGGTTTTGAATCTGGATGCCGATTTCAGTCATCCACCCCGATTCATGCCCGATCTGGTAGAAGCGACCCAAGAAGCTGACGTGGCCATTGGTTCTCGTTATGTGCCGGGGGGCAAAATCGAAGGTTGGGGGCCGAAACGTTATTTTATGAGTGGGGCCATCAACTGGTATGCCCGTTTGTTGCTCCGTCTGAAATCACGGGACTGCAGCGGCAGTTTTCGCTGTTATCGGGTTCCCAAACTGGCCGAGATCGATTTTGATCTGCTGCGGGCCAAGGGTTATGCTTTTCAGGAAGAGATTCTCTATCGCTGCCGTCGTGTGGGCTGTACGTTTAAGGAAGTCCCCTTCACGTTCGAAGAACGCCGGTTTGGCAGCTCGAAAATCAATATGGGTGAAGCATTTTCTGCGCTATGGGTGATGTTCGTGCTGGGGATTGATAACTGTTTGGGTAAACGGGTCCGTACGCTTCCCGCTGAGTCCTCAGAATAACCGGCCGGTTCACTGTCTCAGGAATGACTGTGAGACTCATCAGGAAATGCCCCTTCGCGGACTTCGTTTGCATACGCCTGTACGGCAGTCGTCATATCTGAAGCGAAGTTGGCATATTTCTTTAAGAACCGCGGATGAAAATCGGCGTTCATGCCCAGCATATCCGGCGTAACCAGCACCTGACCGTCGCAGCCAGGTCCAGAACCGATGCCAATGGTGGGGACTGTGACCGTGTCGGTAATTTTTTGTGCGATGGGTGCTGTGATCATTTCGAGCAGAATTCCAAAGGCCCCTGCTCTTTCTGCAGCAAGTGCATCGGCTATCAGTTGGTCTTCGTCCCGTTGGATTTTGCCCATGCCTCCAATCGCCCGCACGGATTGTGGTTTGAGACCCAGGTGGGCCATGACAGGGATGTCGGCTGATGCGATGGCTTCGATGGTTTTGGCCTGATTGACGCCCCCTTCCAATTTGACGGCATCCGCGCCGGTCTCCTTCAGGATACGTCCCGCATTTTCCAAAGCCTGTGCGGGAGAGACGTGAAATGACATAAAAGGCATATCAATGATCACTAAAGCCCGCTGGGCAGCGCGGGCCACGATTTCGCCGTGATAGATCATCTCATCGACGGTCACCGGGAGCGTTGTACTCTTGCCTTGGACGACCATTCCTAAAGTGTCGCCTACCAGCAGGCAGTCTAAGCCGGCTTCATCCATAATTTTTGCTGACAGATAATCGTAGGCAGTCAGCATGGTGATTTTCTGTTTTTTTGCTTTGGCAGCCAGAAATCGGGGGACGGTAAACTTTTTGGGCCGTGCGGGGGACGCATTCGACACGGAACTCTCCTTAAATCACATCGCTGGTCTGGCACAGCAGCCAGAAATCAGGCATCTACGGACTATCATCGTAGACGTTCTTAGCAGTTGAGGCTCCACAATAGGAAAATGGAGTCCTGATTCGCAAGACTGAGGTCTGCTTTTCTTCAAAAACAGATCGGGCACAACGGCTGTAGTATTTTGCACCGTATTATATTGCAACACCTGTTGCATAATGCGGCGCATTCTTTTGGGGGGATCGACTAAGCAAGATCTTCATAAAAACGTAAAGGCCTGAATATAAGTGTCTTACAGAAAAAGTTGCACGAAATTTTCTGAATGGTACGGCTTATGCATTAGTACTATAGCAGCGATGGTGGCAAGCGTTGGCCCGCACTTGCTCCATTCAGCACAGAAAAGGTGCTTCAGTCATTCACATGATTCGAAGCACCTTTTTTTACGTCTATATCTATGCGTTATCCCCTGATTTTCTCCTCGGCTTAAAAACGAGTCCTTTCCCCTTCTGGAATTCCTGCCCTGACTTCATTAGGATTGTGACACACGCCAGGTTCGTATGCTGGCTGTGTTTCAGAATTCCATTCCACTGGCAATTTCTCTTGTCCGAAATCTCTTATTTCTGATTTCCGCCGAGAGAGTCTGCATATCAGGAGGTGACCGAACGTGCCAGAAAAAGTCGTCGTAATTGGATCAGGACCCGCCAGTTGGGCCGCTTGCATTTATACTTCTCGTGCTAACCTTGAACCACTCTGCTTCGAAGGGGCGATTACAGAAGAAAATCGCCTTCAAGGGACTCTGCCCCTGGGACAGTTAGCCTTAACCACCGAAGTCGAAAACTATCCCGGCTTTCCCGCCGGTAACCTGGAAAGCTATCTTAATGATTCCATCGACGAATCGAAGCGGAAGTATATGGCACCACATCCCGGGCATGGTGTGAGCGGCCCGGAGTTGATGGAGTTGATGCGTCAGCAAGCGGTCAATTTTGGCACACGGGTCGTGACCGACGACGTGGTCGATGTCGACTTTTCCTCACATCCTTTTAAGATTACCCCTCTCAATGGCGAACCTGTGGAAGCCTTGTCGGTGATTATTGCCACAGGAGCTCGTGCAAACTATCTGGGACTCGACTCAGAAAACCGCTTCAAGAACATGGGCGTCTCTGCTTGTGCCGTCTGTGATGGCGCGATGCCTCGATTCCGTAATCATCCTCTGGTGGTTGTTGGTGGGGGAGACAGCGCCATGGAAGAAGCCAACTATCTGACCAAATTTGCTTCCAAGGTCTATATCGTGCATCGTCGCGATGAATTCCGCGCCAGTAAAATTATGGCAGAACGGGCATTGGCCAACGAGAAGATTGAAGTCAAATGGAATTCGGTCATTGATGAAGTGTTGGGCAATGATGAAAAAGGAGTGACCGGCGTTCGCATTCGCAGCACGGAAGATGAGGGTCAGACCGAAGAGCTGGAAGCGACCGGCTATTTCGCCGCCATTGGTCACACTCCGAACGTCAGCTTTTTGAAAGGTCAGATTGAAACCAACGACAAAGGTTTCATTCAGTGGAAGATTCCCTTTCGCACGAATACCAGCGTGGATGGTGTGTTTGCTGCCGGCGATGTTGCCGACGACAACTACAAGCAGGCGATCACCGCCGCCGGTAGTGGCTGTATGGCGGCCCTGGATGCGGAACGCTGGCTCGTTGAAAAAGGCCACGAGTAATCTGGACCTGCTGATTCATACTTTTTCAATCATGTCTGAAAGGACTTCAAGATCATGCTGTCAAAAGAAGGTTGTCTGGCGCGACAGAAACGATTGTGGGAAGCCGTTCCCGATCATCTGGAATGGATTCTGATCGCGGACCCGCGTCACGTCCTCTATCTTTCGAATTTTCTCGTTCAGCCCTGCAGTTTCTCGCGAGGCGAACGGGCGCTGCTGCTGTTGGATCGTGATAAAGGCGTTACGCTGATCGGCGATAATTTTACGCTACGGTCCTCCGCTGCCGATTTCTTTGTCGATCATGAAGCCATCGAAACGTGGTACGATCACAAACATTCGGTGGAAAACCGAGATCATGTGCTGTTCAAGGCACTCGGGTCGGTGGTTCCTCAATTAAAGGGTCGTGCCGGTGCGATCGAAGCAGAATGGTTGCCGGTGGGCGCGTTGCAGGAACTGGAAATCACCCAGACTGATACGACGCTGGAATTAGGCAGCGTGTTGCGTCAATTGCGTCGGCAGAAACACGCGGATGAAATCGAGCTGTTGAAACAGTGCATGCAGGCCTGTGATGCCGGCCATGCCTGTGCACGGGAAGTGGTGGCAGCGGGGAAAAGTGAATTCGACATCTTCCGCAAAGTTCAGGCGGCTGTACTGCAGGCGGCGGGCCTGCCTGTGATCATTTACGGCGATTTTCGTGCATCCACTCCTGCCGTCCCCAAAGCGGGAGGTCTACCTTCCGGCCATGTACTTGAGAATGGGGATCTGTTCGTCCTCGATTATTCAGTTGTGATTCACGGTTACCGGAGTGACTTCACGAATACCATCAGCGTTGGTGAACCGACGGCTGATCAACAGAAACTATTCGGTCTATGTCAGGCTGCCATGCAGGGAGGCGAGTCGACTCTCAAAGCGGGAACGAAATGTGCCGACGTGCATGCAGCAACCGCGGCACCGATCTGGGACGCCGGCTACAAAGAAAACTTCCAGCATCACGCCGGTCATGGACTGGGACTGGGGCATCCGGAAGCACCGATTCTGGTGCCGGAAAGTACGGATACCCTGCTGGCCGGTGATGTGATCACACTCGAGCCCGGTGTTTATGTCGAAGGCATCGGTGGGATGCGGATTGAGCATAACTACCTGATTACGGACGACGGATTCGAGCGGCTCAGTAATCACGTCATTTCGTTAACGTAAAAATTGTCCTGAGTGAACTTTCGAAAACAGAACGGCCGGTTTCAGTGTGTTGATGAGCCGGCTGTCTGTTTCACTCGGGGATATTCCTAGTTCTGTCAGGTGTCTCAAGCAGCATGTCCTCTCCTGAATATCCGAAATGGATTGATGACGACTTGCAGAAGATTCGGGACGCGGGTCTGTTTCGATCCCGGAGAACCTTCAAACCACTCCCAGGCGGGCGCTGCCTGCTGGATGGTCAAACGCTGATCAATCTTTCCAGCAATGATTATCTTGATCTGGCGCACGATGACCGTCTGATCGCTGCTGCCACGTCGGCGTTGTCGGAAATGGGAGTCGGCGCGCGGGCCAGCGCGCTGGTCAGTGGTCGTACCGAATGGCACGAACGGCTGGAATCGCAGCTGGCTCTGTTTGAGGGGGCTGAAGCAGCGATTCTGTTTCCCAGCGGTTATGCCGCTAATCTGGGTGTTGTCTCGGCGTTGGCGAGTGAACAGGATACCGTATTCTGCGATCGCCTGAATCATGCGAGTCTGATTGATGGCTGCCGGCTCTCTGGTGCCCGGTTACGCGTCTATCGTCATGACAATCTCGAAAAGCTGAAACGCGAGCTGGAGAAAGTGACCGGCGACGGAAAAAAAATCATCGTCACCGATTCAGTCTTTAGCATGGATGGCAGTCTGGCCCCCCTGGTTTCCCTGTGTGATCTGGCAGAAAAGTATGAAGCGATTTTGATGATTGATGAAGCACATGGTACCGGCGTCTGGGGCGCCACTGGTAGAGGTCTGGCGGAAGAGCTTGGTGTCGAATATCGGGTGACGGTTCGAATTGGGACGCTCAGTAAAGCGGTCGGAACGATGGGGGGCTTTGTAGCCGGTTCGTCGGCTTTGGTTGACTGGTTGTGGAACCGTGTACGGACACAAATCTATTCAACCGCCCTGCCCCCTGCGATCTGTGCAGCCGCCTGCGAGGCGTTAGAGATCATTCAGGCGGAACCGGAGCGGCGGCGTGTTCTGTTTGAGCGGGCAGATTTTCTACGTAAAGAACTTCAACAACGTACGAACATCACGATTCCCGCGTCTAACGGACCGATCATCCCGATCATTCTGCAGGACCCCGATGTCACCATGAAGGTCGCGGCGGAGTTGCAGGAAGCTGGTTTCCTGGTCGGCGCCATCCGGCCTCCTACGGTTCCCGAGGGGACGTCGCGGCTCAGGGTCTCTGTCACTTATGCTCATACACAAGACGATCTGGTGCGGTTTTTAAAAGCATTGGATCGTTCACTCGCCAGAAATGTCGAATCTCGATAAGGTAGGCAAATCAGCTTTTCCAACACAGAAACATCACTCATCGGGTTGTCTGACAGCCATTTTGAAACTCATCGATTGAAGACTCTTGCATGAATTTTCGTGATCAGATCAAAAATGAATATCCGTTTGAATCTCACTGGTTGAAGATCGACGGCCATCAATACCATTATCTGGATGAAGGCCAGGGACAACCGTTGTTGATGGTCCACGGGAATCCGACCTGGAGTTTTGCCTGGCGTCGGCTGGTGAAGCAGCTTTCTTCCCAGTATCGCGTGATTGCCGTTGATCATATGGGCTGTGGCTTGTCCGATAAGCCTCAGGATTATCCGTACCGGCTGGAATCGCACATCAATAACTTGAAGACGTTGATACAGGAACTGGATTTGCAGGACATTACGTTATTTGCTCATGACTGGGGCGGTGCGATCGGCATGGGGACCGCCGTCGATTTACCTGACCGCTTTCAGCGGTTTGTGTTGATGAATACGGCCGCCTTTCGTTCACAGGAAATTCCGCTGCGGATTGCAGTCTGTCGGATTCCCTTACTGGGAGCCATCGGCGTTCGCGGATTGAATCTATTTTCGGGCGCCGCAATTTCCATGGCGGTCAATAAACGGGATCGGATGACGGACGAAGTCAAAGCCGGTTTTCTCGGGCCTTATGATTCATGGCAGAATCGAGTGGCCGTGCATCAGTTTGTGAAAGACATTCCGCTCAAAGCCTCTCATCCCAGCTATGCAACGCTGCAGCATGTGGAAGAAGGCCTGTCACAGTTTCAAAACCATCCGATGCTTTTGATCTGGGGCGAGAAGGACTGGTGTTTTACCACCAATTTTCTGGACGAATTCGAACGCCGGTTCCCCCAGGCGGAAACATTACGGATTTCGGATGCGGGACATTATGTGTTTGAGGACGCCCATGAAATCATGTTGCCCCGCATCGAACAGTTTCTAAAAACACAGGCCTCACCGCTCGGTTAAGCAGTGAAGCCTGCGGGAAGTCTGCTGATTAAAATTAAAAATCGCCGAACTCGGGATTGATTAAGTGCTCGGTCGAGCCGAGGTGTGAAACCTTCTCGATTTTCTTGCGGGGCTTCTGAGGTTTGTACGCTTCAAAGTTATCTACCCGAAATTCGGAAATCATGTGATTGATCCGATTTTCGATGTTGGTCAACTGGTCTCCCTCATCAGGTGCCACAAACGTGAAAGCGGCGCCTTTCTGATCGGAAGACAACCGGCCCACACGCCCGATCCGGTGCACATAATCGTCACTGAATTCAGGGATATCAAAATTGATAATGTGGGAGATGCCGCTGACGTCGATGCCGCGTCCCATGACGTCTGTGGCAATCAACAGGCGAATTTTTCCTTCACGGAATTTTTTAAGAACACGGTCCCGTTTCGTTTGTGGTAAGTCTCCGTGGATGGCGGCGACGTCTTTGAGTTTCTTGGAAAAGATCCGATCGAGTTTATCGGCACCCCGTTTGGTGCGGGTGAAAACGATCGTTTGTTTGGGGCGTTCCTGAAACAGGAGTCGCGAGAGGAGTTTGATTTTTCGATCCGGATCCACAGTGATGTAATACTGATCGATGGCGTCGACGCTAACTTTGTTATCAGACAGATCGATCATGACCGGCTCTTGCATGTAGCGTTGAGCCAGACGCTCGACCGGAGGTGGCAGGGTTGCCGATAGCAGTAAAGTCTGTCGTTCTTTCGGGCACTTCCGCAGAATCTTTTCGATATCGGGACGAAAGCCGATATCCAGCATGCGGTCTGCTTCATCTAAGACGACGAAACCAAGTTGGCCCAGTTTGAGATTTCCGCGATTGATATGATCAATCACGCGGCCCGGCGTCCCGACGGCGATCTGGGCTCCTTTTTTCAATTGATTTTCCTGGGGACGAACTGGTTTGCCACCCACTAATACCGCGAGACTCAGTGATTTCGAAGGGCACAGCTTACGAATTTCTGCTGCGACCTGCTCACTCAATTCCCGGGTGGGAGCCAGGATCAAGGCTTGCATGCCTGGACGTCTGAGGTCAATTTGTTGCAATACGGGCAACGAGAAGGCGGCTGTCTTGCCGGTTCCGGTTCGAGCCTGTCCGATACAATCCTGTCCGGTAACGGCAATCGGAATCAGTTCAGCCTGAATGGGGCTGGGTTTTTCATACCCTGCTTTGCTGAGATTTTTTAAGATTTTGTCATTCAGTCCTAACTGATCAAATTTGGTTTTGGTTGTCTTCTTTTTCTTTTTCGTTTTCTGAGTCATTTTCCTAATTGTTCCTGCTGAGGCAGGAGAAAACTCGCTCTCTGATGAGGCATCCTGGATTGGCTGGTTACTCTGATTCGTTTTCACTTTGACTCTCAGTGCCGGTTTCTTTAGCACTGTCAAGCTTTGCTTGTTCCCGAACCGAAACGCCAATCAGACGCTTGATGTCATTACTGTCAATGGCCTCTTGTTCTACGAGTGCTTTTGCCAGCAGGTCAAGTTTCTCCCTGTTTTCTGTTAATATTTCTTCTGCCCGTTGTTCAGCCGCGTTTAAAAATCGCTGCATTTCCTGGTCGATGACGTGGGCCGTTTCTTCACTACATTCGCCCTGTGATTTCATCTCTTTCCCCAGGAACGGGTTCTCATCCGAATGGCGAAACGCCACCGGTCCGATGACATCACTCATGCCCCACTGCCCCACCATTTTTCGTGTGATCTGGGTCGCTCGTTTGATGTCATCTGCTGCTCCGGCTGTATGTTCGCCGAAGACAATGCCTTCCGCAGCCCGACCACCCAACATGAATGCTAACTGAGAGTGAAGTTGCTTCTCTCCCATATTGTAGCGTTCTTCATCGGGCAATAGCTGCGTTACTCCGAGTGCTCTACCACGAGGAATCACCGTGACTTTGTGAACCGGATCGATCTCCGGAAGTAACCAGGCCAATAACGCATGGCCGGCTTCGTGGTAAGCTGTCATTTCACGTTCTTTTTCGCTCAAAATCTCCTCACGTTCTGGTCCCATCAAGACACGATCCCGAGCATTATCAAAATCTTCCTTATCGACCTGGTCTTTGTTGAGACGCGTTGCCGATAAGGCCGCTTCATTCACCAGATTCTTCAGGTCAGCACCTGAAAAACCAATCGTACCGGCGGCGATATGATTCAAATCAACATCATCTGCCAGCGGGATTTTTCGCGAGTGAACTTTCAGGATTGCGGCTCGTCCTTCTTTAGTGGGTCGGTCCACTGTGATGTGCCTGTCAAAGCGTCCGGGACGCAGCAATGCCGGGTCCAGGACATCCGGACGGTTGGTTGCTGCGATGATGATCACCGCTTCATTCTGCTGGAATCCATCCATTTCACTGAGCATCTGGTTCAACGTCTGTTCGCGTTCATCGTGTCCACCTCCGAGACCGGCACCTCGAATTCGTCCCACGGCATCAATTTCATCAACGAAAATGATACAGGGGGCATTTTCTTTGGCGGTTCGAAACAGATCCCGTACGCGGCTGGCACCGACGCCGACGAACATCTGAATGAATTCCGACCCGTTTATGGAATAAAAGGGAACACCGGCTTCACCGGCCGTTGCACGGGCCAATAAAGTTTTTCCGGTTCCAGGCGAGCCCATCAGCAAGACGCCTTTGGGAATTTGTGCACCGAGACGCTGAAACTTGGCTGGTGTCTTCAGGAACTCAACGACTTCCTGTAATTCCGATTTGGCCTGCTCCATGGCTGCGACATCGTCAAAGGTGGTTTGTTCTTCCGAGGGGCGGAACCGCTTTGCCGGGCTCTTGGTGAAGTTACCCAGCATTCCGGAGCCCATGGGGTCGGCGGAACGCCGCAGCATGAACCAGAAGAATCCGATGATTAACAATGGCCCAATCAGCCAGGGAATGATGTACGTACCGATGCCAACATTGGTACTTTCCGCCTTGAAATCAACTTTCTGTTTGATCAGTTCCGGAACCAGGTCTCGATCTTCAACTGGGTGTGAAGGCAGAACTGTGTTGAATTCTTCTGCCAGTTTTTCCTCTTTCTCTTTTTTTTCCTTATCCGGATTCTCAGGACGAATCTTCCATTTTCCGGTCAGGATGTCGCCATGGAAATCGACGGATTCCACATTGCCACGTTTCAGCTCAGAAATGAAGAAACTATAGTCGACCTTCGATCCCGTATTTTCCGGCGAGTTTTTCATCATGATCAGACTGCCAATTACCAGAATCAGCAGGATAATCAGCCAGGGACCTGTTGAGGGAGCGGCGCCCTGAGAATCTTTGCCGGGTTGCTTTTGCGGTGCTTTGCCTTTGGGAGGATTTTCCTGGGGGATCTCCGGAGGAGAGGCCATATGATGTTCCGTTCGTTTACTGAGATCTTTATTTTATATTGTTGCTGAAGACTGGCTTACTCATGGTGTGGCATACACGTTGAATCAGTCGTCTGCCAGGAAATCGTCGCACCACGATTATGGGGGACGATTGTTTATTTCTATGTTTCAGTAATATGTTGCTGATTCTATGAGAAAATCCGTCTTGCAGGCAATGGTGGGAAGCCTGTTTTTAGAAAGGATCGAGCAAGCTGTCAGTAAAATAAGTTCTTCCAAGACGGGATGTTATTGCATTATTGGGTGGGCCACTAATCTTTTAATCCATAACGCACAATGCACCACAGTGCTTTGACACCGTCTCGCCAGCCAATTTTCTTCCCCTGATCATATGTGCGACCATCATAACTGATCGACATTTCGAATATCCGACAATGGCGCCGGGCTACTTTCGCTGTCAGTTCCGGTTCGATTCCAAACCGATTCTGGCAGAGTCCAGGGGCGATTTCCTTGATCACCTCTTTTTTAAAGAGCTTGTAGCAGGTTTCCATGTCGGTCAAATTGAGGTTGGTAAAACAGTTCGAGAGCGTGGTCAGGAATTTATTCCCCAGATAATGCCAGTAATAAAGCACCCGGTGAGGCTGGTCTCCCAGAAAACGGCTCCCGTAGACGACATCAGCTTTCCCTTCAATGATGGGCTGCAGAAGACGCGGGTATTCTGAAGGATCGTATTCCAGGTCGGCATCCTGAATCAGCATAACATCGCCTTGTGCTTCAAGAAATCCGGTTCTAACGGCGGCCCCTTTTCCCTGATTCACCTCGTGAAAAATGACGCGAAGCTGATTTTGGGGGTCGTCGCTCGTCTGTGCCTGTTCTTCCAGTCGTTTCAGGATTTCCCGTGTTCCATCGGTGCTGCCATCGTCGACTAGAACCAGTTCCTTTCGAATCGGAACAGCTTTGACCTGATCAATCAGGTTTTCGACAGTCTTGCTCTCATTGAAAATGGGAATGACGACTGAGAGTAAAAAGTCTTCTGGAATGGGATAAAAGCCAAGCTGCCGACAGCCCGCTTCTCCCAGTGATGCTTTTAAGGAGCTATACCATTCGGTCGTGTACGGGTAACCGTGCTCATCCGATTGAGGAACTGGAGTCATTGAGTGGAAATCCATGATTAACTTTGATACAGAGTGGTTAAGGTTTGATAGGTTCTATTCTGTATTATAAGTTGCAAATGGCATCTGCAAGAGGACTTTCTGATTGGTTTCTGCTTTCGACGCTGGCCAGGTTGAACAAACCGGTTTACATTATCCAGACTGTCAGGTTGATATTCTTCTTTTTTTCACTCATTCCGGATTTTCCGAATTTACTGATCTGTTAGATTTGAGGCACGACAATGAAATCGACACAAATTTTGTTCACTGATGTGAATTCGCAAACCTGGGTGGAAGAAATCCTGCTGAATGCAGAGAGCCATCCTGAGTTTTCCGAGAATCCGAGTTGGTCAATTCGCAAAACACAACTGCACGGCGGACTGTCGGAAGGCGTGGATCTGATCGAGGTGAATAACGGCGCGCTACAGCTTTCGATTCTGCCCACTCGGGGAATGGGGGTCTGGAAAGGGAATTGCCAGGGAATTCCGCTGGAATGGCAGTCTCCTGTAAAATCGCCTGTAAATCCTGCATTTGTCACGCTTTCGGAGCGAGGTGGACTCGGTTGGCTGAGTGGCTTTAATGAGCTGATTTGTCGGTGTGGCCTGATCTCAAACGGACCTCCCGGGGCCGATTCAGCAGGTAATCCCCTCGAATCAGAATTAACTTTGCACGGGCGGATTGCCAATACGCCCGCGCATTATGTGAGTGTGGAACTCGACCCTGCTGACGGGGGTTGGTTGAAAATTAGTGGCAAAATGGAAGAAGGCATGCTGTTTGGCAGTCATTTTCTACTGGAATCGACGCTCGAAACCCGTCTGGGATCAGCAGAATTTCGGATTCGTGACCGTGTGACTAACCTGGGACCGGAACCGACTGAGTCGGAATTGTTGTATCACATCAATGTGGGCGCGCCGTTTTTGGGGGAAGGTTCCCGATTTGCGATGCCATTTAAGGAAATGGCACCCCGAGATCCCCGTGCGGCAGAAGGGGTGAATGAGTTCGAGACGTATCTGGGACCCACACCCGGTTATGCTGAGCAGGCGTACTATTTTCTTCCTGTCTGTGATGAGAATGGGGACTCGCCGGCGTTACTGACTGGCAAAAAGGGGGCCTTAGGTTTTCTGGTGAATTTTAAGAAGGCGTCTCTCCCTTATTTTACACTGTGGAAGAATACTCAGTCTGAGTCAGGCGGCTACGTGACAGGGCTGGAGCCTGCGATCAGTTTCCCGAATTTCAGGGGAGTCGAGCGGGAGCAGGGGCGCTTAAAGCGCGTTGAGCCAGGGGGCAGCTACGAGACCGAATTTCAGGTTTCAATTTTGAATAATTCGGATTCCGTTGATGAGGTCAGGCAGAAAATCACGAAGTTAAGTGAACAGGGCCCCTCGGTTGTGCATGAGACGCCCCATCCCCGGTTTTCTTAATGCCTGATTCTGGCAATCTGATGACTGTCAGTCGGGATTGTGAATCAGAGCCACAAAAAGTCAAAAAAATACAAGAAATACGTGATTTAATGACTTTCAGACATCTATATGGCTGGAATTAAATCAATTGGTTCTGATATATTTGCTGGACTGATCTCTTGGGTGCATTGATCAACGCGTTGTGTGTTGACCGCTTAGAGAGACATTTGGTTTTGGAGAAATTGATATTCGCTGGAATGTTGCGGGAGATTCTCTGATCTCTTCGCTTTTTTTTTCGATTGTTGGATCGCATTCAAAGACAAGTTGACGTACTTCTCTCTCCCCCCTGCTCTTCGTGAGCGAACGTCTGAGACCTGTTGACAAAGAGATGTTTTTGGATTGCTGGAACGGGTGAACCAAAGTGAGTTCATGCCATGTTCCGCTAACAGCAAAATTTGATGGGGCATTCCTGTAAGAAGTTGATTTTGAAATTTTAAGTGTATTTGGATTTTTTTTAGTATGGTTGATCGTAATTTAATTCGAGAGTTTAACATTTCTGATGAAGACCTGGATGCGGCATTCGCAGAGGTCATGCCAGAAGTTGATGCAGAGGGTGAAGAAACCGATTGGGTGTTGGATGACGTCTATGCTTCCGTCTCCTGTGCTTATGATGTAAATCAGATTATTGATGGTGTTGTTTTAAGCGTTGAGGGTGAAGAGGTTCTTGTCGACATCGGATTCAAGAGTGAAGGTGTCGTTCATATTGACGAATGGTCTGAGGATGAAGAACCTCCCAAGGCCGGTGATAAGGTTCAGGTACTGCTGGAAGAAGTCGAAGACGAATTCGGCTTGACCATGCTTTCCAAGCGCAAAGCCGATCGCATTCGCGAGTGGGAAAAAGTCATCGCAACACACGCCGAAGGCGATGTGGTTTCCGGTACTGTTGTTCGCAAAATCAAAGGTGGCCTGCTCATTAATATCGGCGTGAATGTCTTCCTGCCAGCCAGCCAGGTTGATATTCGTCGTCCTTCCGATATCGCCAACTACATTGGTCGCACCATTGAATGTGTGATTTTGAAAATTGATGAAGCCCGACGAAACATTGTTGTTTCACGTCGTAAACTCATCGAAGAAAAACGTGAGAAGCTCAAACAGGATCTGCTCAGCAAGATTGAAGAAGGTCAAATTGTTAAAGGCGTCGTGAAAAACATCGCCGACTTTGGTGCCTTTGTTGATCTCGGCGGGATTGATGGTCTGTTACACATTACCGACATGAGTTGGGGACGTATCAACCATCCGACTGAAATCGTGAAGATTGATGACGAAATCGAAGTCATGATCCTGAGCGTCGATCGTGACAAAGAAAAAATTGCCCTCGGTCTCAAGCAGAAATCACCCAGTCCCTGGGAATTGGTCGAATCCAAATACCCAGTGGGTACCAAAGTCATCGGTCACGTTGTCAACGTGATGTCTTACGGTGCCTTTGTGAAACTGGAAGACGGCATCGAAGGCCTGGTTCACATCAGTGAAATGTCCTGGACCAAACGCATCAACCATCCAAGTGAACTCGTCAATATCGGCGATGAAGTGGAAGTGGTTGTGCTGGGTGTCAACAAAGACAAACAGGAAATCTCTCTCGGTATGAAGCAGACTCAGTCCAATCCATGGGACGAAGTCACCAAGAAATACCCGGAAGGTGCCAAGGTCAAAGGAACCGTTCGCAATCTCACCAACTACGGTGCCTTCATTGAACTCGAAGAAGGTGTCGACGGCTTGCTGCATGTGAGCGACATGTCCTGGACACGTAAGATTTCTCATGCCAGCGAAGTCATGAAGAAAGGCGACGAAATTGAGTGTCTGGTCATTTCCGTTGATGAAGAGCGAAAACGAATCGCACTGGGATTGAAGCAGCTCGCTTCCGATCCCTGGGAAACCGATATTCCTCAGAAGTACCAGCCCGGTGCCATCGTGCAAGGGGTGGTTACCAAGATTACGAACTTTGGTGTCTTCGTAGAACTGGAAGATGAGTTGGAAGGCCTGCTGCACATTTCAGAACTCGCGGATCACAAAGTGGAAAACCCCGAAGATATCGTCAAGGTCGGCGAAACACTGGATGTCAAAATCCTGCGTGTTGACACTGATGATCGTAAGATCGGCCTGAGCCGTAAGCTCGAAGAACCGATCGAAGAAGAAGCGTCGGGTGAAGCCGGTGAACCAGCAACCGCTGGTGCTCCTCGTAAGGAACTGATGGGTGGAACCGGTGGAAACGCCCCGCTGTTCAGCATGCCTTCAGAAGGTGCTGAAACTCCTGCAGAAGAACCTGCTGCAGAAGAGAGTTCTGAAGAATCGGCAGAATAAATTATTTCCAGTCCAGTTCTGACTGGAAATGGAATTGAAATTAAAAGCGGTGGTCTTAACGGACCACCGCTTTTTTCGTTTCTGCGAAAGCTGCGGAGCTACTTGATGAGGATGTCCAATCAACCACTTTTGATGCAATGCCTGGAGTCCGATTCTGTGCAAAACTGTAGTAATCATTGTGTTTTAGCAGTAGAGGTCTACCTGATCCCTACAATCGTTACAGTTTCTGCAGATTCCTCGTTTCCTGTTGGGCTTTTCCATACCGCCTTCAGAAATCCACTTTGATTTGCCGATAGGTAGTTTACAGGGTGCAAGGTATATCTGCCTTGATTCTGTAAATAAATCATCGTGTCGAGAGGAAACGAGTTCCCGCGAACGGTTGCAAATCTAATGGAAAGCCATGGAATTGGTTCGGCATTTCCATTTGTCAACAACGAATAGATAACAGGTTTTCCATGCAGAAAACTGCTCGACGGCGTTCCTCTTCAGCCGTACAGAATCCGTTAGAAACATATCTCAAAGAAATCAACGAAACCGCCCTGCTCTCTGCAGAAGAAGAGAAGGAGCTTTCGAATCGTATTGAAAACGGTGACAAAGAAGCCCGCGACCGTATGGTGCGAGCGAATCTGCGGCTTGTTGTGAATATCGCGCGAGCCTATTCAGGCAAAGGTCTGCCACTTCAGGATCTGATTGAAGAAGGCAACTTGGGTCTACTCCGGGCCGTTGAAGGCTTCGATCCCGAAATGGGGACCCGTTTCAGTACCTACGCCAGTTACTGGATCAAACAGTCGATCAAACGAGCTTTGGTGAATTCCGCGAAGACCATTCGTATTCCCGCCTATATGGTCGAACTTTTGACCAAATGGCGGCGTGCCACCGCTCAGCTTCAAGACACGCTCGATCGAACTCCCACCACAGAAGAAGTGGCCAAAGAACTCGATCTTCCACCGAAGAAATTGAAAATTGTCAAGAAAGCGATTCAGCTGTATAATTCGTCGCCTCAATCCGAGCAGCATGAGGCTGGCTGGTCACTGGGAGAGATGATTCCCGATGATCGCTTAAAAGGCCCCGATGATGAACTGGTTGAGAATGACAATCTGAAGCATGTCTATCGACTGCTGAAAGAAATTCCGGATCGCGAAGCCAGCATTCTGCGGATGCGGTTTGGTCTGGACGGTGACGAACCAAAAACATTGAAAGAGATCGGCCAGGAATTAGGTTTGACGCGGGAACGCGTGCGGCAGATCGAGAGTGAAGCACTCAAAAAACTGGCCAAAGAAATTTCCGGCGAGTAAGCTTTGGAATGACTTTAGCAAATCAGCAAAGAGACCGGTTATCTGCCGGTCTTTTTTGCATTAATGGGGACAACCATCGGATCGAAGATGATCTGCTGTTGCTTTTGATCAATCCTGCGGTAGACGAGTGCCAGTTGAAGCATCAGAGGTTCGAGTTTCTGGTAATACTCATCCGAATTGGAAAACTCAGTTTTGCGCTGTTTCAGTGCAAGAATTTGGAGTTCCAGTTCATCGCGTTTCAATTTCTGTTCGCCGGAAATCTGGGCAATCGGTTGTGTCGCGAACAAAGTGAATTGATGAGCCCGATGCCCATCTGGTAATGTCGTCTTCTCAGAATGGGAATCAGGCATTCGATTCAGACCTTCAAATTGATCGCCGCGGGTTCCCTGTTGATCGGCATTGTCATCCAGCAGAGCGTGCTCGGTGGCCAGTTCTCCTTTTTCCTGATAATAGGCGTTCGTTTCGCGGCAGGCCGCCAGATAGGCTTCAAGTAGCGAGATTTGACCGTCATGATCCAAATCAGCCTGGGGTTGAGAGCTGGCTTCGGAAAGAAAATTTCCAAAGCGGGAGAAGTAGAATTCGTGTCCGTTCTTTGTCGCTGAAATGATCACACGATTGTCCGCTGACAGCGCGTTCAAAAAGGGGCCGCTGGATGAAAAACAATTGAGAACAGCCAGCGGGTGTTTGACGGCGTCACAGGATTGGCTCAGTTGATCAGCGGTGAGATCGGGGCCACGCAAATTGAAACGGGCGGTTTTACCATCAAAGGTGCCATGTCCGATCAGGATTAACCAGGTGGCCGTCATGTTATCGGTTTGACGTTGGAGTTCTCGCGTGATCAGTTCCAGATCCGACTGGCGCGCATCGACGCTTTCTCCAATCACTGTTAACTCAGCTTGTTTATGAGCAGCGATTTGTTTCCAGCGCTGCGACCAGCGGGAAAACTGCTGTTCATATTCTTCCAGACCGCCGGCACCGATCACAACGATCATGCGTTCTGTTTTTTTGATGGGAGCTTCACTCTCTGCGTTCAATTGCATGGCATTGATGAGTGTCAACAGACAAATCAATATCGTTTTCAATCCAGTTCGGATTTGATTGTGCATCAGGGTAATCCTTTCCAGCGTCGTAAAGACCACTCACCAAACAGGCACCCCAGGACGAATACCAGAACCCAGGGGTGATGCCAGAGTGGACTGACTGACTCTTCTGTCACAGGAATGTGGCGTTGATCCAGAGAATTGACGAACTGTGACAGTTTGGCAGCCGGGATCACTTCCCCTTTTGTTCGTGTCGCGAGTTGTTGCAGTCGGTCAAGGTCCGGATAGATGGACCGGAACTCCCTGCTGCCCGGGTCGTGGACCCAGCCGCTATTGATTGTTTTTGATTTAGAATCGGGTGAGGTAACAGTTGCAGAAACCGCATAACCGCCCGGTTGAGGGGGTAGATAGACGGTCTGGTATTCGCCCGGCTTGTCGGCTGTTGGATCGGCTGTCAGTTTGATGGTCTCAGTTTTGGGCGTCGTGATTTCCAATTCGACCTGATAATCGCTACGTTTCTGGAATTCTGGATCCCGGACGAGGACTTTGATTTTCGTACCGGAATTGCCCTCGGGGTTCGAATCAACCAGGAGATCAATGGGTTCCAGCACATCGGTGGTCATCCACCGCAATAACTGTCGCCAGGATTTGTAGAGTTGGGGAGACGTGGAATCTTCTTTCAACCGCCAACGCCAGAGATCCCCAATCATGATGGCTGTGACACGTCCCAAGCCGTACCGTTGTGTAGCAATTGCAGGAAACACGGCTTTCTGAGGGCTCTTCAATTCTGCTGCCAGAGTGGCACCAGGCTTGGTAGTATCCATCCGATTGATCGTTTTGAAGGTCGGCATTTCTGTCAGGCGTTTGTGTTCTTCCTGTTCCTGTTTGTGGTGACGCATCCAGGGTTGAAGCCAGCCGTCGCGAGTCAATGCGAACTGATAGTCGCTTTCGAAGGCAGAAGTGTCTCGCTGTGGGAAATAAACCGGCAACAGACGGCTCAAGTCCGTTTTATTGTAGCCTCCTTTTTGAAACGATTCCTGCCCGCCGAGCATCACCAGCCCGCCACCCCGCTCTGAAACAAAGCGGGTGATCAGATCCAACTGGTCGTGTGTGAAGAAGGCTGCTTCCAAGTCGTCGATGATTAGCGTTTCATACTGAAACAGTTCCCTTTCGGTTTTGGGAAAGCCGTCTTTGAGTTCATCGGGAGATTGCGTATTGATCCGTACGAATACCGGCTGGTCGTAGCGTTCCAGGTCGGCTTCATTTTGGGGGTCAAAGCCGCGAAAGAGCGCGTTTCCTTCTTCCCCGTCCCGACTGCGAAAATCGAATTTGGTTTCTTTTTTGCCGATGCGGATCAGTCCCACCAGATGAATAAATTCGTCTTCTTCAATTGCCCGTCGCAAGAATTTGAACTCCCAGTTGGGGCGGCCTGAGACATACAACACGCGATGTGCGGTGCGGCCGCGATCAATTTTCAGTGTGCGCTGATTGTTGGACAGCGTGGCTTCGTTGGTCTCTGCTGAGATCAGCGATGTTTTGATTTGATAAAAGGCGATACCGGTCGCATCGGGGCGGACTTGGAAACGAATCTGAAACTCCTGTTCGGGCTGACTGACTTCGCGGGTTACCGTCTCGACCACCTTACCAGTTTCATCCAGCAGTTGTGCCTTGATTTGTTTCTGCTGGCACTGTGTCGCGGAAAGGTCGGCGAGAATTCGAATCGGTGCGTCTTCAAAGGGGGAATAGCTGACGGAAGTTTTTGTGATCGCCAGGTCGGTGGCCGGAGTGGAATCGCCAATCGGAACCGAGTAAATCGGAACGGAGGTTTCCAGCTGGTTGATTTCTTCGGCGGAGATGCCGTCCGTCATCAACAGAATACCTGCTAACGGGAGCTTCTGATAGCGGCGATTTAATTCATTCAGACTGGAGACAAGGTTTGTCTGGGAGCCGTCAAAGGTCAAGTGCTGCAAATTGGTCTGGGCATGCGCGTGGGCATCGACGGAATATTTCCGGACCGAAAAATTCTGTTCCAGATCGATCATCCATTGCGGTGTCTTCTGCTCGGCTTCAGTGGTTGAGAGCAATTGTTGAATCTGTTGCAGGCGGGGTTGACCTGTTTTGGAATCTTTAATTTGCAGGCTCTGGCTGTCATCCACCACGATCGCGAACAGATTGGTGCCGGGATGAATCCGCACGCCGCTCCATAACGGCTCGGTGAGCGCAATCGAGAGGACTGCGATGCCGCACAGTTTCAGACTGAAGGCGACCCCCGACAGCGAACGCTGCAGGGAGAGTGAACGGTAGGCATAGATCAACAGTGCCAGACCTACAATGAGGACAGCGATGGTGATGGTGGTCCAGTCGGGGGCGCCGAATTGGATTTGGGCCAGACAAATCATTTTCCACTCCCTAATTCTTCATAGTAGCGACGGACCAGGTCAGAGTATTTTTCCGGTACCGGGTCGCGGTCAATCGGTGCCAGCGATGTCTCCGCGCCTCGTTTGCTGATTTCGTTTGACAATACTTTTTGAAGTTCAGCCAGCGGTTCCAGGATTTGCGCATTGACCAAGTCTCCTTCCGGTACTTTGGAATGTCGTTTGAACTCGGCACGCATACTCTGTGCCCGTTCACGAATTTGAGCGACTTTACTACGTAGTTCAGGATCTCCCACCATCTCCTCAACATCCCGCATACGGTCAGACCACTGGCGGAACTGATTGCCGGTAATCGGTCCCGCCGCCGGTGCCCCAGGACCTCCCTGACCTCCACCAGCGCCCCCTTTCGAATTGCCGCGGGACCCCTTTAATGATTTAGGAGATGATGGTTTTGATGCCGATTGTGAAGATGACGGAGATGAGGATTTGCCGGAGCCTGATTGAGAGCCCTGACCTTTACCTTTTTGGGCCGACGCCAGTTGTACGGGGGACTTGCCCTGACCGGAGGGGGAACCAGATTTACCCGGTTGACCGGCTTTCGTTCCCGGAGATGGTTTTTGTCCGGGAGATTTCCCTTTTCCGGTCTGGGTTGATTTTTGTGCAGACGGTTTTGGCTGGCCTGCTGCTTTGGGATTGCCGGCCAGTTTCTGTTCCTGTTTCATGTCTGATGTGAGTGATTTGATTTCTTGTCGGGCCCGTTTGAGTGATTCCAGATCGTTGCCCAGAACACTTTCGGCGGCGACTTTGATCCCCTGTTTCATCGCTTCGATTCCCTGCCCGGCACGTTGTTCAGCCTGTTGCGCCCGTTCGGTGGCGCCCTCTTTCAGGAAGTTGGCGGCATTCTTTAACGCATCTTCCGGGCGATAGGGTCTCGTTTTGCGAATGGCATCGTACAGATGCTTGGAAAGCAGTGGCTCTGATTTTTCAGACTCCTGAACGACTTTTTTCATCTGTTTCACCAGATTTTTCAACCGATCTTCCTGCTTCTCAAGTTGATCGGCGAGTTTCTGCTGCCCCTGATTCTTTCGCAGAGACCGCCGTCCCTTGGGCTGGTCTGGCTGGTCGGATTTATTGAGCGCCTGGCTCAGTTCTTTCTGCTTTTGATCGAGTTGTTCGGCCTGCTGATTCAGGGATCGCATGGCGTCGGCGAATTGGTTGGCAGTTTTTTTGCGGAATTCGTTTTTGAGTTGGTCCAGTTGCTGCTGGGCGCGGGTTCCGGAGTTCAGGGCACGTGAGACCTGCCCTTCTTTGAGCGATTGTGAGCTTTGTTGCAGGTGTTTCCGCGTCTGTTCGAGTTCACGTCGGGATTTCGTGGATGAAGGTTGTTTAGACTGATCCATCCGCTGGGCGACTTCGTCGGCTTTGCGAAGCAGTTCGCGTTGTCGTTCGCGTAAGCGTTTCAACTGGCGTTCGATTTCTTCGCGTTCCTGATCGGATTTTGCGAAACGCTGTTTGTCGGCCAGTTCTTTGAGTTGTTCATTCAGATCCTTTTGACGCTGCGCTAACTCTCGCAACCGGTTAAGGATTTGCAGTGATTCACGATTCGGTTGTGTCGCCGGAGGTGGGGATGCCTGATTCTCGGTTTCATAACGCTGTTTTTTGTTGGTCAGCTCCAGTTGTTGCAGTTGATTCTGTGAACGGCTGCTGCCGCCCCCTTTGCTGCCTCCCCCATTTTTATTTTGGGAAACCTTATGCTCGCGGGCGCGCAGTTTCAGCAGGAGCTGGTAACTGGCTTGTTCAGTCGCCAGGGCTGTGGTGAGTTGTTCAACCTCGTTGGCATCCTTGGCCGCGTTGAGCAGCGAAACGGTTTCCTGCATTTTTTGTGAGATGGAATCGATGACGGCTTTTGATTTTTGCGATTTTACTTTTGAGGCCAGCTTGATGACTGCGGTGACCAGTGCCTGTTGTGCCTGTTGCAGTGTATTCACGTCTTCTGCGAACTCGCTGGATACGGTCTCCTTGATTTCGCGGCGGATGATTTTCCAGGTCGCATTGATAATCTGTTTTTGCTGCTCTGCCAGCTTTTCGGCCTGCTGAGCATTCCCGCCACTTTTTCCCGATTTCGAGGAGCTGTTTGCAGAGCGGCCTTGCTTGAAGATTTCTTCAAAGTGGCGGACTTCCATGAAATACATGTCGCTGAGCACTTTGCGTCTGCTGCCGTCAGGGGCGATGTCTTCCGCAAACAAGTGATAGGAAATCAGCGTGTCCGGCTGTACCTGCAGACGTTCCAGCGAGAGGATGTGCTCGGTGGCCACCTCCAACTTGGGCTTTGTTGTGTTGAGTAAATTCAGGGTTTGAATAGGCTGACCGGGAATTGAATAGACGAGTCCTACCTGTTGCACGCCGAAATCATCGACGACGGTCCCCTGCACGAGGGCCTCTTCCAACGGGGAGACACGTGTATCGCGAGCGGGAAATGTCACTTTGATTTCCGGGGGCAGGTTGGGAATGACGGCGAGATCGATGAAAGGTTGGTTTCGGTTTTCTCGTTTGTCGGCATCGATCAATCGCAAGTTCCAAGTCTGGCTCTGTTTTGCTTTGAGCTTGAGACGGGCTGAGGTGCCATTTGAGCTGAGTACCATCGGTAATGGCTGCCCTGCCCCTGATACCAATCGAGCCGCTTTTACAGGTTTGTTGAACCGGGCGTGGAGTTCAATCGTCGAACCGGTGACCGCGCTGATAGTCAGGCTGTCTTCCACTGTCTGTGTTGGTTGTCCCGTGTACTCGGGGGGCGTGATCACCGTATCCAGTTGAACCAGTTTTGGTAAAACGTAGACTTTGACCTGATAGGTTTCCGTTTCCCAGTGATTTACTTGAACGGAATAAGTAAGATCCTCGCTCACGGCAGGCAGCCGGGTGGCAAAGACCGGGTCGTCCAGGTGTTTGACGAGCGGCAGTTCCTGTGTTTCTCCTGACGCCCCGTGGATGTGCAGGGTTGCAATATCGGGGATTTTCTCTATGAATCGTGCGGTAATTAAGAGAGGGTGATCTTTTTCCAGATCGGTGGTTCCCGGATTTATTTCGACCTGATACTGTGCTTTGGTGGAAGCGATGGTCGACAGTGGTTCTTCTTTAGGAATGGGCGCCGCCTTCAGGTAAGACCAGCAGGTGAGACAACTGATGAACCAGGCAGTGAAACAGACGAGGTGTGTTGTGCTTTGCAGGATCAGTCTGCGGTTGGAGATCGTCTGCCGCCAGTCGTGTTCGGTTCCATGCTGAATAACTTGTTGTATCAGGCGATTCTGCAGAAAAGTGGGCTGCGTTTCATCGGTTGTTTTTTCTAATTCCAGTGTGGCCAGCAGGCTGGTGTCCAGATCCGGGTAGGTCTGTTCAATTAAGGTAGCGATTTGATGGCGGCTGGCAGGAGAAACACGATTTCGGGAGCGAAACAGAAGCATTCCCGTCGCAACGAGGCATGGTACACCCAACAGCACAGCCAGCAACAGGTGTTGGAATTGTGGTGCAGCAATCGGTTCGATGAGTGTTAATGTTAACAGTGTCAGGACGCCGGCAATCAGCCAGAGCAGGGTCAATCGTTTGAGATTCTGGCTGGCCTGATAACGAAAGACGACCTGATTGAGTTGTTGTAAGAGATCGGGCAGGCCCATGATTACGCCTTTCGTGTCGCTGAATTTTTGCCGGCGATCCATTTCGCCAGCAGTGTTTCCAGACCCAGCATCGCCAGCGCGACAATGATCAGCCAACGCCATATTTTCTGTTTCTGTTCCATCTCCCGGATCAACGCCTGGCGTTTCAGATCGGCGGGGGCTGAATTGGCGGCTGTGGTTTCGTTGTGGTTGAGTAGCTTGACTCCCAGTGCTTCCAGTTTTTCGATTGCCAGTGGTGCGGTCTTACTTTCTTCGATGTCGAGATTGACCACAAACTTTTGTACCGGCGTTGTTTCATCTTGTGATGTAATCTGATACAGGCCGGGTTGGACTGTTTGTTCGAAATTCTGCTGACCCACTGCCAACTGAATTGATGAGACCTTGGGCACGCTCACCTTCGCTGCTTTGAGGGACTCGGGCAGCTTGACGGTTTCACCGACAATGAATTGGGAGGGAGTATCGATCATATTGGCATTGAGGGCCAGAATGGCATTCATCATCGGTACAAACTTGGTTGAAAGTGCGAACTGACTTGCCTCGGGAGTCCAGCCAAACGTCATGACGATGAGGTGTCCCTGACCAAGGGGGACGTTCACAATCGCCGGACTTTCGTGGTCGAAGCGTGCCAGAACCTGATGCGGTACATCTTCGGGAAGCGAGAGCCGCTGATACTTCCAGAATTTCAGGTTTGTGAAGTCCGAATATTCAGGAGCCTGGAACATCTGAAACAGAGGGTGCTCGAATTTGATATTTGTGAGCAGTGCATAGCCGTTGACGTCGGCCTCCGAAACGAGGTTCTGTTCCGAACGGGAGATTAAAAGTTGAAACGTGTCACTGGTTTGTTGCTGGTTCAGGGAAAACAGGACTACCCCACCCTGCTCTAGATAATTCTTGACGAGGTTGGTTTCCTCGGCAGAGAGTTCGCGACTGACTATCATCAGCTGAATCTTCGCCACCGAAAGCAGAACTTGCGGTGAATCGGGGCCAACCGTTAAGAATTCGATTTTGCGCTGGGGCGTTGTCGGAAATGCGCGTTTGGCAAAATAATCAGGGGACTCGGTGGAGCCTGCGGCGGGAGTGCCGTAATGGACGATAGTGATGTTTGCCTGTTCGCGGGGTTGAAGATAAAGATTGTTGTCAAAGTCGTGTTTGTCGCCTTTGAGTACGATTCGCGTAGCGGGTTGCTGTTCGTCAATTGCCGGCATGCGAATGACTCGGGACTGACCTGCGGGGATGTAAATTTTCTGTGGTTGCTCGGACTCGCTGAGGGCCGTTTGATATGCGACCTGGAACTGTTCCTGCTTTGAGTCGCCCGCATTGACAATACGAACCGTTGCCTGCCCTTGTTCGTCGAGTGCCAGGAGTTGGAGCCCAGCATTACTGGTCTGTTTTTCTTTCAGTTGATGTAAGCGGACTTGAACCTCTGCCGGCCAGGAAAATTCTGAAAGTGAGTTGATTTGGGAACCCGCCTGGAAATCCGTAATCAGCTCAATCGTGCTGTTTTGTAACAGGGTTCCCGTCGGATCCGAAATGGCCTGTTGCTGCAGTCGTGCGGCGATTTCTGACAACGCGAATCCCAGATTGGTCGCGTTCCAGCCGGGAGTCAGCTTGGTGAGGCGTTCACGGTCGGTTTGCTGCGTTTGTTGAGGTGTGTCCTGCTTTGAGTCCTTGATCGGTTTGACCGAGGTGAGCTGGGAATCAAATGTGTAGATGGCGATCTGATTCTCGTCGGCTTGCTTGATGATTTCGTCGGCGGTCTGCAGTGCTTCTTTCCAGAGAGTCCCGCGCTGCATGCTGGAGCTGGTGTCGATCAGGAGAATGGTCTGGTGCTTCGTATCTGCCGCCGTCAGTTCGATGTCGGTGTTTTTGAAAAAAGGGCGTGCAAATGCAGTTACCAGAAGCATGACGGCGATAGCACGCAGCATGAGCAGCAACCAGTGTTCGATTTTATTTTTGCGGTTGGTTTGAGGAGGCTTGTGTTCCAGAAAACGGAGCGAGCTGAAGAACAGGACATTTTTCGGCTGGTGTCGGACCAGATGGAGCAGGATCGGCAGGCCGACGGCGATGATTCCAACTAGATAGAGTGGGGTTAAAAAACTCAACTGTGTGTCCTCTGTTTCTGGACTGCTTTCATGCGGCGCGATCAGCTAAAAAATCGGAGAGTCCTGCTTCCAGTGGTGTATCGGTGGTCAATTTGTGATAATGCACGCCCTGTTTGCGGCAGATAGTTTGGATTTCATCCAGGTGCTGGTTCAACTGCTGTCGATAACTAGCTTGTGCTGCTTTGGGATTGAGGGCGATGCGGTCGCCTGTTTCGAGATCTTCGAAAATCGCCGTTTCATTGAAGTTCAGATGAATCTCGGCCGGGTCAAGAATCTGGAATAAGGCTACTTCATGTCCTTTGGCACGCAGATATCCCAGATGGGTGTTTAACTCGTCCAGCGGTGACATGAGATCAGAAATCAAAACGACCAGCCCCCGCTTTTTAATCGTTTCGACGGCGTGTTTCAGAGGAGACACGACGTTGGTGTGTGATCCCTGTGGTGGTCGTTCCAGTTCAATCAGAATGCGTCTGAGCTGACCACGGGTGAACCGGGCGGGGACGACCGACTCAACCTGCTCATCAAAGATGATCAACCCACTGGCATCGCGCTGGGTGGAGAGGAAATAGGCAAAGGTTGCGACCAGTGTTTTCGCGTAATCCGATTTGGAATAACCCAGGCTGTGAAATTGCATGGAAGTACTCAGGTCCAGCAGCATGTGACAGCAGAGATTGGTCTCTTCTTCAAAGCGTTTGATAAAATGCTGATTGGAGCGGGCCGCCAGTTTCCAGTCGATGTGGCGCGGATCGTCGCCGGGCGTGTATTCGCGATATTCGGTGAATTCAACCGAAAAGCCGTGATAGGGACTGCGATGCAGGCCTTTCCAGGTCCCTTCGACGACCGATTTCGCTCTGAGTTCCAGTGATTTAATCCGCATCAGGCAGGCAGGATCAATCCGCTGGGAGGCCAGTCGCTTATTCTGTGGGGCGGTGTGTGGTGTATTTTGTTTCATGCGAATCGAACTCATGCTGCGATGGGCCTTTTAATGGTGTCAATCAGATGTTGAACGACTTGTTCGACGGTAATGCCTTCGGCTTCAGCGCGATAATTGATCAGAATGCGGTGACGTAAAACGGGAGCCAGCAATGCCTGGATATCTTCAACGGTGACATGCACGCGCCCGCGCAGGACGGCACGTGCTTTGGCGCCTAGAATCAGGCTTTGAGCGGCTCGTAGGCCGGCACCCCAGTTGACCCATTCATTGATGAAGTCTGGCGTTGTTTCCTGCTGTGGACGGGAGGCGGCACAGAGCTGGACGGCATAACGCACGATCTCTTCGGCGACGGGAACTTCGCGGACGAACTGGTGGAACTGTTGAATGTCGCTGCCGGTAAACAGCGGGACGATGGGCTCGGCATTACGGGCCGTTGTTTGCGTGACGACGGCGACTTCATCGTCTTCCGAAAGATAATCAATTACCAGATTGAACATGAAGCGGTCCAGCTGTGCTTCAGGAAGCGGATAGGTGCCTTCCATTTCGATCGGGTTCTGCGTTGCCAACACGAAAAATGGTTTATCCAGTTCATATTTGACGCCGGTGACCGTGACCTGTTTTTCCTGCATCGCTTCGAGTAACGCGGCCTGTGTTTTGGGAGGCGTGCGGTTGATTTCATCGGCCAGCAGAATATTTGTGAATACAGGGCCTTTAACAAACTTCATGCCCCGTGCATCCTGGGAGTCGCCTGCCAGAATTTCGGTTCCGGTGATGTCAGCGGGCATCAGGTCGGGGGTGAATTGAATTCGCTGTGATTTCAGCTTGAAAACCTGCGCCAGTGAATTGACCAGGAGCGTTTTCGCCAGACCCGGGGCACCGGTGATCAGGCAGTGTCCGCCGGCGAAGAGTGCGATCAGGAGCTGGTCGACGATTTCTTTTTGACCGATGACAGCTTTGGAAATTTCGACATCGATTTGCTGGCGGCTGTTTTGCAGCAGTTCAAAGGTGCGTTCGTCATCGCTGCGACCATCGGGGGAGACAATTTTAAGGTTCACGTTTCGGCTCCTGAAAAAATTCTATTAAGTCACCTGCGCTGGACTCAGTGGGTCATGGCATAAAACACAATATTGATGCCGAGGGGGTAGGCTTTCTTTTCGGAGAACTCCTGGAAATACCATTTGTCCTCCCCTTCCCGTTCCCAGCCATCACCTAAGTCGGTGTTGTGACAGACAACTGTCATCAATCGCCCTTTGTCATCGAAGAGGCCTCGGTAATGAACTTGTTTGGCATCTTCCCGTTCCCAGGTAATGCCTTCCGAACGGCCCCACTGGGCGACACCAATGCTGGGGACCTGGGGCTTTTCTTTTAGATCATAGACACAATGAAAAATCGGATGTTCCAGAGGAATGTCGACGAGCTCGCGTTCGGGAAAGACGCGTTTCATTTCCAATGCGAAATTATCCCATTCGGCTTCGCCCCAGAAATCGTCAACCATCATGAAACCGCCATTGGAGAGATAGCGTCTGAGTGCGACGACTTCTTCTTCCGTGAATTCCAGCGAGCCGGGCTCAATCAGATAGATAAAGGGATAATCGAAGAGTTCTTCGTCGGTCAGTTCCAGAATCCGGCCTTCGGGGTCAACTTTCATGGAAGTCAGTTGCTGGAGTCGATAGGAAAAATTCAAGTCGCTGTCGGGATAGTCGGTGGCCCAGCGCCGCCAGCCCTGGTGTGAGTTGTATCGAATGCGTACGAAGGTGAAGACATCGTGCTTGAATTCCGCATCGTTTTTCCAGTCGGGAACACCGCCGCGATCAGCGGGGATGGAGGGCCGATACTGCCCAATGCAGATCGTAACGACGATCAGTAATCCGCAGACCACAGTCAGTGAAATCAAACTATTCTTCATGGCAGGCTCCTCCGTGAGCCTTAGTGGTTCATGTCAAAACTCGTGCGAGGCATTATGGTGTGTTTGCCGTCAATTCAAGTAACAATTGATGAGCGGCCCGAAAGCGGGGCGCCTCTTCGAGCGCGATGAGTGTGTGTCGTTTGGCTAGTTGTAAATTATCCGATTGAAGTAACCGGGCGAGCTGGTAGTGGGCGGCAGCTTTGTTGTGTGGCTTCAATGCCAGGATGGCACGCCAGGCGTTGATGGCTTCCTGACGTCGTTGCAAATGAACACAGGCTTCAGCAAGTATCTGCTGGGTATCCCGATTGAGCGGATTAATGGCATTCGCACTTTGTGCGGCTGAGTAAACATCGTCCCAGTTTTGTTTCTTTTGATAGACTTCCGCTAAGCGTTGAAATACCGCGAGCGCATTGGGATTATACCGGGCATGCAGTTTCAGGTATTTCTGTTCCTCATCGAAGCGTTTTTGTTTCTGGTAGAGATTTGCCAGTCGCAAGCAGGCATTATCGGCGCCCGTGTACTGGGGATAGATCTTGGTCAGTTTCTTGAGCGTGGCTTCCAGTTCTTCGGTCCGGTTTTCTTCTTCCAGAATCTGGGAGTAAGCCATCAGGCCTTCAAAATGATTGGGATGTTTTTTGATCCAGTCATCAAATCGCTTGGTGTCGTCGCTGATTAGCGGCCGCAGATCCTGTTCTGACCAGTCAACTTTTGGGGTAAAGTCTTCCGCCTGATTTTGGAGGAAGGCGGCAAACTCCTGTTCCAGCTCACCTAATGTTTTTGTACGGCGTTCGATGGCGACATTGATGGGGATTCCCACGCGTAAATCATTCAAGATGAGTCGCAGGGCTTCGAAGCCGAACTGGTTGATGAGGTATTCTACGACCATCGATGACTGATAATATGCGAATTGCACGTGCAGGCTGCTTTTGGGATTGAGAAACGCACTGCTTAATTCGCCAATCGGAGTGGCTTCTCCGCTCAGAATCAATTCCCGGTACTGTGGAATCATTGTTTCCCCCCAACGGGGATTTTTCTGGCGTTCTTCGTAGACCGAGATACCTTCACTGATCCAGCGGGGCATTTTGTTTTTCGTCAACTCAAGTGTGACCACGTGACAGAACTCGTGCCAGAGAACTGACTCCCAGTTGGTGGGGTGATCGGCTTGAGAGGCGGGGCTGTTGGCAGTGATGACTTTTCCGAAGCAGACTCCCAGGTAACCGGAGACCGCAGGCATGCCGAAAGTGCGGACGGCAAAGTCGTCCGGATTAGGGAAGATCTCGACGGTGATTTTGGATTTCAGGTCGAGTCCATATTTTTGACAGAGCGTCTTGCGGGCGTCGTGCAGAAGTTGGACGACCTGCTGGCCGTAGACGTCTGCTTCGCTCGAATCCATGCGAATGATGAATTGTTCATCTTGCAGTGTTTTGAATTCGGCAAGTTGATCTTTCAGCTCAAGCAGATTGAATGTGGTGGTATCGTAGCCATCTTGTTGATGGGCCTGAAGTGCATGTTCCCAGCCACTGATTTCCTGCCCCAGCCGTAATTCGTCCTGAGCCAGTTGAATGCGGGCAGGCAGGTATTGAAGATCTTTTTCCAGAGCCTGGCGTTGATAGGCGGCGCCTTCCGCGAAGCGATAATGTTCGGAAAGGGCTTTGCCGATCAGATAGTCAACCTGGGGGTTCTGATCATGATGACTGAGTGCCTGCCAGTAGAAAGCGGTTTCATCGTGAGGTCGGTTTTCGAAATGGGCAATCACGGCCAGAGTGGCCCAGGCTTCTGTCAGGTGCGGATTGATAGCGAGAACCTGCTCCAGTCGCGCTTTGGCATTCGAAAACTGTTCCGAGTGGATCAGCAGAGCAATTTGTTCCATGTGGGCGGGGATATGATTGGGATTTGTACTGAGCACTTGAGCCATTAACGTTTCATAACGTTCGGGGTTGGAACGTTGCAGTGAGCGGGCCAGACCGAACAGCAGGTCTGCATCATTGGGGATCTGTTTTAATGCTGCTTGAAACGTTTCCTGTGCCAGCGCATAGTCATTTTTCGACAGCGCCAGATTTCCACTGGCAAGGTAGGCATCTTTGTGGTCGGGGTATTCTTTGATCGCGCGATCATAAAAGGATTCGAGAACTTCGCCGGGATCGGCATTTCGCATGAGCGATGCGCGCCCCAGTGCGACCAGACTGCTGGCATCGGTGTAACGCCAGGCAGAGCGGCTGGCGAGATCGTGGATGCTGGTCAGGAATGAAGAGGCTGCTTCGTGCTCGTTGTTCAATTGGTAGATTTCTACGGCTATAAGTCTGAGCGGGAGACTCCAGGAATAACGTTTGAGGCCGGCGTCAATTGTTTGTTTCGCTTCGACATATTGACCGACTGCCAGTTCTGCCTGTGCTTTGAGGAGTGGCCATTCAGAGCCATAGGCCTTCTTATTGATCGCTGCTTCTGCGACGTCGATGCATTTTTGGTATTGCCCGGTATGCAGTAATTGCTCGCAGTTTTCGATTTCTGACGAGTAAGAATAGACCGGAAAGACGGTGATGAAGAGTAGGAAACTGAGTGCCTGGAGAGTCTGAGCGCGAGGACACAGGCTGTGAAAAGAAAGCGGGTGTCGAATGGGAACCTTGAGGTCCTGCCTGATTCGGAAACGTTGCACTCGTTGCATATGCGCCCTTCCCTGGGAAAGTCCAATGTGCGAAGGAATTCGCAGACATTGGATCACCTTCTTCAATGCAGGATCAGAAACGATTTCACGATCCCGAACCACTGAAGAATATCATCTCTGACTCAATTGGAGGACGCCTGTTGTAGATCTTGAGTACGTGAGCCAACAGGGAACAATATCGAATTTGCTCGATATGTGCAATAAGAATTTTCCATAAGGAGGGGTTTTGGTGACGTTTTCTGATTTGCTCTGCTTCGCTGGTGAACGCAAAACAGGCAGCGATTTCAACGAATTGAAGGTTGAAATGCTACCTGTTTGTTATTTGCTGTTCAGCTGCTCAAAGTGAGCTGAAACAATATTTTCATGTCGTTTTTAGTTTAGAATTCACCAATGACACGACCATCATTGATCCCGGCAAGCCAAGTGTAGGTGTCGCCGTTGATGTTTTCGCTGATGAAACGAACTTTTCCATCACCCATCAGGAAGTGGCATCCACCAACGTGCGGGCTGCTGAATGCATTGGGGCTCGACTGGTTGATCAGTTCATTCGTTGAGGGGCCAGGAGTCGAGGTTTCTCCACTAGATGCGGTACCCGTTAGAGAGTTGGCATCAACCTGAAAACCGATCCAAATGGCACCATACCGATTGATTGATGCAGGAGCGGGGGAATCCAAAGTTGCTCGTTCACCAACCATGATGATGTTACTTGTGCCATCGGTCATGTCACGGAAACGGACTCTTTTGTCGCTGTTACCGAAGCTGGCCTGGACGGTGACAGCAACGGGTGTCGAAGGAGTCGTGTTCCAGTAAATTGAATTTCTGACTGCAGGGTAATTTGATTTGCCCCACTCATAGTTGTTGGTCACACTTTTACGATCTGCGTTGCGACCACCCATGGGGTCGGAAGGGCAGTTGTAAAAGGGGATGACAGTCTGTGCCTGTGTGGTTGCAGGGACTGCCGGGGTGACATTGGCAATGTTTAACCAGCCGCCTGTACCAGGATTATGGAACATGCTGGAGCTGATCTGGTTGTACAGGTTCGCTTGGTCGATGAAAGGCAGAATCATGGTTGACCAGGCAATCAGATTCGGGTTCTGTGCGCTGGCACCGGTTCCAACATAACCGGGGGGGAAGATGCTGAATGTTTCGTGGTAGTTGTGGAGTGCCAGTCCGATTTGTTTCAAATTGTTTTTGCAGTTTGAACGTCTTGCTGCCTCTCGTGCCTGTTGAACGGCCGGAAGGAGTAAGGCAATCAGAATCGCAATGATTGCAATTACGACAAGTAGTTCGATCAGTGTGAACCCGCGCTGTGAGGTTCCTTTGCATCTCTTCATCATAACTCCAGTGAAAAACATTGTGTGTAGAGGGTGCCTGCTAAAAGCGAAAATCGACTCTGACAGGAACCAGAGTGAGCTTGAGCAGCAGATGAAATTACATCTGTGATGAAGAGGAAACAAGAACGGTTTAAACTTAGTTTAAAAAAAAATAGAAAATTAATTTCCGCAGGTGCTGTTGTGTTTAGTGTGACGGCTTTAATCCCTTATTTTATAGGCTTTATTTTGTTAAATTTTGTCAAGAATATTCTTTTTTTGACGAACATGGTGTTCTGTGCATAAGAAAAAATACCCACGGTTATGGTGGGATGTTCTGAGTAAAAAATCAGCGTCGTAATCGCTCAAAGCGAGCCAAAGCCATCAAAGGGAAATAGGTGCGGTAGAGGTGGTACTTGAGATAGAAGACCTTGGGGAAGCCGGTTCCTGTGAAGGGTTCTTCGTCCCAGTTTCCATCCGCTTTTTGAGCTTCCAGTAAAAAATGAATTCCGCGCCGGACAGCCGCCGAGTCGATTTCTCCTGCCGACATAAGCCCCATTAGAGCCCAGGCTGTTTGCGAGGGAGTCTCTGCTCCCTGTCCGCGTAATGAGGGATCGGCATAGCTGTCTGCCGTTTCTCCCCAGCCTCCTGAAGGTTGCTGTTTTGATTTGAGCCACCCGACTGCTCGAACAATACGCGGGTCGTCGGAAGGAATGCCGATCTGAGTCAATCCGACAATCGATTGCCAGGTTCCGTACAGGTAGTTCACGCCCCAGCGGCCATACCAGCAGTGGTCGTCTTCCTGTTCACTCCAGACATATTCGATGGCGCGTTGACACGCGGGATGGCTGATTGGCAGTTGCACGTCTGCGAACGCTTCCAATACGCGCGCCGTTAAATCGGCCGTACTGGGATCAACCATCGCATTATGGTCGGCAAAAGGGACCTGGGTAAATAGTTCGCGGTTGTTATCACGGTCAAAGGCACCCCAGCCACCATCTTTATTTTGCATGCCTAGCATCCATTGCATTCCGCGCTGAATGGCGCCGATCATCGGCTGAAGCAAATCCAGATCGGCAAAGGCTTGCTCTCGTGATTCGCTACGTCCCGCGATAATAGCTTCCGTATTGAGATTTTCGTCATATGGGTTCCATTCCGGGGTCACTAGAAAGTCAGTCAGCCACTGGTCATTTTTTAATGATTTCGGCATACAGCGGCGCAAGGCCATGATGACCATCGCGGTATCATCGACATCGGGGTAAAACTCATTGTTAAATTCAAAATACCAGCCACCAGGAGTTTGTGAGCGGCTGGAATTGACCCAGTCTCCCGGTTGTCTGGCTTCCTGTGACAAGAGCCACTTGGCGGACTTTCGAATTGCCGGATGCCGATTGGAAACGCCCGCTTCGCGTAACGCGATCGTGCTGATAGCGGTATCCCAGACGGGAGACTTACAAGGCTGCAGACGAATACGATCGCCTTCTTTGATCTGCAGCTTTTTTAATTCACGCATTGCGCGCTGGATATCGGGACTGTTATCTTCTTCTCCCAGGCATTTGAGAGCAATCACGGTCCAGACGATGGGGGGGAAAATGGCGCCCAGTCCGTCGCTATGCTCAAAACGCGATTTCATCCACTGGTGTGCTTTGTTGACGGCTCGTTTTCGCAGCGGTTTGAATCCCAGGTTTTCGAGGCCTTTGTAACCCTGGTCCACGAACTGAAAGAAACGATGCCAGTTGAACCAGGTTTTCTTTTTGAGCGAGTCCAGGGCCTCTGATTTCGGTATGGTTCTGGGGTAGGCGGCAGGATCTCCGGTAAACAGTTCGGTGATCCCCTGCTCTGGCGGCAGAGCGATTGAAGGACGAAAGGCCCAGAGAATGCTGAGTGGAACCAGAATGGTGCGTGACCAGGCCGACATCTCGAAAATATTGAATGGCATCCAGCGAGGAATCAGCATCAGCTCGGGGGGCACAGCCGGGCACTTGGAATACGGAATCACTCCCAGTAATGCCAGGTAATAGCGGGTGAAGCTGTTGACGGCTTCGACACCGCCGGCTGCCAGAATTGCGATTCGGGCACGTTGCATATAATCGGCTTCGGGAGAATGACCGGTGAGCTTGAGTGCAAAGTAGGCTTTGACCGAAGCGCTGATTTCGATCGGGCCTTCCGGGTACATGTTCCAGCCCCCGTCAGGCATCTGGATATCCATCAGGTAGTTTGCGGCCTGGATTGCTTCTTGTGAGTCTTGCTTTCCCAGGAACGCCAGCAGCAGAATGTATTCCGATTCCAGAATCGAATCGCCTTCTAATTCTCCGACCCAATATCCGTCATCATGTTGTTGAGACAGCAGGTAGTCCCGCGAGCGGGCGATGCCTTTCAACAACTGCTCCGGGTGATCGAAGGGGGCAGCTTCGGTGCTGGGGAAAATTTTGAAGGTGGGGTTTGTTTCGTGTCCTGCCACCGGGTCGCCGGTAAGGTGGCTGGCTCTCAGTCTGCCTGAATTCATTTCAGGTGCTCCCTGACTCAGTTAATTCGGATTCCATTCCCAGAGATAAAGGTGAGGTATGCAATGCGCGCACTCATCTTCAAGGCGGGATCATAGGGAGACGCGGATTATCTTACAACCTCAATCTACGTAAGGGGTTTGAGAAAGCCTAAACCCCATGGCAAAACCTGCAGTATCACTGGATTAATAAGATTCACTCTGGGCAGCCAACTCGGGAGCTGCATCAGTTGCTTTCATCTCGTGGCCGGAAACGATGACTTCAAATCCAAGATCGGCAATCATTTCGTAATCGGCTTCCGCGGCCTGTCCTTTGGTTGTCAGATAATCGCTGACAAACATGGAATTGGCGGCGTACAATCCCATGGCCTGCATGGATCGCAGGTTGACTTCGCGACCGCCGGCAATGCGGATTTCCGTGTTGGGATGTGCCATTCTGAACAGACAGAGTGCTTTGAGGCAATACCGGGGATCGAGTTCGTCAACGGCTTCCAGTGAAGTCCCATCAATCGAATTCAGAAAGTTGACCGGAATCGATTTTGTCTCCAGCTCACGCAATTCGAATGTGGCATCGACAATGTCTTCCGGAGTTTCGCCCATGCCGACAATCAGGCCGCTACAGAGTTCCATGCCGGCATCCCGGGCGACTTTGAGGGTTTGCAGGCGATCTTCGTAGGTATGAGTGGTACAGATCTTTTCGTAATACTCGCGGCTGGTGTTGAGATTGTGGTTGATGCGATTCACGCCGGCCTGTTGCAGGCGTTTGGCTTGATCTTCGTTTAACAGTCCCAGGCAGCAGCAAATTCGCAGGTCGTATGATGATTTTATTTTTTCGACGACGGATGCAACGTGGTCAACTTCTTTGTCTGTCGGTCCACGACCACTGGCGACGATGCAATAGGTGCCCGCTTTGGCTTCATCGGCGGCTTTGGCGCCGTCCAGCAGCTTCTCTTCATTCAGCATGCGGTATTTGGGGATCTCTGCTTTCGAGCCACGGGCCTGTGAGCAATAGCCGCAATCTTCGGGGCAGAGTCCGCTTTTCGCATTTTTCAGGTAATAGAGCTGGACCTGTTTGCCAAATGCGTTCTGCCGGATTCGGAATGTGGCAGCTAATAAGTCCAACAACTCATCATCAGAAGAATTCAGGATCTCCAACCCTTCCTCGTGGGTAATCTGATAACCGGACAGAACTTGATCCGCGAGAGTCTGCCAGCGTGAAGGAGACGAATTAACCTGAGTGTTCATCAAATAGATCTTTCAGAGCATAAGAAGCAATTTAGTCGTATCAACCAGCCATCCGGGCACGGTTTGGATTGAGATCGGTCCTGAGAGGTAAGCATTGCCTGTTTTGCCGGTGGAAATCCCGGCTCAGACACGAGTTGTAATATATTGTACAGTTTATTTCAGGACGTATCTCGCTTCTATGATAGGCAAAAAGGGCGAGAGTACAAGTAAACTGGCTGTCTGAGAGAGTTACAGTTTGACGGAATCATCGATTCGGCTCAGTATGCGGTACGAATCCACTTTTGGCTGACGTCGCCTTTATCATCGCGAAGTGTGAACATTTTGTCCTCAATGGAGTTGATTTCGCGGACAAATTCACTTCCCCAGAGCTGTTTGATGTAATCCAGCTTGTTTTCCGGCTTTCCGCCGACGGCACGCAGAGTCAGTGTGGCGGCGTTGAGGCTCCATTCGATATCGATGGTGACCTGTTTTCCCAGAACAGCTGTCCAGAGGCCTTGAGGTTCAATCAGCATCGTCGCTGTTCCATTTTCCTTAATGGTCAGGATTTGCTTGCTGGAACTTTTGGTCTGCTCCCATTTGCCAACGAGTTTCGCCAGAATTTCATCGGATGAGAATCCTTCAAATGAGCCGGTTGACGCTGATTTTTGAATCGTTGCGTCGGGCGTGGCATCAGTGCGAAGCTGTGTCGAATCCGTTTGTGATAGACGCGTTGGGATTTGCTGCAGAATCGGCTGTTGTCGCAGTATTGTGTTACGACTTTCCTGAGACCGTGCTTGATCCGAATTCTCTGTTTTGAACAGGAATGGGGCTGAGACGCCTGTCAAAGCCAAGATAATGATTCCCGTTTTTTTCATCGCATGTGTCCTGCAGAACCTGAACCCCCTAATAGTTAACACAACTATATCTTATTTTCGGCTTGAGGGAACGCCAAGATTTCTTAAAAAACAGCAGAATGCGGACTTTGTTTGCCCCCTTTGCTGCAAAGGTTTTAGCGGCCCATACTTCCACCTGTATTTTTTTTCTTAATCGGAGTATGGAAGTGAATATGACTCTCACCGATGACAGCCGTCAGCTGGTTTTCAAATTCATTACTGCAGGAAACACGCATGCTGCCGGGAGGATTCAGAACATAGCGCAAGTGGGTATTGGGTTTCTCCTGGTCGACGGAATCAACGACGAGAAGGACTTCTGTCTGTCCCGGGTACTGTGTCAGCACATCATGCACGTTGACCATATCCTGGCGTGTGTGAACACCGCGTTTAAAATTGATGGCCAGCCGGTCGGTGAACTGCTTGCGGGCATCATTCAGGGTCAGCAGCTGATCAACGATCACATTCGGTTCCCTGCCCCGTTTATCAATTTTTCCTTTGATAATCACCATCGCTTCCATTTTGACTTTTTCGCCCATAGATGCGAACTGTTCGGGCCACATGATGCAGCGAACCAGGCCGTGGGGGTCTTCGAGGTCAAAGTTAGCGTAACGAGTATTCCCGTTCTTGCTTGGCTTTTTGGTAGCAGCCATTTTGATCGAGGAAACCATGCCAGCCAGGATGACTTCTTCGCGATCATCCATCTCCGCCAGCTCGTTTGTCTGGTGTTGCGCATACTTGGTAAGTGCAGTTCCCATTTCGGCCAGCGGGTGTGATGTGAGGTAAAAACCGAAGACTTCTTTTTCCGCACCCAGTTTCTGGGCACGAGGCCAATCCTCCGCTTCCGGTAATAATGTTTCCTCAGCGCCGCCTGATTCATCAGCCGCGGGTTCGTCGTCAAAGAGACTTTTCTGCCCGCGTGCTCGGTCTCGATGAATATTCAGGGCTGACTGGACGGCCCGCTCGACAGACAGCATCAATTGTGCCTGGTTGCCTCCCAGGCTGCTGAGCGCGCCCGCTTTGATCAGAATTTCGAGCGTACTTTTATTCAACGTTTTGGGGTCGACCCGTTCGCAGAGATTGTACAGATTCAGGAATGGTCCGTTCTCTTCACGATCTTCGACAACCGCTTCCAGTACCTGTTCGCCGACCCCTTTGATGGCTCCCATACCGAAACGAATTTTCTCGCCTTCGACGCTGAATTCGACGTCCGAGTGATTGATATCGGGGGGCAGTACTTCAATTTTCATGCGGCGGCAGTCATCGACATGTTCGTTGATGCGCTCGTGACTTTCCATTCCGCAGGAAAGGAGTGCCGCCATGAATTCTTTGGGGTAATGTGCTTTGAGATAGGCAGTCGCATAAGCCACGCCGCCGTAGGCAGTCGAGTGCGATTTGTTAAATCCGTAACCGGCAAATTTTTCGATCATCTCGAACAGATCGGTTGCCAGTTTGACGTCTACATCGTTTTCTTTGGCACCCGCCAGATATTGATCGCGGAAGTCGGCGATGATCTTCAGTTTTTTCTTACTGATGGCTTTGATACAGCGATACGCGGCTGAAAGCTCGATGCCTCCCACACGGTTTAGAATCCGCATGACTTGTTCCTGGTAGACCATCACGCCGTAGGTCTCGTCCAGAATTTCATCCACAATCGGATGCACTTTCGGGATCGGAATCCGGTTGTGCTTTACATCAACGTACTGCATCACCATCCCCCCTTCCAGAGGTCCCGGGCGATACAAGGCGGAGGTCGCGATGATGTCTTCGAATTTGTCGGGACGCATCTTGGTCAGTAGGTCACGCATCCCGCCACTTTCCAACTGGAAGATCCCTTTGGTTTCTCCCCGCTGCAGGAGTTCGAACGTTTCCTTGTCATCCAGAGGCAGCTTGTGAGGATTGATATCGATGCCGCAATGTTTTTTTACGTTCTGAACGGCTTTGTCCAGAATCGTCAGGTTGCGCAAACCGAGGAAGTCCATCTTGAGCAGGCCCACCGATTCAACGGTGGGGCCATCCCACTGGGTGATGATGTCTGTCTTGCCGGTAATGGTCTGCAGCGGGACGACTTCAGAGAGAGGCAGGTCGGCGACCACAACCCCCGCCGCATGAGTACCGGCACTACGGCATAAGCCTTCGAGTTGCATTGCCAGATCGAGGAGTTGTTTGACTTCCGAATCCTGATCGTAGGCGGTTTGCAGATCGGGACTTTCTGTGAGCGCGTCCTTGAGTTTGATTCCGAGTGAGTCAGGAATCATCTTGGCGATTTCGTTCACACGTGCCAGCGGGACACCCAGCGCGCGTCCGACGTCTCGAATGGCGGCTTTCGCTTTGAGAGTACCAAACGTGCCGATTTGCGCCACACTTTTCTCGCCGTATTTTTGTTTGGTGTAATCGATCACCAACTGACGGCGGTCGCGACAGAAGTCGATATCGATATCGGGTGGTTCCGAACGGCTGGGGTCCAGGAATCGTTCAAACAGCAGGTCATATTTCAGCGGGCAGACCTGTGACATTCCCAACAGGAAGGCCACGATTGCCCCACAGGCCGAACCACGGGCCGTACAGGGGATTCCTTCGTTTTCCGCAAACTGGACGAAGTCCCAGACGATCAGGAAGTAGCTGGAATAACCCATTTGCTCAATCACACCCAGTTCGAGGTGTAGTCGATCCCAGTGGGCCTGTGTCAGTTCGTCGCCATATTTCAGCGGCAGGCGCTCTTCACAGAGTTTGCGCAGGTATTGCGTATCGGTCATGCCGTCAGGTGGCTGGAAGACCGGGTAGAATTTTTTATCTGACATCTGAATGTCAACCCGTTCCGCCAGTTCCTGTGTGCGTGCGACCGCGTGTTCCAATCCTGGAAAGGCATCGTACATTTCATCCTGGGTGCGGACGAAAAACTGATCGCCGGTCATTTTCATCCGTTTTTCATCACTCACGACTGAGCGCGTACTGACACACAGCAGAACGTCTTGGGCGACGGCGTCTTTCTGGTCGACATAATGGGCGTCGTTGGTGGCGACAAGAGGCAGCCCCATTTTATTAGCCAGATCGACTGTTCCTTCCAGGCACTGCCGCTGGATCTCCAGCCCCGCATTCTGTACTTCCATATAAACCCGGTCGCCAAATACTTTTTCGTACCAGGCGCAGAGCTTTTCTGCTTCTTCCCAGTTTTCTCCCAGGATATGGTGCGACAGTTCTCCTGCTGCACAGCCTGTGAGCAGGATCAGGCCTTCGCTATGGGCTTCGAGGATTTCCTTGTCGATACGGGGTTTGTAATAAAAGCCTTCGAGATACGATGTGGAAGAAAGTTTGATTAGATTTTCAAAGCCCTGCCGATTCTGTGCCAGCAATGTCAGGTGAAAACTGGCCTCTTTCATCCGCGAAGCCCCTTTTTCGAAGCGGCTGCGGGGGGCGATATACGCTTCCAGTCCCAAGATCGGATTTACATCCTGACTGCGACACTGCTGGTAAAAGTCCATCGCGCCGTACAGATTGCCGTGGTCGGTGATCGCCAGCGAATCCATGCCGGCTTCTTTGACTTTACTTACCATTTCAGGGATGCGGCTGGCCCCATCCAGCATACTGAAATGGGTATGACAATGTAGATGAGCAAAAGGGCGTGGGTCGCTCATAATATTCCGTGCTCCCGTCTATTTGGACGCCATCCAGGCTATGATCAGCCTAAGCTGTGAGAGAATTTGAGTGAAGAAAACGGAAGAGAGCTTCTCCCCTGCTTCTACTCTTGAGTGTATTTGTATTCTCTCGTTTGTCAATCAACCTTGCGGCTTTGGGATTTTGATTTTTGATATGTGTGAGAGTTGATGAAACGGGAGTTGTATTTGTTTTCTGGAAAATGTCCACCTGCCAGATTCAGGTGAATAGCAGGTTCGATCAGCCAATCCAGAGGTTGATGTACCAGTTCACGCCGTCGGAGAGTGGCGGGATAAAATCGCAGGCTAGTAATAGCGGCATGTAGAAGGATGCGAAGAACGGGGAGCTCATCGAATTAAACGACGCGTACCATTGCCAGAAGAAGGGGCCGATGGAAAGGACATACAGAGAAAAAAGGATCGTCACCTGAATTAGTGATTTGATCATATACCGCCACCACGACCATTTCGGGAGATCCGCTGGCTGTTTCTGATCAGGCAGTACAGGTGCTTGCGTTGATTCACTTTCCATAATGACTATTCTATCCGTCAGGTCCAAGTCGGGTCAAATGCGAGATTTCCGATGGGACTGGATTGCTGCATCTTTTCATGTAAAATTCATCATTGTCGGTAACCTACGGGAGCTTGTGGTTTTCGCGAAACCAGTCCATGGTTTCCGTCATTGCCTGTTGAAACGACTTTTTGGGGTGATAATCGAGTTCTTGCTGGGCTTTTTGTGTGCTGAAGTCCAGGTTCAGCCCCAGGAACTTGATGCGTGCCTGTGAGAGGATGGGGGCCTGTTTTTTTCCGAGGAATTTCCAGAGGCCTTCCAGCACCCGGGCCAGATTCCTCGCAATTGTAAGCGGAACGACTTTTTTGGGGATTGGATACCGAGCCAGCTCAGCAATGGTAGAGATGAATTCCCGTTTCGTGACCAGAGTGATGTCTGTGATATTATAAATCTGGCTGAGCGATTCTTCGTTGAATAGAGACAGAAAAATAGCGTCGACCAGATGTTCGACGTAGGTATTATTCATCAGGTTCTCGGGAGTGCCGAGGTATGCGAACTGTCCTGATTTCAAGCGCTCCAGAATACGCGGTAAGACGGTACGATCGCGCGGGCCGTAAATAAATCCGGGACGTAGAATTGTGTATGGGAGAGAATGCTTTTGCAGAAGCTGCTCGGCTTCGATTTTACTGAGCGTGTAACCATCGATGCCAGCGGTATGAGGCGGCTCAGTTTCATCGGTACCAAAATGATCGCGGGCTTCATACACGCCGAGCGAACTGATGTGAATGAAATGTTTGATCAGACATTGTTCCTCGAGTGCGGTCAGTAAATATTCCAGCCCGCCGACGTTGGTTTTCCGATATTCGTCGATCGCTCCCCAGTCGCCTACCTTTGCAGCCGTGTGCACGACAATTGTCACGCCGCGTAGTACATCTTTGAGTGTTTTATAGTCTGTGAGATCCGCTTCGATCAGCTCGGCCCCCTGCTCTGCTAAGAACTCTGCCTCTGCCGGTGAACGCACCAGGGCCATTGTCGGAATTCCTGATTCCAGTGCGCGTTGAATCACGCGACTGCCAACCAGGCCTGTCCCGCCTGTTACCAACAGTTTCTCTTCCGATTCCACAGTCATATCTGTCATCCTGATTCAAAGTCTGGGGAGGAGAAGTTGATTGCGTTCATGCAGGGTCTTCTCGTTTGAGGGCATCGACGATTTTGGTTGAACGGGGGCCCTGCCCCTTGAAGTGAAAAGTACGTGCTGTTTCAGAACTGTGTTCGATGTTGATTTGCAGTAAATCCCGCGGCAAGACTTCCGCGACTTTGTCGGCCCATTCGATCAGGCAGACGCCATTTGCATACAGCAGGTCATCGGCACCCAGTTCCAGAAATTCATCGGTATCCTGCAAGCGGTAGGTATCGAAGTGATACAGCGGCAGATTTCCCTGGTATTCCTGGATCAGAACAAATGTGGGGCTATTGACCTCCGCTCGATCCACGCCCAGCGCCTCTGCAATTGCCTGAACCAGACGGGTTTTTCCTGCACCCAGATTGCCATTTAAAGCAATCACAGTACCCGGCTCGAGCAGTTTTGCCAGCATGGTTCCCAGGCGTTGGGTCTCTGTTTCACTGGTTGATTGAAAGGTCCACTCTGAAGCAGTGTCCAAGGAATGTTCTCTCTGAATAGTTTGCAAAAAAGTCGATGTGATATGGCAGGTATAGCTTTTTTCTGACGAAATCACAATACAAGCTATTTTCAGAGTGGGATGAAAAAAGTAATAAAAACAGGCAGACAGTCTTATGAACCTGATTCCCAAATTCCTGTCTAGCTCTGTAGAATAGAGTCTGCTTTCAAATCGAACTCCCGCCTTGAAGTTATACCTGTAATGTCTCACGCCTATCGTTGTTTGATCTGTCTCACGCTGACTCACATCATCGTTGATGCTTCGGCGATCATTGTTGGCCCCTTGTGGGGTGAGTTGAAACGTGTGCATTCATTAACTGAGAACACATTGTTCATGGTGTTGACCATTCATGCGCTTGCATCCTCTCTCGCGCAGCCGGTCTTTGGATATCTGCGCGATCGGTATCCGATCAAATCGATTCTGTGGCTGGGACCATTACTGGGAGCGGCACTGATGCCGATGGTGGGGCCGGCCAACAGCGTACTCGTGTTGAGTGTGGCGCTCTTACTGGGGGGAATTGGCATTGGGTCTTTTCATCCGGAAGCGGCGGTGGTGGCTGGATCATTAATACCAGAACGCCGCACACGGAGTCTGTCGCTGTTCATGTTTGGCGGCGCCATGGGTTTGGCGCTGGGGCCGCTGATTTGTGGTGCGATTGTTTCGACCTGGGGGCTGTCCAGTATCTGGGTGTTGGCGCCCCTGTATTCCGGGCTGATTATTTTCCTGTACCAGTTTGGAAAGCCGCCTGCCGCCCTGTTTGAACGGGATCGGAAGAAAAAGGCACAGTCGCTGTCGCAGATGCTGGAAGGACGCGTCTTTTTAGCGTTCTTTCTGTTTCTGGTCTGTTCGCTCAGGCTGGTGCCGAATATGGCGATGGATAAACTGATTTCCTTCATCCTTGAAAATCAGGGCGCGTCGGCTTTTGAGATTGGGATGACGCAATCGGTGTTCCTGTTTTCCGCCAGTGCAGGAATGTTGTTGATGGCGTTCCGTTTCAAGTCGGGCCATGAAAAAGCATTTATGATTGCCTGTCCGCTGCTGGGAATCCCGTTGATGTTGGTACTCGGATGGGAAGGCTGTCCGACATGGCTGATGACGTTACTTCTGATTCCCAGTGGTTTAATTCTATGGGGGACCAGCCCGGCGATGGTTTCCTATTCACATCAACTGTTTCCGAATGGAGGCGGAGTGGCTTCGGCGATTACGATGGGAATGGCCTGGGGGGGAGGCGGTATGATCCAGGCCAAAATTACGAGTCACTTTGTAGCCCTGGATGTTCCGCATCAGGCGTTTCATGCCATCATTCCCTGCCTGATTCTGGCGACCCTGGGCACGCTGTTCCTGCCTGCAGTGGCAACACGAACGCAACCTCAGTCAGAAGCGGTAGAGGCTACTTAAGCAGTGCCTGCTTTTCATCTCTATGAATGTGGTTTTGTCTGATAGCATCAAGCTTGTCAGGAATCAGTCCTGTTGTAGGAAGTTGTACAGAGAAATTAGGCTGATTGGTTTGTCATCGTACAACTCCAATTCGAAAAGTTTGGTTACAGAGATTTGAATCATGCGGAACGGCGTCAACAAAGCAAGAGTGAAATCGCAGAAAGTGACATTGATCTTTCGTAATTTTTCTCTGAAGCGTCAACGATGGTCAAAGAATGCGACTGCACATAAGAAACCCGAAAAAGGGAATGTTGAATTTGAGCCTTTAAAAACAGGGGTTTTGAATAGTGGATCGATTAACAGGTTCTGTCGTATGCACTATAAAAAAACGAGTCACTCGCGCGCGCGACGCTAACCCCGCAATTTAAGGGGTGGCATGAGGGAGTCAAGAGGTGAATTAAAGCCTTGTTTTTCAGGTGTTTTTTGAAGGGTTGGGATAAAAATCCTGTTTCAATGGCAAGTCGTTTTCTTGTTGAACTGCGACAAAGATTTCGATTAATTTGGTGAAAAAATATCTTTCAGTGCGAGAATTTCAGGAGTCAATCATCGAGCTGACACAAGATGTGGTATGCGAAAGTTTGAATGAGAAAATATTCGCTCAAAATGATCGATTCGCTGGACAGCCTGATTTCAGGTTACTAAGATCCGCTCACTCAAGTGATTTGGAATGATTCAGTAACAAACATTTGAGGCTACTGAGTTTTTTTCAGTACGACACGGACCGAAGGAACGGACCGCTAAAAGAGAATGGATTCTATTTCTATTCGTTCGATCAGGGGGGATTTTCATCCGCTCGAACGCACTTCTTTGGCGCGTCTTTCTGTAGTTTGCTTCCGCCGGTCTGTTAATTGGGGAGTTCCCGTTTTATCCCCGGAATATTTTTGACCGCACAGGAAGTGCATTGAAGTGAAGGATGGAACCATGTCGAAAAAGCCCTTGATCGGAATTACCGGAGACTACCGCGCTGAGCAAAAAGAAGCACAGGCGTTAAGCTGGTTTTATACCGGCTATTATGATTCTGTAACCGATGCTGGTGGGATTCCTATGATGATTCCCCCGTTGGCTGATGATGATGACTTAAAACAGTTTTTGAATCAATTGGATGGTCTGGTGCTTTCAGGGTGTACTCTGGACCTTGATCCCGTTCGTCTGGGATTTGAAAAACATCCCGCCTCTCGGGCGATGCCTCTGCGTCGTGAAGACTTTGATCGCCGGATCTGCACTATGGCAATGGAAATGAAAATGCCTATTCTGGCAATCGGTTCCGGCATGCAGATGATGAACGTAATCAGTGGCGGAACGCTGCATCAGCATGTGACGGAAGATGTTCCCGGAGCGATGTATCACCGCGATGGAGTGGAATCCAATCTAAGACATATTATCAATATTGTTCCCGGTACGCGGGTCGATAAAATGTACGGCCCGGGTGAAATTCGAGTGAATAGCCAGCACCATATGGCTGTGAATTATATTTCTAAAATGTTTGTGGTTTCAGCGACAGCCCCCGATGGTGTCGTCGAAGCAATCGAAGTTCCTGATGAAGACTGGTTCTGTGTAGGCGTGCAATGGCATCCGCAAAATCATTCTGCGTCTGCCTTGGATATGCAGGTCTTCGAAAACTTCCTGACGGCTTGTGAAGAGCCCGAACCACAAATTCTGCAAATGCCTGTCCGCAAGGCTGCCTGACCCGAATTTCGGGGTGTTTCATTTCAGTCAGCTTTGTGTCATCGTGAGTCGATGTACTCGAAAATCGGCAAGTCATAACGACTTGCCGATTTTTTATTTCTCGGTCTGGAAATCGGAATCTCTGAATTTGTAGCGGTTAATCTGACGATAACGATAATATGCGATCGAATCCCGCGATGACTGACGACTCATCGTATTCCATTCTTGATCAAAGAAGCGATGTAACTAAAAGACAGATAACAGTTTAACGATGGATCGTGGAAACTGGATCTGTAAACTGAGCCCGAAACAGAAACTATGACGACTGCGCAATACCGGGTCGATCTGAATATATACAGTGGTCCATTGGACTTACTGTTGTATTTGATTCGACGTAATGAACTGGACATTCTCGACCTGCCCATCGCTCGAATTACGGCATCTTTTAACGAGTTTCTCGATGTTCTGGAATTGATTGATCTGGATTTGGTTGGCGATTTCATCGTGATGGCCAGCACGCTGACCGAAATCAAAAGCCGAATGGTTTTGCCTCGCGCGGAAGAAGAAGAAATTGCTGAGGTCATTGATGATCCTCGTAGCGATTTGATTCAGCAGTTATTGGAATATAAAAAGTTCAAGGATGCAGCCAATGCGCTGGAAGAACACGCAGCGGAATGGCAGGAACACTATCCTCGTCTAACGGATGAGCGTCCGAAATCAGGGAAAGATCCTTCCGAAGACTTGATTAAAGAAGTCGAGCTGTGGGACCTGGTCAGTGCGCTAGCGCGGGTTGTCAAGCGCAAGGAAGTCGAAGAGCAGTCAAGCATTACCTATGATGATACGCCGATTTCGACTTATGTCGAACTGATTGGTGCCCGTGTTCGTGAAGAACAACGAGTTGCATTCAGTGACTTCTTTGAAGGGGAAAAACTACGCAGCCGGATTATTGGTATTTTCCTGGCGATTCTGGAATTGTTGCGACATCATCAATTTCGGGCAGAGCAGCCTGTAGAATACAGCGAAATCTGGGTTATGCCTCCTATGACGGATGCCGGTGAGTCAGATTCGAATGAAACGGATGAACTGGATGCGAGCCAGGATGGTGTTGTGCAAGCGGAAGGTGTGGAGGAAGCGACCGCATCCTCGGAAGATCTGCCTGAAGTAGAACCCCCTGCTGGTGAAACAGCGTCTGAAGATTAAGCCTACAGTTTTCCCAGGTGTCCAGATTGAAAACGGAGTATCATCTGGGGAAAATTGCACTGGCGCCTGAAATAGATAGCACTTTGATTCTGCTCTTTTGGTCCCTTTCCCCTGTTGAAGGCTTTCCTCTACAATACACTGAGTTATCTCCATGTTAGATCTGAGGCTCTGTGTTTAAAAAAGTTCTGTTGGTAAATGACAGGACTAGAGGAATGAGAGAGTATGTCCGTTTTCCAGCTGAAGAGCGACTTCCAACCCTCGGGTGATCAACCTCGTGCAATTGAAGGACTGGTCAAGGGGATTAAAGAGGGAAAGTCAGATCAGGTGTTGCTGGGCGTGACGGGATCAGGGAAAACGTTCACTATGGCGAATGTGATCGCAGAACTGGGCCGCCCTGCTCTGATTCTATCGCATAATAAAACTCTGGCCGCCCAATTGTATTCGGAGTTTAAGGAGTTTTTCCCGGAAAACGCCGTCACGTATTTTGTCAGCTATTATGATTATTATCAGCCGGAAGCCTATATTCCACAGCGGGATATTTACATTGAGAAAGATGCGTCGATCAATGATGAAATTGATCGTCTGCGCTTATTGGCGACCAGCGCGCTGGTCAGTCGTCGTGATGTGATTGTTGTGGCCAGCGTCAGTTGCATTTATGGTTTGGGGTCTCCCAAAGATTATCTGGAGATGATGATCCCGCTTCGGGTGGGCATAGAGATTGACCGCGATGAGATGCTGCGGAAGCTGATTGATATTCAGTATGATCGAAATAATGTGGAGCTTTCGCGGGCGAAATTTCGAGTTCGCGGAGATGTGGTTGAGTGCTGGCCCGCTTATGAAGAGTTCGCGTATCGGATTGAATTCTGGGGCGATGAAATCGAAAATCTAGCGGTCATTAATCCTTTGACGGGAGAAGTGCTGCGGACCGTGCAAGAAGCCTATATTTATCCGGCCAAGCATTTTGTTTTGCCTCAGGAGCGGATTGAGTCTGCTATTCACGAGATTCAAAGCGAACTGGATGAACGGTTGCAGGTCCTGCAGAATGAGGGGAAGTTACTGGAGTCCCAAAGGCTCAGTGCGCGAACTCGGTATGATATGGAATTGCTGGAAGAAGTGGGCTTTTGTCCGGGGATCGAGAATTACAGCCGCGCGCTGGCGGGTAGAAAACCGGGATCACCGCCGGATACGTTGCTCGACTTCTTCCCCGATGATTATCTGTTATTCGTTGACGAATCGCATGTGACCGTCTCTCAGGTACGTGCGATGTTTGCGGGAGACCGATCTCGAAAGACCAATCTGGTTGAGCATGGCTTTCGTTTGCCGATGGCGCTTGATAATCGCCCGTTGACTTTTGATGAATGGAACGAACGACGCAGACAGACGGTGTTTGTCTCTGCTACGCCGGGTGACTGGGAGCTGGAGCGTGTTGAAGGGGAAGTCGTGGAACAGGTCATTCGTCCGACTGGGTTGATCGATCCCGTGATTCGAATTGTGCCGGCCCGTGGGCAGGTTCCTCATTTGAAAGAGGAGATTCTGAAACGCGTTGCGGTGAAAGAGCGCGTGCTGGTGACTACGTTGACCAAGCGGCTGGCAGAAGACCTTTCCTCTTATTTTCAAGAGGAAGGGATTCGCTGTGCCTGGTTGCATTCCGAGTTGGATGCGTTTGAACGCGTGGAAATATTACGAGGGCTACGAGAGCAGAAATATGATGTTGTTGTCGGGATCAATTTATTGCGCGAAGGGTTGGATATTCCCGAGGTTTCACTGGTTGCCATTCTGGATGCCGACAAAGAAGGTTTTTTGCGAAGTGAAACCAGTTTGATTCAAACAATCGGCCGTTCGGCTCGGCACGTCAACGCGGAAGTCATTCTCTATGCAGACCGAATGACGAACAGCATGCAGAATGCGATCGATGAAACAGAACGTCGCCGTGCGATTCAGGAAGAATATAATTGCGAGCATGGGATTACGCCGGAGTCTATCAAGAAAGCGATCAAGCGAGGCATTGAAGAAGAAATCGAAGCCCGTCAGCTTGTGCGGGAGTCAGTCGGTTTCTCGGATGAGTCAGAATATATTACCCAGGAATTTCTGGGAGAGCTCGAAAAAGAGATGCTGGAGGCGGCGGAACAGCTGGAGTTTGAGCGAGCCGCATTATTGAGAGATCGGATTGACGATCTGAAAAAAAACGGGGGCAAGTCCGGAAAAACTCAGACCGCAAAAGCGTCCCGGTCTGGAAAAAAAGGAAAACGACAGCGACGCAAACGTTGAGTCTCATGCGCTTCAAGTATTCAAGAACTGCTTTTTGAGAGCAGCTCCCGTGTAAGAGGATGGATGTTGTGCGAGTTCTGCTGGTGTGCCTGTCGTCACAATGGCGCCCCCGGCTTCGCCTGCATCAGGACCCAGGTCGATGATGTGGTCGGCGGCTCGGATCATTTCCAGGTTGTGTTCGATAACAATAATAGAATGTCCGGCTGTGAGTAGATGTTCGAAGCAGTTTAAGACATATTGAATATCCAGCGGGTGCAGGCCAGCCGTCGGTTCATTTATCAGAAAGAGGGTTTTGTTGCGACTGCTGGTAGTCAAGTAGGCAGCGAGTTTTAATCGCTGGCATTCTCCGCCCGAGAGTGAAGGGAGAGGCTGGCCGAGAGGGATGTAACCCAGGCCGACATCTTTGAGTTGTTTCAGTTTTTTTTGCAGCGCTGGCTGACCGCGGAAAAAAGGGAACGCTTCGTCGACGGTCAGTTCCAGTACCTCGGCGATATTGAGTTTGCGGTATTTGATTTCCAGCAGTTCGCGTTGATAGCGTTTTCCGTGACACTCCTGGCAGGTCATGTTTAAGTTTGCCAGGAACTGCAGGTCGATTTCAATCGAGCCCGTCCCCTTACATTCAGGACAGCGGCCGCCGTTCTTGCTGTTAAAACTGAAATGTCGGGGAGAGAGATTACGAAGTTTCGCATCACTGGTTTGAGCGAACACCGTCCGGATGTTGTCGAACAGATTCAGGTAAGTTGCCGGTATGCTCCGGGGAGTCTGGCCTACGAGTGACTGGTCGAGAAAGATCACTTCGTCAATCTGCTCGATGCCAGTGACTGATTGGCAAAACGAAAATGAATGAGCTTGTTCTGTTTTCGTCAGCAGGTCTGACAGAACAGGAAAGAGGGTCTGTTCAATCAGGCTGCTTTTGCCGCTGCCACTGATGCCTGTGACAACGCACAACTGTTCCAGTGGAAATGAAACGTTGATATTTTTCAGATTGTTGCGAGTGACGCCGCTGAGTGTGATCCAGTCGGGGTCTGTTTTTCTGGGAACCAATTTCAGGTCTGCTGGCGAAGAGGCATTTAGAATTTTACCCGTTGGCGAGGATGTTGAGGCAATAAGTTGGGCATAGGGGCCTTCAAAAACAAGTTGGCCCCCTGCTTTACCGGCACCAGGTCCCAGTTCCACAATGTGATCGGCTGCGAGGATGAAGTCGGCATCGTGTTCGACGATGGCAAGTGTGTTGTTGAGGTGACATAGTTTCTGGAGAACAGAAATTACACGTTTATTTTCTACAGGGTGCAGGCCCGAGGATGGTTCATCCAGCACATAGAGTGTGTTGACCAGATTTGAGGACAAAGTGGAGGTTAAAGCGATGCGTTGTGCTTCGCCGCCGGAAAGCGTTCGCATGGAGCGATTGAGTGCCAGGTAGTTGATTCCCAATTCGTCTAACAGATCCAGTCGATGGTTGATTTCACGGAGCAAAGGTGTCACATGTTGTTGGATTGGCTGATTCAGATTTTGCGATAACTCTGAAAACCAGTTTCGCAGCTCCTGAATCGACTGCTGGCAGAGCTGGTCGATGTTGGTGTTTTGGATTTGGACCGCGAGCGCGCCTGCAGTCAGGCGACTGCCATGACAGTCGGGACAAATCTGTGTTGTTTTCAAAGGGCTTGAGGAATCTGATATCAATCCGGTTCCCTGGCAGGTGGGACAAGCACCGGTCGGACTGAAAAAATTAAAGAGTTGTGGTTCTGGAAGGCTGAATTCTTTGTTGCAGCGAGAGCAGATCAGGTCTGTCGAGAAATCAAATCGGAGCCAGGGCTTTTCGTCGACCATCAAGGGGGCTGCTGTTTTCTCGATGTCCTGGTTTTGCTCGAGGAGAATGACGGATTTCCCAGATGATAAATCAAACGCGAGTTCCAGGCTGTCCAGGATACGTTGATCTTCGATGCTCTTGGTGCTCAGACGGTCAATGACAACCAGGAAAAGATCTGCTGAGTGAATGATTTCTGAGGAGCTGTTCGCTGTCAGCTTGTAGGTCTTGTGATTGGCAATGACACGCGTCATGCCTTGCTGGATAAGATCCTCAATGATTTCCGCTAGAGGTTGATCTGATGTTGGAAGGATCGGATAACAAATCTGGTAACGACAGTTTTGGGGCAGCGTTTTCAGAAAATCGAGAATAGATTCCGGTGTTTGGGATATGACCGGTGATTGACATGCGGGACAGACAACTTGTCCTAATGAAGTATACAGCAGTCTCAGGTAGTGGTGGATACCCGATTCGATGGCGACCGTTGGTTCGATTCCGCGGCTGGCTGCAAGTCTTTTGCTTGCGTTTTGCTTGAGGGCAATTGCTGGCGGTATATGAGAAACATGATCGGCGTCTGGCTTGGGGAGTTGGTTCAAATATTGCCGGGCAGACGTAGAGAGCGTCTCAATGTAGCGTCTTTGACCTTCTGCATAAAGCGTGTCGAAAGCCAGGCTGGTCTTGCCGGAACCGCTGACGCCACAGACGACGGTCAATTGATTAAGAGGGATGTCCAGATTGATGTTTTGCAGATTATGGACACGGACGCCACGCAGTTGAATGGCAGGCATCTGCTGGCTGGAAGAAGATCCACTTGGCAACTGATTCGTCATTCGCTGTCAATTTCAGGCAGCATCCGAGGCGTCGAAGTAATTGCTGATCCGATTTTTGGGAGCAAGTCCGGGAGCGAAGTCCTGTTCGGCGCGTTCCATGCGGTATTGCAGAACGTAGGCATCTTCTCCTGCGTCTTCGAAGTAGTTTCTCAGTACAGAAACGGCGCGGAAATCCATTTTGCGGAAAAACAGTTGAGCGGACAGGTTGGTCTCGCGGACTTCTAATACAATCTCACGCCGACGTTGCTGAGACAGTTTATCTATCACGCGTTGCACCATTTGACGTCCAATTCCCTGCTGTCGGAATTCGGGGGCGACGGCAAAGTTCAAAACCTGGATCATCGATTTATGAAGTTCATAAATCATGAAGCCGACGATCTGGTGATTGTGCTCTGCAACCATGCCGATACAGTTTCGTTGTCTGAGGCAGCTCAGAAAATACTCTTCCGTCCAAGTGTATTCAAAGCTCTCCTCTTCAATTCGGAGAACCTCTGGCATATCTCTCCTGATAAGCCAGCGGATTTGCACCATAGTATCTTGGTTTGGATGATGATTGAGACTCATAGTGGCCTTCCTGCTACTGATAAGTACTTCAATAAGTGCCTTGGACAGTTGCTATTCTCTTCATGAGTTCAGCAATAGCCTGGGAAAAATGAATTGAATCGGTTTAGTTGGGCGTCGGAATTTGTAGGTCATGATTGAGGATGTGTTTCGGAGTTGATGACGCCTAAAACAGCGAGGTTGATTCGCGAAAGTTAGCAGAAGTGATTAACGGCGCACAGACGAATTTTTATTTTTTTTGGCAAAAATGAAGCGAATGGGAGAGTTTGCTGCGCAGAAAAAGCCTTCTCAACATGAATTTCTTTGGCGCATTCAAGTGGTAACTGAAGTGCTGCTTAGCCTTTCGGGGGAAGCGGCATTCGTTTTTTCATCATGAGGTGGTTGATGACTTCTTCAACGCCAGTGAGCGCCTTGATTCGATTACAGATGTCCGGACATTCGCCATCAAATTCGAGAACACCTTCGAGGCAAACCCCATTTTTGGTGCGGCGAACAACGAGAGAATTCAGGCAGACGTCCGAATCTAGTGCTAATGCATGCTGAATTTCGCACTCCAGAGAATGGGGCGCATCAAACTGCAATGATGTCGTTCGAATGGCTGCCTTGGCTGGAGTCGGGTTAGAAGATTGGGCGAGAGATTTCTTTTTCATGTGGCTGTTCCTTTCACCACTTTAATATACGGTCCTTCTGTTCGTGCTTTCGGGGAAATCAACCCCGTCTACACGATATCTTAACATTCAGAAAAGAAACGGAAAGATGAAAAAGAAATCTTCTTCGAAGATTTTAAAAATGGATCTCCTGCTTTAAGAATTGTAAATTCGCGATTCAATTGCCGTCATTTGGCAGTCGTAATCGTGCATAATGAGAAAGGGATTTGGTTTATGGTGTAGATGGCTTCCAGATAATAAGCGACGTGCCCTTTTTCTGGTTTGTTTATTTTCGCCAAGTACACATCGTTGTCAGTGGTGATTTCACTGGAAGTCCATTTGGAATTACGGAAATCTTTATTCTCTGAGTAAGCACTCCAGAGTCGGACCTGCGTTGGTTTCTTCTTGCAGGTAAGTTTCAATTCATAATCGGTGGAGTTGTCCCAATCCATCGTCGGAAGTTCTTTGCCTGTCGCAGCATGCATAAAGAAGGCGGCGATGGTCTGCAAGGCGTATTCGACTCCGCCACCAAGGTCATGGCCCGCATTCGGGACTTGAAGGATGTATTTGGGGCCCACCAGGTCAGGCCAGTAAAAACGCATTGCGTCAACAACCCAGTAAGGATCGTTGGTTCCATTGATGATTAATTTGGGTAATTTTAGTTGATTCCGATAAGTGTAAGGGTCCATCATTTGGCGGAGGTGTTTCTCTCTCTGGCTTTCTTCACCTTCAACGATCAGTCCCTTGCTGGTGTAGTCGATAATTTGTTCGCTGTATTTTCCCCAGGTGGCAATCTGGTGTTTCATTTGCTTTCGAAAATTGAGCGTATCAATCACAATCGGTGCGGTGGCGATAATTCGCTTGTCGACTACGGGGGTGAGCCAACTGGTCCAGCCTCGTTTGGAAGCGCCGGTAATCACAAAGCCATCAATGACAATATTGCGTTTTTCCCGGGCAATTTCCTGAATGGCATCCATGGCTTTGACGGCGCTTTTTGCCATGGGGAACAGGAGTGGCCAGTTTTCGTCGCCTGTTTTCAGGTAACGCAGCCAGGTTTCCGTAATCAGATCGTCCTCTTTTTTGCCGTCAAACAGTGGCTGATTTGGAACCTGGGTGAGTAAGGCGATGCGAGCGCCTGTTGTTTTTGCGAGTAAAAATGCTGGGTGGAGTCGTTTTTCACTCGGGCGAGAGCCATTGCTGCCTCCGGTGACAAACAGGAGAACCTTGTTGTTAATGCGAATATTGTCAGGTTCGAAAATATAGAGCCAGTGCTTCCAGGTAATTCCCTGCCAGGTCTGAGACGTCAATTCCACAGGGTAAGCAGTGACGCCATCGTGTGAGAACGAGTCATGGATTTCCCATTTATAGTCCGGTTCCTCGCGTTGAATGTATTTAAAAAACGCATCCGGAATTTCTCTGGCTTGTTTGAGGGAAGCAGGAACATTGGAATTCTCGGCAGCAAAAATGGAAGTACTGACAGAGATCGCAATCAGGCAAGTAGCAACTCGTGAAATCATAGACTTGATCCGGTTTTCAGGTTGAAGTCAGAGTAGTGACCAGGCAACTTTCAAAGCTGACTGGGGAAATTGTTCTATACTCGAAAAGTCAAAGTAAAAAAGCGTTATTTCGTGGTTAATTCGATTACGCCGAGATCGGTTGGTTCTCCCTCGGTTACAGAAAATTTGATTTTGGATTTTTCTGGTTTATCGTATCGTTTTTTGAGTTTATCGGGGCCACCATATCCCCGTGACATGATGTCAAATTTTTTCCAGACGAATGTCAAAACATAATCGCCAGGAGGTATTCCATCACCGGTTGTGTAAGTTGAGAGTTCAAACGTTCCGTCGTTAGAGGAGTTACATCCCGAAGCCGTTGGGTGTTCTGTGTCAATTTCACCTGTATTCAGACATTGGATCTGGATGGGGGAACCGGGTTCCTTTCCATCAACAGTGATTTTCCCCTTCACTGGGTAGGTTTTTTTAGTGAAAGGTTCCTCTGGGCTGCTACAGGAAAACATGGAGAATGTGATCAGTGTTAGAAAGACAGTCTGCTGTATTTGCATAGAATTCTCTCAGGTAATGAAGGGGGGGTAAATGTTGTGCCTAAAGTCGACAGGCACCTGAGGGGGCCTGTCGACAAACAGTTAACCAATTAAAAGGTTGTGGGGATGTTAGAATTCCCCGACGATTTCGCCACCTGCTCGTGTAGTGAGAGAGGCGAATGTATAAGCGTCGACATTTTGGCTAATGAAACGCACTGCACCATCGCCTAGCAGGAAGTGGGCACCACCTACATGGAAGCTTAAGAAGCCGGTACTTCTTGCATTGCTACAGTTGATGGCACAAGGTCCTCCACTTCCCCCATCGGTCCCGTCACGAAGAGATCCCTGGTACCAGTGCTCACCACTGAGGAAATCTCCCCAGCCACCACCATTGCTGGGGCCAAGTGCTGTTGTCAAAGCGGAGTTGATCGTTGTGCCGCTGTAAATCTTGTTGCCACCAACTCGCTCTCCCAGCAAGACGGTGTTTGAGGAACCATCCACAATATCACGTAATCTGGTAACGCTGTCTCCCGGGCTACCTGACGCACTCAAGCCTACAAAATTCAGCATTCCACTTCGGCTGGCTGCTGCTGGATGGCCGGTGTACGCAAGGCTGGAATAAGTACCCCGAACGCCCGATGCAGGACAGTAGTCGGAACGAGCTGCAGTCCAACTAAAAGGAAAGGCTGGGCTCAAGTCGTAGTCATGTTTCGTTGTTTCTGGAGTCGAGGGGCACATGAAGACTGGCAGTGGTGTTTGGATGACAGTCAGGTTTTGTGCAACTTGAGGGATTGCAGCGAATTGGTTCAAAGCGGGGTATGAAGAATTCCACTGGTTGTATAAGGGGGCTTGATCAATATAGGGCAGAAGCATGATACCAAAGCTGCCGGCTTTTAAATTAGAGGGGTTGGTAGGGTCTAAGAACCAGGCATACGGAAAACAGCTGTGCGTATCATGGTAATTGTGAAATGCCAGACCCAGCTGTTTTAGATTGTTTTTGCAGGTAGACCTTCTGGCTGCTTCACGTGCCTGTTGAACAGCAGGGAGTAATAAAGCGATTAGAATAGCAATAATCGCAATAACGACAAGTAGTTCGATCAGAGTGAATCCTTTTTTGTGACGCGAGTTTTGTAGCATATTCTCTCTCCTTTGACACATCGAAATGAAATGTTTGACCTGGGAAAAGCAAGTTGAGAATGGTTTCTCCTTTTACAATTGAAGTCTTCTATGGCTTCAGTTGCAGATCTGCTTTTCAGCAGAATGCGAAGTAAACAGCAAGAATTTGCAGTTTGATAAAACTTGTTATGGAACGAAAAATACGTTTAAAAAGTGTCATTCAGATGTTGATGGAGATGGAAGTGGAACACATCTGATCTACTTACAGGATACATAGTGTAAACCCCTCAATCCATAGTGTTGTGTATTAAATAGGTAAAAATACTGATTTTAATTTTTGAGGTAGATTGCATGAAATGTCAGTATCGTGGTGCTGTTTCGGCGAAATAATGACCGGCTCTGGTGGTGGAGGCGTAGGAGGTGATCCGTAGAAGCGCAGGGTTCGAAAAGCAGTAGGAAACAGGTTGGAGAAGTGGTTTCAGGCTGGTATGCCAAAATACGTTGAGGTAAAGGTTTCTGTAATAATTACAAGGCACGTGAGAGGGACATACTTTTTTCGCTAACCAGGGTTGACCTGATCCTGAGAATTACGAGAATGCCCCCCTGCTCAAATAGAAATGCTTTCGACTTGGTCTATTCCCTAGCCGGTTCCGGCTTTGATCAACTTTTTCAAACTTCAGTTTACCACCGAAATCTCCCCTACTCCTCGTCCCTTTCATAGATGGTTTTACTGAAATGCATGGTTCTTACCTCACATCCATGTCATCTTCGTCGCTCAGCTTGTCTCCGGGAACGGTTGCCATGAGTTTAAGGGCTCTGTTTCCTTCTGCCAGCTTTGTTGATTGTGCTGATATCTGTGCTACTTCCATTCAGTCTGACAGTCGACGTTGTGAATCAGGTGATATTTTTGCCGTCATTCCCGGCACGCGAGAAAATGCCGAACAATATATTCCCGAGGCACTCAGGAATGGAGCCAAAGCGATTCTTACAGGTCATCCTGTGGTGGATCTACCGGTTTCTCAGTGTATCGTCACGGATGTCCGAAAAGCCTATGCCGTTCTATGTGCTGAAATTGCAGGCCGCCCTGCTCGTCATCTGCAGGCTGTGGGTGTAACAGGTACGAATGGGAAAACAACTGTGACCTGGCTGGTCAGGGCAATACTTCAGAATACGGAGCGAAGGACCGGATTGTTGGGTACCGTCGAATATCATGATGGAGTTTCAGCATGTCCCGCCTCGTTGACCACTCCCGATGCGAGCGAGCTTTCGCAGCTTTTATCAAAAATGGTCAAGAATGATGTCACGCACGCAGTGATGGAAGTATCCAGTCATGCTTTAGACCAAAGCCGTCTGGCGGGGATAGATCTTTCGGTCGGAGTCGTGACGAATGTTACACAGGATCATTTTGACTATCATCAGAATCGTGAAAACTATGCTGCTTGTAAAGCAAAGATCGTTCAACATGTCAAGCAGAACGGGACGGTCGTCTTAAATAGTGATGATTCTGCGTGTCGGTCATTCGCATCTGAAGTCAAAGTGACACAGACTTTATTAACATATGGGATTCACAACCGCGCTGATGTTACAGCCGAACAGATTCAGGAATCTACGAGTGGTGTTGCGTTTGATGTTTTGTTTGATGGATCGCGTGTGCCTGTCAGAACATCGCTGATAGGAATGCATAATGTTTCAAATTGCTTAGCAGCAGCGGCGGTTTGTCTCGCGTTAGGATTGTCATTGACTGAAATTGCCGAGGGAATTCAAAGTCTTGGCTGTGTTCCCGGAAGAATGGAACAGGTTAATTGCGGGCAGCCGTATACTGTTCTCATTGATTACGCACATACTGACGATGCATTATGTCATGTGATTCGTTCTGCTAAGGAAGTGTGTCCATCACGAGTTTTATGTGTTTTTGGTGCTGGTGGGGATCGAGATAACTCTAAACGAGGTTTATTGGGAATGGCTGGCAGTGAAGCCGACCAGGTGATCATTACCAGTGATAATCCACGTAGTGAAGATCCTATGCAGATTATCGAGATGGTTGCGGAAGGCTGTCGAACTAAGGGCGTTCTCCCCGAATTAATTGTTGATCGAAAAGAGGCGATTTATCGGGCACTCAAAGAAGCACAGCCAGGAGATCTGGTGCTGATCGCCGGCAAAGGGCACGAATGCGAACAAATCATTGGGGATCAAAAAATCCCATTTAGCGATCGGCTTGTTGTGGAAAATTATTTCAGTAATTCACTCTCGGAGAATTCAGCAAAAATTCCTGCTTGAATTTGCAGTTTGAACTGCAAAGAAGTATCAGTTTTTAGAATATAAAGAGTAAATCGTATGGATCGTGTTTCACTCAATCAGGTTATTCAGATCATCCAGGGGACTCCTGTCCTTCCGGATCTGGTTACTACTGAAATTGAGGGGATATCGATAGACTCCCGTACGACGGCTGCTGGAGATTTGTTTTTTGCGATTCAGGGTAAAAGGCTGGATGGGCATCAATTTGCTACGGAAGCACTGAGGCGTGGCGCACAAGCTTGTGTTGTGAATCGTGGTGCAGAAATAGGTCGGTATTCACAGCGATTTATTACTGTTGATAATGTCAATGAGGCTTTGCAGCTGTTTGCTCGCTGGTATCGAAGTCAGCAGCAGGCAACCATGATTGGTGTAACAGGTAGCGTCGGTAAAACGACCACTCGAAATATGATTCATACGGCATTGTCCCCCTATTTAAAAGGGACTCAGAGCCCCGCTAATTATAATAATGAATTTGGCGTTCCTTTGAGTGTTGCTCAAATTGAATCAGTTCACGAATACGCGGTTCTGGAACTGGCGGCTTCTCGAGTGGGTGAAATTCGGGATCTGGCTCAGATCACACAACCGGAAATTGGAGTGATTACGGGAATCGGTCCCTCGCATTTAGAACGTTTTGGAACACTCAACCAAACTGCCAATGCAAAAGGCGAGTTATTCGAGCAACTCACCGCTCAAGGACTGGCAGTCGTGAATGGTGACGATCCATTCGCTGAATTCCTGATTTCGAAAACGTCGGCTCGTACTCTGAAGGTGGGTCTGGGAGAACAGAATGATTTGCAGGCTGTTTCCATTCGGCAAACTGATGATGGGATCTGGTTTCAGTTTGAATCGACAGAATTTTTTATTCCCGTACAGGGAAAGCATTTTGTTTCTGCGGCTCTGGTTGCGATAGCAATCGGGAAAGAATTTGGATTATCAAATCAAGATCTGGTAGAAAGTCTCGGTCAATTTTCTTCAGTACCTGGACGTTGTCATGTTGGTCTGGTCGGTAACTGGACAATCATTGATGATTCTTATAATGCCAGCCCTGTGTCGATGAGAGCAGCGTGTCAGGTTTTGAAGGATTGGGCTGGCCTTGGTAAACGCGTGCTTGTGATGGGTGACATGCTGGAATTGGGAGCCGAGTCAAACCGGTATCATCAGGAAATAGGAGAGTTGATTGCCACGTCTGGAATTGATTTGCTTTTCGTCTGTGGAAAACAGGCGGGGGCGGTTGTTCAAGGGGCTGTTTCTGCGAACCTGTCACGGGATCGGATTGTACAAGCGCCTGATGTGACAGAACTGCAAAGTAATGTGGCCTCCTGTCTGGAGGCAGGAGATGTCGTGTTAGTCAAAGGCTCTCGAGGCATGCGGATGGAACGTTTGATTTCATTTCTCAATCAGCAGGTTGCTTCAGGAGAGAAAAAAATATCATGTGTCTAAACTTGTGATTTCATCATGTGCTCCTGGGTTTGCGGGAATCCTGAGCGCGTTCGCTTCGGCGGACAAATCAGCACCGGAATTTGTGATTAATTGGGTCGATCACTCCACTGCTGTATCATGATGAAATCCTTACCGGACGTCGGGATATGGGGTCTCGGCGTCCGGTGCTTTCATTTACGAGCGTATAAATTATCGTTAAGATGTGTCTGGATTGAGTTCAACAGGCTGAGAAAGTGAATGTGAATCCTGAGCCTGGTTTGTGTGAAGCAGTAAGCGACGAGAAAAACACTTCATGGTAATCTGGTTATTGAAGACGTTTTCTCCCCTGCTGGAACAACTCGAAGTTCTCTCGACTGGTGATTCTCGTGTCTTTCTGACCGCGCGAATTGCATTGGCCAGTCTCTCTTCTTTTTTGATTGCCTTACTGCTGGGCCCGCTGGCGATTCGCTGGTTGGAAAAACGGTTCCGTGAGCGCGTTGATAGTGCTTCGGAAAAGTTGAATGAAATCCACGCTTCAAAGAATGCCACTCCGACGATGGGGGGCATCTTTATCATCGGCTCGATTTTGATTTCGACGTTACTCTGGGCAGATCTTGCGAATCGTTATGTTCAACTCGGGATATTGACAGCCGCTGGCTTTGCACTGCTGGGGGCTTATGATGACTGGATCAAGCTCAGTACCACTCAGAATGGATTAAAACCACGCCAGAAGCTGGTGGTGCAAATTCTGTTTTCCGGTTTCGTGGGTACGCTGCTCTATTTCAGTAACACCAGCTTGAATTCAGGGCTGGATTTGATCATGCCGGTCACCCGCCTGACTTTTTATCTGGGCATCTTTTTTATTCCCTGGGCGATCGTTGTCATGACAGGGAGTTCCAATGCTGTCAATTTAACAGATGGTTTGGATGGGCTGGCCAGTGGTTGCATGGTGTTTGCCGGCTCTGCCTTTGCCGGATTGACTTATCTGGCGGGGCATAAAGTGATGGCCGAGTATTTGCAGGTGCCCTATATTCCGGGGGCCGGCGAGTTGAGTATTCTCTTGGGAGCGGCGGTGGGAGCGGTGCTGGGATTCTTGTGGTTCAATTGCTATCCGGCTCAAGTCTTCATGGGGGACACGGGCTCACTGCCTCTGGGGGCACTACTTGGTTTTGCGGCACTGGTGATTCGTCAGGAAGCATTATTGGTGATTGCTGGTGGGGTGTTCGTTGTCGAAACACTCAGTGTGATCATGCAAGTATTCTGGTTTCGGCGTACGGGAAACCGTCTGATTGCCTGTAGTCCATTGCACAACCATTATTTATTCAAAGGTCAGCATGAAATGAAAATTGTCGTTCGTTTCTGGATCTGTTCTGCCTTGCTGGCCATCATTGCGATCGCCAGCCTGAAGATCGCAACCTGAGCCTCGGTTACTGAAGCTGGGGTTTCACAAGCTAAAAAAGGTTTGTTGATCATGCCTCTTTTGTCGGTCGGGTAATGCGTTCTGATTGGGGGAAGGCCTGTTATCACGGTTTTGTCAGCTGGTTCGTGTGGTTGTCGAATGTTTCTAAATCGTGAATTCACAAAGGGGTTGGGGTTGGTGGTGCACCATTTTTCAGGACGATTTCATTGATATCCATTCTCGTTTATCGATGAGAGAATTCAAATGAAGCCGGCTTCGCTTTTACCACAATCACAACCGGACCATGACCGCAGTCTGTTCATTTCGATGGCGTGTGCGCTGTTGGGGATCGGAGTGTTAATGGTTCATAGTGCCAGCATCACCTCCTGGCCAACGGAATTCGAACAGGTTTATTTATCAAAGCATTTGACGTTTCTGGCGATTGCAGTCACCGTGGCTTCTATTGCTTCATATATGCCTGCCCGGTTCTGGTATGACCGTGCCCCCCTGCTCTTTTGGGGAACTGTTGTTTTACTCATATTGGTTCTGATTCCCGGGATCGGTACGCGCGTGAATGGTGCGCAACGCTGGTTGAGGTTCGGGTCGGTTTCGCTCCAGCCATCCGAGTTGGCAAAAATTGCACTCCCTCTTCTCACGGTTCGGCTGATGTTGCAACGTCGTCGGTCTTTGAGACACTGGTTCAAAGGGACGATTCCTTTATTGATTCCACTGGCAATTGTGATCCCACTCGTTTTAAAACAGCCTGACCTGGGGACGTCGCTGTTTCTGGTTGGGGGAGTTGCGATTGCCCTGTTTTTGGGAGGTTGGCCGCTTCGAAACTTCATCGTCGGGCTGCTTTGTGCGATTCCGGCTTTAGGGATGCTGGTGGCATTGAGACCTTATCAGTTAAAGCGAATCAGCGGGTTTCTTGATACCTGGACTGACTGGCAATCGGCTCCCTATCAGCTGAAGCAGTCGCTAATGGCGTTAGGCACAGGTGGTATTTCTGGATCTGGGCTGGGCAAAGGAGCGCAAAAATTAAGTTTCTTGCCAGAAGCGAATACTGATTTTGTGTTTTCGGTGGCAGGCGAAGAGCTGGGCTTAATTGGCACTCTTGGAATTGTGGGGCTCTGGCTGGGACTGTTTCTGGCAGGCTTCAATATTATTCGCTCACAGAATCAGAAGTCATATGCCTATGTTGTCGGGTTTACATTGTTAATGCAGTTGGTACTGCAGGCGATTATCAATGTTGCCGTGGTGACAGCGATGGTGCCCCCTAAAGGAATTTCGCACCCTCTCATCAGCTATGGTGGTACGAATTTGATGGTGAGCCTGCTCTCTCTGGGGATCATTGTCAGTTTGACTCGGTCACCAGCGGATGCAGCATTGTTGATCGACCCGGGGCAGGAAGAAGAGGAGCCGTTACCTGATCCGCAAGCGGTGATGGAAACGGATCTCGTTCACTCAGAACCAGAAACGGATGAAGAGTACGAGGATGAAGAGTACGAAGATGAAGAGTACGAAGATGAAGAGTGCGAAGATGAAGAGTGCGAAGATGAAGAGTGCGAAGATGAAGAGTGCGAATATGAAGAGTGCGAATATGAAGAGTGCGAAGATGAAGAGTACGAGGATGAAGAGTGCGAGGATGAAGAGTGCGAGGATGAAGAGTACGAAGATGAAGAGTACGAAGATGAAGAGTGCGAGGATGAAGAGTGCGAGGATGAAGAGTGCGAGGATGAAGAGTGCGAGGATGAAGAGTGCGAGGATGAAGAGTGCGAGGATGAAGAGTGCGAGGATGAAGAGTGCGAGGATGAAGAGTGCGAAGATGAAGAGTGCGAAGATGAAGAGTACGAGGATGAAGAGTACGAAGATGAAGAGTACGAAGATGAAGAGAAGAATTGACTGGGAATTTGAGAAGAGTTCCCCTATGCTGGACCCTTTGATTGGTGTTTAAAGGAAGAAGTCACTCCACGCGTGATTCCAGGGTACAATGACCGAGTCGATTCGTAGAAATAAAACGATTGTTTTTGCAGGAGGCGGGACAGGAGGTCATCTGCTTCCCGGGATTGCTGTCGCCGAGCAGTTGGTGACTCTCGGTGAATTTCAGACGATATTTGTAGGCTCTAGCCGCATTGTCGAGCAGCAAATTATTGAAAACTCAGGGTATCAGCATCTCAGTTTGCCATCGGCATCAACCAGCGATTTAAAGCGTGCTCCTTTTCGATTTCTCTGGAGAAACAGCCGCGCATTTTTTCAGGCTCTTCGTTTTTTAAGAACAGAATCTCCAGCTGTAGTCATTGGCCTGGGAGGTTTTGCCAGCGTACCAGTCATTCTCGCTGCTTCCTGGTTAAAAATTCCAATTGTTTTATTAGAGCAGAATATCATTCCAGGGAGAGCAAATCAGTTTTTATGCGGGCGCGCTTCTCTGGTCTGTATCTCTTTTTGGGAAACACAGTTCAAAGGCAGACCAAGTGGAGAACAAAACGGTCCGCCGCGTATTGTGTTGACAGGAAATCCCGTCAGGAAGCAGATTCTTGAAGCAGGGATACAGAGGGAGTCTGCAGAGAAGTCTGACGAAACTTTGATCCTGGTTTTAGGAGGAAGTCAGGGGGCGACTGCTGTCAATGACGCTGTGCTCTGCTTGCTGGAAAGAAGTGGAGACGATTTGCCAAAGCCGTTACATGTAGTGCATCAGACGGGAGAAGCGGGATATGAGAGTGCTAAAGATGGCTATGGGCGGTTGAAAAAACGCGGGTCTAAACTGAGGGTGACAGTGCAACCTTTTTTTGATGACCTGACTGAGTGGTACACACGTGCGGATCTGATCATATCCCGGGCAGGAGCCACGACGCTCGCTGAAATTGCCTGTCTCGGAATCCCCACAATCCTGATTCCGTTTCCGAATTCAATGAGAGATCATCAGTTAATCAATGCCCGTTATTATGTCGAACGGGGCGCAGCATTACTGGTTGAACAGGCACCTGAGCCCGAAGTCACCGCTGAGTTACTCACAAAAGCGGTCTTGGATTTGCTGAATACTGAGGAGCAACGAAGTGGTATGTCCCAGAAAGTCCATGAACTTGCCTTCCCGCATGCGGCCCGTCGGGTTGCTGAGGAACTGTCTGGGTTGATCCTGGGGTGATGGGGTGTGTTTTTATGAACACTGTTTTGGCCAGCCTATAACGTCGATCTGGAGTATGTGCTGCTAGAATTTAGGAATATGACACATTTCAAGGCGGTTTTCCAAGATTTATCGAATCGGAAAAGTCTGTTGATTCACGAAACTGACCCGATTTGTTACCTTCCAGATTCTTTGGCTCAACCTAAGTGGGCTAAAATTGCGTAATGTACTGTTTGTAGGTTATTGCATTCTCTGAGAGTCAGATTGTCATTTTTTAAGAGTAGAGAAACGGAGAAGAGACGTGTCGCTCATAGTCCAGAAGTTTGGTGGAACGAGTGTTGCCGATACCAGCAAAATTCTCGCCGCAGCGCGGCGTGCCACCGAACTGCATCAAGCCGGTCATCAGGTTGTGATGGTGGTCAGTGCGCGCGGTAAAAAGACGGACGAACTAGTGCGACTGGCTGCGGAAATGACAGATAGTCCTACTCCGCGTGAAATGGATATGTTGCTCTCGACAGGGGAACAGGAATCAGTCGCTTTGATGGCGATGGCTATTCATAAGCTGGGAGGCGATGCGATCAGTCTGACCGGATCACAAATTGGTGTCGTCACAGATTCCTCGCATACGAAAGCACGTATTATTTCGATTTCGACAGAGCGGATGCGCACCGCTCTGAATGAAGGGAAGATTGTCATTGCTGCCGGCTTTCAGGGACGGGATAAGGATTGGAATATCACAACCCTAGGACGGGGAGGCAGTGATACAACCGCGACCGCTCTGGCAGCCGTGCTGGATGCAGACATGTGTGAAATTTATACCGATGTGGAGGGCGTGTTTACGACCGATCCACGCATCGTGCCGGAAGCCCATAAAGTCGACAGTATTTCATATGACGAAATGTTGGAGCTGGCAAGTCTGGGAGCGGGGGTGATGCACTCTCGGTCGATTGAATTCGCGAAAAAATACCAGGTGCCTCTGAAAGTTCGTCCCTCATTTTCCGATGGCGAAGGAACTCTGATTGCCGCGCAGCCTTTAGCGGATGCCCCCGTAGTAACCGGCGTGGCTTTTGTGCGAGATGAAGTCCGCGTCAGTCTGACTGACATTCCCGATGAGCCGGGGATCATGGGCAGTATCTTTACGCGAATGGCAGAGCGAAAAATCTGTCTGGATATGATCGTTCAAGATGTGGGAACAGGAGGCGTCGCACGGGTTTCCTTCACTGTTCCTCAGTCGGATCTGGCGGAAACTCTGACCGCAGCCAGCGAGGCGATCGAGGCCATTGGTTCTGGAAAGATTCAGCAGGGAACCAATCTGTCCAAGGTCTCAATCGTGGGAAGTGGCATGCGGAATCATTATGGAGTGGCCAGTCGCATGTTCTCAATCCTGGCCGAGGCAGACATTAATGTCGGAATGATTACAACCAGCGAAATTAAGGTGACCGTTCTCGTTGATCGCAATCAATGTGAAGAAGCGGTCCGTGTGATTCATAATGGTTTCGAATTAGATCGCCTGACTAGCTACACATTCGCCACAAATCAGAAGTCGTCTGCCGGTGAAGTTTCTGAAGAAGCGTCACAAAGGTTGACTCAGTTAGAGCAGGAAATCATCGATCAGTTAGCCAACATGGAAGATATTGTGGTCAGTGAAGTTCTGTTCGACCAAAGCCAATCTCGTGTGACTGTCAGAAATCTTCCAGATAATCCCGGGATCTGTTCACGTCTGTTTTCTGTCGTAGCAGAGGGGGGCGTCTCGGTCGACATGATCGTGCAAAACATGGGTGAAGAAGAGCAGGCGCACCTTTCGTTTACGGTGCCTCGGACTTCGCTGGAAAAGAGTCTGGAACTGGTGCGGCCCTTGCTCTCGGAATGGGGTAATGCGGAATTGAGTCATGAAGAGGAGATTGCAAAACTATCCGTGGTGGGCATCGGTCTTCGCAGTCATACTGGAGTTGGACAGAGCATGTTTAGCGCCTTGGCAGAGTCCCAGATCAATATTCAGATGATTAACACCAGCGAGACCCGGATCAGTGCCGTCGTCGCCCTTGAGCATGGCGAGCAGGCTTACCAGGGATTGTTGAAGAAGTTTGAATTGGGTTAAGCCTCGATTCCGTTTTAGTCAGGCTGCTTCAGTCAAAGCGGCATCCATGAGCTGGGGAAGCTGTGCGGAAAATTGGCTGCGGGGTATCACCTGCGTGCATCCAGCCGCCCTTGCCTTGTTGAGGCGTTCCGTATCGATGTGTGGGCCAAAGGCAATGCTGGTCAGGCTGGCATCTCCTTGGTGGATCGATGTCAGCAGCTCCCAGTCCAGATTCTGTTGATTCAGGTCAATCAGTAGTAACTGTCTGGTTTCATTCAAAAGTGACTCAGCCGCTTTGTCGCAGCTGAGCGCTGTGCAGAATGAGTAACCCAGTTGTCTGGCTGTGCCGGTGATTTTGCTGAGAAACAGCATGTCAGAACAGAGAATGACTATTTGGGATTTCGAATCAGGTTCAGTCATCATAGCCAATCAGGAAATAAGCGAACGGTGGAAATGCACATGTTGCCAGTCGCCGTCCTGCTTTTCCCAGATACGGGTTTCTTCGAAAGAGGAACTGGAAGCATGGCCGTGTTCGTCGATTGCCTGGACAATTCGAACATAAGTTATCAGAGCCACATCACCCATGACGGAAACCATGGGAGAACTGATAGTTGATTGTCTGGGTCTGCCAGTTGGATTCATTTCGAAATAAAAACGATGGAAGTCCATCCCCGTGATCAGGTGTCCTTGAGACTCCGGTTCAAATGAAGTCAATTCTTCGTCACAAAGATCTGTGTAGGTATTCCAGTCTTTGTGATCAACGGCATCAAGAAGTTGTTTGCTCAATTTCAAAAGCTGTTGTACATCATTGTCCGACATAATTGAATCCTGTTGAGAAAAGTCAAGATGGGGTCAATTTTGGTCCATATTATCAGTTAATTCGATTTCTGGAAATTGAATCGTCTTTTTATTTTCCCTGGAATTCTGATCTGGATCGTATTCGTCGATCGTCACGGTTTCACTCGATTTGTTCTTTTCAGATTTCTCCTGGGACTCCGGCAGGGAAATTTCATCTGGAACATGAATCGGAATCACGTCGTCTGAAGCAGAGGTGAGTGGGTTTTCGGGCAACAGCGCTTCAATCCCCTTCAGGTTGATTGTCGATCCGACATCCACAAATTCCTGGGGATCATAGTCTACTCGAAAACTGACATCAGCGATGGATAACACACATCCAGGGATCAGTTTGGTATCTCGCTTGGGAGTCAACTTTTTACCATCAATAAAAGTCCCATTGGAACTACCCAAGTCATGAACCAAAGCAACTGATTCAGTCAGAAAGATTTTGCAATGATGGCGGCTGACCAGATCGGACTTGAGTTTGATATCACAGTCAGAGGCTCTCCCGATTAAGGTTGTTTTAGAGAGCGTCATGGGTTTCGTTTTTTTAGCAGGACTTTGAAGACTCAGGCGAATTTTCATGACTTAGCCACACGTAAGAAAACCCGCCGAAGAAACACTCCGGCGGGAAAATTGACTATTTCTGATTTAATTATAGAACCTGGATTGTCCTGAGTCTACGCGGCTGCTGAATCATCTTTGGGAAAAAGTTGTTCCGTTCCCCGGATGATCTCCGGTGTAACCACATATTTTTTCCCGGCTTCCTGTTCGGGAAGCTCAAACATGATGTCAAACATGGCTTGTTCAATTACGCTTCGTAAACCACGGGCTCCCGTGTTTTTCTTCTGAGCAATGCATGCGATTTCATGAAGTGCCGCATCAGTAAACTCGAGATTGGCATTTTCCATCTCAAAGAATTTCTGGAACTGCTTGACCAGCGAGTTCTTCGGTTCCGTCAGTACCCGCACCAGATCATTTTCTTCCAGTTGCGATAATGTCGACAATACGGGAAGACGTCCGAGTAGTTCCGGAATCAAGCCGAATTCCAATACGTCATCGACTGAAGCCTGTGCCAGTAAATCGTTCTTCGATTTTTCCTGCTGTTTTTCTTTTTTCTGGCCTGACTGACCGAAGCCGATTGTCTTACGGCCAAGTCGCTTGCCAACGATGTCTTCGAGGCCTACGAACGTTCCGCCGCAGATAAACAGGATATTCGATGTGTCTAATTGAATGTATTGTTGCTCGGGGTGTTTTCTGCCACCTTGTGGGGGCACGTTTGCAACAGTCCCTTCCAGCATCTTCAATAAGGCCTGTTGAACACCTTCTCCGGAAACGTCGCGTGTAATCGAGACGTTCTGGCTGGTTTTGCCAATTTTGTCAATTTCGTCGATGAACAGAATCCCGCGTTGGGCTGCTTCGACATCGAAATCGGCGGCGTGCAACAATTTGAGCAAGAGGTTTTCAACATCTTCACCTACATAGCCGGCTTCGGTTAAGGTGGTTGCATCACCGATGGCAAACGGAACCTGCAGATAACGCGCCAGGCTCTTGGCGAGCAATGTTTTTCCTGAACCGGTAGGGCCGATCAGGAGGATATTAGATTTATCCAGTTCCACATCTGATGCTTCCTCTTCAGAATGCATCAGTCTTTTGTAGTGATTATGGACGGCAACAGCCATAACTTTCTTGGCACGTTCCTGACCAATTACATACTCATTCAAGTGGGTCACAATCTCACGTGGTGTGGGAACATTTTTGAATAGTTTCTTTGTTGTTCCCCTGCGTCGATGCTCCTGTTCCAGTATTGATTGGCAGACTTCAATACATTCTCCGCAGATATACGCGTTGTCGGGTCCCTCTACGAGAGGCCCCACTTCGCGATAGCTTTTTCTACAAAAAGAACAGTTTGCATTTTTCTTCCCAGAAGAATTACGTTTTCCAGAGGTGATATCTCGTCCGGTGGGCATAGCTTCCCTTCAACGGTGTCAACTAAATGATGGCGTATAACGTCCAGTGAGTTTTGATTCTGCCTCCGTGCAAATCATTCGACATGTAAAAAACTTGTGACATGGATTTAAAAGTGAGATCTACTTAAATTTTAAAAGAGGCAATCGTTAGGTAAAATTGTAATCAGCAAAAAATTGATTAGAGGGTGACAGATGGTATTCTGCCTGATCTTTCTAATCGGCGTTTTCTATGTGATCAGTAGTTTCTTTTTTTTCCAAATCCTTCTCGGTGGGATCAACAAGCCGTTGTTTGATGGATCGGAATTCATCGTCTGTAAGGTCACCTTCTCGACGCATTTCTGAGAATTGAAGAAGCAATTCACTCGCATCAACATGACGATCCTCATTTTCCCTAAAACGTCCTACGATCCATACGATCAACCAAATCAAAAAACTGACAAGGAGAAACGCCAAAACCCACTGAAGGATATGGCCCTCAAACAGTTCCTTGAATAACTTTTGTCTTCCAGATCGATTTCCCAAAGTTAAAATATATAGAATCACTTTAAAACTGGCAGAAAGTATTATCTTCCTGTCTTCCCTAATACAAACCCATAGCTGCTTTCCTGACGAAGCCACATGCTCCTAAATCGGTCTCTCTCAGCATTCCTCCCATTATATATTGTCTGTCAATAATTATTGGGATGTGTTCCGTTTGAGGCAAGTCCGCCTGCGGATATTGGTCTGTTTCGGCTTCTGGGAATATTAGCATTTCATGCGCCAAAAATCAGTAAAATTCGATATGAGAGGGAAATGAGCGCCCAGCGGAGTGCTTTTCAATGAGAGTCTACCGGTTTTGCAGAGGGTGGTTAAAACTCTGGTTTTCAACCTAAAATTGAGTCGGAGAGCGAAATATTTGTTCTGGAATCGATTTCAAGATCAGGGTTCATCAAACTGGGGCCTGTTTTGAGTTCCCATGATCTACCAGATAGGGAAATAGTAAGACTTACATTGTCGAATTTACCTAAAATCAAACCAGGACTGTGATTTGATCGATTCATAAAACACGGGAAGAATTGGTAGGCTCGTAGAGTCCTTGCATTGCATCCCGGCGAATTCACTTTTATGATCAATTTTAGATTGAACTTCCCTTGCACGGTTTATTGCAAATTTTTGGCTGTCGAAACCGGCACACTACTATAGACTCATTATTGTTAGGATTATGAATGGATTTTGAAAAACGTCTTCAGCACGCCATTAACAAAGGGCGTGCAGCCAAAAATGAAGAAATTCAAGAAGCGGTCGGAAAGAAGATGTCTGAAGAGGAGTTTCGGAATCTGCATTTGAAATACCGATTGGAGCTGACCGACCATATTGATGGATGTTTGAGAAAACTGGCCGATCATTTTCCCGGTTTTCAATTTAAAACCCTCATGGAAGAAGAGGGGTGGGGGTCCAGAATCACACGTGACGACGTCAGTCTTGGTGCGGGAAGAAAGGCTCAGAGCCTCTATACTCGGCTGGAGATGGTCGTTCGGCCTTTCACTGAAACGCATATCATCGAATTGGTTGCCAAAGCAACAATCCGAAACAAAGAAACTTTCAACCGGTCTCATTACCAATTTGTAGCTGAAGCGGATATGGACTCATTTCAGGATCTGGTTGACCTGTGGGTCTTGGAATTTGCAGAACAATTCTCTTTTCAAGCGTAAGCAACCTTCAGCAAATTAAAAATAGATTAAATAGATAGGGTGTTCATTTTATGAGTCGACATACGGATTTCACTCAGGTGATTGATCGTGGTGCGGTTGCTATTATTCGTGCGCAATCGGGTGAGTTGCTGGTTGATGTTTCCAAAGCCATCTATGCAGGTGGCCTGGATGTGATTGAAGTGACTTTTACAGTACCGGGAGTTTTGGACATTCTGGCACAGGTCAAACGGGAACTGGGAGATAAAATTCTCTTGGGGGCCGGAACGGTGCTTGATCCTGAGACAGCCCGTGCTGCGATCTTGGCGGGAGCCGAATTTATTGTCACACCGACCGTCAATACGGATGTAATTGAATTATGTAATCGGTATGACAAATTGATCATGACCGGCGCACTGACGCCAACCGAAGTACTGACCGCCTGGGAAGCCGGTGCTGACATCATTAAAGTCTTTCCGGCATTTGTGGGAGGGCCGGCTTACCTCAAAGCATTGCACGGCCCCCTGCCCCAGATTCCTTTGATGCCAACTGGTGGCGTTGATTTGGAGACATTGCCTGCGTATCTGAATGCGGGAGCCTGTGCCGTGGGCTTGGGAAGCTCGCTGGTGACGAAACAGATGGTCGAATCCGGCGATCTGGACGGAATTCAGAAACTGACCACTGAATATATGAATCAGATTGCCGCACTCCGAAAAGGCTGATTCCCCCTTGGCTTACGAATTCGGAGTGTGAACGGGCCTCCTCTTGAATATTGCGCAAAACAGGGAGGCTTTTCTTCTACTGCGCTTCTGTTCTAACCAGAAAGATCCTCTCAAGTCGTACGATCTGATTTGACGATATGCCTAGATAGTCAAGGTTCGGTTTACTAGTACCCGTACGTATTGGCTGTTGAAAAATATTTACAACTTCTCAGGAGGGGGCTCCGAACTTGGATAACATGAAAATCGTTGTTGTCCAGGTATGGAGGTGAATTGGCATGAGACTATTGACATTACTGGTAGTCAGTTGCAGTTGTTGGGGAATTTTAACCGGTTCTTCCCAGGCAGCTGGAGTTCCTTCGGCGCCTGTATTTACCAGTAAGACTCAGTTTCGAATTCCCTATCATTATGATCAGGCGGAAATCGATCGTCTCGGAGCCCGTGAAATCAGGCTGTATGTCTCTATAGACCGCGGTGTCACCTGGAATCACTTGAAATCAGTCTCTCCGGCCACCCGCAAGTTCCCATTTGAAGCGACACAGGATGGCGAGTATTGGTTTTCTGTCCGCACCCTGGACTCAAAAAATCAGCTGCATCCTTCGGGACCCGTTTTTGAACCTGGATTGCGTGTTGTCATTGATACCACCCCTCCCCGGCTGGATCTCGATTTACGACAAATTTCTCCTGGCAAGGTCCAGTTAATCTGGAACGCGGAAGATCAGTATTTGGATCCAAGTAAGCTGGTACTGGAGTATTCTCAAAACGGGAGTCCGAACTGGCAACGGGTGATTGTTGCACCGCATGGGAAGGGGCAGACCACCTGGTCCATTTCTCAAGGTGGCGTTGTTGCTGTTCGTGGAATGATCAAAGACAAAGCAGACAATGTGGGAAGCAGCCAGAAACAGATCCGTGTCGTTGCTTCTGCAAGCCGCTCGGTACCAAAGAAAAACAAACAGGACCTGCCCGATTTTAATCAGCCAATTGCACAGGGAGGGACGCCGGATAACAGTTTGACGTTGTCTGAGCCTGAACCACTCGCTCCTTACTCGGGCCAAGGACAAGATCCACAGTCGACTCAGCCAAAACCGTTTGAGCAGCAGACACCTCTTGCCAATAATCAACAGTTACCCAGTGTGTTCCCCAAAGCAGGGGCTGGCAGTCAGTCCATGCAGGATTCAGTGAAAGGGCAATTTGTCGCCGATGCTCCGGAGAAGCGTCCGCACTATGCGAAAAACCGCTATCCCGCTTCAGAAAAGAATTGGGCACCGGAACGGAAGCAGGTCTTAAACGGGACACAGTTTCAGATCGGGTTTCAGGTCGATGAAGTCGGTCCTTCGGGGATTGGGGCAATTGAGCTGTATATCACAGAAGACAATGGTCAGAAGTGGTATAAGTACGGTGAAGATGAGGACAAAAAAAGCCCTTTTCATGTAGAAGTTCCCCATGATGGAATTTATGGCTTTGCACTGCGAGTCCGCAGTGGAGTGGGTCTGGCGGATGCATTACCGAAGCCTGGTGAGAAGCCGGACGTCGTGATTGTTGTTGACCGCACAGCACCGGCTATCAAACTGCATCCCATAAAGCAGGGACTGGGAGGCGAAGCGAATAAAGTGACCATTACCTGGGCGATGAGTGATCAGAATCCTGCAGAGAAGTCGATTGCCATCAATTATTCGACTCAGCCCAATGGTCCCTGGGAACCCATTGTTGATTGGCAGGAAGATACAGGAAGGTTTACCTGGTCTGTGGGACCGGGCAACCCTTCCAAATTTTATCTGCAGGTTGTAGCACGCGATGCAGCCGGAAACATCTCAAAAGAAGTCACCCCTGACCCGATTATCCTGGATCTGACGAAGCCTTCAGGGCGGATCGTTGATGTCGAAGTGCTGAATAAAGCTCCATATTAAGTCAGACCGGATTACCCGATCTGACATAAACAGGAATGCTTACGCCTGTTCCGACTTCTCTTCTGTTTTGGGTTCTGAACTGGGAACTTCAAACTTGGGAGCTGAGAACTCATCAGAACGTTCTTCTGGTGTGGGGCGAGGAGTTTCAGGCTGTGATTGAGAGTAAGAAGCCTGATTGACTTCGTCTTCAATTCCACTCACACCTTTTTTGAATTCAACAATTCCCTTGCCCAAGCTACGCGCGACTTCAGGTAATCGCTTACCAAACAGTAGCAGTGCAATGATCCCGACGATGATCATTTCATAGCCGCCAGGCATTCCGAACATTGCGGGTACAGGAGTCATGTGTGTAATTGTCTGGAACATTTTTGAACCTCTTTTATTTTAAGGTATGAAAGGGCGCTTTACTTAAAAGCTGATGCCCTCTGAGCCTCGTTTCTATTCTATACCATCTTCAATCAACTTGACGTGATTAATTTTACTTTCCAGGAATTCTATTCTGGCTGCTTGTCTTGTTCAGAGTTCAGTGAATCAGGTTTTGAAGATGAATCTTCATCGATGTCTTCCCTCGCTCCTTTTTTGAACTCGACAATGCTCTTACCCAGAGAATTCATTGCTCCTGGTAAACGTTTGCCGAACAGGAGTAAGATAATCCCTAAAATGATGGTAATTTCAATCCAGCCTGGAAAGCCAAACATACTAACAGTCCCACTAACTTTGATGAATCAGTCGAGGTCGACGATTACAGTTTACTTGAGGAATCAGGTTCATTCGGTGAAATGGTAACAGATGGAGACTTCACCGAAAATGAACACCAGCAATATGGGAAGGTTCCAAAAAGGTATGCGCTGTCGGCACTGAGAAAAAGACCGAAGGAATGTTCTCGTTCCTGCTTGGTGGCCCTGCGAAAATACATCTCGGAGGAAATCCCATGGATGGATATCCACTCGGTTTGCCCGCAGGAGTCGCAGGAGGATTGAGCGGTAAGTACTTAAATCATAACCGCGCAAACGCGGCTGTCAACAGAATTTAACGGCCCAATTCTAGTGATTTGGCATTCTGAACGACAATCGGGGAAAAAAAACGCTTTTTCGGGCTTTGAGACTGTTGGTAGTTATGAAAACCGGCTTCGACTTAACCTCTTACAGCATCTTGAGATGTTTTCTGAAGCAGGAGTTGCATTTCAATCCATTGTATCGTTTGTGCGAATCTGTTTAATTCCGGATCATGTGTTGCTTCACATTCCGCACAACAATCGACAAATGTGTTCAGGGACCAACGGTTATTTTGCAGGAGCCTGTCTTTCCAGTCCTCTACGGAAACGCTGCCCTCCAAATTAAACAAGTTTCCAACAACGTCTGGTAAGATGTCTTGCAGTGGATGATAGCCTACCGCCCTGCTCCAATATTTGGCATTTGAATAGTCAGGCTCTCTGCGGTGCATGATATGATGCCAATAGTCGCCCGCTCGGTGTATGCCCTGGTTTTGGACTGACTGTGAATATTGATGACTTTCGTCCAGATAATCATGAATGCAGAATAAGCCCGCTTTGAGCGCCGTAGCGTCGGCTTGTGATGTAATGGAAGGGAGATCCAGAGCTGGTTCATAAGCCCGGAGCAAGTGGAGAAGCCAATCCTGATCAGGACCGGGATTTTCCGGAGCCAGTTCTGGAAAGCCGACTGAACTGAGGTCGTCTTTTGAGGAGACAGAGGGCTTAATCAGTTGGCTCGGAACGCCGGCTTGCGCCAGGAGAATCAATGTCTGCCAGAGTGGGGTGCTGGATTCTTCGAGGTTATTCAGGGTGTTAAAATCTGTTTTTCGAATCAGTACGGCTGAATGATGCAGTGGATTCATTGCCAGCGAAGCTGCGACGGTAGGCAGCGTTTCCCATGCATTGACAAACAGACTGGACTCACTGAAAGGCAGGAAATAGACTCCCTTCTGATCAGGATTCAACTCAAGGTCGTTCAGTTGATTAAAGAATGACTGATCTATGGTCTGTGGCGATTCCAGGAAGCCCATGTAATCACAATTGGTTTCTGCAAACCGCGAATTCAGCGCGTCGCGGGTGATATTCGAGAAGCCGTCCGAATCCAGGTTGCTGAATTTTAGGCGAGCAAAATTACTTTGACCTTCAGGGGGATTTTCGATTCCTGAATGATAAAGATGGATTGATGATGTAGTCATGGGAATGAAATTTCAGTAGTAGTATGATCGAGAATGGTTTGACGCTTCTAACGTAACGGATTTCGCTTCTGTCGGAAAGTCAACCAATTCTGCTTTTAATGCTGTAGGATCAATCTTTACTGAAACAGAGAAGTTGTCCATTTTCTAAAGTGACCACAATTCTTCCTTCGGGATCAATGGCCGTTCCCCCCTTTACTGCCAATGCTGGCAACGGGTGTGACCAGAGGTCGGTGCCCTGATTAATATCAATGGCCGTTAGAAAAGGAGCGTCTGATTTTTCGTCCGGATGTCCTGCTGTTAACAGTGTTTCCGGAGAAACAATAAAACTGGTGAAGCGTCGTTGCTTCTGGTCGATCCAGAGGTTTTTGCGTTTAAAAGCTTCTCCCGTGCGCCTGGCACGCATACTTAACCAGCGGGCTACTTCTTTTTTCACCTTCGGTGCACCCGGAGGTAAGGCTTCTTTCAGTGTGAGATTGGTAAAGGCACTCCCCTCGTAGCTGGCATCATGTACCAGTTCCCGTCGATCGGCCAGAGTGTGCTCAATGGAAAGATATTTTCCATAGTCCGGGTAATAGGGATAGAAGGCAGTTCGATACTGTGATGTCACTTCTGCGCGGGGCGTATTCAAGCATTTCAAAGTCTGCAGATCATACCGGGCAATTTCATAGACGCCTCCTGCGAGAAACCGAAGTTCGTTTTCATCAATGTATAAGCTACCTTGCAGGCTGATTCCGCTATTCACAGTTTCTGAGAGTGCACCTGAGGTGTTATTTTCCCGCTGCAACTCACCAGATTCCGCATCTAATGCGACAATGTGCGTTCCATCAAAATGGGCGATCCCCGCCGCAGCATAAACCGTGTTGTTCTGAACGACGACTCCCCCGGAGACGGGCCAGGTAGAAATCAGTTTTCCATACACGGGGATCCAGCGTTGCTCAGGCGCTACGCGAAACGACCAGAGCGGTATTCCGGTTTTTGCTTCAAAGGCATAGACCCGCCCGTCGGCGGAACCCACAAACAGACGATCGTTGTTAACTGTAGGAGGATAATAGATGGCTCCTCCTGTATATTGTTTCCAGACCTGCTTGCCTTGCATATCAAAAGCTGTCACAACACCATTTCGATCAGCTACAAAAATCAAATTTCCGGCGATGACCGGAGCCGTTGGCAATGCGGACTGCGTGACTTGGGTCGTCCAACTGAGTTTGGTTTTATCTGGAATTGATACGCTGGTCGTTGAGGACTGTCGGCTGTCGCCTCGAAATGCTGGCCATTCACCAGTGCGGGCGGCTAATGGCTCAACTTTCAACAGGTCACTTGCATAGGCAACGCGCCGCGGAGGAGCCTGGGAAGCTGGTGCAGCGGAATTCTTTTCCGGACCCAGGCAGATATGCCCGTAAAGCGAGAGCTCACAGCCACACATCCAGGGCCCCCAATAGAGTAACCCGTTAGAAACAATCACCCCGTCTTGACAGGGAGGCCGCATGGGGGCGATGTGTTGTGCTGAATGTGATTCGGTTTCCAGTCGGACCGTGCCTCCTCTGGTGCGAAAAAAAATGCTGTCGACGCTCCCGGTGGCACGGGTGCAGGCACGGCGTGTGGGGAGCGACGCGATTTTTTCTCCGGTGGCATAATCAAGCTTCATCCCGGTTTCTTTCGGCCCGGCAGCATAAATACCATCTTTTCGTAAGACGAGTTGCAGATTTCCGTGTTCTTTCTCCCACATGAGATACCCGTCAGCGGCCGAGGCGGTGACCAGATGCAGGCGTTGTGGGCCTGCAAAAAACAAGTAGTCGTCACTGCACTTGATGTAGTTGGTGGTGGCATAACCTGTGACATAATGCTGTGCTTTCTGATTGGAGCCAATCGAAGCCAGTAGTTTTTTATCGTCATTTTTCCAAACCTGTTTTCCATTTTCGATATTCAGGCAGGCTAGAAATTTATCAGGGCAATAATAAAAAATATGGTTATTTTTCATACAGACGCCGCGACTGTCGATGTAGTCTTTGTCGCGAAAATGCCAGAGAACTTTTTTCGTGGCAGGATTGATCGCCACAAAGGTTCGGCCGAAACCAAACGCTTTTTTAGGGTCAGAATAGTCGTGCCCTTTCCACATTCCCCAGGGCCAATGGCCCAGCCCGCGTCGGGCCGATTTCTGGGTGTCGACTTTGACTTCCTTATTTCCGATGAGCGCGTAAAGGGTTCCATTCTGCATTCCCATCCATTTCCAGACAGGGCCATCAGCTAGTTTCTCATCGATTACAATCTCGTCCCGAATCTCGCCTGTTTCACTATCAATGATTTTGCACGATTCGTTGTCGGCCATGAGTAAGGCGTCTTCTGTACCGATCATGGTGTTCCGGTGAATCATAAAGCCTTCAGGAAGTTTACGTTTCCAGAGAATCGTGCCGTTGTAAGCATTGATGCACATCAATGTATTCAAGATAGCGTTCTGATTCTGTTTATGAGCTATGTGACCGAATGCTTTGTAGACCTTGCCTCCTGCGGCGACAGAGACTTCCGGCATCGGGGAAAATTTAGGGTCTGCCAGGAATTGAGTCCGATAAGGAGATCTTGCGTTTTGATCGGTCGATTGTGGGTTATTATCCGGCCTGTGGTAGGGATGATCCCAATAATCATTTCCCTCAGGGACTGGTTTTGTAATTTCTGAATCAGTGGTATAGGCAGTCCCTTGAGGTCGCAACACTCGCAAAAGTTCCTGCTGATTAGCTGGTTTGTCCGTTGGGATTTGAACAAAGATGACATCGGCCAGATTACTGGCAAGCGCAATGGAATCATTCTTTCCCTGATCCGCGAAAATTCGTTGTCCTAACAGTCCCCGTTGATCAGCCAGCTTCCTTACCTGGTTCACTTCTTCTGGAGATTCAGATTGAAAATAAACCTGCAAATGGCTGTTTTGGACAAGTTCAGTGACTAAAGAGGCGTTTCCGGTCTTCGGTAGTCCCAGGACTACACAAAGCCCCCGATCCGAGTTCAACTTATTGAGACATGATTTGGTAATCTGAGAAACAGGCTGGATCTGCTTTTGATCATCTGCAGAAACAGGATTCTGGATTAAAAGAAATAAAATAAAAAGAGGTAACATCAAGCGTGTGATAGAGAGAGTTCTCATTTAAAATAACCTCAATCCTGGTTGAGTTGTGAGCAAGGGAGAACGAATTCCGATCGTTCTGGACTCGTAAGTCCATTGTGCCCGTGTGTCTTCATGATGGCAGCATTGAATTCATTTTTCAAAGAGAATCTGGTACTTTCGTCTCGATTTTTTGAACGGATGCTCGATCGCTAATGTGTAAGATCAGCTGAATAATTAAGAGTGCTATTGAAATTGGGGGATGAAATATCGTAGAATCACCAATGTGTACATGTGGTCTGTCTTGTGTCGGAAATCTGACAGAACTTGAGAAAAAAGCAAATATCGGGTGGTTTAAATTTTGAAATGTGTGAACAATGAGTGCAGATTTCGCTGCCAGTCAAAGGTCAAATGATCTTGATTTTGACTTGGCACATTCGTTTGAGTGAAAGCAAGGGGACCTGTTTCTTACTCAGACGTATAAAATTTTCGACTGGTGATCAATTCTAATCACTGGCGGTATTTTCGTATGAACCACATCTTACCTGATTATTATGTAAGTGAGGCGACATGGTTTTACTTATCCCTGTTGCTGACGCTAGCGGTCTTTTTCCGATTTGACCGTATTGCTTCGCTGCGCAATCTGGATCTGTTTTTATTACTGTCGATTTCACCCGGTCTCTTATTTCTCAGTGACCATCCTGTCTTGGGAAATATCTGGTTATTTGCAGGGACCGGATTATTTGTGATCCGAATGAGCGTTGACTGTTTCTTTCAACGCAGACCACGTGGAGAGCAGAATCTGAATAGCTTTGGGATGGCCTTTCTCTGCGTTTCGATTTTCGCTTTTTTTATGGTGCGCGTTTTCACAGAGAAACCAGCGGCCGAAACCATTCAAACAGTGAAGCAAGCCGATAGTCTGTTAAGCATGGAAGATATGACTGTTGCTCAAAAACAGAAAATACCGGAAGCAGGGCCTACCGCTCGCCTTTTTGTTGCACCAGTCGTTCCACTTTCCAGTGCCGTGGCGCAATCCAGCTTGGATCCTGCGACTCTGGCTGCACGGATCATGGCAATTCTGGCACATGCGTTTGTGGTTGTGGGGTTGATCATAATGGGTAGAGTCCATTTTGCAGATACTCAGCTTGGTCTGGCTATGGCATTACTTTATCTCCTGTTGCCTTGTACGGCCTATGATGTCAGTAAAGCCAATCATGTGCTTCCTGCTGCCTTGCTGGTTTGGGCGTTCGTTACCTATCGGCAGCCGATACTTTCCGGGATTTTTATGGGTTTGGCATGTGGCGCCATGTTTTTTCCCGTCTTTCTCTTACCGTTGTGGGCTAGTTTTTACTGGAAAAACGGACTGAAGCGGTTTGTGCTTTCCGGCAGCGTTGTGGCGGTCGTTTTACTGGGGAGTCTGGTTCTGACTTCTGTGGATCGTTTTTCATTTACACAACAGACGATTGGTTCGATCGACTGGTCAGTTCTCAAATTTGAAGGCGGTCAGCAAATGGCTGGGTTCTGGAGTGCCTACGATTCTGCCTATCGAATTCCCGTATTTGTTGGTTTTGTCTTGTTGATTGCCTGTCTGACAATCTGGCCGCGCAAGAAAAATCTGGGGCATCTGATGTCGCATACCACAGCGATAATCATCGCCACCCTGCTCTGGTATCCTCAGCAGGGAAGCGTGTATCTGCTGTGGTATCTGCCGATGCTGTTGATGGTCGTATTTCGACCACGGCTGCTGCATACTACTCAGAGTAAAGATGTCGATCGGAATCAGGAGTCAGGCGAAAAACCAATTTCACGACTTCAGGATTCAGTCAGCATCGTAAGGCATACCTCTCAGTAGGCTGTATCACGCTCTCCGGGGGATCAAGGCTGCTGAGAAAATTCCTGATCAGCGTTTACCCCGACCTCATTCTTTGCAGTATCTTGCGTCGTCTTTGATCGTGCTAAAAGCGGGGCTTCCAATTCCGGGGAATCGAAGTTGGTTTTAGTCCCTACGATGAACATGGGACGTGCTCTGACCTGGTCGTAGATCCGTGTGACATATTCACCCAAAATTCCAATTCCCAGTGCATTCAAGGTGCCAAAAAATGAGGCGGTGATGGTGGTAGAGGCCCAGCCAGGAATGGCCAGCCCGGTGATTAGTTTATGATACAGCACAAAAGAAGTCAGCGCTATGCAGACAACTGCAGACAGGGCGGCAATGACATAGAAAATCATCAGAGGGAAAAAGGAAAATGAGAAAATAGCGGTCTTAGCCAGTCGGCATAACTGGATGAATGAGACGCGCGGGTTTTCGTCATAGCGGGCCAATCGCTCAACGGGCACACCAATCTGGCGAAACCCAACCCAGGAACGGAGTCCAGGAAAGTAGCGGTCTCGGTCATTGAGCTGTGCAATTTGAACGGCGACTTGACGGTCAATCAAACCGAAGTTGCCGGCATCTCGTGGAATCGATGTGCTGGCGATTAAGTTGAGTGTTTTGTGGAACGTTTGAAATGCCCAGCGTTTGAACACACCTTCTTTACGGTCTGTACGAATCGCATACACAACATCGTAGCCAGATTGCCAGTATTCGATGAAATCGATGATGGCAGCAGGACTGTCCTGCATGTCGGCATCCATAATGACGATGGCATCGCCCGTTGCGTGAAGTAAGCCGGCCTGCACAGCAGCCTGATGTCCAAAATTCTTAGCGAAATGGAGAATGCGGACCCGTGAGTTCAAATCGGCAAGATCATCCAGGATGGGCCCACTCTTGTCTGAGGAACCGTCGTTTACGAAGATGATTTCATACTGACTGCCAGTTGATTGGAGCGATTCTTCCACAGCCTGAAGTAGTTGCGGCAGGACGGACTGCTCATTAAATACCGGCAGTACGATAGAAATTAACGCCTCATTAATAGGCATTCGCGCAGGTGCTGAAGAGGCAGGCTGTTCTTGATTCATTTGGTTAAAACTCCTACCAGAGAAAGACCAAACGGAACGCCTATCGAATGAATGAACTTTCGTTCGAGTTGCGCGAACGACTTCAGGCAAGCATTCGTAAACCGTGAAACCCGCGTGAAGCAGGGGGGGGAATCCTGCCTTCGTTTCAAGATTTTGTCTCTACCACGAGAGGCAATCGCAGCGGGTAAAGTAAATGAATTCCAGTGGGTGACCCATTTCACTTTTAATCCAGCCTGCTCTGCATTTAGACGGAATTTCGATTTTGTATAACGACAGAAGTGGCCCAGTTTTCGATCCCAGTCTGAATACAGCATTGGATAGGCGGGAACGGTAATGATGATTCCTCCATCCTCTGTCAGAGTTTCTGCTGCGTTTTTCAGTAATTCTACGGGATCTTTCATGTGTTCCATGACATCTAATAAGAGGACTGCTTTCGCAGAAGCAGAAGCAACTGGCCAGGGTTGACTCAATTCATGAACGAATACTTTTTCTAATCCACGTGAACGACCATGGTCTACCGCTTCTTCTAACAGGTCAAAGCCGATGACGTCATAACCTAGTTGACTGAACTCCAGTAAGTTCCGTGCCGAACCAATCCCACCTTCAATCACTAAACCGGGGGGAGGAAACTCGGAAATCAAGATCTCAGTGACCAGCTTGCGTTTGGCAACGTGCCACCAATATGTCTCTTCCAAATCAATCAGTTCGGTGAGGTGTGCTAGGTCCACGTGATGAAGATCTTTGTTTTGAAGTGACTTTTAAATAATTTGAAATACAAAAATTGGTGAAATCTATGTCAAAACAGTCTTTTGATTGGGATCAGCATAACAGTGCAATCAGGAGAACTCTGTACGTCCCTGATAAAAATGGCATATTTTTGGTCAAACAAAACATATTTATTTTACCTATAGTGCTTATACTGTCTATAGTGTTTTTTGGTTCTGGTCTTCAGGAATGTCGTGTTAAGTGTATTTATGTGGAGTATTTGTGGTGAGAGATCAGTTGACCGGGCAAATAACGGCGTTCACATGGATAGCGATTATTGTCTTTTTGCTGATTCTGACATTGAATGTCCCGCTTTTCATTAGAATGCCTCTGGCAACAGATGTCGTGTTTTATGACTTGCAGGCACAAATGGTTCTCAATGGAGGAACATTATATCAGGATATGTTTGAGACAAATCTGCCGGGGATCGTCTGGGTGCATATGCTGGTTCGCCCTCTCGTGGGGATGAGCTCTGATGCAATTCTAGTTGTCGATCTTGTCATTTTTAGTGGGACTACGTTCCTGCTAATGCTGTGGAATCGCAGGAATCATCTTTCGCTGACAGGGATGCTCTGGATTGGGATTGCCCTGTTTTCTTTTTATTTTTCAATTTCAGAGTGGTCTCACTTTCAACGAGATACTCTAATGCTTCTGCCTTCAATGGCGGCACTCTGGCTTCGACGCAAGCAAATAGATCGACTTCTCGATCGTGATCAGGTTTCGTTGGCATCGATTTGGGGGTGGGCGTTTCTGGAAGGGCTTTTTTGGGCAACAGCTTTTTGGGTGAAACCATTCGTTGCAGTACCTGCATTGTGTGTCTGGATCGGATCACTGTTAATTGTCCACCAATTTCGAAGACTACTGATAGATTTCTCTGGTCTATTGCTGGGAGGTTTAGTGCTAGGTGGAATTGGGATTTTCTGGATGTGGCAGAATGGTGCCTGGCCTGCGTTTTATGAAACGTTTACGGAATGGAATCCTGAGTATGTGGAAGCACGGAAAGCGGGATGGCAGCCATTTCGATATGTCCAGTTTTTGTATCGATTCTATCCCTGGTTTCTGCTGCATTTGATCGCGGTGCCACTCGCGTTGCTGGCGTTGGTAAATTACTGGAAAAATAGCCGAAACACGGCAGCAGACTCTCCAGTTGAACCGGGAAAACGTGACTTTGTGCTCTTAGCATTGATGTATCTGGGCTGGCTATTTCAATCGTACGCATTTCAGCATCTGTTTGATTATGTACATCCCCCTTCTCATCTGTTAGCAATTACCGTGATTGGTGGTTATTTAGGAAGACGTTTTGAAGCTCGCTCTTTCTCCTGGGGCTGGAAAGGGGGAATGGCGTTTTTCCTGATGATGGTTGTGCTCTCTTTTCCGGCATTTAAACCCGAGCGGGCCAGGTTGTGGAAGACCTGTGTCATGAATTCCAGCAATGCCCGTTTAAAATCAGAACTGGCGTTACTGGTGCAGGTTGATTGGGAAGATCTGGAAGCGGTGAAACAGTATTTGAAATCGCAAAATTTAAAAGACGAAGAATTACATTGTTATAATACGACCCTGGTGTATTTATATCCGGAGCTGTCTGTCAAACCCGCAACACGGTTTGTCTTTTTTGACTCTGCCTGGATTTTTTGTCCGAACCATCGAAACGAAATGTATGCTGCTATCAACGAAAGCCCGCAAAAATTTATTGTCACAGACCTGATCGAGAGCGGCTTCAACCGCGATTCTGCGTTGGCGAAATCGTCGAATCCGGAGCAGCTAACGCCTCCCGAGTATCCGGTTAGTTTGAAAGGCGCTTATCCCTGGTCGCATCCTGTTGTATTTCGCTCAGGACGCTATCTGGTACATAAGGTGAAACGCCCCCTGGGGAAATTTACGGGGAGCAGTTTTGTGCCTACTGAAGAGCGTGTCCAGGAGTTCTTTCGACGAAAACAAAAACAGAAGTCAGAAAAACAGCCAAATTCGTAAACCATAACTTCTGGCGAAAATCGTTTTAAGACCGCTGCATTCTCTCTACTGATATGAGATTTGGTTTAGTCTGTCTTGGTCTTTTGCGGAGAACGTAAAGGCATAAGCAGTAAGATCAAAATGATCGCAAGCGTGGTGATTGTGATGATACGTCCGATCTTGAATCCGGGAGGTTCATAAGAGAGTAGAATCTGATGTTTTCCTGCTGGTAGTGGGATGGCTCGCAATGAAAAATCGGCAGGTAAGACAGGTAAGTCCGCTGTTTTGACTCGTGCAGACCATCCCGGATAGAAGATGTCAGAAAGAACTAGATATCCTGGTGCGTCCAGTTCAGCCATGATTTGGAGCTGATTAGGAGTTGCTTTTAAAATTTCAGCTGCTTGATAAGTCTGTCGTTTCCCGGCAGGCAAGAGATCTTGTGACATCAGGATTTCGTCACGCGGTTGGACGTTGGCGATGGAATCAACAATTTGTTTACTTGGCTCATTAGGATTTAAAGGTTTTGTCTTACCTGTCAAAAACGCTCTTGGTATTGGATTGGTGTTTTCCAGGATCAAATAAGGAACGTGTGCTGATTCCGTGTTTCGGAGTGCAAACTCCTCTGGAATCGTCCCCCGCTCAATTATTTTCCAGCCAACGAGCTCGATCTTTTGATCGGTTTGCAGGATCGCGTATTTGATACTCATCAGATTCAACAGAGGCGGTCTTGCTGTGTTAAGTTGGGGCTCGCTATAACCCGCCATCATTAAAGCAGCATCAGGTTGAGGGAACGTTGCCGCTGCCAGCAGGCCGAGGCGGACAAGTGGCACTGGTTCATACCCCTGCACTTTCAGAATCTGATGTTTCCATGCTTCACGGTCACTTAATAGTTTCTGTCCCACCAAGACGCGATGCTGTCCTAGATTCTCTTTTAAGAATTCGATGATTTTGGTTTCCTCACGAAATGAGGTCTGAGGAATGGTTCTTAAGATATGCGCGCTATGCAGGGAAAGCTCCCAGGAACAAAGGATGCAAAGCAGAATCACGCCTCCAATTGCGGTCTTACGGGAAAGGCAGGCTGAGAATACGGCTGCAGAAACCCCCATTACAGCAATCATGATTGAGATCAGTTGCAGTTTCATGATTTGTCCCGGATTAAGGTTCAGGGAAACGAATCCTCCTGAATAGATCAACAGGCTCGCCAGGAAAAGTAAGACTGCGGTAAAGCAGACGATGGCAAAGTTGCGATATCTTTTTCTGGCTGAATTTAAAAATAGAGAGGCGATTGCTTCACTGCCAAAACCAGCTAGCATGGCAATCACCAAGGAGCAAATCCACATCATTCGCGCGGGGATTCGAAACATGGAAAATCCGGGGATGATTTTGTAACAAAGCGTATAAAAAGGGAGATGTGGGCCGAATGCGAGTAAGAAAGCCCCCAAACCAATCAAAGTCAGTCGAATAACCGTTCGGTTTTTGAAAGAAGTCAAGCAGCCCAGGCATGCGAGTAACACCGGCAAACATCCAAAATAGCAAACCGCTTCCCAGTAATAGCCGCCCGGTCCCCGGTATTGATCAGGCCCTCCCCAGACAAACGGATCCAGCAACTGCAACAGACTGGGAGCAGCAAGACTGCCGCTTTGCAGCACTTTCAGGTCTATGCCCCCAGATCTAACCGCCTGTTGAGTGTAGATTGAAACGGGAATCAAGTCGATGGCAACCAATCCGAGGGTCAGTAAACCTGCAAAGAACCAACCTCGGCTCATGGTCGCTGCTGAAACAGGATCATTCGTAGCTACAAGTTCATTATTCTCAGACAGGTCTTGTTCGGATTGTTGCGGCTTCCTTTTCTGAATCAGGGCGATCAATGACTCGATTCCAATCGAGGCTGTGAGAAATAGCAGCAGGTAAAAGAGTTCCTGAACATGTCCACTGAAAAATGCCAGAGAAATAAGAATTGCCAAAATCGGGACTGCTTTTTTGCGACCTTCGATTAAGAATTCATAGCCATATAAGATCCAGGGGAACCAGGCGATTTGTGTAATCGACGTGTAATGCCCTTCTCCCGTTTTGGCGACAAAATAGGGTGCTGCCAGAAAAACAATACCTGACAAGAGAGAACTGAAGAAGCTGAGTTTGTATTTTCGGCCGAGTAAGTAAGCCCCCCAGCCAGCCCACCAATGATGGAAAATCAGCATCCAGCTGATCGTCGTCAACGCATTACTGAAAAAGAAGACCCAGTTTGGTGGATAGAACAACGATGATTGCGGAGATCCCAGCCAAGGCATGCCAAAGAGCGAATACGGATTCCAGAAGGGGAATTGATCATGCTGCTCAAGGCAGAATTTTTGATAACTTTTAAAGGCGATAAATTGATTGGTGGTATCATTGTGACCCTGATCCTGGGGGCCAACCAGCACATCTGTTGGATTGAGTACCAGAGTCTGAAAGCAGATGCCAGAGAAGGCGGCGAGTACCAAAGCTGCGATCATATGTTGAAACAGTCTGGAACTCATTTGCATCTTTTCTAAAAGAGAGCGAATGCGATTATTTACTGGAATTTACAGCAGGTGTTAACCAATTGATACAAGTTGGCTCAATATGCATTGTATTTTAAACATCATTTTGACAGCCGGTGTTTTCCAAAATTGAGCCATGTACCCAAAAGAGATCGGATCCAGCTTGCAGCAGCAGGAAACAGCATAGACTGTACCAAAAAACTATGATTACGCTCTCGGTTTTTAAGAGAATCACGATTCCGGGGCTACTCGAGTGATCGTGTCGAGCATTTTAGTTTCGATGAGGAGGCTGCAATCCATGCGGCTCAACAATTTTCGCATACATTTCAGGGCGTCGATCAGCCAGGCGGTCAATCACGTGTTGATCGGGGACTCGGTCTACCCTTTTGTTACGTGCGATGGCAGGATCGATTGTCGCGTAAAGAATTTCTTCGTCTGTTCCGGAGGCACTTGCTAACGTCTCACCGGAAGGCGAACAAATGCGGCTTTTGCCGATAAAATGAAACCCGCGCTCATAGCCAACTCGATTGATGGCACAATAATAAATTCCATTTTCCATTGCGCGCATATTGACTCCATGCTCTGCCATACATTCTGCGCCGGAAGGCCAGTTTGTAGGGAGCGCGATGAAATCAGCACCTTGGAGTGCCATGATGCGGGACGATTCCGGGAAGGCACTATCGTAGCAGATATTGAGGCCGATCTTGGCTTGGGGATGTTCGTAGACAGCAAATTCTCGATCTCCAGGAGTCGCAAACCGGTCTACTCCCAGATAGGGCAAGTGTATTTTGCGATAGCTCCCCAGGACTCCGTCCGGTGTAATCAGAACGGCGGCATTATAAACTCCTTGTTCTCCACGCTCCAGCATCCCCACAACGACTGAGTGGTTCAGTTCGCGACATGCCTGTTGCAGTCTCTCAGTGGAAGGACCTGGAATCGACTCTGCGAAAGGGATCGCCTCTTCAAGATCAGCAAAACAGTAACCGGTGATCGCACATTCCGGGAACACTGTCAGGTTTGCTCTCGCGACAGACGTCTCATTCATTTTTTCAATGATGCGCGCGAGGTTCTCTTCTTTTGACATCAGAGAAACATCCATTTGTACGCCGGCAATTTTCATATCCTGTAACCCTCTACAATGACGATCCACGAAAGACGCAATTCAAACTCGAACCACGAAATGGGATTCGATTATAATTGACTGGTGCTCAGGTTTCTATTAGTTGCCGTTGATTAACCGGAAATTCAAAAGCGTTCGGTTGTTCTGAAGGGCGATGCCTGCTTAATGGGAGGCGGGTTTTCTTTCGTGGGGGCAGCTTGCTGCGGTGGAACCAGCACGCCGGATTCTACCAAAGTGATATAAGTCATTGTCAGTAATATCGCATAAGCGACGGCGTTTCCGAAGAGGCCTTTCCCGAACCATTTCAGCGCGCTGCCAGAGGATTTTTTCAAACGGAGTATGACTCCCTTACGTTCCACGCTATAGACTTCATCGAGCACCAAGTGAGACAGGAAGCCTAAAGAGATGCCGCCCGCCATCAGAAATTTGACGGCGTAGGAATCACTGGTATAGGTCAAAAAGACGGACTCTCCAGCTATCATTAACGCAGGCAGGCTGTGAAACATACCGCGGTGAACAGCAAACTTTCCCAGAATAAAGGAACCGCCATATCGAACCGCTGCATAGGTCACCACAGCGACCAGGATGGCGGTATCAGGGTCGGTACCGACGCGGATCATGCTCCGCATAGTGACAAATGAAGCAACAGCTGCTGTCAGGCTGAAGAGTTCTTTGATCGGACGCCCTGTTTCTGAGTCCAGATCGGGCAGCATACCACCGATCCAGCACAAGACACCCGAAAGAATGCCCTGAGTGGGAGTAAAACCAAAGAAGAAAGTGGAAACCGTACCGTATCCGATTCCCAGTAAACCACTGACGCTGATATGTTCCTTGTAACCGGCCATACGTATTCTTCCCTGAAGTTGCGGTACAATCCCGGAATAGGTGAGGCGAAATCCTTCCACCTGAGATCGTAGCAAACAATGGGGAATTGGATCAATGGGACTTCAGAGCCACCCGATTGCAGACAAAATCCCGGGCTTATTGGGAAATGATCTGCAGGACCTCGTCTTTTAAGGCTGCATTAACGGCCATTCCGTTGCCTGTGTAAATCGAAGGGTTCCCGTCAAAGTCGATCCAGTGTCCCCCTGCTTCCTCCAGAATCGGGACCAACGCCGCTGCATCCCAGGGGCTCAGAACGGGATCAATCATGACTTCGGCGCGTCCGGTCGCTACCAGCATGTGGCCGTAACAGTCTCCCCAGCCTCGTGCCAGATAGGAATTCCGACAGAGATTCTCGTAGGCCTTTTGTTTACCAATCGTTTCCCAGCGGGTCATCGTTGTTGTGCAAAAGACAGATTCCGACAGATTTGATTTCTCAGAGACTTTGGCGCGTCGTGGTTCCTGGTTTCTGATTTTCCACCACGCACCGTCACCTTTGATGGCATAGACCACTTCATCCAGTGCCGGGAACCGACAGACCCCCATGACCAGTTTACCATTCTCTTCCAGGCCCAATAGAGTTCCAAACAAGGGGACTCCTTGCGTGTATGGTTTCGTTCCATCAATCGGATCGAGAATCCATTTGAATTCATTGGTGCCTTCAACGGCTGGTAATTCCTCTCCCATGATGCTGTCATCGGGAAACGCGAGTGTGATTTCTGCTCGTAAGATTTCTTCAGCACCCCGGTCCGCAATCGTCACAGGAGAGTCGTCACTTTTGCGATCAACCTGGAGATCAGGAGACTGGTAATGTTGCAGAATCAGTTCACTGGCCTTTTCAGAAGCCAATAAAGCCATTTCTAAACGTGCTTTTAATTCAAATTGTTCTGAATGGATAGGCATAGTTTTGTCTTCAAATTTTAATTTTAAGTCTGATAACCAATTCGAAAATTATGATTGCGTCAAGCCATGTTGAGAGCAGATTACTCGTTTTCCAGACGGTAAAGGTGCTCTCCTGCTTTTCTAACGAGAAGAATTCCTTCATCTTCCCGATTTGCAAACGATTCAATATCAATACTGTCGGGATCCCGATAGCCAAGATTTATTTTCTGACAGAGTTCCGGTGGAATTTGTGAGGCCAATGTCACTTGAACTCGAGGATGTTCAACGCCGTTTTCAAAGGTGCCGGTCCCTCTGACATGGGTAGAGTGTGCCAGAATTCCCCAAGGATAATCTTTGAACCGGTCCCACTGTTTTGTAAAGTAATCACGAACATGATAACCGACTTCTTCAATCAGTTTGCCGTGCGTGATAGAAATTTCTTTCATATGAGGTGCGTAGATAATTAACTCACCCCCATCTGCGACAACCGGTTCCAGCTTGTACATACACTTTCCGGCGACCCATAATTCATCGTACATGAGAGGGGCACAAGACAGAACCTGCTTGAACGGGCGAGGCTTGCGTTTGATATGAATCTGACCGGATAAATCAGCGGCAGATTCCCAGGCCGTTTCTGGTGTGCCATAAAACAGACCATACAGCGAACTGTCGGGAGCGACGACAAAGGTGATGCAGCGTTTCTCATTTGGAATCATCGCGGCTGATCGATTGACAACTTCACGAACAGGGGTCGATTTAACTCCGATAATTCCGACGTTGGTTATCAACGCGCCCAGCCAGTGGAAAAAATTCAACAGATCCGGACCAGAGATTCCAGGGAAGAAATATTTACTGCCACCCGAAAAACCGACCACTTCATGTGGAAAAACAGGCCCCATAATCTGCAGCAAATCGTAATCCTTGATCCGCGAATTGATCGTGACCGGGACTTCCATTTCCAGAAGCCCCGAGGAAATTTCTGAGGTCTCCTGTTTTGTGAGAGTACCAACTTCTGTGAGTCTGTCAGGGTTGTCCCACTCGTGGTTATAAAGCCCGACTTCGTTGTATTCGGCTTGTCTGGCGTTCTCGGAAATTCCAAGTAAGCGGCAAATGTCCGCTTCGGGCATCGGAGGGTGTGTACCCAGAGCAACCAGGACATCAATCCGTTTTGCGACAGGGCTGAGTAGACGATGGAATGTCGAAAAAAGAAGTGGTAACGGAGCAGTCCGAGTTGCATCCGGAACGATCAGGAGGATGCTTTTATTCCGATAGTCTTCGACAGGGAGATTTGATTCAAACCACTGAATCACTTCCTGTTCGCTGAGGGTTTGATGAAGATTTTCCATTGACAATCATGCTTTCAGATGAGCTCGCGCCTGCCGATTCTGCTTCAAAATTTGGACGAGCTAACAATGAAAACTAATTATATAAATATGTTTTGCAAAAAGTGAAACGACTTAGCCTTCTGTGAAAGTCGTATATCACACTTTTTAAGATTCGCCTAGTCTCAAGGGGATGAACTTCAGAGACTCTTTGAGATAATGGAATGTTCACATTCTTTTTTCATGGAAGTCGAAAATTCATGAGAAAACCGACCAGATTGACTGGTCAAAAGCAGCGTAGATCTAGTAACCTCGTAAGATGCGCTTTGGTGGGGAGTTGAGGGAGATCTCTCAGTTATCCCTGGCAGGCCTTTTCGACTTTTTTTGTGAAAGTCAAAAGATCAGAAATATTATGTTCCGACCGATAATATCGTTGGTCCAAGATCGATTCAGGACTGACTTATGCAGATAAATGAGAGAGTCTCAAGAATGCGAATTGCGTTTTGGGATCAGGCAGGAGGCCGTCCATGACGTTGGCAGAGTTGCTTGAAAATCAATTTCGTGCAGATATCCGTTTTCGCGGTGCCGCTTATATTGAAGCGGAACGTGTTGAACTGACTCGAATTACAGCCGATCATATCTTTGCCGTTGTCCGTGATGGTGTCGAATATCAGACACAATTATCACGGGATGACGGCAACTTAAAGACATATTGTACCTGCGATCAGTTTCAAAAATTCAATGTCTGTAAGCATCTTTGGGCTTCGATTCTGGCCGTTGATGAAGCAGGTTATCTGACTGGAGCTGTTAAACCGGGCTACATTCCTCCGTTTATCATCGAAAATGCACCGCTCTCATTTGATGACGAAGCGGATGATTTAGACTTCTCGATGCCGGCAGACTTTGAAATCGGAAGTCCGCGATCAAGAAAGACAAAATCTGGTAGCAGCCAGTCGACTGCTGTTTCTTCAAAGCCCCGCTTGCGTGAATGGGAATCGCGGTTAGTCGAACTCAAGAATGAGTTTGTAATGGCGCCGGTCCTCTCGAAGACGACGCAGCAGGAACGTGAAATCTTCTATGAGATTGATATCGAAGAGAGTCAGGAGTCAGGGCAACTTGTCGTTCAGACTTCTCAACGACAACGTCGGGCGAATGGTCAGTGGGGTAAACTAAAGCCTCTCAAACTGAAGGCAGGTCAACTGCAAGAAGTCGAACATGAAGATGATCGCCGGATTCTTGCTTACCTCTCGGGAGGGACTCCCGAACGAACAAACTGGAGGGCACAGCAGACCGAGACGCAAGTGGCAGCTTTTCGATATCGGATTCCCTTTGAGTTGTGCGAATTAATCTTGCCTCTGATGTGTGGAACGGGGCATGTTCGTTACATGGACCGTCAGCCTGATGATGTTGATTCGCTCATCTGGGATGGTGAGAATTCCTGGGAATTTTGTATGGGAGTCCAGCAGGACAGGAATGAATCCAACTGGAAGTTGAGCGGTCATTTAAAACGCGGCGATGAAGTTCTGGAAATTTCCTCGGCTCGATTGATCGTTGCGGGTGGTCTGGTCTTAACTCACGATAAGATTACACCATTGGAAGATTATGATGCGTTTCCCTGGATTAAAATGATCCAGCAGAACCAGACGATTGAAGTGGACGATGGAGAACAACAGGAACTGGTTGATCGCCTACTGGATATGCCGGTTTTGCCCAGACTGGAATTACCGGATGAATTGCATCTTGAGGAAGTTACCTGTGAGCCTCAGCCTGAATTGTTAATTCATTCCCCTCAGAAAAAACGCTGGCAACAGGACCGCCTGTACGGGGAAGTCCATTTTAACTATCTGGAGCACCTAGTTTCTGGTTCAAGTACGCAATGGGCCATCGTTGATCGAGAGGAAAAACGTTGTATCCTCCGAGATCGAGAAAAAGAATCGAAGGCCTGGACTCTGCTGCAGGACAGTGGATTTCGCCGGTTATTAGATCGTCGGATTCAAGGGCGCGACGTTGAAATCTCCGCGCGCGATCTGGGCAATGCGGTTCGAGATTTGATCAAAGAAGGCTGGGCTGTTCGGGCAGACGGAAAACAGGTTCATCAGCCAACAAATATGCTCTTCAAAGTTCAGTCAGGTATTGACTGGTTTGAACTGCATGCAGACATCGATTTTGAAGGCCAGACAGTTCAATTTCCAGAACTTCTTTCCGCATTGGCACGCGGTGATTCTTCCATCAGACTCGACGATGGTTCTCTGGGGATTCTTCCGGAAGAATGGATCGAACAGTATGGGATTCTCGCCGGCATTGGAGTCACCGACGAAGATCATCTTCGCTTTGCACCCAATCAGGTAGCTCTGCTGGATGCACTGCTCAATGCTCAGGAATTCGTCGAAACGGACGAGAAATTTGACGAGATTCGTGAGAAAATTCGTTCCTTCTCGGGGATTTCTATCGATAAGGAACCTGCTGGATTTGAGGGGGGATTACGTAAATATCAACTCGAAGGTTTAGGGTGGCTTCAGTTTTTACAGGATTTCCACTTTGGAGGCTGTCTGGCTGATGATATGGGGCTGGGTAAAACGGTTCAGCTACTTGCCTTATTGCTAAGACGCAAACATGCACGTGAGGAACATCTCCCTTCTTTAGCAGTCGTCCCGAAATCGCTGATGTTTAACTGGATTCAAGAAGCAGCGAAGTTTACCCCGGAACTGAAAGTGATTGAATACGCGGGGGGGGACCGAAGTAAGCTGGTTGAACAATTAACGGACTATGATCTGGTATTAACGACTTATGGAACCATGCGTCGGGATATTACGCAGATAAAGGATATCCAGTTTGACTATGCTGTTCTCGACGAAGCTCAGATGATTAAAAATTCAGGATCACAGGTCGCGAAAGCATCACGCCTGCTCCAGGCAAAACATAGACTGGCATTAAGTGGTACCCCCGTTGAAAACCATTTGGGTGATCTCTGGTCGATCTTTGAATTTCTCAATCCAGGGATGCTGGGACGCAGTTCTGTATTTAAAGCGTATACGAATGATATTGAAGATAAGAATGCACGTGTTCTGTTGGGAAATGCATTGCGGCCTTTTATCTTAAGACGGACCAAAGAGCAGGTCGCGAACGAGTTGCCTGAAAAGGTAGAACAGACCTTGTACTGCGATATGGGTAAAGATCAATCTCGGCTTTACGACGAACTTAGACAGCACTACCGTGACTCGATTCTGGGCATGGTGGAGTCGAAGGGGCTGGGTAAGACCAAAATCCATGTACTGGAAGCCCTGCTGCGTCTGCGGCAGGCAGCCTGCCACCCTGCTCTCCTGGAACGTGGTCAGGCTCTGGATGCCTCCGCGAAAATGGATGTTTTGATCCCGCATCTGGAAGAATTAATTGAAGAAGGTCATAAAGCACTTGTCTTCTCGCAATTTACCAGCATGTTGTCCATTGTGCAGGAGCATCTGGATCAGAAAAATGTGGTCTACGAATACCTGGATGGTCAGACTCGTGACCGCAAGGAGCGCGTCGATCGATTTCAGACAGATAAAGACTGTGGTGTCTTCCTGATCAGTTTGAAAGCCGGAGGTTTAGGGTTGAACCTGACAGCCGCCGACTATGTATTTATTCTCGATCCCTGGTGGAACCCGGCTGTGGAAACTCAGGCCATCGACCGGGCGCATCGAGTTGGGCAAACAAAACGTGTCTTTGCCTACAAACTGATTTGCCGCAATACGGTTGAAGAAAAGATTACTGAGCTGCAGCAGCAGAAACGGGAATTGGCAGACGCGATTCTGGAAGAAAATCAGAGCGTACTCAAGAATCTGTCGAGCGACGATCTGGAACTGCTCTTATCATAAGCAGGTTTATTTGTCAGCGGGTACTTTTTTCTCTGATAGGCCTCGAGTAAATGCCTCGTAGGCTTCCCGGTATTCTTCGGGAACCGGTAGTCGACGGGGTCCAAGGCTTTCATTGGTTTGTTTGCGTGTGCTTGTTCGCTCGCGTTGGGCTGCACGGGAAGCGGGTTGGAGTGATTTTAACATCTCTTCAAACTGACGTTTCCGAGCCAGTGATTCCGGTGTCATTTGTTTGTTGTCTGGTGTCTGGAGTTGCTTTTGCAAACGTTCAGAAAACTTCTGCATTTCTTCTTTGGTCCAGCCCAGTTCGTTTAGCAGATCCTGATCCACGTCTTTGCGTTTGAGTTCATCTTTGATTCGTTTTAGAACCAGATTGGCGGCTTCCTTACCATATTCCAGATTGGCATCTTCGGCATCGGGGAGACTGGGGCTCTGTCCTGAACTCGCATTCGAATCTCCTTCGGCACTGCTTGCCCCTCCGTTCGTGGCACTGCTTCCTTGAGGATCATTTGATTTCGATCCTGTGCTGGAGCCAGCTCCCGACTTTGGATCACTTTTGGATTTGCCGGAGCCCTGCCCTTGTGAAGAGCCGCCCTTCTCACTGGATTGGGAGCCTTTTTTGCCTGCTCCGGATTTGCTTTTTCCCGACGATTCCTGTCCACTCTTTTTGCCGGACTGGTTTTGATCCATAGACGGCTTGGAGTCGGATGCCTCTTTCTTGGAGCCCGGTTCCTGATTCCCTTTTTGTCCAGTGGAATCACCTTTACCTGACTGTTTACTGCCAGACTGTCCCTGGTCGTTCTGCGAACTGTTACCACTTTCCCCATCTTGAGGCCGTTTTGATTTTTGATCAGTGGGATTATTTTTGCCTTTTGGAGGTTCATTCGAACCATCGGGCTGGTCTTGTTTTTGTTTGGATGGATTCTGATTCGATGGTTTTTGCTGACCTGAAGGTGACGGATTCTGATTTGAATTCGCCGGTTTTCTCATGCCGTCCTGAGGTTTATTTTTCGTAGGATCGCCCGGTTTTTCTGATGAGGGATTCTGACTGCCATCCGGATTGGGTTTTTGTTGCGAGTTATTCGTTTGAGACTCATTTTTTTTGCCAGGCCGCATTGCGGGTTTGTCTTTAGGATCCCGCTCTACATTCTGACTGCTTTTCTCGGGCTTCGCATTGGGATCGTGTTGGGGCGTTCCTTTGCCTCCGGTCTTCTCGTCTGATTTTGTCTTCATTGCATCATTGGTAGGTTCAGACTGTTCTTTTTTTCCTTGGGGCACCGGGCCACTTTGATTGGGCTTCTGTTCTCCTTTTGGATTTTGATCCGGCTTGTTTGACTTGGATGAAGGCTGGGCTGCGGAATTCTTGTTTTCTGAACCATCAGGAGTCCCTTGGGAATTCTCGGATGATTTTGAAGGAGATTGTTTTGGTTTTTGTGAAGAGCTTGACGATTTCTGATCCTGCATATTTTGATCTGCAGACGAATCACCGGGTTCTGATTTCTCGGAACCAGGTTGTTTCTGATTTGAGTCTGGCTCTGGTTGTTGTCCTTCTTTTTTCAATTGTTCCAAGATCTTTTTGATTGCTTCCTGATCGTCTTTGCCGTCACTATCCAAGCCTTGTTTCTCTTCCGAATTTTGTTGATTCGGCTTAGCGCCTGAATCCTTGGGTTTTTGTGGATTATTCGGATCTGATTGCTGTTGGCCTTGTTTGTCAGGTTTGTTCTGACCCGTTCCTTCTTTGCTCTGGTTCCCTTCCTTGGAGCCCTCTTCACCGGACTTGCCTTTCTCTGATTGGTTGGGCATTGGCTGCGAAGCGGGTTTATTCCCGGGCTGTGACTCTTTACTGTCTCCCTGCTTTGGCTGTTTTTTCTGCTGTGGATCTGATTTCTGTTTTTCTTGCGCCGATTTTTGCTTTTGTTCCTGAAGCTGTTTTTGGGCTTCTTCTCGTGAGACGGGTTCTAAAATATCAATTTTGATTTTCGGTGTGTTTTTCCGGTTTCCTGAAGGATGTTTGTTGTCGCGGGCTTCTACCCAGAAGTAAATGGTGTCTCCTGGAGTGAGACGCAAACGCTCCAAGGCAAAATCATGGTTCAATCCCACACTCTGCTGAGCGCCTTCAAAAATGGTTTTATCCAGAATCCGGATTTGTTCTTTGTCGACTCTCAAGTTGAGATAGCGAATTTTAAAATCCGGATCTTCCGCTGCGACAGAAATGGGAACTGTGCCATTGGCGGGAAGTTTCAAATCCTGTTTTGGCGAAAGTAAGGTGATTTCCGGAGGTAAATCGGGGCGAATCACCAGTGGATAGACTGTCGGTGAAAGCGTTGTCTGCCCTGCTTCGTTCCGGCATTTGATCTGATAGAAGTGGGGGAAGCTGCCATCGGCACGCAGCTTTAATTTCCAGGATGCGGTAATCGTGTTCTTTTCGATGGTTTTCTCGACCCGGAATTCCTCCAGCAGGGACTCAGAATCTTCTTCATCCGAGAATAGTACTTCGAATGAAGTGATCGGCATATTCGTGGTCGCGTCAACGGTGACCTTTGTCCCTTCCCAGGCATCAATGGCCCCGCCGGGCTGTTCAACCGGTACGAGATTCATGTACTGGGGGTATTCATACCGAACCGAATGGATTGTGGCGGACGGCGGTTGGATCACATTGACCTGGTACTCTTCAGAAACAGCGTCACCTGCTTCGACATGGTAGGTTAAATCCTGTCGGATGCCTCGGCCATTCACGCCCACAATCACACCTTGATAACGTTTTAATGTGTCATCCATCGAGCGTAGCGTGACAGGCTCATTGACTCTGCCTTGGTCGCTGGACGTGTAATAAAGGACGACTTTCTCAGGGACTTCGCCGCGTAGATCAACGATCACTTCCAGTTGACTACCTGAGAGAACTTCTGTATCTCCCGGTGTGACGGAATTGATTTGAGTTTGTGTGGCAAATTCTCTCTGTGGGGAAAACGACATCGCTGCAGAAAGCGAAGGCCATATTTCTTTGGGGGAGAACAAGGCGTAGAAGCATAAAAGAGCCACAACGGCCAATAGTCCATACGAAAGTCGCATTAAGGGACGACGATCGACGGCCTGATCGGTGTCGGTCTTGGAAAGTGTTAAAGCGGCTTTCTTTTCCAGTGAGTTGATGATCTCTGGATTTACGGGGCGTTCTGATTTTTTCAAATCGATCAGATTCAGTAGTGAGCCTTCCATCTCTTCGGAAGTCTGTTCCAATGCGTGTGCTGAATATAGGCGTGTTACTTTTTTGAAATAGGGCAAGACGAGTTTCCAGACTGCCCAGCCCAAACAGGCAATTACGACACCTGCCAACATCAGTAAACGGGCCGAATGTCCAAACCCACCTTTAATGAGCCAGTGGTCGCTGACGACAAAAATCAGCAGGTAGCCAAGAAAAATGGTCGAGATCCCCACGGCGGTGGTCAGCAGGTCGTTGGCTTTGATATGGGAGCCCGTTTTCGAAACCTGATAATCCACGTATTCATCGAACTTGGCGTAATGTCCAGATCGATTTTCTGTTGATGATGACGATTCAGATGCCGTTGACATGAAATGCCTGTCTTTGAAAAAGAAACCCCTGCGTGTTCTCCCGTTACCATTATAGAATGATCGACGCCAGCTGTGGTATTAATGTTCCGGAATTTTTCGCGAGATTCGTTTTTGCCGTTTTTTTCGGGAGATTTGTAAACAAATCCTCAATAGCTGTTAAACCAGCCCCTTCTTTTTTCGTAAAAACCATTCCCCGCTAAGCATCAGTACGAACAGTCCCAGGAAATACCAGTTATCCCAGAGTGATATCCGTCTGTACCTTATCAGGCCGTTGTTCCATGATTTCTCTTTATTCATGCGTGTCAGAAAACTTTCCAGTTCTTCGGGCGGAAGCGCACTGCCCCCGGAAAGAGAAGCAATTGTTTCCAGCAATGAATAGTCGGCTGCGGGGTTGTCTAATTCCAGGTCGCGGGGATCGACGATGAACCTGGTCGTGGCGTCAAATCCAAGAGAGACACCATTTTTTTCGGCATGTACAGTGACCCAGTAATCGCCTGGTTCTTTAGTTTGTGAAAATGTCGTTGATGATGATTCGCCCGTGCTCATTGATTCCATCTGACTGGATTTTCCGGAAGGACCTTTCACCTGGACGGTGAATTTGACATCGGAAACAGGTTTGCCTTCTGCATCACGTGCACCGAATTGTATCGGAACGTGTGCTCCAGGGGGGACGTTTCTGGGAGAGACGCGTGCCCAGACGCTCTGTTCTGTATCATTTTCTTTATGAGCCAACCAGAGAATCATCTGTCGCCAGAATCGTTCATGTTCTCTGCGATTGCCGGAGAGGAACCATTGAAAAGTCGTGTCTCCGGCAAATGCCATCACTCGTGCGCCTCCGACGTCAGAGGCAAACAGGAGTGGCACCGCTTCATTGCCCGAGGATTGAGCCAGGACTTCCACCAAGTCGTGTTTTTTTCTTAAACGGTTTGCCCCTTTCAGGGGAGCCAGAGAATTCCACATACGCTGATTAGCGGCGGCAGAACTGTCCAGCTGCATCACGTATCTTTGTAAACCTAATGACGTCGGGACCATTTTCAGGTCCTGAAAATAGTGCAGATCTTTGGCGATATTATTGCCCGCCTGTTTTTCACTGGCGCGCATTTGAACCGGGATGAAGTTATCCAGCGGTGTATCTGCGTAGCCTCCCGGTCCGAAACTGTGGTATCCCCCCGTCATTAACAGGCCGGCTCCCTGATCGACCCGGGCAGCAATTTTGCGAATTGCAGTTGGCCCGAGGAGTTCGGCGGGAACATCTCCAATAATAAAGACATCGTATTTCGTGAGGTCATTCAAATTCAAATTGATTGTTTTGGGATTGCCGGAAAAACCACTTCCGATTGGGAAATAGTCCAGCTGGATCTTGGGGTCATTCATTGAGCGGATGAATTTTTGTTCCGGACGCAGTGAATCAAAATAGGCGACCTGTAAGCCCCCTTTTTGCACGGTGACAATTGTTTCCAGGCGGTTATTGGTCTGTTTGATTTCACCTTCCAGCGGCACCACTTCGACAGCAATTTTATATTCGCCCGGTATTTCTGGTGTCCAGAACAGTTCTACTGTATCGAGCTGATTGTTCTGGGTCGGATGAATCTGTGTTATGACCCGCGAATTACTCAAAGCCGGCGCGGGAATCATCTGGCCTGCTTCCCCATTTTTCTTACCCGTGCGATCTTCCACCAGTAGCCGCACGGTCAGGTCGCGGTTTTCAGCACCGAGACTGCGTACTTTTACGCTGATTGGGGTCGTCTTTTTCTCAAATACCAGCGGATCAATGACCAGGCTTTCCAGAACCAGATCTAACGTCGTGTCCTGTAGGGTCGAAGAACCGAAGCCAATTGTGTAAATCGGGATGCCTGAATCGCCAAAGTAGCTGGCCTGTGATCTAACGTTGATATCATATGGAGGCAGCGTTCGTTCTGCCCCATCAGAAAGTAATAACAGGCCAACAAGCTGTTCCTGTTGTAGCTGTGAGGAAATGGTTTCCAGAGAGTAGCCTATCGCAGTCTGTTCTCCTGTCGCCTCTTGAGTGAATTCTTCGACGGGGATCAGTTCTTTAGAGAAATCAAAGCGTTTGATTCCTATATTTTTATCCATATTTTCAATCAGCGGTTTGACTGAATTCAGCGTTTTGACCAGTTCATTTCGTCGCGTGACACTGCCCGGGCCATCTTCGGTCTGCATGCTGCGGCTGGAATCTGCCAGAATGTACAACCAGGACTGTCTGGTTGTTTTATCAGTCAATTCGATGGCGGGACGCAGCAGCATGAAGACGAGTAAAAATACAGTGAACAGTCGCAGTGCAATCAATGCGCGCCGCAACTGGGGGGATAAATGTTTTACCCGAGGGGGGTATGTGACAAGAACCAACGAAATCAGCGCGATGATGATCAGAATCATCATTGGCCAAGACCAGATTGGTTCAAAAATTGGTTTCATAACTGATTCGAAAAAAATAACTATCAGACGAGAAGACTGCCGTTGGTATCAGGAAGACGCTTCAGCTGATTGATCAACTTCATAAAAAAAGTTTGCTGTAAAATGTTCCAGACAGAAAAAGATCAAAAGCACGGTTGTCAGCAGTGGAAAGACTTCGACTCCCAGTCGCCCCGTGCGAATGGTTCGTTTGAGTCCCTCCATATCACGCGTCAGGCTATAGCGATTTTTACCGAAAATCTGATCCAGTTCTTCGATAGTAAGAGGCTGGAAATTACTTTCGCCGGGTGATGCGTTTACGCTGAACCCTGTTGATAAGCGAGTCTGATTACTGAAATTATCACTCAGTTGATAATGGCCGACAATTTTGGTTTCGGGAATGGAAACCTGATGTGCGCCAGATTTGACATCAATCGGCAACTGTTTTAAATCCGGTGTTCTTAATAAAAAGGATTGCGGGGGAGAAACGGATGCGGGCCATTGGTAACTGGCCACTTCTCCAGCCAGATAATTTGTTCGGTTTGACTTGGTGTGAATCAGATAGCGGGTCAATTGATCGGCGAATGCCAGGTACGACCAGCGTGCGAATAAAAGCTGACTCCAGCCTTGGGAATCAACTCCCGTTGTAATGACAACGACTTTTCCCTGCCCCACTGGTTGTTCCACAATCGCAGGAGAAAGCCTGGAATCCGTATAGGTTGCAATCACTTGACCTCGATTCGCAGGTTGCACACGCCAGTATCGGCTGACTTCCATTGAAGAGAGTTCTGCTGTTCCTCCCAGGTTTTGAAAATAAGAAAACAGAGAGTGCTTATTATTCTCCAGGTCTAAAAACTCAGGTGGAATGAATTTGAGTGATCCCAGCAATTCCAGAGGAAGCAGTTTCTGGGCTGGTTTTGAGTTAAAGGAGACGATCATTGATTCGGGAGCGTCGCCGTCACTTCCTAAGATGAAACAGACGCCACCTCCATTCTCAGTGTATTCGCGAAAGAGTCGCCAATCGGTTTCCGGCAACGCCGGGGGATTGATCAGATAAATGGCTGCATATTGTTCTAACGGGAGCGTCTCAATTTCATTCAGTGAAGCGACTTGACATTGATATCGGTTTTTCTTGAGCGACACGAGTTTTTCCGGGGCCAGTGCATCACTCCATAATTGTGCCGAATTGAGATCAGGACTGACGATCAAAATTCTTGGCGGAGGTTCTGCCACAATAGTAAAGTACCGCACATCATCCGGAAGATAGGGGTCTGATGACGTAATCCGCAATTCCCCTTGCGTAATGCGTTGACTGATATTGGGAAGATTCATTTCCAGTTGCGATCCACTGTTCGATGCAGTGGTACTGTTCGACTCTGAGGTATCTGTTTCGGAGTTAACTGTAGACAGTGGTCTTTGGTCCCGTTTGATCAGCTGGCCCTTTTCATTTTGGGTGAAGAGCTCCAGGAGTGTATTTTCGGCTGTGATACCAGATGAAACGATTTCGGTTTTTAAGGAAACGGAATTTCCCAACGTGACGGATTCGCGTGAGAGTTTGATTTGTGAAATGCCAATATTTTGTGGATTCGTGACTCCCACATCGATGACATAAATACCCAGCCACTTTAATTTTTCTAATTGCTGTTTGATTAACTGTGAAGGCTGGCTTCTCCAGGCGGAACGGGCAAGATCGGTGTAGAGATAAATTTCTCTGATATACTGATCTGAACCTGCAGGTGCTGATGCTGATGTCTGTTGTTCAGCCTGACTGCGTTTGAAGTCATCCTCCTGGCGGTTGATGGCGGTGCGTACGCGGTCATCCAGGAAGAGTGAGTATGCAGAGGTTTTCAGAGATTTGATTCGGGACTGAACCGCAGACAGATCTGATTGATAGGGGGAGATATCCTCACTGCTACTATTCAGGACCGAGACGCGACTTTGGGACGGCAGATTACTCAAGTGCTGGCTGGCGATTTCTTTTGCCTGATCAAGTCGGGAACGATTTTCCTGTCGATAATCCATGCTGAGGCTGGTGTCAAACAAAAAGACTGCCGTTACCGGAATGTTCTCTGCGACGGCAGGCAGTGGTTCTGATATTTCAGCGAAGATACGCCGCTGGTAAGGCCAGAGCACCAGCAAAACTAAGAGAAGAAAAGCGGTGGCTCCCACTCCGCCTCTTAAAAATGTGCGTTTGGTATTTAAGGTTTGTTGTGAGAGTCTTTGTTGTTGAAAGCGTCGCATTAAGAACGCGTAAGTCAGAATCGCGATCGAGGTGATCGTTAGCAGCATTACCAGTTCGTATGTCGAAAAATTGTAATTGGCGGGGGGGAGTGCGGGTCTGGCCAATGCGATGACGATGACTGTGATGACGAGAATTCGTAATAATAATAGCCACAAATGTCGTAACTTCAGCCGCCGGGAGTTTTGAATTTTTCGCCGCTGCAACAATGCCAGCGCAGGGAAGATCAGTTTTTTGGGTTTTGACCGTAGCAGAAAATGTAAAATCACCGGGATTATTGCAAGAAAAATTCCAACTAATAAACCAGGGTGAATTAATGACATAGATTAGATAGATCTATTGGAAAGACTCATCTTTAAATCAGAAAGGGACGGAGAATTCAGTTGGCACTGAATCAATTAATCAGTTTCTACTTAAAACTTACTACTTCTCGCTGCTGAATCGGATCGGCCACTACCGGATTGAGGTGACACGAATTCGACAGTCTCCAGACTATACTTCATATGCTCATTGATTTGAGATCTGCCTGTAATGTTTTCAGGGGCTACGAGCAGAATCACCAACTGATTATTACCACTTTCAACCTGGAAAATCTGGAATTGATACGGGACTCCGTCAATTGGCATTTCAGGTTTGAATTCCCCAACATTAAATGATTTCGGCTCAATGTATCCTTTTCCTTCTGGATAGCGTTCTATTTTAAAATCTTCGTTATTGATAAATTGGTTAAATGCACTCGCGATTTGATTGTTGACAGCATTGAAGAAATCAAGAGCGTCGTCCATGTTTTTTTCCTTCAGCAGACTGTAGTTGCTGAGAACATAGAGATAGGCTGGACGGTCGACGATTTCATTGTCGAGATCGACGGGGACCTCCATACGCCAGGCACCTTCCAGCCCAGGTAAAACAAGATCAGCATAGTCAGGTTGTCTGGGATCAACCGTTGGAGTTGCTTCGGGAACTTCAGCTTCAGAATCTTCCGAAGTGGCAACGGGCGCAACTAGCGGGGCGTTGATCTGTTCGAACTCGATGGGGACCCTCAGGCTCACTGCGGGAGAAGACCAGATGGAGGATAGTGCCTGGTTTCGGGCATCTTGATACGTGAAATACTTAGCTGTTTCTTTCAGTCGTTGCTCATATGTCTCTGCCCCGCAGCCATGCAACAGCAAAGTCGCTGTCAGCAACAAGCAGCCGATCATACCGGTATTTTGCGGGAAATCATTACAAATCAATAATTTGTTTCGCATAGTGAAACTCAAGTTCTGTCATGAATAAAGGTTTGGTGGCTTTATTATCTGATTTTCGGATTCTCTCTCATTATCCTCGTTTATCCTACGAAAGAAAAGCAAGATCTTGATTGAAGCAATGAAAGAGAATTGTGTACGAATCAGCAAAAGTATAGCGATTAATCAGAATAGATTGACCCCGAACCCGGCTTAATTGAAGAGATTTTGGAACCATTGGAAGCAATCAGGCTACCCCAAAGTCTGCTTCTATTGTCGATGATACTAAGGGGAACGTCAACTTCGATCAATTTGTGTGTCGAAGTTTTTAATTTTCCGCACGATAGCGAACTTCGCCGGAGACAATGACGATTTCCGCCCTGCCTTGCAGTTCTTGTCCGAGAAAAGGGGTGTTTTGGCTAGATGATTTCAGGTGAGCCGGCTCCAGCTGATATTTGATTTCCGGATTGATCAGGGTGACATCCGCGTCGGCACCATCGGCCAATGTCCCTTTTGAGAGGCCCAGGATCTTTGCCGGACCACATGTCAGCTTGCTGATGAGTTCTGACCATGATAAATGTCCTGGAATAATCAGGCTCTGAATGCAGACCGGAAGCAGGGTTTCCAGCCCGATAATTCCGAAGTCGGCTCCCAGGATTTCATCGGTTTTTTTCTCAGAGGCGTGGGGAGTATGATCCGAACAGATCACGTCAATCGTACCATCTTTGAGTCCCTCGATCAGGGCATCGATATGTTCCTGAGAACGCAGAGGGGGGAGAACTTTGTAGTTGGGGTCGTAGGTTTCCAGCATCTGGTCGGTCAGAGTCAGATGATGGGGGGTGACATCGGCCGTCACTTGGATGCCTGCCTGTTTGGCGCGGCGGATCTGGGCGACACTGTTTTGGGTTGAGATGCACATCAGGTGGATGCGTCCCTGAGTCAGCTCTGCCAGTGCGATATCACGATTGACCATGATTTCTTCTGCTGCTGCCGGGATTCCCTTTAATCCCAGGACCGTAGAATGAAACCCTTCGTGCATCTGGCCTTTGTCGGTCAGATCGGGCACTTGGGGGCGATTCAATATCGGGCGGTCGAACATCCGCGTGTATTCCAGCGCACACCGCATGATCTCGGCGTTTTCAATGGGATGATCTGCATCTGTGAAGCCCACGGCCTGGCCGGCAACCAGTTGTCCGATTTCTGCGAGTTCTTTCCCTTCGTTGTTTTTGGTTGCTGCCCCCAGAGGGAACACGTGGCAATTGGCGGCACGTTCGGCCTGTAGCAGAATGAATTCTGCTGAAGAACGATCATCCACTACGGGGGAAGTGTTTGGCAGGCAGCCCAGTGATGTGACACCACCTGCCAGAGCGGCTGCAGTACCACTTTCAATCGTTTCATCCTCTTCGAATCCGGGTTCGCAGAGGGAAACATGGAGATCAATCAACCCCGGGCTGACGATCAGCCCTGTGGCATCAATGACTTCGTCTGCCGTCGTAGTCGCTTCACACAGGCCTTTAATTTTAGCATCTTCAATCAGCAAATTGCCCTGCACATCTAGATTTTGTGAGGGATCAATGATGCGGCCATTTTTGATTAGAATCGATTTCATCCTGGAATTCCCAAGGAGGCAGTACGCTGTAGATGGAGTAGGTAGAGACAGGCCATGCGAATGATTAAACCGTTACTGACCTGTCCCAGAATAACAGAATGCGGACCATCAGCCACGTCGGGGGTGATTTCAACACCACGGTTGATGGGGCCTGGTGCCAGGATCAACACATCGTCTTTAGCTTTGCTGATTCGCTGTTTATTCATTCCAAACAGGTGCGCGTATTCGCGGATCGAGGGAAAAAAGTGTCCTCGCTGTCGTTCAAACTGAATTCGCAACAGATTCAGGCAGTCCGTACGATCAAGGACGTCGTCGAGATTGTTAGAAACTTCAACATCCAATTGGGAAAGCTCGGTGGGCATGAGGGTCGTCGGTCCACAGACAATGACGTGCGCTCCCAATTTTTTGAGTCCCCAAATATTGGAGCGGGCAACCCGACTGTGAAGAATATCGCCGACCAGTGTGACTGTCAGGCCTTCAATTTTACCAAAGTGTTCCCGGATGGTGAAAATGTCGAGCAGAGCCTGCGTAGGGTGTTCATGAGTGCCGTCGCCGGCGTTCAGAATGTTGGCATCGAGATGTTGGGCCAGGAGCTGTGGGGCGCCGGGAGTTTTGTGTCTGACAACGACGTAAGAAACACCCATGGCTTCGATTGTTTTGGCAGTGTCGACAAAACTTTCCCCTTTCGAGAGGCTACTGCCAGATGCCGTAAAGTCGACGGTATCTGCGCTCAATCGCTTTGCAGCCAGTCCGAAGCTGATGCGGGTTCTGGTTGAGGGTTCGAAGAATAAATTCGCAACCACTGTACCGGCGAGCGGAGTTAGTTTTGTCTCACCAATTGCAGCTAAGCGTTTGAACTCAGCAGCCTGATTGAGAATGATATTAAGTTCGTCTTTGGAAAGGTCCTGCAGTCCTAAAATATGTTTACGCGTCCAGCCGCTGGAAATGTCTGTTCGATACTCATGGTCGATATTCATAGTCACATCAGATTTGAACGTGTGCGTTTTCAGGTCGGGAGATTCTAATTGGGTCAATCCCGGCTGAGAAGTTTTCAACAGGACTGGAAGAGATATTACCAATCCCCCCTGCTCCCTTCAAGGAGCGCACTCAGAGATATTTCCGACTGATTCTTAGTTTTCAAGTGATTGTAGGCGAGACAAGAAATCAGGGAACCTTTCGGCTTGAATGCCGGGAGGAAGTGCTGATTTTCGAGGAACCTGCGCTTCTGTAATCACTGAGTCAGCCGGAGCGAGGCTCAACGGAGCTGCATATCTGAACTTTCCGGTCGACAGTCCTTCAATCAGCATACTGGTGGTATTCAGTTCCTCTAAAGGCTGTTTTACTGTTGACTGCCAGCCTGCGATCCGGATGTCTGAGGAAGCGACCGAACCTTCTCCAGCCAGATCGACAGAAGAAAGCCAGTTTTCAGGTGGTTTCGAACCCAGAACCTGAATCAGGGGCGATTGCGCTAAGTCGAAAACACAATCCTGGCTTTCGATTTGGATAGCCCCTGGAATGGTTTTCTCATCAAGCCAGTGAAACAAAAGAAGAGGCCCCGACTTTCGCAGAGTGAGATGCTTCAGGCTGATGCTGATTTGCTGGTCAACTTCGGGTGGCTGTTCGAAGAACAGCGTGGAGTGTGAAGTGATGTTCAGACAGTTATTCAAAGCAAGGTTTTGAGGAGTATGAGTGAGGTAAATGGCATGCTCGGCTACTGCGAATACTGTGTTGTGAATTTCTAAATGGCATCCGGTACGTTGTTGTGCATCAATGGGTTTCCAGTAAATGGCACTACGGTTGATTTGTGTTCCGGAATCGCTTTCATCATTCAGTTGTGCGAAGAAACAGGATTTGAGAGTCAGGCTTTGTGCGGTCACGTTTAAAAGTGATGCAGGTTGTCTCTCTTGTGCAGGAATCGTTGGGGATTGGGGATTGCTGGTTTGGCTGACGAGAATTACATTTTCCAGATGCAATTGTTCTGCCACAACGCTGAAGGCTTCATCTTCGATATGAATGATTGCAGGGGCATCAGAGACTCCTCTAATCGTCAGTGGGCCTACGGTTGTGATTTTTGTCGATTCATAAGGAGTTAACGAATCTAATTGAATGATCCCATTTTCATCTGGAGGAGGGAGTAATTGTCTGCTGATCTGCTCGGTGGCAGAAGGACTGGCGGTATGCGCATCTGAGGGCGTCGATTTATTCTCAGTCACAGTCTGCGGATCGAATGAGACCTGAGAGGTGATTTTTAATAACTGGCTACGGGCTCCCTCATCAAGGAGCGTCAGCGATAAACCTGAAAGTACGAAAATCAGCGCTGCGATCAGTGGGAGTCGCCCCGTTTTCCCAGACGTTAAATCAACGTGTGCGCGGGGTGTCTGATTCTGAAATGAGGCGTGAAATTTGAGTAAGGGTTTGCGTGCAGACTGCGGTTGAGCGGGCCATAGTTTTTTTGCCTCCTGCATGTTGGCGGGACGCTGCTGTGGATCAGGGGCAATAAACTTCACCAGAGCCTCTGCTATCGCGGTGGGAGTTTCCGGTGCCCAGCTGCGAATATCAGGGACTGTTTTGGTCTGATGGCAAGCCAATTTGGCAAGCGGGTCCCCGGTTGTAAACGGAGGTCTGCCTGCCAGCAGTTCCCAGAGCAGGCAGCCCAGGGCATAAAGGTCGCTTTGTGAATTTGGGTGTTGTCCTGTGCCGATCAGTTCCGGTGCGATGCCATCATAACAGCGCGGTGGCAGTGAAGAATGAATTGTGAGCTCTGGCGAGAGGATCGGTTCGAGACCGGTATCGACCAGTGCTGCAGTTCCGTCTGTGGCAAGTCGCACATTCCAAGGACGGATGTCGCCGTGGATCACATTCCGTTTTTCCAGCGTCGCTAATGCATCGAGTAACTGAGCACCAATGGCGAGTACGACCTGCACCGGAAATCGGCCTCTACGGATCAGCAGCTCAGCGACTGTTGTCGAGGGACCATATCGACTAATGATGACGAATTGCTGGGGGAGTTGTTTGATGGTTCGTGGGAGGATTAGAGACGGGTGCTGCAATCCTTGTAGGCGTTTTAACAGATTCTGGAAGTTTTGCTGAATTTGATTTAGATTCTCAGATTGGGGCTTGGTGATTTTTAAGGCACAGAGTTCCGTGCTCTCAGGGGCTTTAGCAACATAGGTGCTGGATTTATGGCTCTGACCTAATTCCGAAACTAATAAATAGGGCCCAACGACTAAGCGTTCTGGGGTTCCCGAATCCAGAGTGCGCGCCTGGAAAGGAGTGATTTTCTGTGCCTGGACAAGTGCATCAATCCAGACCGAGTCGAACGCAGGAATCCCTCGAGCTAATTTCTTCACGCGCCGCCGGCAACGCCTCAGATCTGCTGCTGTACAGAGCTTGAACTTTGTTAAGCGTTTTAACAGCTCTGGGGAAGGAGGGTCGAGCAAAGTAAAGAAATCCTTTTCTACTTTAAAATTGCCGAAGGTGTAACTACTTGTGCTATCAGATTTTTCTGGCGGCAACCGTTCCACGCAGAACAGGGTGATTTATGGCAAAAAATGACAGTTTTCGCAAGAGAGATCTGGCTTGAGCGATCTTGGACCGAATCAGAGAGCGGTCTTTTCTAAAAATGGTAGTTTAGGGTATAAAGCATGTTGAAAGAATATGCTTCTATGCTCATTTGACGAGAAATCATTGGCTGATGAATACCCCCCCGCAGAAGTGTGTACTGATTGTTGGCAACGATCAAACCTGTGAAATGCGATCTGTACTTGAATCAGTTCGTGAAATCTGCCGGGGCGCACAGATTGTTTCGTGTGCCAGTCTGGAGGCAATTCCAGACGAGGAGGCGTTTCCCGATTTGATCCTGATTTGTCAGAACTGGCCGGATGAGTTTGGACCACGTACATTGTCTGATCTAGTCAGCCGTTTTCCTATTTCCCGCTTTGTTTGCTGCTATGGTGTGTGGTGTGAAGCCGATGGTCGCACTAGAACGATCTGGCCTCTCGGTATCCGTGTTCCCGCGCGTTGTGTTTCGACACGGCTTAAATTGGAATGGGAGATTATCAGGGGAGGCCGAGCAGCGTTTCCTCTGACCGCAGGCAGAGATGAGATCTTTCAACTTGAAGCCACTGACGGCTCACTCCGATTCGATACAGAAGGGGGAGCTCCTCTGATCCAAGTCGAATCTGGTGACCGTACCTATCGGAAAATGCTGGAAGAGAGGATTGTTTCCTGGGAAGGACGAATTGCAAACACGATGAACGACGAGGCCATCGATCTATTGATGATCGATCTGGACCCATGGGAAATGATAGTGAACCAGTTGGAGACACGGACCTTAGTGGCTCCGATCGTTGGAGTGATGGGCCTGGCACATCCGGAAACCATCACCGCTGCGAAACTGCTGGGCATCGAAGCCGTGATCTGTAAAGTGGCACCCGAACAGGAATTATTCCAGGCACTCAATCGCAGTTTGCAGGTCAAGGCGATTCCACAGGCAGAGTGCTGACTTTCAGATCTTTGAAATTGAGGTCCGTGGTTGGATCGTGGCCTTGCAGGCTGATATGTCCTGCTTTCAGTCGCAGTCCTTTACGGGGATTCTCATCTGGCTTTCGGGTATCGTTCCAGTCTGTCACCTGATAGCCGTCAATCCAGACAGCGATATGAGAGCCGTAAGCGGAAAGGGTTGTGGTAAACCATTCGTTGTCATTTGAGACGACTCGCCTGGCTTCGGTTCTTCTAAAGATGGCACCGGTACCTGCGTTTTCTGGTTTGGTACGGTCTTTGTCTTTGATTCCGTTGTGGATCTGTACTTCATAACCATTGGCCATGCCCTTTTCAGAGCCCTTGATCGCACGAAAGAAGTAGCCACTGTTCAGCGCTGTGCCATTGGATTTTGCTGTTGCCTGAAACAGAAAATTGTCCCAGGTTTCTTCTGTCTCCAGGTAGCCCTGCTTTTCGGCAGTGACATGAATCGTACTGTCGACGACTTCAAATTTACTTTTCGAACCGGGGACGACACGCCAGCCGGCGAGGTCAACACCATTAAAAATAGTCGACATCCGCAAGGGCTTCAAATAGATCTTACGAAATTCAATTGGGCCTTCATTTTTTTGGAGACCAATAAAACCAACTTTACGGAGGTTCTTGGATGTATCTGTAAAATTCAGAACTTCTTTCCCATTGAGTGAAGCTTGAATTTTTGGGCCTTCCAGACGTACGACGAATGATTGCCATTCCTGACTTGCGGGAACGGGATCCTGGATCTTACTGCGACCGACTAAGCTCCCGGTTGGATATTCTGTCTTCTGATCACAAAGATTGAGTTCGTAACAATCTTTGCCGGGGTCCTTGGGATCAAAAAACGTTCTGAGAAAGAGCCCGCTATTTGTTTCCGGTGTTAAACGAAAATCAAATTTCAGTTCATAGTCAGCGAAAGGAGATGTCGTCAGTAGCAGCCCGGGTTTCCCAGAATCCGCTTTGATCACACCTTGCTCAACGTGCCAGTTGACGTCATTATTGGCTTTCCAACCGAAGAGGCTGTGTCCATCAAATAAAGCGATCCAGCCAGCTGCAATTTCTTCGTCCGTCAGGCCAGTCTCAGGGATGATCTCGCCTGCAGGCTCGGCAGTGGTTTTCGGATTGGTTTTCGCCGTTACCACTTCTTTTGCCTGGGGTTCTGCATTTGATTTTGCTGGAGGCGAAGGGTGTTCGACTTTCTGGCAACTCGTCAGGAACAAAGCACTTAAAACGATGTAGTTAACTGTTTTACGCGGCATGATGTTCTCTCCAGTCTCAAAGTTTAAAACACGTTTTTAAGCTGATGTAGACTAATTTTCTGTCATTCCCCAGCGGAGAAATGACTCCAGGAACCCGTCCAGATCCCCGTCTAGAATGGGACCGGGATTACCAGCTTTGTACCCGGTGCGGGCGTCCTTAACATACTGTTCCGGGTGTAACACATAGTTGCGAACCGTTTGGCCTCCAAATCCAATTTTGGATTTTCCGCCTCGTTTTGCTGCCAGTTCAGCGTCCCGTTTTTCCTGTTCAATCTGAAACAGTTTTGCCTTGAGCATTTTGCGAGCTTCGGCCCGATTTTTGTGCTGGCTGCGATTATTCTGGCATTGCACAACAACGTTCGATGCCAGGTGAGTCAGGCGGATCGCAGAATCCGTTTTGTTAATATGCTGCCCCCCTGCTCCGCTGGCCCGATAGGTATCTTCGCGGACGTCCTGCTCCCAGTTAATTTCAATTTCGGCGATCTCTCCCATGTCCGGAGAGACATCGACGGCTGCAAAGGATGTATGGCGACGTCCGGCGGAATCGAAGGGACTGATGCGGATTAAACGATGATTTCCGGTTTCTCCTTTGAGATAGCCGTAAGCGTAATCGCCCTCTATGCGAATCGTGGCACTGCGGATGCCGGCTTCTTCTGCATCAGATCGATCCAGAATTTCGACATTGAACCCGCGGCGTTCGCACCAGCGCAGGTACATGCGCAGCAACATCTCTGCCCAGTCAGACGAGTCCGTTCCCCCTTCTCCTGCCTGAATGCTGAGATAGGCGGCAGAGCCGTCTTCAGGAGCCGACATCATTGCCTGAAGTTCCAGTTGATCGAGGGATGTTTCCAGTCGATTTGCAGTCGCGGTAAGCTCTGGAATACTTTCTTCGCTTCCCTCTTCTTCAATGAATTCCAGCAGAACTTCGAGGTCTTCTGCACCGGAAATCAGTTCAGTTAAGGGCTTCACAATCAACTGCAGTTGACGCATTTCCGTAACCAGTTCCTGTGCCTTTTCCTGGTTGTCCCAGAAGCCGGCGGCGCCCATCAATTCATTGATTTCCGCAGCTCGTTCTTTCTTGGCAGCATAGTCAAAGAGAGTCTCGTAGTTTGAGGATGCGATCCATGATTCCCGTACATTTATCTTTTAGTTCGTGGTCCATGCTGTATTCTTTCAAGAGGTAACCGGTCAAGGTGATGTTCGTGGTTAGACGAAATGGTGCCTCGCAGGATTATAGGAATTTCGGGTTTTGTATATCAGTAATCAGATGCGGTGTGGAATCAGGTTTGTTCTTTGACAGAACTGAGACCGATTCCAAAGTATTCGATTCCTTTCTGTTTCATACTTTCCGGATCATATAAATTACGCCCATCAAAGATTACAGGGGTTGCCAGCTTGTGGAGAATGTAGTCAAAGTCTGCGTGCCGGAATTCATTCCATTCAGTGACAATGACTAATGCATCCGCATCATCAAGCGTATCATAGTGGTGATCAAAGTAAGAAAGTTGATTCCCATATTTCGCTTTGACATTCTCCATGGCCACGGGATCATGGACCTTCAGCGTGGCTCCTGCTTCTAATAGCTGATCGATCAGGACAAGAGAGGGAGCTTCCCTGATGTCATCTGTTTTGGGTTTAAATGCCAGTCCCCAGATGGCGAATGTCTTTCCCTTCAGTTCGCTTTTAAAGTAACGGTTGATTTTTTCAAACAACACTCTTTTTTGTGCGGTATTCACCTGGTCGACAGCATTTAGGATGGTGGGTTCCATCGATTGGTTTCTAGCAACTGAGATTAAAGCTGAGACGTCTTTGGGAAAGCAGGATCCACCGTAGCCGACTCCGGGGAACAGAAATGAAAAGCCAATTCTCTGGTCGTGACCGATGCCTCGGCGTACCTGATTAATATCGGCCCCCACGCGCTCACAGAGGTTAGCCATTTCGTTAATGAAACTGATTTTTGTCGCCAGCATGCAATTGGCGACATATTTGGTCATCTCGGCACTTTCCAGTTCCATGGATAGAAAAGGGTGTTCTGTGCGCAAAAATGGTTTGTAAAGCTCGTGCAAGACCTCGGAAACCTCCGGTCGTGAAGCTCCGACAACAACGCGATCCGGTTTAGAAAAATCATCAATCGCGGCACCTTCTTTTAAGAATTCCGGGTTTGACGCGACATCAACTTCTCTACCTGTGAGTGCCTTTAGTTGCTCGGCCAGTTTTCGGTTCGTGCCGACCGGAACTGTGCTTTTAATAATAACGATGGCCTCTTTTGATAAGAGGGGAGCCAGAGATTCGGCTACTTTCCAGATACTGCTTAGATTGGCAGAGCCATCCTCTGTTTGTGGCGTACCGACGGCGATAAAGATGCATTTCGCGTCCGGAATTGCTTCTTTATAGCCGGTGGTGAAAAACAGCCGCCTGGCTTTGACGTTCCGCTTGACCATTTCTTCCAAGCCGGGTTCATAAATCGGGATTTCTCCCGCCTTGAGTTTTTGTACTTTTGTTTCATCGATATCGACGCAGGTCACATCGTTTCCGCTTTCAGCAAAACAAGTGCCTGTGACAAGACCGACATACCCGGTACCAATAACTGCGATTTTCATAATGCTCTCAAGGATTTCTTCTTCAGCTGTAATCTACTCATAATGGATTTCGCGAGTATGCGTTTTTCGAATTCGAACGCGTATTTTGAAAACAGCTAGTTGTTTAAACGGTTTCCGTATTGTTGGTCGTAGTACTGAAGGTATTTTCCAGAACGAATTCGGTTTACCCAATCCCGGTTTTCCTGATACCATTTGATGGTGTTTTCCAAGCCGGCGTGGAATTCCATTTCTGGCTTCCAACCTAATTCTGCTTCTGCTTTTCGACAGTCAATGGCATAACGCAAATCGTGGCCAGGGCGATCCGTGACATATTGGATTAACGTTTCTGGTTTTCCTAGTAATTTGAGCAATAATCGTGTGATTTCAATATTTTGCATCTCCGCATTACCGCCAAAATTATAGACCTGTCCCGCTTCTCCTTTTCTCAATGCAGCATCAATTCCCCGGCAATGATCAAGGACATGGATCCAGTCACGGACATTTTTACCCTCACCATAAATTGGTACTGGCTGATCTTCTAACGCATTGGAAATGAAAAGAGGGATCAGTTTTTCCGGAAATTGGTAGGGGCCGTAATTATTGGAGCAGCGCGTGATGATTGCCGGTAAATCAAATGTTTTAACATAACTTCGTACAAGCAGGTCTGCAGCTGCTTTCGACGCTGAATAAGGACTGTTAGGGGCAAGTGGAGTTTGTTCTGTGAAGAGGCCCTCTGCACCCAGGCTACCATAAACTTCATCGGTAGAAACTTGAAGGAATCGCTCGATTTTATGATTGCGAGCGGCATCCAGCAGGACCTGAGTTCCCACAATATTGGTTTGGATGAAGGGACCAGAATCAAGAATGCTGCGGTCCACATGTGATTCCGCAGCAAAGTTGATTACTGCATCAAAGCGATTTGATTTTAATAGTGAGTTGACAAGATCCTGATCCGTAATATCGCCTTTGACAAAAGTGTAGCCGGAGTGTGATTCAAACTCCTTCAGGTTCTCCAAGTTGCCGGCGTAAGTCAGCTTGTCAAGATTTGTAATTGATACTTCCGGGTACTCTGAAAGTTGATAACGGATGAAGTTTGATCCGATAAACCCGCAACCACCAGTCAATAATATTTTCTTCATTGAAATCTCTATTCTTGGTCAGATGTTGGATTATTGTCTTCTGTTGTCTGATCTTCGATTGTTGTTGTTCCTTCAGGTGTAGACTCTTCAACTGTGTTTGAAAGATTCAGAGGCTCATCACCCTCAGATTCATCAACAATTTCGGCAGGAATTCGTGCCAGCGAGACGAGCTTGTCGTTTTGATCCAGTTTGATGACTCGCACTCCCTGTGTGTTGCGACCCACCTGGCTGATTTCTCGTCCTCGCACGCGCTGAATGATCCCATTTTTGGTTACCATGAGGACTTCATCATCTTCAGCAACTGACAGAATATCGACGACCTGGCCATTTCTAGCGGAGGTGCGGATGTCTCGGATTCCTTTACCTCCCCGTTTTTGACGGCGGTAGTGCATTCCGCTACGTGTTTCCTGTTCTGCATCCGGTTCTTCTTCTACGTCACTCTCGCTGGCAGAAACCTCTTCGTCTGTTTCGGGTAATTCTTCATCCGTTTCATCAGTCGTGGGGATGAATCCAAAGGGAGTCCTTTTACCGTAACCGTTTTCACAAACAGTTAATAAACAGTTATCAGGATCGGCAATCACCATTCCAATTACATGTCCTGTTTTGGAAAGTTTGATCCCTTTTACGCCGCGTGTGTTGCGTCCCATACTACGTGCGTCAGACTGAGCGAAGCGAATCGCCATTCCCTCAGAAGTCGCCAGCAATAAGTCTTCGCCCGGGGAGACAATTAGCGCCTCGACCAGCTCATCGTCGTCGTCAAGTTTGATCGCGATGATGCCGCCGCGCTGTACGCGACTGTAGGCCGATAGAGGCGACTTTTTGATGATTCCATTTTGTGTTGCCATGACGAGGAAGCGTTCTTCATCAAACTCCCGTACAGCGACGCAATTGGAAACGGTTTCATCTTCCTGAAGAGAGAGCAGATTAACCAGCGCACGTCCTTTGGCTGTACGTCCCTGAAGAGGCAGGTCGTAGACTTTTGACCAATAGACGCGTCCTCGGTTTGTGATAAACAGCAGATAGGAGTGTGTGCTGGCAACGAACAGGTGCTCGATCGGGTCTTCTTCGTCGGTTTTAGCGCCTTTGATCCCTTTTCCGCCTCGATTTTGCGCCTGGTAGGTATTCAGCTGCGTACGTTTGATATAACCCCGTTGCGAGAGTGTCACAACCATGGGTTCTTCTGTAATCAGATCATCCCGGTTGACATCGGTCAGTTCGTCATCAGAAATATCGGTGCGCCGTTTGTCAGCATACTTGCCTTGGAGGTGCAGCATATCATCACGAATGACAGCCCGAATATGATCTTCATCAGACAGTAAATACAGATATTCCGAAATGGCTTTGAGCAGTTCTTTATGCTCATCGCTCAATTTTTCGCGTTCCAGGTTTGCCAGAGAACCTAATTGCATCGAGACAATGGCTTCGGCCTGATTGGCTGACAGAGAGTAATATTCATGAACCCCCTGTTCGTTCTGATATTCCTTAAATCCATCTTCGCCGAGTGCGCGTTCGATTAATTTTCCATCTACCTGCATGCCCTGCAGGCTGATTTTGGCTTCAGCACGACTGGGAGAATTGCGAATCGTTTTGATGACTTCGTCGATGTCAATCTGCGCAATCATCAAACCTTCGACGGTATGTTTTCGCTTGCGTGCTTCTGCGAGTAGAAACTCGGTTCGTCGGCGAATGACATCAATGCGATGCAGGATAAACTGCTGAATTAATTCTTTGACAGACAGCGTTTCCGGGCGGTTTCCAACCAGTGCCAGCAGAATGATGCTGAAGGTGCTCTGTAGCGGCGAAAACTTGAATAACTGAGCGAGCACGACTTCTTTGTCTGCATCTCGTTTCAGGATGATTTGCAGATGAACTTTCCAGGGAGGGACATTGCGGTCTGTCAGATCGACAATGCGTGAGATTCCCTTGACGCGATCATCGCGAACCAGTGTTTCCAGCTTTTCCCGGATCCGGTCACGTGTTTCCATATAGGGAATTTCCGTGACGACGATCACATCTGACTGCTTTTCCGTTTCGAAATGCGTGCGGGCACGGAGTGTAATGGTTGATCGCCCTGTGGCGTAACCTTTCCTGATACCATAGCGACCGCAGATGATACCACCGGTGGGAAAGTCCGGACCAGGCATGACCTGTAGAATGTCATCAATGGTGGCTTCCGGATTGTCGATCAACAGTGTGACGGCTTCGCAGACTTCTCCCATATTCTGAGGGGGAATGCTGGTTGCCATACCGACCGCGATCCCACTGGAGCCGTTGACCAGCAGATTGGGAAATTTGGAAGGGAGAACAACGGGTTCATCATTTCGTTGGTCGTATGTAGGAACAAAGTCCACGGTATTTCGATTGATATCGTCCAGCATTTCGGCAGCGACTGGAGAAAGTCGAGCTTCGGTATAACGCATGGCCGCCGGTGGTAGCCCTGCCAGAGACCCGAAATTGCCCTGTTTGTCAATCAGGACGTTTCGCATGACCCAATCCTGTCCTAGACGGACCAGTGTCGGGTAAATGGAGCCATCACCATGAGGGTGGTAGTTACCACTGGTGTCGCCGGAAATCTTTGCGCATTTTACCCGGGATGAACTCGCTCCCAGGTTCAAATCGTTCATGGCAACAAGAATTCGGCGTTGTGATGGTTTTAAACCGTCGCGTGCATCAGGCAGCGCGCGGCTGATAATCACACTCATCGCATAAGTGAGATAGCTGTCACGCATTTCGTCCTGGATGTCCAGGTATTTAATATTTGCATCAATGTTCGGCTCTTCGCCGTTGTCGCTAGCCAATCCTTGTTCTCCTTAAGGAATTTAACTACAGATAGTTTGGTCTTAATTGTTGTCTGTTTGGAGATAGCTCCAAATGTGTGTAATCAGTACAAGCGGTCTCTCTAGAGAAAACACTGGGGCTAAATCTGATACACTGGAAACGATTTGATTACGCTGAAATGGATGCCAGTTTCCTTGAAAAAAGCTCTAAACTTGGTGAGCAGTTTTGCCTTAAAACCAAGGTTAAAAGCTTCGTAATTTGCTACAGAAATCAAGTCCTTAAAACATCTTCAAATTGTAGTCAAATTCATGTGAATTCACAACTAACACGGCACCTGAATTTTGCAGCCTTCTAAGGTAGAAAAACCTTGAAAATCAATAAGTTACGTTCTCAGATTAATCATTGAGAGGAGCACGTTCGTTGCGTAGAATAGAGAAAATGTTAAGGTGTGTTCCCAGATCGAATCTGTACTTGGAATACCCTTTCGGAAGCAGGGGTTAGTAAAGCTGTTTTTCCTATGAATGAATCCGAATCTCCAGAGAATACTCACATCCCTGCGGAAGACCCTGCATTAGAGCAGCAGGAATCTGAGCGTGATTGCATAGAATCTCAGGAAAAAACTCTGAAACAGTCGCCTGAAGAGCAGGAGCACGCGGCTCATTTGAGCAAAGATCGGTTCTCGCTCCCCGCAAAAATCCCGGGATATGTCATGATGCGGTCTTTGGGAGAAGGCTCTTATGGCTCTGTATGGCTTGCTCAGGAAGAAAATACCGGGAAGTACGTGGCGATTAAGTTTTATACCTACCGCCGTGGTTTGGACTGGTCTCTCTTGAATCGAGAAGTCGAGAAACTGGCGGAGTTATATACCTCGCGGCACATCATCAGTTTACAGGGGGTTGGTTGGAATAGTGACCCTCCCTATTACATGATGGAATATCTGGAGAACGGTTCACTTTCCTCGTTTTTGGATGCTGGACCTCTGCCTGTCTCCGAAGCAGTGCGGATTGCCAAAACAGTCTTACTGGCACTGGTTCACGCGCATGGTCGAGGAATATTGCATTGTGATTTGAAGCCGGCAAATATTCTACTCGATGCTAATTTTGAACCGCGACTTTGTGATTTTGGACAATCCCGATTGTCAGACGAACAAAGCCCATCCCTGGGAACCTTATATTATATGGCCCCCGAGCAGGCAGATCTGCAGGCAGTTCCTGACTCGCGGTGGGACGTATATGCGCTGGGGGCCCTGCTCTATCACATGTTGTGTGGAAAAGCTCCCTATCGTACGTCTGAAAATGAACAGGCGATACGAAATCTGAATTCGCTGGAAGAAAAATTGACGGCTTATCGGGATTTGATTCGAACGTCTCCCCGACCTGCTGAACACCGTAAGGTCTCTGGTGTGGATCGTCGATTGATTGAAATTGTTGATCGTTGTCTCGAAACGGACCCGAAAAAACGGTTTCCTAATGCTCAAGCTGTTCTGAGCAGTTTGCTTCAAAGAGAGCGGCATCGGGCACGCCGACCTTTAATTGCTTTGGGCATCATTGCACCACTTCTGTTGGTTCTGGGGTTGATCCCGGTGGCGGGAGCAGCCGTCAATCAAATGGTGCATAAGTTTCGGGAAAACCTGACAGCGCGGGCTCTCAGCAGTGATTTCATCTCTGCGAATTTATTGTCGCAATATATGGAGCGGGATCTTCAGGATCGTAAGGAACAACTGGTTGACCTTTCCACCAGAACATTATTACGACAAAACCTGCAGAAGTTTCAGGATAAAGATCTACCAGAGGAATCCAGGCTGCAGGAGTTGTCTGATTATTTGAATCAAGAGAAAGAAATTGTTGATAAGAAACGAGCCGAGTTAAAACGAGAGCAAGACACAAGTTGGTTTCTAACCGATGCAAATGGAACACAAATCTGGCGCGATCCGGTGAGACCTACGATTGGGCAGGATTTTTCTCATCGAGACTACTTTCATGGACACGGTTTGGAGTATCCCAAGGGTAAGGCTCCTAAAGGTATCAAGCCGATTACGGAACCTTATATTTGCCAGGTATTCAAGAGTGATGCTACCAATCAGTGGATGGTGGCGATTGCGGTTCCTGTCTGGGATTTAAAAGAGGAGAAGGTGCTGGGAGTCTTGGCCCGAACAACGCATCTGGACCAATTACTGACGGGCTTTGATGAAAGCATTCGAGGAAATTCCGAACGAATCGGAGATCGCAAGATTGCTCTGATCGATAACCGTGATGGAAAAGTATTGGCGCATCCAGAAATGACAGCAGATACTTTACGGAAAATGAGCCGTGAAGAGGTCGATCGACTGGTACTCAAGAAGAAGCATATCAATCAGTTGCAATTATCCAGGTTAGCCCAGCAGAAAAATCAATTTGGAGCTTTGCCGACAGTGGTCGATGATTTTCATGATCCAGTAGAAGCAGTGCTTTCAGAAGATGATCAGGATAATGTCTGGCTGGCAGCCTTTTCGCCGATCGGTACGACAGGTTGGACTGCCGTCGTTCAGGAACGGCGAAGTATGGCGTTGCGTCCTGTTGCGGAAATGCGCAGCTGGCTCATTGAATATGGCTTGATTGTGTTAGTGACGAGTTGTCTGTTGATTTTTACGGTCTGGTATTTTGTCATGCGAGTTTTAACAGAACGGCGCGGATGGGACTGGTCTCGTCATCAATCGGAAAAACGTTCCGAACAAGGCTCGACCTCAGCCAGTTGGCCCAATCATTCAAATGGTATTTAAAACCATTCTCTTGGAATAGGAGGGAGAATTTCCTTGTTGGAATTAATGATCTATGGAGCGAACCCGAAGAATTCCAGCAAAATCAGCCTGGAGATGGGGCAGGAACTCGAATTGGGGCGGTCTCTGGAAGCTCCGATTTCTGTCCCCTGGGATGATCGAATCTCCCGCAAGCATGCGGTGCTGACGGTACAGCAGAAACAGGTTTTGGTGAAACGGTATCCTGCTGCTGAGAACGCAATTTTCCTTTCAGGTGAGGAACAGGATGAGTTCCTGCTGAATCCAGGTAGTGCGTTTGTGATTGGTTCAACAACATTTCGTCTGACGGATTCGGTTTCCAGTTTTGCATCGCCACACGAATCTCCTTTAGAGGAGGTGACGTTCAAACCCAATGAGTTGTTAAAAGTCAGGTATCGTGACGCTGACCAGCGTATCGATGTTTTGGCACACTTGCCGGATCTGATTATGGATGCCCGAAATGATGCTGATCTCTACCATCGCCTGGTTACGATGCTGTTGTCTGGCGTGAAGCATGCGGACGCTGTCGCGGTGGTTCGTTTGAATGCAGAAGATAGGGTTGAGGTACCCTTCTGGGAACGCAGGCGTCAAACTCAGGGTGGTTTCCATCCCAGTGGACGGCTGGTTCTGGAAGCGGTCAATAAAAGCAGACGAAGTGTATTGCACGTCTGGGCTTCCAAAGAAGAAACGCAGGAAGAAGAAGACTATACAGCGGTTGCGGAATTTGATTGGGCATTCTGTACGCCGATCGAAGATGGTGATTCAGTTAAGTGGGGGCTGTATGTAGCAGGCGAACTGAACCATCCTTATCAGGCATCAATTCCACAGGGGACCAGTGGAATTGATCTCCAGGCGGATGTGAAGTTCACGGAACTGGTTGCATCCATTGTTAAATCAGTCAGGCGTCTCAATCAACTGGAACGTCAGCAGGCAGGCTTGAGGCAATTTTTCGCCCCTCCGATTCTCTCAGCTATTGGAGACAATCTGAATACGGAAATTTTGGAACCTCGGGAATGTGATGTGACCGTTTTGTTTTGCGATTTAAGGGGGTTCAGCCAGCACGCTGAAGATTCGTCGGAAGACTTAATTGGTTTACTGGATCGAGTCAGTCAGGCATTAGGAGTTATGACATCGCATATTCTTGAATTTGGAGGCGTGACAGGTGATTTTCAGGGTGATGCTGCGTTAGGCTTCTGGGGATGGCCCTTTTCTTCGGATTTGGCGCCGTTGGATGCGTGTCGTGCTGCTTTAGCGATACGTGCTGCTTTCGAGCAGATCAAGCTGCAGCCTGATCACCCGCTCTCTGATTTTCGGATGGGAATCGGCATTGCCCATGGACGAGCGGTTGCTGGGAAGATTGGGACCAGTGAGCAGGTAAAAGTGTCTGTCTTTGGGCCGGTGGTCAATCTTGCCAGTCGTCTGGAAGGCCTGACGAAACATCTGCGAGTTCCGGTTTTAATGGATGAAGCGACTGCGCAAATCGTCAGGAGTAAGCTGGATCGAAGGGAAGGTCGAGCCCGAAAGCTGGCTCGAATTCTCCCCTACGGAATGGAAAGACCCGTTGTTGTCAGTGAATTGGTTCCACCCGAGACGCAGGCAGAAACCCTTACCGATGAACAAATTACATGCTACGAAACAGCCGTTGACTGTTTCGTAGAAGGGGAATGGGAAGAGGCGTTTCGGTTGCTGCATGACATTCCTCCCTCTGATCGGGCACAAGACTTTCTTGCATTGCAAATTACTCGCTCAAATCGCGTTGCTCCAGCCGATTGGGATGGGATTATCAGGTTTGATAGCAAGTAGTTTCGTCGATTTCAGTGGATGTCATTCTTGGAGGGATTTCCCCTACTGTTCGGGTTTTACTGTCTGGGTGGAATACTGAAGTGAAGCAATCTGTTTCTATACAAAAATTATTAGAAACCTCAGCCATCTGGATAAAGCTGACCTATTTTTTAACAACGGACATCACAGAAGTGAAGTGGTGATCTGGTCCTTTACAACTTGGGTTAGTCAGAATAGGCGAGAGATTTTGCCATGAGCAATGCAGAACTATTAGTCGAGTCGGATACAGAGTTAACTGATCAAGAATTCAAAGTGACTGAGAAAATTGAAATTGATAACCGTTCTCAGGAGATGTTACTTGTTTTAAATGAAGTCTTCGATTCTATCATTCCATCGAGTCAATCTTAAGTTGTGATATTTTAAGGTAGTAGGTTCCTCTCATGCTACAAGCATCAGAAAAATCAAATGCCCGCGTCCTGGTGATAGACGATGACCCACTCTTTCGTAATCTGATGGTTTCGTTTTTACGTAGAGAGTACATTGTTTCTGTTGCCAGTGATGGATCTGAAGGGTTTTACAAGGCACTGGAATATCCTCCGGATATTGCCATCGTTGATGTGCAGATGGCGGTCTGGGATGGGTTACAAACGCTGAAAGCATTTCGTTCTCATCCGGTACTCAGTCAGACGAAAATTATCATGTTAACCTCCGATGCCAGCAAAGAAACGGTTGTGGCTGCCATCCAGGGAGGGGCCAATGATTACATCATTAAGACCAGCTTTTCCAAGACAGAGTTTTTAGAGAAGGTACGAAAGTTTACCCAACCTGGCTTTTCGCGGGTTGCAAATACTCCCAATTCTTCAAAAAGACAGCAGCAGCCTGAGTCTGCACCTGTTGTTGCAGCAACAGTACAAAATAGAGAGCAGCAAAGTTCTGATAATCAAAAAACGAATGTCGCTCCCAGCTCGGTAGAAGATCAGTTGGCAGGGTTGTCTCTCGATCAAACTGAAGAAGAAGCCTTGGAAGAAATGATGGATGATTGGGATTGAGTATGGCCTTGTCACCGAGAGCACAATTCCCATTTCTTTCAGTGTTGTATTATTGATTCCTGGCAGAAGAGTTTAAAAAACCGCACAGGCTAAATTCTGTGCGGTTTTGTTTTGTGCTGTGAGACAATTCTCTTAAAGTGTTTCTTTGGAGAACTTGGCAATGATATTGCCAATGAATCTCAAAATTCCTTTATCCAATTTTGCCTTTCCGTCGATGGTATCCTCATCGCGTTTCATGACAAACGTGAACGTGTCGTCGGTACTTGTTAGGGATTTCAAAGCCATCTCACGAAGTTCCTGATTCCCTTTTTTATCCCGAATTTTGTTAAACAGTTTTAGCCAGGGAAGTGCCTTCACGTTCAACTCAATTACATTTGGGCTAATAGTTTCAGGAGGGGCTTCTGTGACTGCTTTTGCTGCCGTTTTAATACGTTCGATAGCGTCAGAGCCAGCGGCCATCCAGAGTGCTTCTGGTGTGCTGCCTACATAAAGTGCCTCCCCTGCTCCAAACAGTTCATAAAAACCGGCTTGTTGTTTTTCTACGATGTTGATTTTATGAATTTTGAGAGACTCTTCATTGACGACATCAAGCTCGACGGTTTGTCCAATAATCAGCTTGGGAAGAAGTTCGACAACTTCTTTGAGCTTGGCTCCGTCCGTTGATCGAATTCCTCCGAGCATGACATATTTGTCACCATCCGGATTTGTATCAATGAAGCCGTCTATCAGGGAAGTTTCTTTGCCGGCATCCAGCATTTCAATGACGAGCTCAGCGACTTTACTACCAGCGGTCTTTTGTTCTTCTGTCAGATTTTTATTATTCGCAATTCGTTCTTTGAGTGTTGGCAGGAGTAATTTATAAAATGCAGTGATATTTGTCTTTCGCATTTCATCAAGGGGATGATTAATTCTGCCGTTGAGAATGCCATCCTGCTTGACTGGAACTTTGGCAAAATAACTTGGTTTTGTGGCAAATTGCTTAATGCTGTCATCCAGAGAAGTACCGGCGATCGCTTTGAGGGTAAAATCGAGTCGCCCTTCATTTTTTGCAGCATCAGTGGTCCAGCCGATGACCATCTTTTGCGACTCGGCAAAAAGTCGCTCGATTTCATCCATCTGATGGGTGAAAGCCAGTTTTCTCAGTTCGTATGCGTTTTCCGTTTCATCCCGCTTTTTTTTGACAGCTGCCAGCAACTGTTTGCGGGTATTATTCATGGACTTTTTACGCTCATCGACCCCTTCTTTTTCATTGGTAATCAATGCACTGAAGTCGTATTTTTGATTCAACAGTTCCTGGACCCGTTTGAGCGGATCGTTGATTTCGTCTACCTCAGAGAGTTTTTCAGAGATGACGACATATTTGGAGTTCGGGAGGTATTTCATAAACCCTTCGAAAAGGTTACCCAGGATATAAGGACCTTTTCGTTGTTTCTTGACAGAGATTTCGAACACTTCCAAAGCTTCACGGAAAGTTCCGAGGTCCTCAATGGGGAGAATTAACCGATATCGTTCCTGTTGATTTTCTCCCAGCAGGATATCGATTCGCATGGGGCGCTGTTTATCGATCCCTTCCAAAAAAGTGGGAAGTAATTCATCAAGATTACTCCAGCCTTTTTTGTCATCAGCTAGATCGAGAACCAGATATTTCAGGTCTGCAATCATGCCTTCAGCATTGATCTGGACAAGCGAGATATTTGGGGAAGAATTATCTTCAGCAGAGACTGCTTTGGGGATGGAAATTCCGAGTAACAGGATTAAGGCAACATGAGCAATGCGGCTCATACATTTCCTCCATGATGTATTTCTAGGGATCGATGGTATCAACAATAATTGCCAGAGTCTGAAATTGAATTTTGGGGATTGGCTGCCCTGGCTCAAAACGTACCTCTCGCGGATGTTAGTTTATAATGAAAGTGATGAATAGGGAACTCTGGTTGAAGAAATAACTAAAGTCCGAAATCGTTAAAACTCACATCAAGTAGAACAGGTGGATTTAGGGGGAGGTGACAAACGTCCATTTTAAGTGTGAGGTCATGATTTTCAAGCGAATACAGATTAAAAATTCGGCGGGCCATCCTGAAAATAATTAAGGATGTTCCACAGCAATCAGAAAAAAATGAGAACTCAGGTCTGACATACAGAACAAGCGACCTGAATCGAACCTTACAGGTTTTTCGATTGTTCCTTTGAGGGGGGCGTGCTGGGAATCTCGTCTTTCTTTGTGGCCTGGATTCCACTGACTAGTCCCAGGTAGCCAGAGATTCTTTCAGTGGGAGTATAGTTGTTGCTCTCTAGCAGTAGTTTGTCCACGGGAGCGATTTTCCCCTGAATAGCAGAAACGGCACCAATGGTATTTAACATGTCCTCTCGTAAGACAGGGTCTTTGATGGCGGTTGTGAATTGAATAGCCTGCTCTAGCTTTGACTGATTCAACAAAGTGGACAATAACTGAAGAGAAAGCTGCCCTTTCCATGCCTTTTTCAAATCGGACTGGTTGATTTCATGTGCGGCCTGTTCCGGTTTCCCATTCATGACAAGTGAAGTCGTCTGCTGAATCAGGGCGTCCTGTTTCGATAAACTTGGGACCGATTGATTCAACGCGGTTTCAATTTGAGTCTTCAAATCGGGATTCTTCAGATTGATTGATTCCAGAATGACGGCAGGCAGACTGGATTCCAGTAGCGCATCTTTCAGATTGTCGTTGGTCGCCTTTTGGCTTTCTGCGGCGATCTTCCATGCCTGAGTTGCTAATTGGGAACGTGCGGCTTGTGAGAGCAGCTTCACTAAAAGTGTTTCTCTGTTTTCAGCAGCTGATTTCAGGTTACGTAACTGTTTTTTGTAGTTGTTGATTCCCCTGCGAAGGCGATCACTTGAGTCTAGATTCAGGGCTTCTTTAATCTGTTCTCGGAAGTTAAAGTTGGATGCGTCATTATTTTTGGCTTGGACCGCAGCTACGCTGGGGGCGATTGCACGAATTGCCTGCACAGAATTGTTGAGGAATTTGAGTGCTTCTGCTGTTTGGCCCAGTTCCGATTCGGCGCACGCGATTTGAAGATATGTCTGAGCGAGAAATTCCAGCGGTGCAGCCTGGGGCAGTGTCATTTCACTGACTGCTTTGATATTTCCCAGAGTGATGGGAGAGGGAACTGATGTGTCTGACAAAAACGAGATTGCTTTTGTCAGGAAAATTCGGGCCGTTTCTGTTTGCTTCAGGGAAATCAGTTTTCTGGCACACCGAGCATACATCAACGCATTGCCGATGGGAGAGAGTTTCTTTTCTGCCGGTTGAATTTTCGTGATTTCCGGTTTCTGTTTCTTTTTGACCGACTGTTCTATCTCTGCAAGTGACCATTGAGTGACTGCTTCTGTTCGTTCCATTGGATCCGAAGCTGAAGCAGCCCAGTTCAGGGCTTCTTGAGGATAACCATGGGCGATCAGAATCAGTGTTGTCGCAACCCACTGGGGGGAATCCCAGCGGTGATGCAGATCAATCATTGACTCAAAATCATATTGATTGGTTTCATGCGCAATCTGCAGTGAGGCTGAGAGTTGTGCCAGGCTGTTTTCAGCTTGATATTTTTTGATCAAATCGACTGCCTGGTCTTCTTGACCGGCTGCGACCCAGAAAGCCGCCAGACGTGCGACCAGATCGAGAGAGTCTCGCCCACCATATTCAGGAATCTGTTTCGCGAGTTGAATCGTCTGTGCCAGCGTTTCTTGCAATTCTGTTCCCGATTTCTGATTTAACTGAATCCAACCAATTTTGATTAACGGGAATAATTTATAAAACGGGAGTGCTGGCTTGACCGAGTCAATGTAGTCGATCTGTGCTTGGGAGGCTTTAATATCTCCCGAGATCGCATAGGCCTCGGCAGCCAGGCGGCGGCTGAATGGTTTGCTGCGGTTTTCCCGGGAGCGGGAAAGTTCAATAATCGTTTCAAGCGCTTTGTTCTGGATTGCAGCGGTTGATACGGGAGCGACATTATTTTTGCTGGTTGTCTGCTGGTCTGTCTGGGGATTATTTTCCAGTGGGTTGACTTTTGGTTTATCCTTGTCGGGCAGAAACGATTTGCGAGATGCATTTGAAATTGTTGGCAGATCAAATGGTTTTGCCAGGTCTGAGCCATCCGGGACCTGGGTTAATTTGTAATAGCCACCTCCCAAGGCTGCGATGACGACGACGAGTACAGCGATCAGGGGCAGTTTTGATTTTTTCTTTTCCTGTGGTTTAGCCGGCTCTGCCGGTTTCCGATCCTTGGCTTCCGGGTCGGGGACGAGAAAGACCGGCGCCAGGCATTCCGGGTTACGGCATTTGACTTCTTTTCCGACTACTTTAGGAGAAGCGAATCCAGGAGTGTCACACATGGGGCACACAACCCGAAACATTTTCCCTTTCACAGGTTTGCGTAATAAAGGAATTGCTTTTCCGGCTTGTTGCTGACGTTCCAGTTCAAACGGGTCATCATCCGAAACGGTTTCCCGTTTTGGTCGTTTAGTGAGTTGTGGTTTCTGTCCCGGAGCTTCCTTAGAAGGCGGATTCTTTCCGCTGGCAGGCTTACCAGAAGAAGATTTAGACATTGACGCACCGCAGAAGGGGCATTCTGTTGCGTCCTCATCAAGTACTGACGCTCCGCAAGATGGGCAAGTTGGAAGATCCATAATCAGTCGTCCAATATATTGTAGTTTTCAGAGATTTTGAATGTGTAACGAATCATAAATACGATCGATTGGAATGTGAGTACCGTAATTGTATGATCACGCGCAGAAATGAGTCTGTGGCTCACTGTATCGAAAATAGTGAGCTAAACCCATTGTATACGGTAGATAACGTTCCCTTCAAGGATTATCTATATATAGCATCAGGCATATTAGGTCAAAGGTTTTGAACTGCTTGCTTGCAGGTACCTTTGATTTAGGTAGATAACGTGGATTGAGCGATTTGTAAACATGTAGAATTAAAATCTAATTGAAGATCGATGGATTGGAGTAGATAAGTGGTAGACGCGCAACAAATGAAAGAAATCGTGGCTCAGTTCGAAGAACTTTTTCAATCGAAAAACTCCATTTCTTCTGTTTTAGACCGGATTATGGATGTTTTAGGAGGCAGGGCCATCGGTCTTTGGCGGTGTGAAACGGGTAAACTGATCCAGGTTGGTTTCCGTGCCGTTACTGAAATGGATGAACAGGTACGTAAACAATTTGCTTCCGTTACCCAAGAGGTGTCACTGGAAAATACCGGTTTAGGGATTGTGAAAGCGGTTGTAGAACGAACTCCGGCGATTGGTACATTACGAGGTGAGGAATCTGGTCTGCAAGGTTCTTCGGAATGGCTCCAAAAGTTTGGGGCGCAGCAATCTTATGCTGTCCCGGTCGTAGAAGGTGACGAAGTCGTGGGGGTCTTAGCAATTTCAACGAATTGCGTTCATCAGGCAGGAGATCCGGAATGGGAGATTTTGACAAAAATTGCCGACGGGATTGGTGAGAAAAAACTTTTGGGGATGTTTTAGAGGGCTGAATGGAGTATGATTTCTTAAGTGCAAAAGAGTGGAATTGCCAATGGTTTCTCCAGTGTATAACATATTGGTATGAGCAGGGCCCGCAACAGGGGAGGCGTTCTGGATCAAACAGGAGTCAGGCTGTCTCTCAGGTTTTTCCGTGACTAAATTCTTCAGGTCTTCGTAAAATGAGTCGTTCGAACCCATTGCACTGGTCATTCCCAATTGGAACCTGGTTCCTGACCCAGGTTCGTGTGAGCATCTTTCTGCCTGTGTTACTGCTCGTCTTCTGGTCCCATTATTCATTGGGGTTAGGGAGTCTAATATTTGGTGTCCTCTTTTTGAGCGTTTTTCTGCATGAAATGGGGCATGTTGTTGCCTGTCGCATGGGAGGCGGAGAAGCCGATCAGATTGTGTTATGGCCTTTAGGAGGCCTTGTGCCCTGTAGTCCAGGGCGTTCGGTTTCGGCTCGGATGATGACGGTTCTGGGAGGTCCTGCCGTCAATCTGCTGCTCTGTGCGATTACAATTCCTGCTGTGATCTGGTCGGATCATCTTTCAGCGTCTTTGAATCCGATCAAGTTACCTGTTGTTGAGCTCAGTACTAATCTGGGGCAGGACATTTTATTGATGATCTTCAACCTAAATTGGCTGCTTTTGCTGGTCAATTTGATTCCCGTACTTCCCTTGGATGGTGGGAAGGTTTTGCAGATTATTCTCTCACGGCGTTTTGATGAAACAGTCGTGCATATGATTCTGTTCAATGTCAGTTTCTGGGTCGGTGGTCTGGGAATGGTGATTGGACTGTGTACGTCTAGTGTGTGGGTCGTCTTTTTCAGCGCGCTGTTACTGATGCTGAATTTAATCGAGTTTACGTCAGCTCATCGGGAAGATTCATTCGATGATTCCATATTCGGCTATGATTTCTCACAAGGCTATACCAGCCTGGAACGTTCTAGCAGCCAACTGGTTGAGAAGCAGGCGGGATTTTTTCAGCAATGGCGGGAAAAGCGGAAGCTCCAAAAACAGCTTCGGGAGCGAGAAAAGAATCGGGACGCTGAAAAACAGCTTGATTTATTACTGCATAAGGTTCATGAATTTGGTTTGGAGTCGTTAACACCAAAAGAGAGACAGCAGTTAAATCAGGTGAGTGCCCGATATCGTAAAAGTGATTCTGATCCTTAAAGTCAGTATTATCAGGATCTTCTTCCCCTGCTCTTCCCGGGCGTTCTGTCTGAATGCTTTCAGCTCCCTGGTTATGAAGTATTCACACTGGTGATTTTGAATTTTGGGAAATCATTTTATCTGTGAGGGGGTAGATCCGGTTTAATTTTACTTACCGGCAAAACCCGACTTCCAGCCCTGAAAATCAACTTGGGTTGAGTCACAAAATAGTGAACACGCTCTTCAAATTTCTGGTGAAATTCTACTTCAAGGATGAGATGATTTCGTCGATTTAAGTGCTTTATTATAAAAGGCTTATTCATAGAGTTCTATTCGGCGATCGTGCAATTCTCACGAGGTGGGCTATAGATTGCTGGTCTGAGCTGAAATATTGAATCCGTTGTTCACTGTTCAGGGAATAATGAGATTTTCACCGTCATTTCAGCGTTTCTGCTGCAAAAAGCCCTTGTTTTCTAGAAAGATAAGCCATTTGAGGTCCTGTTTTTAAAACTGATTTGCGAGCCGGAGTCTACGAACTAACTTTTCATTGGGTATATTCCTTTAGAAAGTAGAGAAGAGACTTATGGCATTAGGAACAACGGACTCATTGAAGAAGTTGTCGAACTTCAGTAAATGTGGTGGCGAATGGGATCTGGATTTGCACTCAGATGCAAAAATCGATCTTGCCATCAGCCGTATGAAGCGAATTTCTGAATTGACTGGCCTGACGATGTTCTGTTTCGATTCTGATAATGGAATCGTTCTAGACAAAACGAATGCGCAGTCACTGCCCTTCTTTCCTCAGGATATTCTCAACGAAATTCAGCACATCGATGGCTTAACATTGATCGAAAATACAAATGGAGTGACTCATTTTCTACTCCCTCTTGTTGAGGATGAAGCTCATAAAATTGCAGCCGCCGGTTTTGTGTTTTCCAAAGAGAAACGCAAATTGACTGAAATGGTATTAGCGGCCGTGCAGAGAGAGTGGGCTGCTGAGGAACTGGACGCCTGGCTGGAACATCAAAGAGTTCTGGACACAAAATCGCTGCATGCTTTATTAAGTCTGGCAATCCTGCACATCGAAGAGGAACAGCAACTTGTTGTTTTAAACGAGGAAGTGGATAATCTGTCCGAATGTCTGGATGAGACATTCGAGGAAATCAGTCTGTTGCACGAAGTGGCTCAGCATCTCAAGATTTCCGAAAGTCCGGAACAGCTAGGAAAATTGTGCCTTGATCGAATTGGGACTCTGATCGAAGCGGAAACCAATATTATCTGGTTTGAAGGTCAAGGCAATACATCGCAGTTTATGTCTGACAGTACAGCGGGGTTTGATGAAGTTTCTCTGGCTCGACTTGTCGCACAGTTTGATGGATTTAACTGGAATCAACCACTGGTCATTAACCAGGTAGAAAGTTCACTGCTGTCGCTTGAATTTCCTGATCTGCATAATCTGGTTCTCGTACCAATCTCCGATGGTTCCAATTCCTATGGCTGGATTCTCAGCTGTAATTTACTGAAAAGCGAAGAATATGGCACTATTCAGGCCAGCTTGCTGAACTCGGTGGCTTCATTTTTAGGCACTCACCTGAGAAATATCGATCTTTACGCTCAACAGGAAGAGTTGATGTTGAGTTTTGTGAAGTCGTTTATCTCGACACTCGATGCTAAGGATCCTTATACACGAGGTCATAGCGAGCGGGTCGCTTTGATTGCACAGAAACTGGCCAAGCAGTTGGGGTATACCGGGGAATTCCTGCAGAATATCTATCTGTCGGGGCTGTTACATGATATTGGTAAAATCGGAGTTGATGATGGAATTCTAAGGAAAGAAGGCAAATTGATTGACGAAGAATTTGCCCAGATCCAGAAGCACCCCATGATCGGATATAAAATTCTTTCCGGGATTAAAAAACTAAAAAATATACTACCGGGAATTCGGAATCACCATGAGCAGATTGATGGTATGGGCTATCCCGATCGGTTAAAGGGGAATGATATTCCTTTGATGGCGCGAATTATTGCCGTGGCCGACGCTTATGATGCGATGGGCAGTGATCGTCCTTACCGAAACGGAATGCCGCTGGAACGATTGGAAATCATTTTCCGCGAAGGCAAAGGTTTTCAGTGGGATTCGGATGTCATCGATGCCTATTTTGAGATTCGGGATGAAATCATCCAGCTTTCTCAAAAGTATAACGACGATGCGGCAGCTCTGGTTGAGAGCAGCCGGAATTGATAAAATGATGCCCTGAAACGGATATTATCTTCTCAAACAATACGATCCCCAATAGAGGGGCATCGTGAGGCAGGCAATGATTCAACAGTGGCGCTCTTTTTACTCAAAAGTCGTAATTCTTTGCGCAGTCAGTATTCATGGCTGTGGTTCAACCGAGGATGAATCGAGGACTGATTTACCGATCCCCGAAGCAGAACCTCTGCCTGCTGAAAATGCACCGTCCGATCGGGGAGAACAGCAAGCAGCTGGAGTCAAAGAATTTGACGGGATTCAGTTTCGGGTACCCGCGGGATGGGAGCAGGTGGCATTGACGCCGGCACAACAGGGAATGATTTCCGCCAGCTTTAAAATTCCTCAGGCAGGAAACGGAGTGAAGTTGACCCTTTCTTCTGTGGGAGGTGGGATTGACGCCAATATTCAAAGGTGGAAGGGGCAGTTTCAGTTGCCACCTGGAGAAGCACCTCTGCAGGAAACGATTCGCATCGATCATGTTGATGCCATCTGGCTCGATCTGAGAGGCACCTTTGATTCCGGACCAGCGATCAATTCCAGTGTGGCTTTGGGCATGCGAATGATTGGTGTTGCCATACCGCGTAGTCCCCGTGATTTTTATCTTAAACTGACAGGCCCGCGTGAACAGTTATTAAAAGCAGAAGCGGAATTCCGCGAGTTCGTCAAATCGGCCCGGTTTGTGCAATAGTCAGTCGTTTCAGAGAGACGGATCCCACTTGCGAACCAGCCCGGCGACGAGGTGTCCTCCAAAACCGAACGACAGCTTGAGCGCTGTTTTGATCTCCTGGGGAGCCGGTTTCTGTGGCGTGTAATTCAGAGTGCATTTGGGATCGGGCTCTTTCAGATTGATTGTGGGAGGAACCAGATTATCGCGCATCGCCAGCAGGGTAAAACCGAGTTCCACACTTCCCGCCGCTCCCAGCAGGTGGCCCATCCCCCCTTTTAAACTGGAACATCTGATTTTGCTTGCTTCAGAACCAAGTGCGTTTTGGATTGCGCGGGTTTCATAGAGATCATTGATCTGGGTTCCCGTCCCGTGCAAATTAATGTAATCAAGTTCTGCAGGGTTAACATGGGATCGGTTGAGTGTGCTGGAAATTAATCGGGCCAGACTTTGTGCAGACGGATCGAATTGCATCAAGTGAGTAGAGTCAGAACCCATGCTCCCCGTGATCCATTCCGCGTACGGGACTTTGTTTCGCTTTAATGCCTGTTCCAGCGATTCCAGAACCAGAATGCCGGCACCTTCGCCGACGACAAAACCGTTGCGGTTTTGATCATAAGGGCGGCAGGCTGAGCTGGGAGCTTGAAAGTCAGTTGCCAGAACTCCCATGCGTTGAAAAGAGCCGATGACAGCTGGCAGCAGTGACGCATCAGCACTACCCGCAAAGACGGTATCACAGACTCCTTCGCGAATTAATTCGGCCGCGCGCATGATGCTTGAAAATCCTGTCGCGCAAGCAGAGACTGGGCATAGTGCCGCACCTTGTAAATTATAATGTGCGGCGATGGACTGACTGGCGGCACTGGGAAAACACTGCTGCCAGAACTGGGGATGAACTTGCGCAGTTTGTTCCTGACCCATTCGCGGTAGCTCCGACATTTGTGCAAAGCCAGCCATTCCCCCCTTGCTGGAGCCGATGACACAGCCTGCAGTTTCCCGGGGGAGCCGGTGCATATCAAGCCCCGCATCCTGAATTGCTTCTGCGGTGGCTTTCAGCGCTAATGTGATTGATGGCTCTTGCTGAAAAGGAATTTGATCAGACAGCGAAGTTGATGAGAGTTGTCTGTCGGGGATGACTCCCCCTGCCACAGGCCGCTTCAGCTGTCGGGACAAGTCATCGAGCAGACAGGTTGCGGATTGCCCCGAGAGCAGTTTCTGCCAGGATGCTTCTCGGCTAGCCGCATAAGGAGTGATTAAACCGATGCCCGTAATTACGACCCTGCGGGGAGAACGCTCAGATACCGAAAGCTTTGGTCGCATTGGAACTTAAAAGTCGCAAAGGAAGAGAGAAGGAAGCAATCAGGAACGATGGCTGGTTCGACAGATGGCAAACAAAGCTAAGCCGAGTAGAACTGCCACCAGAATGTATTCGACGATCGAAGTTTGAGATGATTGCACCAGCCCACTTTTTTTCTCGCCCTCTTGTGCCAGTGCAGCGCTCACAGAAATGAGTAATGTCCCGGAGACTGATACGAAGCCGGTCAAGATTCGGAAAATGTTTTGAGATCGTTTCATAATCATTGAAATCTGAAAGCTTAGAGAGAACTGAAGGAATTTTCGGCTAATCCATTGTATCAGTCTGGCTCACAAACTGCATCTGGAAAAGCCGATTCCTGATGGAAACCGTAATGAAAATAGAAGATTCGAAACTCAGAGTAAACCGTTTCAGACATTAAAACCGCGTCTTCATTCAGGATTGGATGATCGTATCTACAGGTTGTCGCATTTCGTGAAAATCCTGCTGGTGCAGGAAGACCGTTTGCCAGCTATGGGAGCGAGATCGCATTTTCAAGCGGTATTCATCGATTTTGACCAGATAAAACGCATACAGGCTCCCCTTGTAGGCGAACAGGGTTTCCAGATTGTTAGACATGGAATTCGGCGGAAGTTGATAGGCGAAGACGAGTGCGGAGATGAAGCCTTCTCCGAACAGTTCCTGCCACTGCTGGAGCCCTTGAATATCCTCGATGGTAGCCCAGTTCTCCCAGCGACGACTTTGTCGTTGGTCTGGAGAGATTTCCGTTCTGCCTTTGACATCCACCAGAAGATTGGGGCCTTGATGTGAATAAACAATAAAATCCAGCGATTTGATGGAGGCGTTTTGCGCCAGGGCTCTGCGTTTCTCGTCGACTGCCACATAGGGGACTTTTGCAGCACGAAGGTAGTCTTCAAACGCGGCGTCGTAATGGTTGCGACGGATGACCATGAGCCGAATATCTCCCCATGAATTCACAAGATGAGAACTGATCTTATGTGAATGGTATGGGGTTTTACTGTAAATGTCTATAGTGGCTGCGGGGTTTCAGGCATCCAGCGATAGAATGTGAGGATTCGAGGAAGAGATGTTATTCGAGCATTCCCCGTACAAATTCAGTTAATTCTTCTTCTTTGACCGCGGTTTGAGTACCTGTCTGTAGTTCTTTGACTTGCCAAACCTGGTCTTCAAATTCATCAGTTCCTGCGAGAATCACGATCTTGAATCCATGCCGATTCGCGTATTTGAACTGTTTTTTGATCGCTTTGGTGTCCGGATAGACTTCCACGTTGAATCCGTTCAATCGCAGTTCCCGGGCCAGTCTGAGATATTCCGGAGTATAAGCGGCGTCCATTTGCGAGACCAGAATCGGGGCCGGAGTCGAAACGTCTGGCAGCATGTTGAGTTCCTGCATTGCCGCCAGCAAACGATCCAGTCCCAGGCTGGCTCCTACGCCCGGTAATTGTTGCGTCGTGAACAGTTCGGCCAGATTATCATAGCGTCCGCCTGAGCAGACGCTTCCAATCTTTGGTAACGCGTCTAGAAACGTTTCGTAAATAGTGCCGGTGTAATAATCGAGTCCTCGCGCAATCGAAGGATCCAGGACAACCCGATCACCGGGAATGCCGGCTCTTTCTGTGGCTGTGAAGATTTCCCGCAGATATTGGACGCCCTTCTCTCCACAGGCGCTTCCGGAGAGTTGCCGTTCCAGAGAATTCAAAATGTCTGCTGTTTCACCTTGAACGGTCGTCAGCGAGATGATTTTTTCTGCCTGTTGTTGCGTCAGCCCCCCCTGCTCCTGCATTTCCTTGATGACCGCTTGCGGGTTCAATTTGGGGAGTTTATCCAGGGCTCTTAAGATTTCTGTGGATTGGGATTGCAATTCCAGTGTTTCCAGAAGCCCGTTCAGAATCATGCGGTTGTTGATGCGGATTTTGAATTCGGTAAAGCCAATCTTAACCATCAGATCGTGAATGATAAACAGCGTCTCAATATCGGCTGAGTTGGAAGTCGTACCGATGGTATCGAAGTCGCATTGCATGAATTCACGGTAGCGTCCTTTTTGTGGTCGCTCGCCGCGCCAGACGGTTCCGACATGATAGCGTTTAAAGGGGATTCCCAGCTCATTGATGTTCTGTGCAGCAAAACGAGCAAAGGGGACGGTCAGATCGAATCGCATCGCGACATCTCGGTCGCCCTGTTGAAAGCGAAACATCTGCTTGTCCGACTCTTCTCCCCCTTTTCCGGTTAGAATCTCAGTGTATTCCAGCGCGGGCGTATCGATCGGTCGAAAGCCGTAGCTGCGATAGACTGATTTTGCAGTCTCAATCAGTTGTTCCCGGGGAATCATGGCAGCTGGCAGATAGTCCCGAAATCCTTTGAGTGTGCGTGGCTCAATTAATGTTTTTTTCACAGTGATTACCGATTTAGATCGTAAAAGATCTCTCTGTAGTTGTTTGTATGTGATGCAGGATGGAATTCAAGTAGTGTGCTAAATATGTACGACGGGCAGTTTTTGGGTGGCCGTCGCCGCCTGCGATTTTTTGCGTTTCTTCTTTTTCGGTGGTAGAACAGCGTGGGCATATTCCCAGATTTGTTCCGGAGTTTCGAAGAAGCGATCATAAGTTCCGTCATTGTCGTATTCACAATCATCTGTTGTGTAAGAACGGCAAATTTTGGGACGATCTTCATAGTTGCCACAACGGTAATCGGGCAGCAGGTATTTGCAGTCGCCATACACCATCAGGAACCAGGTATCTTCATCAACAAAAATGGAACAATGGCCGTGCATGACATACCACCGCATATGATCGAAGTCTTCCCAGTTTTCAGGAGTTTCGATCGGCAGGGCAAAGTAGCGACAACAACGTGCTGTGCAATAGCTGCATAAAACTTCCCCGGCTTTGAGATCAGATCGTTTTACTGTGACCGTCGACATTGTCGTGTCCCTTGATGAATTATAGATAATGATGACAAATTTACAGAAAGGTTCGCGTTGTTGGACTCAATCAAAAATTAGATGCGCGTCGGATGAGACACAGGCAGAAAATTGAAAGCAGGGATTCTGCTTCGATGTTCCCCGATTTGTAACGATTTAGGATGTTTTATAAGTCATCTTGCAGGAAAATGCACGGAATCCGGGGATAGAAAGTTTGGGTTTTCAAGCAGAATCGAGACCAGTTTGCTGGTTCCAATACTGCTGGGCGTCTGTTCTGGGGGGCGATCAGAGTCTAATAATGATTCACATTTGTGGGTTTTAGCGATTATCCCGCTAAGAGAAGGTGTATAATTATGGTTTCTGCTTGACCCTGATTTAGAGAGGGACTTATCATTAAACTAAAGTCCTGTCTGTTGTTCTTAACGATTCGTAGGCCTCTCGCTTGTCTGGGTCGGGATGCGCAAGAATAATTGATACTACAGGATTTAATTTCGTTCTCACAGGATTTGTGGACGATGTAATAAACAAGATGGCAATGAAGATTCTTGAATCGGGCCATTTTGAAAGTATAAGCTGAGAAAATCCATAAAATATAACGATATTGAGTTCGCATAATACGAAATAGCATGACGAGGCAGCTGCGCTCGTTCGATTTCATCAAGGTTCAAAGAAGATGCATAAATCTGGAGTTATCCTGGCCTGGTTCGTCGCTCTGGCAGCGGTAGGCGCTGTGCTGCTGACATCGAAGATGCTTGATGTCCGAGGTAGCTGGTTAAAAAGCGTTGAAAAAAACAAGGCGCAAATTCAGAAGAATGAGGCCGAACTCGAAACCAAAGAGGCGGAAAGTAAAACACTTCGCAATGATTTAACTCAGTTGATGCTGGGGTGGGACCGGTATTGGGATGCGAATGTGACCGTTGCCAATCAGCAGACGGGTGAAATCCAGGTCAATATTGGTGGAAATCAAGGTCTGGGATCGGCGCAGCAGGGAGACGATCCGGCTGTACAACCAGTGGTGTTTGCATTCCAGCCTGATCAGAGCAAGCCGAATGGAGTGAGCTATGTGGGGGCATTCCGTGTGAATGCATTGCAGCCAAACGGTGCCCAGTTGATTTCCGTCAATCCCCCTCAAGCAGGCGAAGTTGCGACGTGGAAGAATGGTCCCTGGCGCTTAAGAGCTCTAGTCCCTCCCAATTATATTTCTGCCATAAGAACCTTGAGGGATAATCTGGTGGAGCGCGAGCAACAGCTCAAACGAAAACAGGATCGAATACAGGATTTGAATCGATTACTGGCGGCAGCTCAGGAACGCCTGGAAACCAGAGTGAGCGAATTGGTAGGTTCTGAAAATGCACCACAGGATGAAGTCCTGCCGATCGAATTAAGAAAAGGTCTCGTTGCCGGCCTCGAAGAAGAAGAGCAACTGCGAAATCAGGAGTTCCAGGAAACAGATCGTTTAAGGCGTGATCTGTTGAATGTCTATCAAAAACAGCTGGATCTGGTACAGGAAGTCAGTAAGCTGACCAAACAGCTACCGCAGCAGAAACCGGCAGGATCTTAATCTGTTAGATTCTGATTAGCATGGAAGGCGGGCGTAGACTCTCAGAACGCCCCTGATTACGAAAAGACAAGCAAGGATAGGTTGGCAATGGGGATTGAGAGCCGGGATTACCTGCGGCATGAAAGTGGTGGGGGAAGTTACGGTTCTTTCAGAATGGCATCTGGTGGCTGGGCCATCAAGTATCTGATTATTGCCAATATTGCTGTGTTTCTCCTTGAGATATCTTCTCCCTCGATTCTTAATTTTCTGGCATTAAATCGGGACACTTCTCTGCAGATCTGGCGATTTATAACGTATGGGTTTTGTCATGCCCCCCAGCATCCTGCCCATATTTTCTTTAATATGTTTGTACTCTGGATGTTTGGTCGTTCGATCGAACCTATTCTGGGGTCACGTGAATTTCTGGCATTTTATCTGGTGGGCATCGTGATTAGTGGTATCTGCCAGATCGCCATTAGCCCTAACCCGGTGATTGGTGCTTCCGGGGGGGTGATGGCAGTCGTCTTTCTGACTGCGATGATTTACCCCCGGATGACCGTGCTGCTGATGTTTATCTTGCCGATTGAATTGCGCTGGCTGGCCGTGCTCTATGCAGCCGTCGATGTGTTTGGATTTATTAATCCGCAGAGCGACGGTGTGGCCCACTTCGCGCATCTGGGAGGCGCCGCGTTTGGGGTAGCCTATAAGTATTTTGGCTGGCACCTGACAGGAAGCTTTCAGAAGAAGTGGAATCGCTTTAAACTCAGTCGCTCTGCCAGAAGTAAGAACCTGCGAGTTTATTCCGAGCCCGATACGAAACTGTCTAAGGCCGGGCTGGATGAAAAAGTGGATGCGATTCTGGAAAAAATCAGCCGCGAAGGAGAAGCGAGTCTCACCGATCAGGAACGGGAACTTCTCAAAGAGGCAAGTCACAAATACAAAAAACGATGAGTTGTCGAAATTCGTTGTGGCCTTTTTCCAGATGGTTTCATTTGTGATCCGTTTCAGGTTTGTCGTAGGAAATACCGGCTCCGAGGCGCAACTATGTCTGAGTCACATTTTGAAACGCTGATAGAACGAGCCCGGTCAGGGGATCGTGCTGCAGAGAACGAATTACTGCAAAAATGCCGCAATTATGTCTCAATTATCGCCCGCGCTCAAATCGAAGGCTGGATGCGTACCAAGTTTGATGCATCAGATCTTGTGCAACAGACATTAATGGAAGCCCATCAGGGGTTCGAGAATTTTAAAGGCCAGACAGAGGCCGAGTGGTTGGGTTGGTTGCGCGGGATTCTAAATCACAACACTCTGGATTTTGCCAGAAAATATCAAGGGGCAGCCAAACGCGATGTGAAACGGGAGTTCTCCATCAATCAGGCGGGAGGAGATTCTGTTGGGGCAACGCCCCACAATTGGGATCTGAAAGATCAGACGGAAACGCCCAGCCGCATTCTGTTAAACCGCGAGCAGGAAATTCTGATGGCTGAAGCGGTCGCACAGCTTCCCCCCGATTACCAGGAAGTGATTATGCTGCGGAATCTGCAACGACTTTCATTCAAAGAGGTCGCGGAACGCATGCATCGCAGTCCCGGCGCAGTGCAAATGCTGTGGTTGAGGGCCTTAAACCAGTTGCAGGAACTGATGGAACGTGTGTGATTTCATGAACTGACTTACTGATGATCTTTAGCATGCAGAAACAGAGAGAGCAGGAATACCGGTGACAGATAAGCAGGATGATCAGTCAGAATTAGTAATTGAAGTTTTGAACCAGTATCTCGATTACTTACAGAACAGCGATCAGGAAAGCTGTCACGGGTTACGAGCAGTAAATCCGGAATTGAAAAACTTGATGGCCTGCCTGGATTCACTCGAACGATTGGCGCCGGATGCAGAAGACAGAAATCAAGAAACGCCTGCTCTCGGACCCGATGATGCCACCCAACTGCTACCGGGTTCTTCTTCCGGCCGATCGGCTCTTCAACAGACTCCCGAGTTCGGCAACTATGAATTGCTGGAAGAACTTGGCCGGGGGGGAATGGGGGTCGTCTACAAAGCACGCCAGAAAGACTTAAATCGGATTGTTGCGTTAAAGACAATCTTGAGCAATCAGTTTGCTTCAGAAGAAGAAGTGCGACGGTTTTATCTGGAAGCCCAGGCAGTGGGTCGTTTACAGCATTCAAATATTGTTTCGATCCATGAAGTGGGCCAGTATCTGGGGCAGCATTATTTCACAATGGATTATATTTCTGGAGGTTCGTTAGCGAACACCAGCCCCCAGATGCTCTCAGAGTCATCACAAACTGATTTTATTCAGGTTGCCTCTCTGATTCAGCAGGTTTCCAAAGCTGTTGAGTATCTGCATTCCAAGGAGATCATTCATCGTGATTTAAAGCCGTCCAATATTCTGGTTGACGAAAGCGGAATGGCTTATGTCACAGATTTTGGTCTGGCGAAAGTGTTTGACGCAGTTCTTCAGGGGGCTGAACATGATGCGCACACGCAGAGTGGAACGATCGTCGGAACACCCGGTTATATGTCACCCGAACAGGCTGCAGGACAGTTGGATGATATTTCTGTCCGTAGTGACGTCTTTTGTCTGGGGATTATTCTCTATGAGCTTTTAACTGGCGTTTCACCATTCAAACAAAACAGTCCTTTGGATTCACTGGTGTCTGTGATCGAAGGCGAGCCTCCCCTGCCTCATTCGCTCAATTCAGACATCCCCCAACCTTTGGAGTTGATCTGTCTCAAATGTCTGGAAAAAGATCCAGAGTTGCGCTATCAGTCTGCCTGTGATTTGGCTGACGATCTGGAGCGTTTTATTGCCGGAGAACCGATTCAGGCACAACCGGCTGGATTACGGCATGCGTTTCAACGCTGGTTTCGCAGGCAGCCCGCTTTAGTCTCTCGGCTGTCGGCAATCGTACTTTCAACGGGGATCATTCAGACGGTCTACTCAACACAAGGGGTGGATTTTTACTATCATCTTAAGATTATGACCCTCTTTTGCCTGTGGGGAATTCTGGCGCTGTTTTTTCAATGGGGCCTGGATCACTTCAGAAATCAGGAAAAAGTACGCTATTGTTGGGTAGCCGCCGATGTTTCGTTGTTGACGGGTTTGCTGATTCTGGCAGACTCCCCTGTTGGCATTTTATTAATAGGTTATCCGATGCTGATTGTATCCGCAGGGCTGTTCTTTTATGTGAGACTGGTCTTTTTCACGACTGTATTATCCCTACTGGCGTTTGCAGTACTGGTGCTGTCGCGACCTGAATTAACAGAGCTGTGGCAATATCCCGTGATCTATGGAATGGTTCTGGCGATCCTGGGGATGATTACTGCCTATCAGATTTACCGGGTTCGGGTCTTGAGTCGCTATTACGAACTCAGGCGACCTTGAAGACCGGCTTATGCTGCTTTCCCGGTTCGTTGCGCTGAATGCCTGGTAATCAACCGGAACAGCGCTTGCCAGACGCGACCAATTTCCAGTTCTTCCATGCAGCATAAATTTTGTGGACCGCGCTTGGGGCAGCGTTTCTGATAGCTGCCTGCACAGTCAACATTGGTTGAAACAAGTTCATGCTGATCTCCCGGTGGTCCCGAGCGAAGTGAGCTGGTGCATGTGAAGATGCCTGTGACGGGGGTTCCCAGCCCTGCAGCCAGATGCATCGGGCCGGAATCATTCGTCAGCAGGAAGTCGGACTCGATGAGCACCGCTGCCAGTTGTTTGAGTGTGGTTTCCCCAGCCAGATTGATCACGTTGCCGGTTGGCACGAACTTGTGCAACAATTGTTCGATATGATTGGTCAATGGTCGTTCATCCGCGGTTCCCACCAGAACGATATTGCTGCGGAAGTGACGGATTGCTTTCGCACCGACTGCCGCAAAACTTTCGGGGGGCCAACGCTTGGTAATCCATTGTGCGCCGGCGTGAATTGCCAGCGTGGGAGCCCGGTTTTCCTGGCATGAGAGTTTGCTTTTGGCCCAGTTCAGATCTTCTTCGCTGAGAGCGAGGTCTGTTTGTCGTTTGGTTTCACCTAGTCCCAGCGCGTCTGCAACGCGCCAATATTTCAGATATGCGGGGACCAACCGTCCGGTATCGGGAATCGTCAGGTTGTAGGCCAGATGAGATCCTTCACGAGCGGCTTCGATGCCAATTCGCCATGGAGCACGTGTCGCTGTGGTCATGATGCCTGTTCTGAGTAATCCCTGCAGATCAAGCACAAGATCAAATTGACGTTGTTTCAGATCTTTCAGAAAGCTCCACCAGTAACGAACTGAGCTCCGTCGGCTGAAGGGGATAATGTGATTGATGTGCGGATGCCCTTCCAACAGATTGGCAAAACTGTCTCGAATGATCCATGAAATTTCGGCGTTGGGGAAGCGTTCTCGCAGGACCGGCAGAATGGGCAGCGTCTGTACGACATCACCGAGGGCACTGGGTTTGATAATACAAATCCGTTTGGCTTCAATTTGATTCAGTTGAGATAATATGTGCTGTGAACTCATCCGAATTGTCTAATCACTAAGAACTCAGGGTTTGTTTGAACAGGCAATGCCAGCGGGCCACGCATCATAATGGGAGAAGCGGAATTGTGGCAAGGTCAGCTTGGTGAAACGATTTTTTAACAAATGCTTTATTTACAAGGGGATCGTGCATTGAAAGATTGTGAATCGAGAGAGTTTTTTTGAGAAATTGCGAAACCAATCGTTTCCAGACGCGTTTGATTTCTTGTGAAGTCAATCAGATACAGGAACTTGTTCCTGTTCCTATTTTTTAGTGCATGAGGAGTTGCCTTGATGAAAGTAAGCCTGTTAGCAGTATCAGCATTTGTATTGGGAATGGCTGTTTTGTCCGGAAATTCAGTTACCCAGGCCGAAGAAGGAAAAAAAGGCCAACGGCCGAGCCGTGAAGAAATCCTCAAGAAGTTTGATAAAGATGGTGATGGAAAGCTGAGTGAATCAGAGCGTACGGCAGCCAGAGCAGCACGTCCCAAAGGAAATGGTCCTAAAGGGGGTGATGGGAAAGGCCGTCCGGGCTTTAATCGGGAAGAATTCATCAAAAAATTCGATAAGAATGGCGATGGGAAATTAGACGAAACCGAACGCAAAGCCGCTCAAGCTGAGAAAGCCAAAATGGGCCAACGCGGACCTCGAATGAGCCGTGAAGAATTGATCAAGAAGTTCGATAAAGATGGCGACGGAAAATTGAGCGAAGCGGAACGTCAGGAAGCTCGCAAGACATTGGGGCAAGGTCGCCGTCCTGGAATCAACCGCGAAGCAATGCTTAAGAAGTTTGATAAAGATGGTGATGGCAAGCTGAACGAAGAAGAGCGTAAGGCTGCCAGAGCAGAAATGATGAAGAACCGTTCGAAGAAAGGTGCTGGTAAAGGACCTAAAGGTGCAGGCAGAAAAGGGAGAAAGAAGCCCTAACGCAAAAACGGATAATTGAAAACATTGCTGTGGCTCGACTGGTCAGCCAGTGATGTGAACAAGAAAGCCGACTGGAACTGATTCAGTCGGCTTTTTTCTTTTTAAAAGCTATGTTTGCTCTGATACGATTTCTTTGTCGAAATAATTGGTTCCCATCCCCGCATCAATGACGATTCCCTGGGAATTAATCCCTGATGAGCGGGGGCTGAGTAAAAACGCGACGGTATCAGCGACTTCTCTGGTCTGGACTGCTTCCTTGCGGAGGGTTGCCTTTTCCGCAAACAGGTAACTATCGACATAACCAGGGATGCCGGCCGAGGCAGATGTTTTCAGCAGGCCGGGACAGACTGCATTGAAGCGGACTTTGGAAAAGTTGGAGAAGGATTTGGCAAGAAAACAGATAGAGGAGTCCAACGCCGCTTTGACCGGGGCCATATAGCCATAGTTTTCGGCAGCCATCCGCGTGGTTGAGATGGAAATGGTCACCACACTCCCCTGCTCTGGATCAAGAAGCTGACTGAATGCATTTGAAAGCGCCGTTAATGAGAAGCAGGAAATATCGACTGCCTGCAAGAACGCAGCCCGCGGTGTTTGGTGAAACGGAAGCCAGCCCGCGGAGTAATCAGCAAAGGCGATCGAATGCACTAAGCCATGGATCACGTCGTATTGTTGACTGATATCTGTGGCTAACTGGTCAATTTCCTGTTGATGCTCCACATCACAGACAAAGATCGGTGCGTGTTTGAGCAGTTTGGATAAAGATTCTCTGCGGGCTTCAGAGCGAACGACATAAATGACTTCCGCGCCTGCTTCTTCCAGTACTTTGCCGGTCTGATAGGCAACGCTTTTTCGGTTGGCGACTCCAAAAATCAGAATCCGTTTTCCAGCCAATTGCAAAAAATCCATCAAGCATCTTTCCAAAGATCGATAAAACTAAACAAATCTGGTCTACCGAGGGTTCACTCTGACAAATTTTCTTTTTTTTCGCAATGTGGAAGAGATTGTCACTCTCAGATATGTCGTAATTCGCAATAATGAACAGTATCTCAAGTAGTATTCTTCGGCTTCCTGTCTGTTTCTTTTCGATTCCCTGAAAGTTGTTTTCATGTTCAGAGCACGCGCTTCATTGAAATCATTGTCGCTGTTTTGTCGATCGTTAAGTACGATGCTGGAGTCGGGGGTTTCAATTACCAAAGCATTCCAGTTAGCCGGGAAAAAAATCGGTGATTCCCGCCTGCAGCAATCCGTACGTGAGATCACAGTCGAATTAAAATCCGGCAATGATGTCACCTCAGCCATGCGGAAACAGGGCGATTTCTATCCTGAACTACTGGTGAATATGATCAGTGTGGCGGAACAGAGTGGCGGGTTACCCGAAGTCTTAAAGGCTTTGTCGGAACACTACGATCATCTATTGCAAATGCGGAAAAACTTTGTCCGGCTCATCGCCTGGCCTGTCTTTCAGTTTACTGTGGCGATTCTGGTGATTGCTTTGATGATTCTTATTTTGGGGCTGATCGCCAGTGGTCAAGGCGGGCAGCCGATGGATGTGCTGGGGCTGGGTTTATCAGGTCCGAGTGGCGCGATGATCTGGCTGACATGTACGTTCGGTTCGATTTTTGTCCTGTTTGTCGCTTATCAGGTGTTAGATCGTTTGTTCGGCGGGAAACGTTACTTTCATGGTCTGTTTCTGAAAATTCCCGTTGTGGGCGGCTGTATGCGTTCGTTTGCGATTGCCCGATTTTCCTGGGCATTTGCACTCACCCAGCAGGCCGGAATGAATATTCTGGATTCGATCAAAGCTAGTCTGCAAGCAACGGGAAATGGGGCATTTATTGCGAAAATTCCTCAGGTGAACGGCGCGGTCAACGACGGAGAGCATCTCACGGAGGCCTTGGCGGAAACGCATCTGTTTACAGAAGAATATATTCATATGGTGGATGTGGGGGAGACATCTGGGACCATTCCGGAAACGTTGCAGCGATTAAGTCCGCGTTTTCAGGAAGATGCACAGCGGAGTCTGGCGACATTGGCTGCGGTTCTTGGTTGGCTGATCTGGGCGCTGGTTGCGGCATTTATCATCTTTGTTGTCTTCCGGATCGCTTTCTGGTATCTGGGGATACTTAACGATGCCTTGCAGCATGTCTGACATGCCCGTTTCCGCATCCTCTGATTTATGATTAACAACGTATTCTTCTGAAGAGAAAGTTAAAGTGTCTCATTTTCAATTTGAACTGATCCATACCGATTCCCGGACCGGAGCACGTGTTGGTCGCTGGCATACGCCGCATGGAATCGTGGATACCCCTGCTTTTATGCCTGTTGGAACTTTGGCATCGGTGAAAGGGTTACTGCCTGAGCAACTCAAACAGGTCGGAACGCAGCAGGTTTTGGCCAACACCTATCATTTGGCGCTACGTCCCGGAGCCGAGATTGTGGAAGAGATGGGTGGGCTGCATGAATTCATGAACTGGGACGGCCCAATTCTAACTGATAGTGGCGGGTTTCAGGTTTTCAGTCTGGCCCAGCTAACTAAGATGGATGATGAACAAGTTGTGTTTCGTTCTCATATCGATGGCAGCTTATTCGAATTATCACCCGAAAAGGCAGTCAAGATTCAGGAACAGTTGGGAGCAGACTGCATTATGTGTCTGGATGAATGTCCGCCTCATGATGTGCCGCTGGAAAAAATGCAGGATGCCGTCGATCGCACCACAAACTGGGCTGCACGTTGCCGGGATGCCCAGAAACGGGATGACCAGGCGCTGTTTGGGATTGTTCAAGGGGGAACTGATCAGAAGATGCGAGAACGTTCTGCTGAAGGCTTACTTCCCCTGGAGTTTCCAGGATACGCTATCGGCGGTTTGAGTGTGGGGGAAAAGCCTGAGGATATGTACTCCACTTTGGATTTCACGACCCCCATGCTGCCTGTGGAGAAACCCCGCTATTTGATGGGGGTGGGCCGCCCTTCTGACCTGATCGAGGCGATTATCCGTGGCGTGGATCTGTTTGATTGTGTGATGCCGACCAGAAATGGGCGAAATGGGATGGCTTTTACCAGTCAGGGACGGGTGAATTTACGTAATCAAAAACATGCCAGAGATCCCAATCCTCTGGACCCTGAATGTGATTCCCCTGGGTCAAGAGACTATAGTCGGGCTTATTTGCGGCATTTATTCATGTCTCGAGAGATGTTGGGGCCTATTTTGATTTCTCTGCACAACATTGCCTTTTATCAAAAATTGTTGCGAGATCTGCGTCAGGCGATCCTCAACGATCAAGTTGAGGAGTTTAGGGCGGTTCACCTTGCCCGTTGGAACGCATCTTTCTAAGATACAGCTTACAAGATCGTTTGATAACTCCTGAAATTGTTTAGGTTTGGGCCAATTCAGATTCGTTTGCAGAGTCTTCAGATGCGGAATTGCATCTGAGTACGGGCATACGTGATCGGGAATTTCGTTCTCCTAAGTAGTTAGAGATTATTACTTTAAGGGGATGGCTTTACAGCCCTTGGAAAAAATTTTAATGAACATTCTATTGACCACACTATATTTTTTGGCTGATGAAGCACCTGTAAAAGAGGGTCCTGCTCCTTCACCGATTTTTCAATTTCTGCCGATCATTGCGATCGTCATTTTCTTTTATTTCATTATGTTTCGCCCCCAGCAAAAAGAACGGGCCCGTCGTGAGAAAGCCCTTGGCGAACTCAAGAAAAATGATCGGGTCGTGACCATCGGCGGGATCATTGGCACGATTGCCAACATCTCGGAAAAAGAGCAGGAAGTAACATTGAAAATCGATGATAACTCCCGGATTAAGATGAGACGAAGTGCCATCCAGGGGCTTTATCAGGAAGAAAACAAAGAATCGACCAGCTAGTTTCTAAAAATTCTCTGAGAATCAGTATCTGACACCAATGTGTCAGTTTAAATCTTCATTGCCGAATGAATCGGCCCATACAAACAGAATAGTTTCGGGACTAATTGAATGACAGGGATTGATTTCCACTCAGCAGCATTGCTCGCTGCAGAAGTGACTGAAAAGACGACATCACAGGTTTCCGGGGGGAGTATTCTTCTCGTACTTGTAATCGTATTCGTATTACCATTTGTTCTGGGAGTCGTCATTGCTCGTGCTCTCAAGCTCAAAGACTTTTCACGCAAAATTGGTCTGGTGTTATTCACCGCCGTGATTGCTTCGACCCCCTTTGCCTGGCAGATTGCCAACGGACACGACTGGCGGAATGCCATTCGTCTCGGTATTGACTTGGCCGGTGGTTCAAACATGGTATTCGAAGTTGATGAAGGCCGAAGTGAAAAAGAGCTTTCCAACGAAGTGATGGATCAGATGGTCGGCGCGATTGGCCGCCGAATCAATCCTTCCGGAACGGAAGAAGTGACGGTTCGCAAAGTCGGTCAGAACCGGATCGAAGTGATCGTTCCCGGAGCAGACAGTGATGATGTTCAACGCATTAAGTCTCTGATTACCCGTCTGGGAAGTCTGGAATTTGATATTGTGGCAAATCGTCGCGATCATGCCACGATCGTCAATCGTGCCTTGGAAAGCCCCGGAAAAGATATTCGGGACGGCGAAGGCCGTGTGATTGCCAGTTGGCGCGAAGTCAACGGCGATGATTCTTATACCGAAGACCAGATGGTTTCGCGGCCATTCACACGCGAAGATGGAACTCAGGGGGAAGAGGTTCTGGTGATTATTGAACCGAATCCAGAGCGAAAGGTCACCGGTAAATATCTGGTGCGTGCCCGACAGTCGACAGACCAGAACGGCTCTCCTGCCGTAGCGTTTACATTCAATGCCCGAGGCGGCACATTGTTTAGCCAGCTCACCTCAAAAAATCGCCCCAGTAAAGACGGATTTCACCGACACTTGGCTGTGTTACTGGATGGCAAAGTGCATTCCGCACCACGCTTGATTACGACGATTGGTGCCGAAGGACAAATTACAGGGCGGTTCACTCAGAAAGAAATTTCTGACTTGTTAAATGTTTTGAATGCTGGTGCATTAGAGGTTCCCTTGAAGCCGGAGCCTGTCTCTGAATTTTCCATCAGTCCGCTACTGGGGAGCGATGTTCAGGAAAAAGGGAAGCGGGCAATCGTGATTGCGGCGATCACCGTTATTCTGTTCATGCTGATCTACTATCGTTTTTCCGGTCTGGTCGCCAATATCTGTTTGACTCTGAACCTGTTGCTGGTGATGGGAACGATGTCGTTCATCAATGCAACATTTACCCTGCCCGGTTTGGCCGGTCTGGTGTTAACGATTGGTATGGCCGTCGATGCGAACGTGTTGATCTTTGAGCGAATTCGTGAAGAGAAAGCTCGTGGTTCCAGTTTAAGGATGGCCATTAACAACGGTTTTTCACGAGCATTCACGACGATCGTGGACGCGAACCTGACGACGCTGATTGTTGCCGTCGTGTTGTATATTATTGGGACCGATCAGGTACGTGGGTTTGCCGTTACGCTCTTCATCGGGATTGTGATGAGTATGTTTACCGCATTGTATGTGGGACGCATCATTTTTGATATTTTCGAACGCAAACGCTGGATCAGCGATCTGAAGATGATGAGTATCGTCGGCAGCACCAGTATCGATTTCATCGGTAAAAAAATGGTGGCTGCTACATTCTCCATTGCACTGATTGTGATTGGAATGGGGGTTGTCGTTACACGTGGTGAAAAGAATCTGGATATCGATTTTACCGGTGGAACGATGGTTACATTTGAATTCGAAGATCAACAAGAGATCGACGATGTTCGTGGATTATTACAAGGCGAGTTTGGCAACAGTATTACTCTTGAGCAATTACAGCTTTCCAACGATCCTGCTTCTGAGGGGCGTTTTTTCCGTTTGCGTACTACAATGAACGATGCGGATAAAGGGGAAGAGGAAGCCAAAGCCGCTGATTCCATTCGAGAAAAGTTGAATCTGGCTTTCAAGGATTCTGCTCATAAGTTACGAAAAGTAACCATGGAATATGGTGAGGTCAAGCCGCTTACAGGTAGCGAGGATTCTCCCGCTGGTGCCGAAGTGGAACTGACTTTCAGTAGTGAAGTGAAACCTTCTACTGTTGATAATTATCTGAAAGAAGCCATTGCAGAAATCAAGAATGCAGATAAGACTCCCAAATACGATCGCATTCCCGACTTTCATTTGACAGGCATCACTGCCGACAAAGAAGGTGCAGATGCCGAATCTAAAGAGTCGAATCGCTATAAAAAGATGAAAATGCAAGCCGGGCCAGATCTTCTGGTAGATGATTTAAAGATAGCACTTGCTTCGATGCAGGCTGTGATGGAGACGACGGCAATTCTGGACGAGGTAAACAGCTTTGACAGCTCAGTCGCCAGTGAAATGCAGGAATCTGCTTTACTAGCTATGTTGATCAGTTTAATCGCGATTGTGGCTTATGTCTGGTTCCGATTCCAGAGAATTACCTTTGGTTTGGCTGCTGTTGCTGCTCTGGTTCACGACGTTCTCGTGGTGCTGGGGTTGGTTGCGTTGGGAGCCTATTTAAGTAATACCGGTTTAGGACTTGTGCTGGGGCTGAATGATTTTAAGATCAACCTGCCGATGATTGCGGCCTTCCTGACGATTGTCGGTTATTCGTTGAATGATACGATTGTTGTCTTCGACCGGATTCGCGAAGTACGAGGGAAGAACCCGGCTCTGACCACGACAATGGTCAATGAGAGTTTGAACCAGACCCTCTCACGAACCTTGCTGACATCGATTACGACTCTGATTGTAGTCTTGATCCTGTATGCCATCGGTGGTGAGGGAATTCATGGATTTGCCTACTGTCTAGTTCTGGGTGTGTTTGTTGGTACTTACAGTTCGATCTACATTGCCAGCCCTGTTCTGCTCTGGCTGATGAATCGTCCTGGAAGTGCGACGGCGCGTGCCACTCAGCAAAGTGAAAAACAGGCGAGTGTCAGCAGCTAAGCGACTCGTTTGACTGCGGTCAAAGAACGATTCAATAGAGAATCATCGAGGCGGGAGTTGATCAAAAGATCGGCTCCCGCTTTTTCGATGTAGCAAAGGCAGAACTCACTTGAAGTTTTGGCGAATGCGATTTGCAGTCGACATTAAGGTTGCTGGAATATTTAGCGGACCTGACGACCTTCTATGAATACCGCTTCCACGGAACCCGGAAACGTAATCCCTTCAAAGGGAGACCAGCCGCATTTAGTTTTCAGGTCTTCTCGCTTGATCGTGACTGGCTGTTTCAGATTGAGGACGGTCAGACTGGCAGTATAGCCGGGCTCAATTTTGCCGAATTTCTTAGGCGAGATATATGGATTTACAAAATCGCCCGGGTTTTCTGAGCAAAACAGAGCGGCCTGTTCGGGGGTAAATTTTTGATCCAGAATCAGCCAGGTGACAAACGCGCCGAAGGTATCCAGATGCGGTTGTCCAGAGATCCCCTGCTCGTTTTCTTCCAGCGTATGCGGTGCATGATCGGTGGCAAGATAATCAAGTGTGCCCTCGCGGAGTGCCGCCAACATGGCTTGACGGTCTGAGATGGTTCGCAAAGGCGGATTCATTTGCATTTTCCCCCGATTCTCATCCGTCAGATCGCTCTGGTCGAAGTAGAGATGATGGGGAGTGACTTCACAGGTAACCTTCACTCCACGGCTTCTGGCTTCCCGAATGAGTGGCAAGCCTTCCCCTACCGAATAGTGGCAGAGCTTGCCTTTGAGGTCATATTTTTCGATCATCTGCAGGGCAAAACGTGTAGCCGAGATCTCACACTCTGTCGGCCTTTTCGCTTCATGTGTGGCTGCATCAGCGTGTTCTTCCAGCAAGATCGGATCTTCACAGTGAAAACTGACGTTGCAACCACGATAATGTGAGAGTGTTTCGTCGAGCTGCTCCAGTGTTTTGAAAAACAGGTCTCCTACACTGGGGCCCATGTATGCTTTATAAGGGACAGCAAATGTAAGTGGACGGGTTCCCGGTCCGATGCCCGCATACAGCGTGAAATGAATTGGTGGGTTGCGTTTTTCCAGATGTCGGGCTTTTTCGAGGTAGCTTTCATCTGTGATCGGTGGGACCGGATTGTTCGGCATGTCGGCGACATGGACAACCCCGCCATTGATGGCGGCAGCACCTGCGGTGCAAAAATCTTCTTTGTAAGTTTGGGACTCACTCACATCATCGCGGGCATGGATATGAATATCACCCATGCCGGCGAAGATCAGACAATCATCAGAAAATGTGATATCTGCCTGGCCCAAGTTGGTGCCTACATCGACAATAAAATTACCGTCGACTCGAATCTGGCTTTTGAATGTGCCTGAAGAACTGACGAGCGTTCCCTGTATGATCATCGGATAGAAGTCGTTCTGTGAGTGCTATGGTCGTGGTCTGATGTTGTCTTAGTTTTGATTACCAGCCAACTGACATATTGGTTTCGATTGCGAGTTGGGCCTCGTGTAAGTCGGCACCTGTATCGCGCATATAAAGCCGGATCGCGTGCACTTTGTCACCGGAAGCCTTGAACAGACATTCGCGTGCCATATCGCAGGGCTCGGTATGCCCTTCGATGCCCAGCAGACGTTTTGAAATGACCCACATGTCGCGCGGACGACGTGTGACTCTCAGGATTTCATCCTCAGGGTAATTTTCTTGAGCAGCATGTTCTGCTTCCTCTTGAGTATTAGCCCAGCCCACCATGATATGTGCGTTTGTTTCAATCTCATAAAGAGCCATAATTCAACTCCAGTCTGAACAATGGAAAAGTGAAAATCTGACGAACGACGACGAATAACAGGACTCTTTCGAATTTGTCGCGGCAGTTCATAAACGCAGGAGTCTGAAATCGAATATTTCCCAGACCAGTATTATAGCCAAGCTGGATTCCGGGTGAGAGTGTCTTCTTGGAATTGTTTCGAGAAAATAACAAATCCAGATTTCTGAATTGATTTCCTCCTCCCTCGCCACTCACGAAGGGAAAGATCTGAATAAGAAATGTTCTGGATCAATCTGTCTGGTTCTGATGCTGTGCGTCCCATTTTTCTTCCGCAGCACTTTTACGCAGATAAAAGGGAGTCAGATTCCAGGTTTCATTGAGAGATTCGTGTTGCTCAGGCGGGCTGTTTTGATGAATTCTTCCCGTGATTTCAGCGATTTTGGCAGCAACGGGGAAGCGATATTCTGGTTCCAGAAGCTGCACTTCGCTTAAGGATGTGGTTTCAAGCAGTTCGATTCCAGGGCCTGAAATTGCCTCGCCAGGAGTGAGGGAACGACAAAAATCAGTCATTTCATGTAAGCTGATTTCCGAAGTTTGTTGCCATTGATTGTCTGAAAGTTTGACATATTTGCCAACAAACAGGTCTCCCCGTTGTGCATTGGAGATCACATAGGTTTCCTGAATCTCGGGTGGGCTGTTGAGGGCAATCGCTTCAAACGTATCGATTCCCAATACGGGGCAGTTTGTGACGTAGCCGAAGGTTTTTGCGAACGTTGTGCCGATTCTCAGGCCCGTAAAGCTGCCGGGGCCGCGGCTGACTCCGATTCCTGTGATTTGACTTGGCGATATTTGGAGTTCGTCCAGCAGTTTTTTTACTTCAGCAACCAGAGTTTGCGCATGCTTTCTCCCCTGTTGTTGCAAATCAATCTGCACAATTTGCTGCTGGGGACGATAGACCGCGATGGACCCACGATGCGCCGAAGTCTCAATACCTAAATAAAACTGGGGATTTTCCACTCTGACTCAATTAATATACATCGAATAGACATCGAAAAGGAGATGCAAATCGGTTAAAACCAGTTAAAGTATGACATACTCCAGTGGTCCTTCCAAGTCTCCTACCTGGAATTTGTCAGAGTGTATTTGATAAAGAAATAGCAATCATTGCCTCCGATGTAAATCAAACGTGCAGATTGTTCTTCTGGCATACAGGCGAATTTCTAACCACCTTCCAGATTGTTACATTTTAAGATGACTTACTTTAAAACATTTGGTCAATTTCTGACATCATTCGATCTGAAAACGAATAGTAAATGGTTTGTGCTTTCCGTTTTGATTGGCGTCGTTGCTGGCTTGGGCGCCATTGTGTTTGATGTGTTAACTCAAGTCGTCCAGCATAATACACTGGTTTCGATCGCTGGTTTTGATCACCCGCAAACGGTAGGTGAGCATTCCATTTATGAAGATTCAGACAAGGTAACTCACGTTTCACCTTGGTTGATGTTAGTCGTGGTTACAGCTGGCGGGCTGGCTTCAGGCTTGATTGTCTATAATTTCGCGCCCGAAGCAGAAGGTCATGGGACCGATGCAGCTATTGACGCATTTCATAACAAGCGTGGCATTATTCAGCCGCGCGTGCCCATTATTAAAACCATTGCATCTGCCCTGACTTTAGGAACTGGAGGTTCCGGTGGACGTGAAGGTCCGATTGCGCAGATTGGTGCTGGCTTTGGATCCTGGGTAGCAGGTTTATTAAAGCTTTCGGCCCGTGATCGAAGAATCATGCTTGCTGCAGGAGTGGGGGCTGGAATTGGTGGGATTTTTCGTGCCCCGCTGGCGGGCGCTTTATTTGCCGCAGAGATTCTCTACAGCAATGCTGATTTTGAATCGGATGTCATTGTCCCGGCGGCGATGTCTTCGATCATCGCTTACTCTGTTTATTGTCTTTCGCTTCCTCAACATCTGCGATTTATGCCACTGTTTGGAGACAGTTTGCATCACACGGTCGATTCGCATGGGGAATTGATTCCCTATACGATTTTATCAATCGTTCTGAGTTTGGCTGCCATCTTTTATGTGAAGACCTTTTACGGGACCAATCGCATCTTTAAATCATTGCCGGTCAAGCCGATGTTCCGACCTGCGATTGGTGCCTTGCTGACGGGGCTAGTGGGAATTGGCATGTATTTTCTTTTTGAAAAAGATATACGTGCATTATCAGTCATGTCAACCGGCTATGGAGTTCTACAGGATGCGTTGACTTCGGCGGCTGGTCTCAGTATCCCACTACTCCTTACGATTGCATTTGTCAAAGTATTTACGACCTCGTTTACGATTGCTTCTGGTGGTTCTGGTGGTGTGTTTGGCCCATCAATGGTGATTGGCGGCTGTGTTGGTACTGCGACAGGGCGAATTTTACAGCAGCTTTGGCCTGAACTTGTCACTCAGCCGGAGGCATATGGGCTGGTGGGGATGGCTGGCTTTTTTGCCGGAGCCGCACACGCGCCGATTTCGACTATTATTATGGTTTCAGAAATTACCGGGAATTACTCGTTGTTACTGCCAACCATGCTGGCCTCAACGCTCTGTTTTGTGCTGTGTCAAAAAGTGCACCTGTATCAGAAACAGTATCCCAGCCGCCTCGAATCTCCTGCGCATCGTGGAGATTTTCTGGTTGATGTGCTTGAGGGTAGTCGGGTTTCTGACGTGTTTGATCCGGAGAGAAAAATTCAACTGATCCATGAATCGAAATCATTGGATGAAATCGTGCATTCGCTGGCAGGAACTCAGCAGCATTACTTCCCTGTTGTAGATGATACTGAAAGAATTATCGGCATCTTTTCGGAAGATGATGTTCGCGCTTACCTGTATGATGAGACCATCTGGAAGCTGGCCGTGGCGCGTGATATTATGCAGTCTGATTTTGTCAAAGTCAGTCCGGATGACGATTTGAATACAGTGATGCAGCGTTTTACTTCAATCAACGTTGAGGTGTTACCCGTCGTCGATGAGCAAGATCCAGGAATTCTACTGGGGATGCTGAACCGTAAGGAAACAATCGGTTACTATAATCAGCAGTTAATGAAGTGTAAGCGCGCCGGTGAAGAATGTGATGAATAAGGGGAAGAATGAAAGGCTAATCTTCATCTGTCTTGCGCATTTCAAACAGGAAGCGTGAAGGAAGTGTGGGTTGTTTTTTTCCCCATTTTGTGCGTGTGACAGCACGACTTAAAGTCAGGTAGTCCTCTGCTCGGGTAATGCCGACATAAGCAATTCGTCTTTCTTCTGCAATTTCGCTATCTGTTCCCTCAACAGAGCGTTTATGTGGCAACAGGCCTTCTTCCATACCAACTAAATAGACACGCGGGAATTCCAGTCCTTTCGCGCTATGCAGTGTCATTAGCTTGACGGCATCTTGTGCCAGTTGATCTTCTTTTTCATTCAAGTCGTCCCGATCTCCCAGTGCAGTCTCTTCCAGAAAACCGATCGGTGTAGGGTTCTTGGAACGTTGGCAGTATTCATTAATGGATTCGATAAATTGTTCAAGGACCACAATGCGGGACTGTTGTTGTTCAGAAGTTTTATATTGTTTCTTGATTTCCGATTCATAATCGATCTCCTTGATCAAGTCGTGCATGATACGGGCAAGATCATGTGGAGAACGTTCGAGGCGTGCTCGATAGCGTTTGAGCAAATCGTGGAATCCGTTGAGCGCAGAACTGGCGCGTGCACTTAGCTCGTTGGTACTTTGAGCTTCAGCCACCGTTTCCCAGAAGCGATCCCCTGCTTTGACGGACTGATTGACCAGTTTTTCGACGGTACTGTTACCAATGCCCCTGGTCGGTGTATTGATGATCCGCAGCATAGACAGTTCATCATGGGGAAATGCCAGGGTCTTGAGATAGGCCAGTAAATCACGGATTTCACGGCGATCAAAAAATGACTGGCTGCCGATCAGTTGATAGCGGACATTCGTGCGACGTAATTCCGTTTCAAACACACGAGGTTGTTCATTGGTCCGGAACAAGATCGCAAAATCGCGAAGGGGGACTTCTTGCGCTTCGTGCAAATATCTGATTTCGCCGACAATTTTTTCCGCTTCAGTTAATTCGTCAGGCAGTTCCAGGAATCGAACGGGCGACCCCATTTTCTTGTGTGCAATCAATTGCTTTTTGTGTCGATCGCGATTGTGTGCCACGAGTCGGTTGGCCATATCAATGATTTTGTCTGTGCAGCGGTAATTACTCTCAAGCCGCACTACTTTGGCACCGGGGAATTGCTGTTGGAATCCGAGGATGTGCCGCACTTCCGCGCCGCGCCAACCATAAATGGACTGATCGTCGTCGCCGACCACGCACAGATTCTGATGTGGTTTGACCAGTGCACGAATCAGATTAAATTGGGAGAGGTTGGTATCCTGGTATTCATCAATCTGGATATAGTCAAACTTGCTTTGGGTGCGTTCCAGTGCCTCGGGGGAAATCGAAAACAGTTCATTGGTCAGCATTAATAAATCATCAAAATCCACTGCACCACTGGATCGTAATTTGGTCTGGTATTTTCGATATGCCATCGCAGCGAGAAAGTCAAAATCATTTTCCGTGTGATTGGTGGCCTGTTCCGGCGTCACGTTTGCCATCTTCCAGCTGCTGATACGATTCAACAAATCGCCCGGCCGCAGGCTTTTATCATTCACACGAATATCACGGAGTGCAGAGCGCGCTGCCGATTCCTGGTCGCCGCGATCATAAATCACAAATTTCTCGGGATATCCCAAGACTGAGATCTCTTCTCGTAAAACTCGCACGCAGAGTGAATGGAATGTTGAGATAAACGGTTTCGCAGGCAGCCGTTTCCCCAGTAAGAGATTCATCCGCTCCTGCATCTCTTTGGCTGCTTTATTCGTGAATGTCACAGACAGGATTTTATTGGGAGGGACTCCTTGCCGAATGAGTTCGACCATGCGATAGGTGATCACTCTGGTTTTTCCGGTACCAGCGCCTGCTAATACCAGGAGTGGGCCTTTGAGGGTCGAGGCCGCTTCACGCTGAGCCGGGTTGAGTGATGAGAGGTGGCTCGATTGATTCGCACTGGTAGAAAGGGGCATGAAACCTGGTCAATTTTCGAAAGATGAAACGAAGACGAAATCTATATCATCGAAAGATGATTCAGTTCAGATGAGTTGAATTCAGGGATTCTCATCCGGATTCTTGCGTTTGGGTTTTGGAGTAGGTTTTTTCTTTGAGGGACTCTCTTTTTTTAAAGGAGCGTCCTGAGCATCGTTTTTTTTGATTTTCTTTTTCGCATGCGGAGGTCGTTTAGCCTGTAATGCGGTCTGGTCGTCAGCCGTTTTTTTCATCGGAGGCACAGCAGCTGTTTTGGGTCCTGCTGTCTGCATTTTCGCCGATGGTTTCGATTTTGAATCCCTCAACTGCTGGCGATTTGTTTTATAAGCCTGCTTGAGAGGTTCGAGCATTGCTTCCATTGTTTGCCAGCGATCTTGTGGATAGAGCTCAAGGCCTTTCATGATCGCTTCTGCTACCTGAGGATTCAGATCAGGCAACAGCTTTTGAATATTTTCGGGTGGCGTGTTGATGTGCTGCAGGACGGCATCCAGAGTTTCTGCTGCTTCCCAGGGCAATCGTTTGGTCAGCATCTCATAGCAGGTAACGGAATAGGAAAAGATGTCGATCTTCTGGCTTGTCTTCTGGCGTTTAATCAGTTCCGGTGCCATATAGGCGGCTGTCCCTGTTCGATTTCCTGGTTGCAGAAAGGCTGCTGTATTAGGGACAACCAGGCCAAAGTCGATTAGCTTCAATTGATGCTCATTATCGACCATGATATTGCGCGGACAGATATCACGGTGAATCCAGTTTTCCTGATGGAAATAGTGAATTGCCTCACCCAGCTGGATCATGTACTTCAGGCAATTCGTTCGCATATCCTCATTTTGGGCTTCGACGAGATAGCTGAGGCTGTAGCCTTCAATAAATTCCATTACCAGAAATTGTTCGTTCTCAGTTGTGATGCCATGCTCAAAGGTTTTGACGATATTTGGATGATGAAATTGCACAGCAATTTCGCCTTCCTTGGGTTTATCGAGACCGACAAAACGTGCTTCGAGTTCCTCTGTTTTTTCTTTATGCAGGACTTTGAGGGCCACGATCTTGCCTGTATTGTAGTCGCGGGCACGCCAGACCTTGGACATGCTTCCCTGACCCACGCGTCCGATCAGCTCAAAACGCTGTTTGATATTCACGCGAGGAATGCGGGGCTGTTTTGAAAAGAAACGCTTTAGAAAGTTCATGCATTCACCAGAAAGCAAAGGGTGAATTCAGAGCAAATCCGAATTCCCAGCTTAGTAGAAAAATAACCAGCCCGCTCCCGATAGTATAATTGTCTTAACGGAGATACGCAAAGCGTTACTACCCAAAGCTTTTGATTCTGCAGGCGAAACTTCACCTGGGTGCATGAGAGGTGGAATCGTCGATTTCAAAATCAGTTCACATTTCGGGGGAATCAAACACAGTAGTCAATCAGGCGTGCTAATTCCGATCGCAGTTTGGGTCTGGGAATAATTCGATCGACAAATCCATGTTCCAGCAGAAATTCGCTGGTCTGGAATCCTTCGGGCAGAGGCATTTTGATCGTGGCCTCAACGACGCGCGGTCCGGCGAATCCGATCAGTGCCTTCGGCTCAGCAACAACAATATCACCCAGTGAAGCGAAACTGGCCGCCACGCCTCCCATGGTCGGGTTAGTTAAAACAGAGATAAACAGGCCCCCTTTTTCATGGTAGCGTCCTAAGGCAGCAGAGACTTTTCCCATCTGCATTAAGGAGAAAATACCTTCATGCATTCGAGCACCACCTCCTGAACCGCTGATGATAATCAGCGGGAGTTTGAGCTCGGTGGCCTGTTCAATGGCGCGTGTTAGTTTTTCGCCGACAACGGAGCCCATGCTGCCCATAATGAACGAAGAATCGGTGATGCCCACAACCAGGGGGCGCCCCCGCATATATCCCCGTCCGACGACACAGGCGTCTTTCATGCCGGTTTTCTTTTGTTCAAGGATAATGCGGTCTTTGTAGGTTTTATTCTTATCTGCAAATTCCAGGGGGTCACCTGCCGTTAGATCAGGAAACCATTCTTCAAAACTATCAGGGTCTAACAGCTGTTGAATCCGGGTTTGGGCGGAAATATAAAAATGGTGGTCACATTCAGGGCAAAGTCCTAACCCCTGCTCGACCTGTTTTCTGAAAACCGTTGCATTGCATTCAGTGCAGCGTAACCAGAGCCCTTCCGGAACGCCGCGCTTCGGGCGTGAAGATGAATGGCTTAACCATGAATCAACATTAGACTTAGGGGCAGAACTCATTTTACTTAGCCTCCTCGAACCGCCATTTTTCGTCATGGCTTCCCTGATCTTGTTGCGAATCCTTCTTTTCAGATTGATCGTCAGAATTTACCTGTTTTGAATCACTTTTTTTCGGAGGTGACTCAAGAATTTCAAACATTTCATTCTGACAAAAGCGACCGCTGTGCTCAAACGAAATTCTTTCTTTTTGCTCATTTCTCAACAAGCAGGAAATAATCGTGGCCAGTGGCTCGGAGGCAACGATTGCAAAGTTTTGTTTCTTTTTCAAGTACTTCTGCAGTGTTTTCTCAACGCGTTTGACTGCTTCTGAAGCAAGCTCCCCTTCAGGAGGGCAGACTGTTTCAGGTGATTCAGTCCACTGTTTTAGGAGTTTGGGGTATTTACGGCGTACTTCTTCGTATTCCAGCCCCTGCCAAAGCCCTTGGTTGAGATTCTTCAGCCCCTCTTTTTCTTTGACTGGTACGCCGAGGTTTTCGCCGAGTTGTTCGGCTGTGGAACGCGCAGGCTCTGAAGATGATGTGATGATTGTTTCAATACCGGAATTTTCGATCTTGGGCAGCAGATCTTTGACTTGGGCTTCCCCTTCTTCGTTCAAGGGAAGATCCAGGGTTCCCTGAATTCGTTCATATTTATCAAAGTCTGTACAACCAGGACGGATAAGTACCACAGTGGGCATTGTTTCAAATCTCTTTTATGTTAAGGAAGCTGTTTGGCTCTTCGCCTTTTCAACCAGGTTGTTTACAGCAATCGAATAATCTGCCTGGCTGAATAGTGCGCTGCCGACAACAAAATAGTTTGCACCAGCAGCGGCTGCTTCAGCAATTGTTTCTGTACCAATTCCACCATCAACAGAAAGAATGGTTTCTTTGGAAATCATCGTTTTCAATTGTTTGATTTTAGGTAAGCTTGATTCCATGAATGACTGACCGCCAAAGCCTGGTTCGACACTCATCACCAGAATCAGGCCACAGGATTCAAGGTACGGTTCAATCATCTCGACGGGAGTTTTGGGGCTGATCGCTAATCCTGGCACGACTCCCGATTTTTTCATGTGATCCAAGATGTCTTGAGGATCAGGTACGGCTTCGATATGGACTGTGATCGAATCGCAGCCTGCTTTGATATACTCATCGATATACTTTGCCGGATTGCTGACCATTAAATGGGCATCGAAGAACATTTTCGTCAGAGGTCTGACTCGTTCGATCAGCAGTGCTCCATATGAGAGATTGGGGACGAAGTGCCCGTCCATCACATCCCAATGAAGCACTGAGGCTTCAGCCGCCTCCAATAATTCAACTTCCCGGTGAAGATTACCGAAGTCACACTTCAGCATCGACGGAGCAATGACTGGCGAAGATGTATTCAATTTACTCTGAAGTTTTTGGTTTATCATAGAATTCAGGAATAATATACAATTCAAAGCCAAAAGCAAGTTCTTTGAATCATGAGATCGATTTGATCATTGGGTTTCAAATGTGAGAGGAGACGTCGATTTTATTATAAGCGGGCTATTTTGACGATCTTGTTGAGCAACGTCTAGTCGAAAGTCAAAACGCATGTCCTAATGATTAGTGCCTGTCGGGTTGAAAAACAGCCGAGATGTCTTCCATCTCGGCTGAATTCTCAGTTTGCTCTATGGCTTTTGAATGCATTAAAGCCCTTCTATAGACTATAGTTGCGCCAGACGAGCGATCATGTCAGCGGTTCGATTTGAATAACCGTATTCGTTATCGTACCAGCTCAAGACTTTGAGCATATTTCCACCTATCACTGTGGTCCAACTGGAGTCAAAGATCGAGCTATGCGTATTTCCAACGATATCGCTGGAGACAATCGGATCGGTATTATACTCAAGAATTCCCTTGAGAGGGCCTTCTGCTGCAGCCTTCATGGCGGCATTGACGTCCTCGGCTGTGACATCTTTGCTGAGGTTCACGACCAGGTCAGTAATACTGCCAACCGGAACGGGAACACGAAGACTCAATCCAGTCAACTTACCATTCAGATCAGGTAAAACCAGGCCAACTGCTTTTGCAGCGCCTGTCGTAGTTGGGATGATGTTGATCGCAGCAGCTCGTGCACGAAGTGGATCTGCGTGAAGCTGATCTGAGACTCTCTGGTCGTTGGTGTAAGCGTGGACTGTCGTCATCAAACCATGTTCAATACCGAAGTTTTCATGGATGACTTTAGCCATGGGAGCCAGGCAGTTTGTCGTACAACTGGCGTTCGAGACACATTTGTGATCTGCTGTCAGCTGGTCATCGTTCACACCGAAGACAACAGTCATGTCTGGTGTGTCTTTTGCTGGAGCAGAAATCACGACTTTCCGCGCACCTGCTGTCAAGTGGCTGTCGTAGCCGGGGTTACCATCTGCTTCTCGTTTGGTGAAGAATCCGGTTGATTCCAGTGCCACTTCCACTCCCAGTTCTTTCCAGGGGAGTTCGCGAGGGTCACGTTCTGCACAGACGCGGACTTTTTTCCCATTGACAATCAGGTCACTTCCGTCAACGTCGACTGTTCCGGGGAAACGCCCCTGGACACTGTCATATTTTAAGAGCAAAGCCAGTTTTTTGGGATCTCCCAAGTCGTTGATGGCGACTACTTCAAATTCATCCGGTCGCGCTGCAAGCGCTCTGAATGTAATCCGGCCGATGCGTCCAAAACCATTGATACCAACCTTTACGGGCACGAGACTAACTCCTTAGTTCAAATAAAAAATAGATGTTTATTGTTAACGGCAGTCACGTTGGAAAACAATTCCTTGTGGATCTGGTTGAGACTGCCGCTGAGCTTTCAATCGGGGTGGATTGTAATAGTCTCAGGACAGCCACACAACCGAACGCAGAGTCTCGTTTAACTTCTTAATAATTGAATGTTCTTAATAATGTCGAGGTTGCATCACCCATCCTCGAATCTACTCATGACTTTTTGTTAAATTTGCAGGGATCTTTCAGGTGTTCGTCTGTGATTTCGATGGGTAGGTACATCAAGAGGATTCCCCTCCCTTCTAGATCTAAAGGTATCACACGCTCAAGCGGGTCAGACAGAAATGACGATAGTGACTCAGGGGAGAATGCTTACAATTAGGGGGAATGTATTGACTGACCATATATAAGTGGTTGTTGATAAAATCTTTCTTATAAGTGACTTACGGTCTCTTCCTCTTTGTCTTTACATATCAATTTTCGTTCCCTTATCACCAGGACGGGCTGATGGACGACATTCTGCAGGAGTTTTTGGCAGAAAGCTGGGAGAATTTAGGTCAACTTGACTCAGAGATTGTTGAGTTGGAGAAAGATCCGCAGAATGCTGAGCTGATTGCCAGTATTTTTCGTACCATTCATACCATAAAGGGGACCTGCGGATTTCTCGGACTGACAAACCTGGGAGCTGTTGCTCATTCTGCAGAGAATGTTCTGGGAAAAATGCGCGAGGGGCTATTGGATGTCTCCCCGGGAGCAATTTCTCTCGTCTTAGAAGCGATTGACAAGATCAAAGAGCTTTTGCAAGGTCTGGAAGCGACGGGCGAAGAACCGAAGACGGATCATTCTACATTAACATCCATGCTGGATGACCTGGCCGAATTTGCTACTAATGGCGGAGGAGACGCTTCGTCAGTTGAGGAATCCGCTCCAGCCGAAACTGCTCCCCAGACAGAAGCAGCTTCAGAGAGCACTCCCCCAGCAGAAAGTAGCGAGAATTCCAGTGAGGTTCAGGAAGAACCTGTAGCTGCCAGTCCGGAAACGACTCCAGAGATAAAGCCGGAAGCACCAGAGCCTGCGGTACCCGCGTCGGTGGCAGAAGATACCGCTGCGAAATCCTCAAAAGTCAGCGTGGCCGACCTGTCCATTCGTGTGAATGTGAATGTGGTTGACAGTCTGATGAATCTGGTTGGTGAGCTGGTGTTAACCAGAAACCAGTTACTGCAACTGGCACGAGGCGATGAAGAATCAAAATATGCTGCCCCGATCACTCACTTGAACCGGGTGACTACCGACTTGCAGGAAGGGGTTATGAAAACGCGCATGCAGCCAATTGGCAATGCATGGAATAAGCTGCCTCGACTGGTTCGCGATTTATCTCAAGTCACTAATAAACATATTGAATTGATCATGACGGGGGCAGAAACCGAGCTGGATCGGACTGTTCTGGATGCGATCAAAGACCCTCTGACACATATGGTCCGAAACTCTGCGGACCATGGAATTGAAACTCCTGAAATTCGTAAAGCGAATGGCAAGCCAGAGTCGGGAACGATTCATCTTAACGCCTACCATGAAGGTGGGCACGTCATCATTGAAATTCAGGATGACGGGGCAGGTATCAGCCGTGAGCGGGTTTTGAAAAAAGCGATTGCCCAGGGGCTGATCAAGGAAGCTGACGCAGCCAACGTGGCAGACAGCCATGTCTTTTCGATGATTTTTCAAGCTGGTTTTTCCACAGCAGAACAAGTCAGTTCGATTTCCGGACGTGGTGTGGGAATGGATGTTGTTCGAACTCAAATTGAGAAAATTGGCGGAACGGTTGATCTCTCTTCCAAAATGGGAAAAGGGACGGTTGTTCGTATTAAAATTCCACTAACTTTAGCCATCGTCTCTGCACTGGTACTGGAGAGTGGAGAGCAGCCCTTTGCGATACCCCAGTTGGGAGTTGTGGAACTGGTGCGGCTCTCTGCGGAAGATCGTAAGAAAATCGAAACGATTCATGATAAGAAAGTCTTCCGGTTACGAGATCGATTACTGCCTTTAGTTCATCTGAACGAAGTGCTTGGGCTGGAAGAGAAGACGCCGGAAGATGACGATTTGCATGATACCAATATCGTGGTCGTTCAGGTTGGAGAAGATCAGTTTGGTCTGATTGTTTCCCGTATTTTTGATACCGAAGAAATCGTGGTCAAGCCGGTCGGGCGTCTGCTAAAAAATATTGGCCTGTATCAGGGAACCACGATCCTCGGAGATGGACGGGTTGTGATGATTCTTGATGTTGGTGGAATCTTCAATCAGTGTGGCGGTAGCTCAGCTCATTCGCAGACTGTGGCGGATGAAACAGCTTCAGGAGCAAATCGAGACACGATCAGCATGTTACTGTTTGGTGCTGGTGAGAATGAGACAATGGCAGTGCCGCTGTCCCTGGTTGCTCGACTGGAAGAGTTTCCATTGGAGAACATTGAACTCAACGGTGGTCGCAAAGTGGTCCAGTATCGTGAAAATCTATTGCCCTTACTTTCTGTGGAAGGTGCCGGTTATGGAGGGGGCGAGCCGATTGATCCTCAACCAGTCATTGTCTTTTCAGAGAACAACCGGTCAATGGGGCTGATGGTCAATGAGATCAAAGACATTATTGACGAACAGCTTGTGATTCGCATGCAGTCAGATCGTCCCGGTGTTTTAGGGACAGCAATTATCGGCAAAAATGCCATTGATGTAATTGATACTCAGTATTATGTCACACGTTCGACACCAAACTGGTTTGATAAAGTAGAAGATAAGAAAACATTTCGCGTGTTAGTGGTCGATGATTCCATGTTCTTCCGTCAATTGGTGGCGACGGCTCTGGAAACAGAAGGCTTTTCTGTTGTTACCAGCGACAGCTGTGTGACTGCTGTTGAAATTCTGGAGAAAGATTCTCACTTCCAGGCAGTTGTGACCGATGTCGACTTGCCGATGATGGATGGCTTTGAGTTTTGTGAATGGCTCAAAGGTAATGACTCCCTGAAAGAGATTTGTACGATCGCTTTGACTGCCTCGAATAATGCTGCAAACCAGTCAAGGGCATCTGAAGTTGGTTTCGATCAGTTTCTGACGAAGTTCAATTCTCATGAGCTTGTATCTTGTCTGGATGAGTACTTTGCCAGATTGAAATTAAACGCAGGAGTGAATGCATGAGTGTGGCAACGACTGATTCCAGCAGTGGCATGGAGTCACAACTAGATTATTCAAGCCAGTATGTTTCGTTCTGGGTTGATGGCCAGCTACTGGGTATGCCAGTCAATATGGTGCAGGAAGTGCTCACAGAGCAAGTGATTTCACCGACGCCTCTGGCGCGTGCTGAGATTAAGGGACTTTTAAATCTTCGCGGCCAGATCGTGACTGCAGTGAGTTTAAGAAAACGTCTCGGCTTGCCTGCTCTGGAAGATGATCGTTCGATGAATGTGGTGACCCGAGTGATGGGAGAATCCTATAGCTTGCTGGTAGATGAGGTGGGCGATGTGATTAATGTTTCGGGACGTTCGATGGAACCGGTTCCCCGCACACTAGACCCGCACTGGCGTTCTGTGACGATTGGTGTCTTTCAATTAGAGGAAGGCCTGTTTGTCATTCTGGATGTTGAAACAATATTAAATTTTGACTGATGTTCCCACTTTCTTCGGCTGATTTTTAAGGGCCATTCCCGTGGATTTAAATGTGACCGCACTTCGAGACTCGTTCGAACTGATTGCACCTCGTGCAGATCAGCTGGCAGAACGATTCTATGAGAAGTTATTCGAAGATTATCCCGACCTTCTACGTTATTTCACGCATACCGATTTTTCGGAACAACGCGGTAAGTTAATTCAGTCACTTGTTCTCGTGCTGAAGTCACTTGAGAACCCCCCTGCTCTGACTAAGGTTTTACACCAGTTGGGGAACCAGCATGGGGAAATGGGAATTCAGGAGGATGATTATCCACCAGTAACCAGTACGCTGCTCAGTGTATTGGGTGAGTTTGCAGGTGATCAATGGAGTGAAGAACTGGAAGAGTCCTGGAGTCAGGCACTCGAAGCGGTTGCATCAACCATGATTGAAGGTGCTAAAGACTCAAGTCGCGCAAAACAGCTTCAATCGGCGGCTGTATCAGGCTCACAGGGAGCCAGCTTTGAAGAAGTGGAATCCGAACAGGAAATTCCGTCGATTTCAGAGGAACAAGACAATCTACAAACCGAACCATCTTTAAGATCTGAAGAGCAGATCAATAATCCCAAGGAGAATAGTGATATGTCGATTGATTCAGTACAGAATACGGGACAGAGCGCGGCTACTGAACAGTCGCAGAATCTCGATCAGTTTTATGGTATCGTTGAATACAGTCCACAGGCGACTCTGTTTCTGAATACAGAAGGAACCGTGACTTATTTAAATCGCAAGGGGCAAGAGTTAATCCAGCAATTGAGTGGAGACCTGGGAGTCGCCCCTCAGCAGCTTGTTGGCGGAACAGTGAATCTGTTGTTTCATAAAATCCCAGAATTGCAGACAGTGCTTGGAAGTTTGACGGGTGAAAAAACAATTTCCGTTCAATTGGGTGAAAGACATATTCAAATCGGACTGAATCCTGCCAAATCTGAGGATGGCTCAATAGTCGGAACTGTTCTGAACTGGAACGATACCACAGAACAGGAGAAGCACGCTGAGGAACTCTGTGATTATGCCGGTCAGTTGGGTGCGATCAGCCAGGCCCAGGCTGTGATCGAATTCAACATGGATGGGACGATCATCACTGCCAATCAGAATTTCTGCGTTACATTGGGATATACCCTGGATGAAATTAAAGGGAAGCATCATAGCTTGTTTGTCGATGCGGACTTTAGAAACAGCAATGAGTACAAAGAGTTCTGGGAAAACTTGAATGCCGGACAGAATCAGGTTGCTGAATACAAACGCATCGGAAAAGGGGGGAAAGAGGTCTGGATCTCTGCTTCTTACAATCCGATTAAGAACCAATCCGGCAAACTGTTTAAGGTTGTCAAATATGCAACTGATATCACAGCCAAAAAACTGGCTGAAGAAGATATGGTCCGTGTTCAGAATATGATGGAGAACATTCCGACCAATGTTCTGCTGGCGAATCTGGATTTTGAAATGGTTTATATGAACCCAGCGTCGCGGAGTCAGCTCAAAGCAATCGAGCACTTGTTGCCGAAGCCGGTCGATCAATTGATCGGGCAAAGTATTGACATCTTCCATGAAAATCCGGAAATGCAACGCCGCCTGTTGGCGGATCCTTCTAATCTGCCGCATCGGGCTAAAATCAAGGTCGGCGACGAAACGCTGGATCTTGAAGCGACTGCAATCTTCGATAAAGACAATAACTATATTGGTCCGATGGTCTGCTGGTCAGTGATTACCGACCAGGTGAAAATGGCCGATGATTTCGAATCTGAAATTCAGGGCATTGTAAGCGTGGTGACCTCTTCTGCCACCGAGATGCAGGCCAGTTCCAAGAGCTTGTCTGACATGTCAGATGAAACGGCTCGTCAGTCACAGGTTGTGGCTGCTGCCAGTGAAGAAGCCACCCGCAACGTGGAAACGGTTTCCTCTGCTGCAGAAGAGTTGAGTGCCTCCATCAGTGAAATCGCTCGTCACGTGCAAGAGCAGTCACACATGACTTCGCAGGCTGTGGGTGAAGCGGATCGCACCAACGACACGATTAAAGAACTGGGTGATGCCAGCAGTGAAATCGGTCAGGTCGTTAAGGTGATTACATCAATTGCTCAGCAGACGAACTTGTTGGCATTGAACGCAACCATCGAAGCAGCTCGTGCCGGTGAAGCCGGTAAAGGGTTTGCTGTTGTGGCGAACGAAGTCAAAGAACTGGCTCGCCAGACTGCTCGGGCAACGGAAGAAATCAGTGAGAAGATTGGTGCCATTCAAGGTTCCACGAACATTGCTGTATCTGCCATTGGTTCGATTGGTGAGAGTATTCGCAAGATCAATGAGATCTCGACTACGATTGCCAGTGCGGTTGAAGAACAGACTGCGGCAACCAACGAAATTTCACGCAATGTGGCAGAAGCCGCTCGCGGGACGGCTGAGGTTACGAATAATATCTCAGGTGTTTCTCAGGCAGCGACAGACAGTGGAACGGCAGCAAACGATATGTTGGCAGCTGCTCAAGGCCTGACTCAGGAATCTGTCAAACTGGACGAAGCAGCCGCTTCCTTCCTGACACGCATGAGAGCAATCTAATCTGTCTGAAAGCATGGCCTGACTGGTCAGCTACTGAATTGAAAAATCACCGCCAGAGTAGGCATATGTTTATGTGCATCGGTTTAGTCTGGCGGTTTTTTTCTGCCCAGAGGGTGGGATATTTTGAGGGAAAACGCTCAAAAGGGCTAAAATTGAACGATTTTGCAGTTTGATCAGTTCCTCATCTGAAACGTGTCCTAGACTTCGTTTAGAAATCTAATCAACCGTTATTTCAAGCGATGAACCTGCATTTGATGCATTTATCACTTGGGCTACCGGCTATTAACAATGAGCTAATTTTACATACTGGGAGACCGGTGGAAATGAAAACGATATTACTTGTTGACGATTCCAGGGCAGTTCGACTTGTTGGACGCCGTATGATGGGAACTCTGGGACTTGATGTCCTTGAGGCAGAAGATGGCAAACAGGCTTTGGAAGTGGCGCGAGCCAATCCGGATCTTGATGCAGTTCTTTTGGACTGGAATATGCCCATCATGGATGGAATGGAATTCTTGACTGCACTACGAGCCGACGAACGGGCAAAACAACCGATCGTGGTGATGTGTACGACGGAAAATGATATGCCTCAAATTGTACAAGCCATGCAAGCGGGTGCGAATGAGTATATTATGAAACCGTTTACAGAAGACATTGTCCGCGACAAGCTGGAAGAAACAGGTGTTTTGTGAGCCCTTCGGTCATTAAGGTTTTAGTGGTCGATGACTCAGCTGTGATTCGGGGATTAATGACTCAAGCCATCAATATGGACTCTGACTTGAAAGTAGTCGGGTCTGCCATGCATGGTCAGACTGCCCTCACCTGGCTTCAACATAACCAGGCGGATGTGGTCGTTCTTGATGTTGAAATGCCCGTCATGGATGGGATCAGTTGTTTGAAACAACTGAAGCAGGATTTTCCTGATCTGCCTGTCATCATGGCCAGTGCCCTGACTCGAGCCGGCGCAGAGATTACTCTGCAGGCGCTTGATCTTGGTGCTGCAGGTTGTATTCCCAAGCCAGTGGCCACGAATCCTTCTGAGGCGATTGCACAAGTAGCTCGTGATTTGATTCCGCTAATCAAAGCATTAGTGGGTTCAACCAATGCCACTTCTCAATCGAGTTTCACAAATCACAATAACAGTTCAAATGCAGCAGTACTCCCTGCTAAGACTCCGATGGTTTTAGTTGTTGGGTCCAGTACAGGTGGTCCGAATGCATTGAAGACAATGTTGTCTGCAATACCAGAGAAATTTTCGTTACCAATCCTGATCGCACAGCACATGCCCCCTTTGTTTACAAAGACGCTGGCTGAGCATATTCAAAGGGAAACGAATCGTCCGACAGCGGAAGCCGTTGATGGCGAGTTAATTGAGAGAGGCCATATTTATATCGCCCCGGGTGATTTTCATATGGTGATTGATAAACAGGATGATCGAATGGTGATTCGTTTGAATCAAGATGATCCAGAACATTTTTGCCGGCCTTCTGTGAATCCGTTGTATGCATCAGCAGCAAAATGGTATGGCAGCTCGGTATTGGCAGTAATGTTAACAGGGATGGGAGATGATGGGATTGAGGGAGCGCAATCGATCAGTGAGCGTAAAGGTTATATTATCGCACAAGATGAACAGAGTAGTGTTGTCTGGGGAATGCCAGGTGCGATTGCTAATGCAGGATTAGCCAGCCAGGTTTTACCACTCAGGAATATCGCTCCTGAGTTAGCCCGACTTTGTTCTTTATAGAAAGTGGTGATCTCGTGTCTCCAGAAGATTATAGATATATTACAGATTTTTTATTGGAAACAACAGGACTTTCTCTCGGCGAGAATAAAGAGTATTTACTGGAAGCTCGTCTGATTCCACTCGCTCAAACTCATGGCATGAACAGCATTCAGGATTTGGTGTTGAGCTTACGGTCTGGTATCGACCCTACGCTACGGCAGGATATCATGGAAGCGATGACAACGAATGAATCATCCTTCTTCCGAGATCGGCGTCCATTTGACGAGCTCAAGAATTCGATCTTGCCGGATATCATTGCAGAACGCAGTATGACTCAAAAATTACGAATCTGGTGTTCTGCCTGCTCTCATGGTCAGGAACCTTACAGCATCGTGATGACTCTGCGAGAGCACTTTCCGGAACTGGCTGACTGGAATATTCAAATCGTGGCAACGGACTTATGTACGAAAGCTTTGAACCGGGCTGAAGAGGGGATTTATTCTCAGTTTGAAGTACAGCGTGGTTTGCCGGTTCAGCTCTTGATGAAGTATTTTGAGCAATGTGAACAAGGCTGGAAGATTAAATCTGACTCAGGCGTCAACATTCAGTGGAAACGGTTGAATCTCCTTGAAGATTTCAAGCATCTGGGAATGTTTGACATAGTGTTCTGTCGTAATGTTCTGATTTATTTCAAGCCTGAGATGAAGAAGAATATTCTGAATCGCATTAGTGAGCAAATGCACTCATCTGGAGTGTTGTTACTGGGCGCAGCAGAAACGGTACTGGGCATTTCCGACAATTACTCGAAGCTATCCGGCTGCCAGTCTGCCATTTATCAATTAGCGGGTCGTAATTTGGCGAAGCAGGAAGCGAACTGAGCCATCAATTTGATGAGTCTGTGTTTTTAACTGAGATTAGAAAATTCCGCCGATTTTCTCTGTGATTCAGTTGATTTCGGATAGGGGATCATAGAGTTAAAAATTCTCTTTCCTTATTTGTATCAATGTGATATGAAAACGGAAACTGGGGCTGTTGTAGGCTTTTCAGATTCATCGAAACGAATAGATTCTGCTGAATTTCGCACAGGGAAGTGCAGACAATAATGCGACTTGCCATATTTGAGGATCGTTCTGCGCTGCAATTCGCGCCGATTTCACTATTGAGACCGGTGTTTGAATTGTTGTGCGGGCAGTTCTCTGCTCGCGAGCGATTGTTCCGGTCTCTTCAGATAGAGGAATGGGGCGTGCTGATTCGCCCTGCCCTTACCGAAGTCTATGCAGAGCAGCATGCCGATGCTCGGATCAATGATGCTATTTGGCTGAACGAAGGTCCCACCCTGTTGGTCAATGGGCGCTGGCTTCCCACGAATGCCGAGCTCGCGCGACTGGCTCATCTTTCTCCTGATACTGTTGGTATGATGGGGGAAGCGGTTGCTTACTTGCTTTTGGAGCCAGAAGAGTCTGTCCTGTTAACGACCGATGCCTGGGATGATGCGATTCAAAAAATTGCATCGACCAGAAAGTCTGTCGTAGCGGAAGGGGTCGAATTACAGTACCCCTGGGACCTGGTGAATCAGAATCGAACTCAGTTACTGGCCGATTTTGCTTTTAACCAGTCAGCAGTTCCCTCGACGGGCGATGCCAGGAACTTGACCATTGTCGGCCCTCCTGATCTGGTGAGAGTAGCGGCATCTGCGGAGATTGATCCCTTTGTTGTTTTGGATACAAGGCAAGGTCCTGTTGTTATCGAGGAAGATGCCATCATTCAGGCTTTTACTCGTATTGAAGGCCCTTCCTATATTGGGAAAGGGACTCGACTGTTTCGCGCGAATCTTAAAGCGGGAACAACCGCCGGGCCGCACTGCAGGCTGGGCGGCGAAATAGAAGAATCCATCATTCACGGATACGTCAATAAATATCATGAGGGTTTCTTAGGTCATTCTTATATTTGTCCCTGGGTCAATCTGGGCGCGCAAACCAGTAACAGCGACCTTAAAAACGATTATTCCGAAGTCAAAGTTCCTCTTGCGGGCACTCCCGTTGAAACACAGTCTGTGAAAGTGGGTTGCTTTATTGGAGACCATACTAAGACTGGTTTGAACAGTCTATTTAATACGGGAACTTCTGTTGGCGTGATGTCGATGGTGCTGCCAACGGGAGAGTTGCTGCCGAAGCATATTCCCTCGTTTTCGCGGTTTTGGCTGGGACGCATCGATTGCCAAATCAATATGTCCGATCTGTTTCAACTGGCTGAAATTTCCATGCAACGAAGAGGGCTGTCACTCTCTGCGGGGCAGAGAAAGCTTCTGGTCTCTCTATTCGACGATACCAGTGAGGAACGAGAACAGGCAATCTTGTGGTGGAATCGGAAACAGGACGCACGCTCTACCCCACAGGCAACATTATAAAGTCCTCTTATTTCCGAGGTTCGTTTTTTAGAGATGGTGGGGGGAGAAAGCTATTAGCGAACTTGGGGCAAGTTTGTGTTGTCATATTGATATGAGACCAGCCTGAAACCGGAGTCAGCTGGAACTTGAGAGAATTCTACGGAGATTCAGTCAGTTCGTAAGATTTATCATCTTGATGTAATAATGTCCCAATTTGATGACAGTAATTGCACGCTCTCTGCAGGTATTGTGAGATTTGCAATTTGTGTTTTATGTCACAGATGTGGAGCCCATAAGCATTTAGGATTTGCTGTAGCGGGAATCTGTTTTTTCGGCCCGTTTGGTACAGCCCTTGCGATTCTTTCAGTCATTCAGCTTTTCCAGAGGTGGAAAGCAATAGCAGCGTTAGAATCACTGAATTCGAGGCTGTCGAAATAGATCATCAACATATCAAAGTCGTGAAAAGTAAAAGTAGGAGAAGAGGGTCATGTCAGATCAGGTCATGGAAGAATTGTGGAATGGATTGTCACCAGCGGCAAGTAGCGCAGAGCTGGCCAATGCGGTCGTTGATCGCTTGGTTGAGCTGAATATTGATCTGCAGGAAGTATCTCTGGCAGAGATGAAAACCCTGTTGGCAAGTGCCTGCAGACAGAAAGTACGGGGAGAGGTGCAATCGAGAAACCGTCGTGTTTCAGATTGCGTGATTGCTTCTTGAATCATGCGAGAGCATAGACGATTCTGCATAATTCAAAGAACCTGCCAAGTAAATCCTTGAATCAATCAAGCTCCTGGTGGTAGAACTAATGGGGATTCCCTTTTTCTCTACCCCAGGAAATGCTGTCATGAATGAGCCCGATTCCCAACAGCCAGAAGATACTGGCGCGGCCGACGCTCAATCCGAGCTTGTGGAACAGATCGTGAATTCACTCAAGCAAGGTAATAAGATTCAGGCCATCAAAGATTACCGGGAATCCACGGGGGCTGGCTTAAAAGAATCAAAAGAAGCGATTGATGAATTGATTCAAAAATATGAGATTCCGATGAAATCCGGATGTGCTTCGATGGTTCTGCTCACCCTCTCTGCTACATTTCTGCTGATGTATGCACTAGGCCAATGATATCTTCTGCTAGATAGAGCGGCTGCACCGTCTCTCGAACGGACTATGGAATGTCTGCTCCCCCTCTTCCCGGGTTTGTTCTCTAAATGGGAGTCAACTCATTTTTTGTGCGGTTTTCGGGAGTGATAGTTTTTTTGTAAAACTATTAAACAAAGCGAATTTCGTTCTTGAGGTACTAATTTTCATAAGTATACTTAAGAAATAAAGCTGCTCGGCTATTAGCTATTCACTGACATCTCTTTTTTACATCTGTTTTATGATCACTCATCTGACATAAATCGCTTGCCTTTCATTGTCATGATTTATTGCTCAGAACTTAATAATTGATGTTTTTTATCGTTTTTTTATCGGGAGGTCATTATGTTTTCAAGCCAATCAAGGCGTCGGGGTTTTACTCTGATTGAGTTGCTGGTCGTGATTGCGATTATCGCGATCCTGATCGCCCTGCTCCTGCCTGCAGTGCAACAAGCCCGCGAAGCAGCACGCCGTTCGACCTGTAAGAACAAAATCAAGCAGATTGCGTTAGCACTACATAACTATCATGAAACGCATCGCGTGTTTCCTCCAGGTGGGATTAACTATGGTTGGTGTACTGCCGACCCGAATCAGGCTCCCGGTGATACCACTCATAATAAAAACGGGTTTTCTTTATTGCTGCCTTATCTGGATCAGGCGCCCCTGTATAATAAAATCAACCAGGATACAGCAAATAGCGCTCAGAATACCGGCTATTGTTGCGGGTATGCAGGGCGCAACGCTCCTCTTGCTGGGAATCCGGCAGATAACGCAGATGAAATGGTGGTCCTGCTTGATGTATTTCTATGTCCTTCTGATGATGGAACCACACATTTAGGAACCGGTGCACCCTACGGAACGTCAGTGGCGCCCGGGCCTGCCAAGACAAATTATGAGTTCAGTGCGGACCAGACCATTAGTTGCAACTATTGGTCTAAGCAAGGGGTCAATTCTCGTAAAATGTTTGGAGAGAACAGTCGGTGCAAAATCAGCGATGTGAAGGACGGCAGCTCCAATACGCTGATGGTTTGTGAAACCACGCGCAGAGTTGCCAATGGTGAGCCACCTGCCTGGGGAATGCGGGGCTGGGTCACAACCGGAGGCGACGTGGATCCGGGAATCAATGTTTGGGATATTCCCACAGGGTGGACACGTCCTGATGTCGGCAACTTGAATAGCTGGGGACAAGTCGGGAGTCTGCATACTGGTGGTGCCCACTTTGGTCTTGGGGATGGTGCTGTGCGGTTCATCTCTGAAAATACCGATCTCACCTTGTTGAGGCGATTGGGAACGATGTCAGATGGTTCGGTCGTCGAACTGCCTTAAGTAGTTGATTCCCTTTTGAGTAAACAACGAACAAGTGAGGTACTCCATGAGTTTGTATCGCTGCAGTCAGATTGCATCTGCTGCCGTAGTCTTTCTGCTGATATCTTGTATGGGTTGTTCATCAAAAGATCCGGGACCTGAGTTGACGCCGACGACAGGCACCGTTTTGTTAAACGAAGAACCGTTGGTCAATGCCGATCTATATTTTGTCCCGCTCGAAGGTACACCCGGAGTGGGCGGACAGGCACGAACCAAAGCAGCGGGTGAATTCGAAGTCACGTATAGTCGTGGTGGTGCAGGCCTCCCTGCAGGTACGTACCGGGTTGCTGTCAGCTATCGCTTGATGCCGGATGGCACTCCTGTTCCCGAGGGAGACACGACGCCGCCAATTGAATCGCCGGCGAGAGAAACATTGCCCCGCAAATATTCGGACCATGATCATTCGGAATTGAAAGCGACTGTTGCACCAGGAAAACCGATTGAGTTAAAGCTGAACGCGAAAAAATAACCGCTAGTGAAAAGTGAATTAACAAAACGGTTTCCGAATTAAATTTGTTTCATACTATCAAATTCAGCATGCCAAACCTGGTCATCTGAAATTGAGTGGGGCGAGTCATTGCGTTTTTGGATCAATCACAACATGGATTGTCTGAGCGTGCCTTCCTTTGGGGACTGTAAACTGTAGTATACAAAGTGGGCTGGTTTGTGTGATTTCCCCGGCTCCTTTTCATGCTAAATGCAGTTCCAATAATTCTTTCCTATTAAAAACATCTTTTCTTCACAATTACCAAACAATTTGTCATCATAGTATGGAGTTGATTCGGTTTACTGGATTTGCAGGTTTGCAAATCGATTCATTATCGAATTGAAACATACACCCGCCCGAAGCTACCCTCCTCGAAAGGTGAATTCATGAGACGGTTTATCACTTCTCTGGCTGTCCTTGGTGCTCTATTGACATCAACGGTAATTTGGGCGTGTTCTGTTCCTGTCTTTCGTTATGCATTAGAGCGCTGGCCTGCCGATAAATATAACGCTGTTGTGTTTCACCGGGGGGAACTCAATGCAGATCAGCAAAAGCTGGTCGCGCAATTCGACAAAGCGGGGGCGATCGGCCAAAAATCAGCGAACGTTGAATTGCGTCTGGTCAATCTGGATACAAAACCTGCTCCGGAAGATCTCGAACTCTGGAAAAAGCAAAAATCGGAAACGCTTCCCTTACTGGTTGTGCGGACTCCCCTGCCCGCTCCGGTCCCTGATGGTTTCTGGTCCGGGGAATTGAATGAAGAGAATCTGACACGACTGATCGATTCTCCTCTGCGGCAGAATATCGCCAAACAATTGATTAATGGACAAACCGCTGTCTGGGTTTTTCTGGAAAGCGGTCATCCTGAAAAAGACAAAGCGGCATTTGAGCTTCTGACCAAGGAACTCAAGCGAATGGAAAAAACGCTGAAGTTGCCAGAGATCGAGCAGGCAGATATTGAACAGGGGCTGGTGAGCGTTTCCCCGGATAGTTTGAAACTGAAGTTCAGTGTTGAAAAATGTTCGCGCGAAGATTCTGCAGAAGCCTACTTCACGCAGATGTTACTGGCGACGGAAAATGATCTCAAAGACTTTAATGACGAACCCATGGCTCTACCGGTATTCGGGCGAGGCCGGGTCTTGTATGCGTTAATTGGTAAGGGGATCAATGCCGGGACAATCGAGCAGGCCTGCCGAGATCTGACGGGGCCCTGTACTTGTCAGGTAAAAGATCAGAATCCGGGAACGGATTTATTGATGGCTGTCAACTGGGAAAATCTGGTGACACCTTCGACAGAGGATGAAAAAGAATTACCACCGTTGACGGGACTGATCGGATTTTCCAAAGATTCGAAGGATGCCTCAGAGAAACTAAAGATGCCTGCTGCTCTGAACAATGATTTGGCAGAAAAAAAAGCGGATGCTGAGCAAGCTGAGACTGCAGGTGACGGAAGCCAGGCGAATCAGTCGCAGGAAGTGGCCGCTACAAAAGCCGGTGGTGCTGCCGTCTCGACATCGGGGTCAACAGAACAGCAAAGTACAGGCGGGGCAGAAACGCTCGAGAGCGCTCAGGGCAGTACTCTGTTTCGGAATCTGATCATCATGGCCTCATTCGTGATTGTTCTGATTCTGGGGGCCAGCTATATGCTGATGGTTCGCAAATAAACAGGACAGTATATTCAGACCTGGTTCCATTCCTATTTTTGGTCAAAGAAAAGTTCGGGCTATGACTTTATTTCGCTTAATTCTTCAGGAAATGCAGCATCGTAAGATTAATTTTCTGCTGGGGCTCTCCTCTGTTGTCATTGCGGTTGCTTGCTTGATCGCTGCTTTAACCTTGTTACAGGCAGATGAAATTCAAACGACTTTCATTCTGGAACAGAAGGCAGATGAGGTGAAGCAGGCGGGGGCAGAACTGAAAGACTCCATGCGGAAAATCATGAAAGGGCTCGGGTTTAATATCCTCGTCCTGCCGGCGAATCAGGATTTGAGTGAATTCCATTTAACCGGGGTTGTTTCTGAAACGATGCCGGAAGCATACGTTAAAGAGCTGGCCGAATCGAAAATCGTGACCGTCAATCACCTGTTGCCGATGGTCGCCAAAAAAATTACCTGGCCAGAAAAAAAATGTGATGTGATTTTAACGGGCACGCGTGGTGAAGTGCCTATTTTACATCGTGCTCTCAAGAAACCGCTCCAGCAACAGGTTCCTAAGGGAAGCATGGTGCTGGGCTATCAGATTCAGAAGAAACTAGGCTTGAGCAAAGAGGATGAAGTTCAACTGATGGGGAAAAACTTCAAAGTCACTCAAACTTATCCCGAACGGGGCACCGCTGATGACAGTACCGTCTGGATCAACTTGGAAGAAGCACAGGAATTACTGGGAATGCAAAACCTGGTCAATGCGATCCTGGCTCTGGAATGTAATTGTGCTGCCGAAGATCGAGTCGCTCAAATTCGAGATGAAATTGGAAAGATCCTCCCCGGGACGCAAGTGATTGAACGTGGCCCCCCTGCTTTGGCCCGCGCAGAGGCACGCAACAAAGCACATGAAACGGCACTCGCTTCTCTGGAGCAGGAAAAGGCCAGTCGATTAAAGATGATCGAACGCCACGCTGATTTCGCAGCCGTTTTAGTTCCTTTAGTTGTACTCGGTTGTGGTGCCTGGATCGGTTTTCTGTCCCTGGAAAACGTCCGGCGTCGCGCGACGGAAATTGGTATCTTGCGGGCGATCGGTTTACGGTCTTCCCAGGTCTTTGGGATCTTTATCATCAAGGCGATTGTGATTGGTGTGATTGGTGCCTTGATCGGCTATTTTTTGGGCTACGGGATCGGAATCATCTGGGGGAACCTGCCGGCATCCGTCAATCCAGAAGCAGCCCTGTTTTCGGGGCAGTGGTTGCTGTTAAGTCTGGTTTTTGCACCAGTGCTGGCTAGCTTATCCAGTTGGATCCCCGCGTTGCTGGCGGCAAGACAGGATCCAGCCACGATTCTGCAGGAAGGATAATCAGAACAGATATGTTATTGGAATTGGTTGAGTTATCGAAGTCGTTCAAGTCCGGCTCCCAACGGGTTCAAGCCGTGGATGGGATCAGTCTGACTGTGGGCGCAGGGGAATTTCTGGCGATCAAAGGTCCGAGTGGCTGTGGGAAGTCGACCTTGCTGTTAATGGTTGGGGGATTGTTGAGTCCTGATTCGGGAAAGGTGCTGATTGAGGGAACAGATCCTTATGCCCTTTCAAATGACCAGAGAGCCCGGTTTCGATCAACTCATCTGGGTTTTGTTTTTCAACAGTTTCATCTCGTCCCTTATTTAACGGTATTGGATAACGTGTTAACGCCCGCGCTGGCAACCAATTTGGCGGCGGCGAAAGAACGGGCGAATGCCTTGATTTCACAGTTTGGTTTGGAGCACCGTTTGCACCATACCCCTGCGGAATTGAGTACAGGAGAAAAACAGCGGGTGGCTTTGGCCAGAGCGCTGTTTCACCAACCTAAAATTCTGCTGGCAGATGAGCCAACCGGGAATCTGGATTCTGAAAATTCTGAGATCGTGTTGAACGCACTCAATCAATTTACCCAGAATGGAGGCTGTGTGCTGATGGTGACTCACGATGATCAAGCCGTGCAGTCAGCTCAGAAAGTGTTAGGCATCAAGGATGGCCGGTTACAGCCTCAAAGTGAAACAGAAGCGTTAATTAATTCTTAAGAACTAACCAAACTAATTGGATAGAATGATGATATACCCCTGCAGTGATCACAGGCAGCAAACAACTCGGTTCGTGTCCCGAAGAGGGAAAATCAGCAGTGGCATGGCGTTTGTCGGAGGTTCTCTGGCAGTTCTTGTGATCATGTTGGGGGTCTTGATTTATGCTCCTCCAAAAGAGAACGCTGAGACGCCGGTCAAGACAGTTCAGAACTCTGATGACCAGCCGAGTGCGACGAATGAATCTGGGGAAGCCGAGTCTGGCTCTGCAAATCAGGAGACTGAGTCCCTGGTGATGTACTGTGCGGCCGGCATCAAACCACCGGTTGCTGAAGCAGCAGCACAGTTTGCAGCTGAAGAGTTCGGCATTCCAATTCAATTACAGTATGGCGGCTCAGGGACTCTGCTGAGTAATTTACAGGTAGCGAAAAAAGGAGACTTGTATCTGGCGGCAGATACAAGCTATATCAAAATTGCCCGCGAGAAGAATCTGGTCAAAGAAGCCGTTCCGGTAGCGCAAATGCATCCGGTTATCATGGTCAAAAAAGGGAACCCGAAGCAGATTAAATCGATAGACGACCTGATGAAAGAAGGCGTGACGGTTTCCCTGGCGAATCCCGATGCCGCCTCGATCGGAAAGCTGGCGAAAAAAGAACTGGGAAAAGCCGGGAAGTGGGATGCGCTGGCAAAATCAGCGCGGGTCTTCAAACCGACCGTTTCAGAAGTTGCCAATGATGTGCTGCTGGGGGCGGTCGATGCGGGTATTGTCTGGGATGCGACCGTCAATCAACATGCAGACAAAGTAGAGATGATTGAGGTCCCCGAATTCTCAGAGGCAATTAAAAATGTGACAGTGGGAGTTTTGAATTCTTCCGCACATCCTCAGGAAGCGTTAATGTTTGCCCGTTACCTGCAGGCTCCTGAGAAAGGTCAGAAATTGTTTGCAGCACAGGGATACCAGACGGTCAAAGGCGACACCTGGGAACCGCATCCGCAAATACTGCTCTTTAGTGGGGGGGTAAACCGACTGGCGATTCAGGATACGCTGAAAGAATTTGAAAAGCGTGAAGGCGTTTCCATTAACGTGGTATATAACGGCTGTGGAATTCTGGTCGGGCAAATCAACAGCGGGCAAAGACCGGATGCGTACTTTGCTTGTGATACATCCTATATGGTGCAGGTACAACCCAAGTTCACCCTGCCCTTAACCGTCGCTGAAACGGACATGATTATCATCGTTGAAAAAGGCAATCCTAAGAATATTAAATCCGTTTATGATCTGGCTGGCGATGATATCAAGGTGGGGATTGCCCATCATGAGCAAAGTGCATTGGGGGCTCTGACCAAAAAATTACTGGGTCCCCTGGTACAGAATGATAAAAGTCTGTACGACGCCATTCAGCCGAACGTCAAAACCAATACTCCGACGGCTGATCTGCTGGTGAATCAATTACGAACCGGTTCTCTGGATGCGGCAATTGTCTATCGAGCCAATATTTCTAAAGTCACAGATAAGCTGGATGTCGTAGAAATTAAAGAGGGACGTCCTCTGGCCGAGCAGCCGATTGCGATCTTGAAGTCGACAAAATATCCCAACCTGATGCAGCGTCTGGTCGATCAGTTAACATCGGACTCTTCTCGAGTGATTTTTGAATCGCGAGGGTTTCGCTGGCGTTTCACTCCGGAGTCGACATGACCGAGCAGAACACTGACGAACATTCCAGCAAGCTCAAATCTCGTTCTGATCTCCCCTTCTATACGATTTTCATTGCCATCAGCGCCATTTATGTGCTGCTGATTGTTGCGATGTTGTCGGCAGAGACGACATATACCACGCCCGATCATATCTGGGGCGCGTTTGCCAAGCCGGAAATTCGCTATGCGATCTGGTTGAGCCTTGTTTCCTGTGCAATTACGACGGTGTTGTCACTCTGGGTCTCGGTGCCGATCGGGTATTTAATGTCCCGTCACAATTTCTGGGGCAAAACCCTGGTGGATGCGATTCTGGATATTCCGATTGTGTTACCTCCACTGGTGATTGGCCTGTGCCTGTTGATTTTGTTCCAGGTGGAAGTGCCTCAAATTGAATGGGTGAACCATGTATTGAAGTCGGTTTCAGGAGCTCTATTTGGGAAAGAAATCTATGTCGCTCAGGGCGATTCGCTGGATGACATGATTCGCAAAATGACTGGCCTGATTTTCAGTAGGCCGATTGGCGTGACTTACGAAATTCCAAGTGTGATTCTGGCGCAATTTATGGTGGCGTGTGCCTTTGCGGTCCGGACAATGCGGGTGACCTTCGATCAGATTGGGCCCCGCTATGAGCAGGTTGCGTTGACACTGGGCTGTAATCGCGGTCAGGCTTTCTGGCGTGTGGTGTTTCCCCAGGCTTATCGCGGCTTATTAGCGGCGGGCACACTGGCCTGGGCGCGTTCTCTGGGGGAGTTTGGGCCGATTCTGGTATTTTCTGGTGCCACGCGTATGAAAACAGAGGTTCTGCCCACAACCGTGTTTTTGGAGCTGACTGTTGGTAACATAGAAGGTGCGGTTGCGGCTTCCTTGATTATGGTTGTTTCCGCATTGATTGTATTAGTCATCGCTCGAATGTTCGGGCTGACGCGCGGCGCGGCAATTTAAATTGTTGTTCTATTAAAGTGCCTCTGCATGCCAGAGAAGTCTGCTACCTGATTAGATAAGACATGATTTCAGTAAATAATCTTTGTGTACAAGTTGGTGAGTTCAGCCTGGAGGATATCAGCTTTGAAGTGCCTCAGGGGCACTATGCGGTATTAATGGGCAAGACAGGTAGTGGAAAGACGACGATTCTGGAAACGATTTGTGGTTTGAAGAAAGTGCTTTCCGGAACGATCCACCTGAACGGGAAACTGATGACGCATGCCAAACCATCTGAGCGTGAGATTGGTTATGTCCCTCAGGATGGTGTGCTGTTTCATACGATGACGGTCAGAGATAATCTGGCCTTTGCGCTGGAACTCCGAAAATGGAGCAAAAAGGCAATCAATAAACGTGTGGACGAGTTGGCCGACCTGCTGGGGATTACAGAGTTACTCGATCGGACTCCGCATGGATTAAGTGGAGGGGAAACGCAACGCGTTGCGCTGGGGCGGGCTCTGGCAGCCAAGCCTGCCTTTTTGTGTCTGGATGAGCCTTTAAGTGCATTGGACGAACATACGCGTGAAGAAATGTGTGTGCTGCTGAGTGATGTACAACGATTGACCCGCGTTACAACATTGCATATCACACATAATCTTTCAGAGTCCGATCGACTAGGAGATATCAAATTACGGATTGAAGGGGGTGCGGTTCATCAGGTCTCAACGGGCGGCACGGAGAAAATTTCGGGACAGCCGAATCAGGTAAGTCAGACAACAAAATCAACCCCGTGAAATCTGCGAAAAGGAAAGCGGAATCAAATGAAGATTGTAGTGGAGTATTCGGCACAGGTTAAAAAAGCCGCCGGTGTGGGAAAAGAAGAATTCGAGGTTAATGAGGGGAGCTCTCTGCAGGAACTTGTCAAACAAGTGGCAGAAAATCATGCAGCTTCTTTAAAATCAATTCTGTTCCCGAATTCAGACGAGTTACACCCGTCGATCCTGTTGTTTGTCTCCAATCAGCAGGTGTTGTGGGAGGAACCGTTTACTTTAGAACCGCATCATGTCGTGACGATTCTCTCGCCGATTTCCGGCGGATGATTTCCTTTTTTAATACATCGGCAATGAAAATTTAGTGAGAGACAGGAGTCGTGATGTCTGGTTTCGCTCCCCTGACAGATGAAGAACGAGCAGTTTATGAATGGCAGATCTGGGTACCGGAGTTTGGTGAAGCCGGCCAGGAGAAATTGAAAAATGCGTCGGTGCTGGTCTCGCGTTGCGGGGGGCTGGGCAGCGTGGTGGCCTATGAACTGGCAGCGGCAGGAATTGGCAAACTGGTGATTGCTCATGCAGGAAATGTCAAACCGAGTGATTTAAATCGCCAGTTATTGATGACGCATGACTGGTTAGGTAAGCCGCGTGTGGAATCGGCAGAACGTCGTCTGAAAGAGTTGAATCCCCGCCTGGAAATTGTCGCCGTTCCCGAAAATCTGAATGAAGAAAACGCGGAACAGCTTGTGAATCAGGTCGATTTAATTGTTGATTGTGCCCCGCTCTTCCCTGAACGCTATGCGATGAATCGTCAATCGGTATTACAGAATAAGCCGTTAATTGAGTGTGCCATGTATGACCTGGAAGCACAGATTACAACATTCATACCCGGTCAAACGGGCTGTTTGTCCTGTCTGTTTCCTAATGATCCGCCCGCCTGGAAACGTGAGTTTCCCGTGTTTGGCGCTGTGTCAGGAACTGTCGGCTGTATCGCGGCGATGGAGGCGATCAAGGTTCTGTCCGGATTGGGAGAGCCGCTGACAAATCAGTTGTTGATGTTTGATTTGCGGGACATGACATTTCGGCGAAATACAATTCAACGCCGGACAAACTGCCCCGTTTGTGGGACATAGAAGAAGATGCGTTTGATTTAATTAATAGGAGAGATCACATGAAAATTCAGAACCGTCCGTATCTGTTGATTATTGTTCTTTTGACATGGATCTCTGCTGGTAACGACAGCCGCGTGTTGTCTGCCGAGGTGACGAGGCAGTCTGAATGGCGCGCCGCGGCGGGTTCGGTTGTCATCACTCCGGAAAAGTCGATGTGGATGTCAGGCTACGCAGCACGCACGAAGCCTTCGGAAGGGAAGGTTCACGATCTGTTTGCGAAAGTGTTAATCATTGAGGATGCGAAAGGGCAAAAGATCGTTCTGATTACGACGGACTTAATCGGAATTACGCCGGCACTCCGCGATCCAATTGCTGCTCGTCTGGAATCAGAGTATCAGATTCCTTCCGCAGCACTGTTGATGAATGCCTCGCATACACACTGTGGTCCCGAGTTGAGGGAAAAGAAGGCATCCCGTCGCGGACTGGGAGGAGATCGTGGGGCTGAGGCGCGCGAGTACACTCAGTCACTGGTCAAAAAAATAGTGAAGCACGTCGGCGAAACATTGCCTCGGCTGGAGCCGGTGACGTTAAAATATTCTTATGGTCGGGCCGGGTTCGCGATGAATCGGCGTTTGCCGACTCCGAAGGGCGTCATTAATAGTCCACATCCCGAAGGTCCAGTAGATCAGCGGGTACCAGTGTTGAGTGTGGCGCGTCCTGATGGTTCTGTGATGGCAGCGCTCTTCGGATATGCCTGTCATAATACCACGCTTAGCTTTTATCAGTTTTGCGGTGACTACGCCGGATTTGCGCAGGAATATCTGGAAGCCGATCATCCGGGAATGGTGGCGTTATTTATGATGGGGTGCGGCGGCGATCAAAACCCGTATCCCCGTCGGACATTGGATCTGGCAAAACAACATGGGCGTGCTCTGGCTAACGCGGTGGAAACTGCTCTGTCTGTCAAGCAGTCTCGCTTGATTCATGGTCCTCTTGGAATCGCGATGGATGATGTTGAGTTGGAGTTTGCCACACCCCCTTCCCGTGAGGAATTGCTCAAATCCCAAGAGACGGGAAACAAGTATGAGAAAAGTCATGCGACACGGCTGTTAGCACAACTGAAAGAACGAGGGGGAATACAAACGACATATGCCTTCCCTTTACAGGTAATCCAGTTTGGAAATGATCTGACATTGGTTGCGATTTGCGGCGAGACGGTCGTTGATTACTCGTTACGTCTGCAATCAGAGCTAAAATCGGGTTTTGGTGTTGCTGAAAGTGTAGAACCGATTGTCTGGGTCGCCGGTTATTCCAACCATGTATTTGGATATCTGCCTAGCCTGCGGGTGTTGAAAGAAGGTGGATACGAGGGAGCCCGAGCGATGATTTATTCTTCTTATCCGGGACCGTTTACTGATTCCGTAGAAAACCGAGTCACATCGAAAATACATCATCTCACCGAACAGGCCCGTCAGGCTGTGAAGAAGTGAGATAAGCATTCCTGAATCAGGTCTGGCCTGCATAACAAGCCCGATTTGTCACGTATTTTCTCTATTTTGGTGGAAGTTTGTATTTTAAGTTCTCTTTTCTAACCCATATATTTAGAATAGGTTAATACGAAATCAAGATATTGAGATCTGTTAAGATCAAACCATTTTTCTCTCGGAGTAGACAAGTGATGCGCCAGCACCTTTTCAAAAGTATAACATTCGCACTGGTTAGTGTGTTATCGACGGTTATGTTTACCTCTGTTGTACAGGCCCAGACAGATCAGGAAGTGACAGAGTCCCGTTTGAAGGGGGTCGAATTTCTCAAGTCGCAGCAGAAAGAAGATGGAAGTTGGGAGTACGAAGGACATCCTGTCGGCATTACGGCACTCTGCACGATGGCGTTGCTTGAAAACGGAATCCCAGTGAATGATCCTGTGATTCGGAAAGGCCGCGAGTTTGTCCTGAAAGAGTCAGATAAGTTGAAGTCCACATACGATCTAGCGCTGGCGATCTTATTACTCTCGCGGGTGGGAGACCGGGAGGACAAAGTTCAGATTCGAAGGTTTGCTGCACGCTTGATTGCCGGACAGACCACAACCGGTGGCTGGACTTATTCTTGTCCCCTGGCGTCTGCCAGTTCATTGAATAATCCGCGAGCCCGACCCAAATTAGGGACTTCTCCAGGAGATAACAGCTGTACGCAGTTTGCTGTGCTCGGCTTATGGACTGCATCCCGCTCCAATATCAATATTGATAATTCGATGATTGGTGTGGCCCGACGATTTGTTGAGACACAAAACGAAGATGGTGGCTGGCCTTACGCCATGCCCAAGGATGATAAGGCAGAGCCTTCACGAAATTCCATGACATTGGCGGGCCTGTTTTGTCTGACAGTTGCCCGTGCGGCGAAAATCCGGTCGTTACAGGAAGAACAGGAAAAAGAGGGTGAATCCAGAGCATCAGATCAAAAAGAGGGTGAGACACTAGTGTCCGATCCGATTTTTGCCAAAGGCCTTGAAATGGCGGGGAAATATGCAGCAGGAATCAATGCATCCTCTGCTCGTTATTTTCTCTGGTCTACGGAACGCGTGGGGGTCTTGCTGGGGCTGGAAAAACTGGGGGACACCGACTGGTTTTCCAGAGGCGCCAGTGCGTTGATCAAAACTCAGAAAGAAGATGGGAGCTGGGAGAATTCGAGAGGAAAACTGGCTGATACTTCGTTTGCGATCCTTTTTCTGCGGAAGGCCAATCTGGGAAGTGATATTTCTCGGATGTTGAACGGCGAGCCGGAAAAGAAATTTCAGATTTATACTCAGGCAAAGAAACCGGAATTTGAGAAACTGGAAGACGCTGTGACTGCAGCGAAAGCGGGAGACTTGATTCGCGTCAACGGCGATGGCCCTTTCCGAATTCCGCATGTTGAAATTGATAAAGATTTAACGATCGAAGCAGGCTTTGGTTATTCCCCGGTCTTTGTGTATACCAGAGGACGCAATAAACTGGGATTACGAGCCCGTCCGGAACGAGATCCGAATGTGCGACACATCTTACGCGTTTCAAAGGGGACGCTGGCACTGGAAGGAATCGCGTTTGAATTCGATCCACCAGAAGTTGGTAAAGAGATTCCCTGGGCGGCAATTGTCGTGAATGGTGGAAATCTAAAAATGCTGAACTGCACTATCTCAGAGCAGAATGATAAAGGTATGGCCGCCATTCAGTTTCTAAAGCCAACTGATTCTTCCATTACGAACTGCTTTTTCGTCGGCGGACGGGCTGCGATTGAAATTGAAGGAACCGGGAAACAGACTGTGCTGGTGGATGGTTCCGTATTATTCTCGCGAAAAATATTTTCTATTCTCAAGAGTTCCGGTGCATCGGCAGGTGGAGATATCAATCTGAACATTTCGCATAGCACGATTCAGGGTGAGGATGTCTTTGACTTCGAACGCTTTGTCAAAAACATCCATGTGAAGAGCGACCATACCGCCTATAAAGTTGATAACCTGGGATTATCGATGTTGTCTTTGAAGTCTTCAAAAGAAAATCGTTCTTTTGAAGGTGATGGAAATGTTTATGATGTCGATAAATGGCTGGGGATGAGCGGTAAAGCAGATCCTGGTGTGACCGATATTAAAAGCTGGAGTCGATTCTGGGGTAATACGGATGACGACTCTTTAGAGGAAACGATTTCGTTCGTGCAGCGCCGTCCCAATAATTCCTTTAATCATCGGTATAAACCTGAGGATTGGGAATTGTCTGAAGATTCCAAGGTTGCTGCGCGGCAGTATGATCTGGGAGTCAAGTCATTCAATGTGGGAGCCGGTCTGGGATTCAGCCGATTTCGCAGCAGTATTCTGTATAACGAATGGAAACAGAAACAGGTGGCCGAAGCCAAGTGATCCGCTTTCCATCAGGTCGGAATTGATTTTTTGTTCGATTCCGCTAGAATTCCAGTGCGTCTGGCTTTCAGGGGCGTCCCTGAAAGCTTTCTTTTCTATCTTCGCTTCGACGGTGAGAAAGTTCACCGCTATTTGAATGAACGCCAGTAAATTGCGCCGCCAGATTATATTCGAGGCGGCACGACTGATGTATTCCCGGCAAGAGACCGAATATTATCGAGCTAAAATGAAGGCCGCCCGCAAAGTCTGCCAGGGGTGGGTAAAGCCGGCCGACCTCCCCAGTAATCGTGAAATTCGCGACGAAATCCAACGCTTCGCCTGCACATTCGAAGGAGATGCACGCACTGAGAATCTGCTTTCGATGCGCCTGCAGGCACTCCGTTTTTTACGGTTATTTGCCCCCTTTCACCCCAAGCTGATTGGCAGCACGCTGACCGGCCATATTCGCAAGGGGTCGGATATTGACATTCATGTCTTCTCACATAGCTGTGAAGCGGTGACTGCGCGACTGGATGACGAAGGGATTCCCTATCGTGTCGAGCATAAGAACGTGAGAAAACATGGTGAAGAACGCATTTTTACCCACATCCATGTGCAGGATGAATATCCTGTTGAATTGACTGTTTATTCGACAGAAAAATCGAGTTATGGATTTAAATGTTCGATTACCGGGAAACAGATTGAACGGGCGACCCTGCCGGAATTCGAACAGCTTCTGCAGAAAGAATACCCGGGCATTGATCTGGATCAGCGACTGGCAGAGATAGAGCAAAGCATGGATCGATTTCAGATTTATCGTATATTGCTGTTACCATTGGCCGGGGTCAAGCAATCACGAAAGTATCATCCCGAAGGGGACGCCTTGTATCACAGTCTCCAGGTTTATGATCTGGCCTGTGATGAACTGCCGTACGATGAGGAATTTCAACTGGCGGCTCTGTTACATGATGTCGGAAAAGCCATCGATCCCAAAGATCATGTCGAAGCAGGCTTGCAGGCTTTGGAAGGTTTGATTACAGAGAGAACAGCCTGGTTGATTCGACATCACATGGATGCCCATGCCATCAAAGACGGAAGGATTGGGGCACGTGCCCGGCGGCGGCTGATGGCGAATGAAAATTTTGAAGACCTGTTGCTGCTGGAAGAATGTGATCAGGCCGGTCGAGAGCCCGGCGTTGAAGTGCCTGACGTCGACGATGCACTGGAAGCGGTTCGTGAGCTGGCCCGGCTTTGTGACTGAAACAGAGCACGATTGAATTATTAAATACTAATATAATGATATCTCTGAGAGGATTACCTTGATGGCGAAGCGTGTACTGAGTGTGGGACAATGTATGCCGGATGCAAATGCGATCGCTCGTTTTCTGACGACCCACTTCGATGTAGCGATTGAAGAATCCGACCTTGAATTCGATACGATGGAAAAACTTAAACAGCAGTCTTACGACCTGGTGATGATCAATCGGAAACTGGATGCTGACTACAGTGATGGGATTGAGCTGATACAGAAGATCAAACAATCCTCTGATGTGAAACCGTGCCGCCTGATGCTGGTTTCCAATTATCCGGAGTACCAGGAACAAGCGGTTCAGGCCGGCGCAGAATACGGCATCGGGAAAAACGAATATCGGAACCCGGAGACCGTGACGCGATTAGCGCCTTATCTGGGCTGATAACGGACGTAGCGACCGGGGAGTTTTTCCGAATTGATTTCAAGGGGCTGGTTATTGTGCACGATCGGTACGCCGTTCGACAGTACGTATTCAATGCCGGTCGAGAATTGTTGTGGATTGTCGTAGGTTGCGTTGTCTTGCACGGTTTCTGGATCAAACACCACAACGTCAGCAAAGTAACCTTCTTTTAACTGACTACGTTTGCCGAGTCCGAACCGTTGGGCAGCTGATCCGGACAGTTTAAAAACGGCATCTTCCAGTGAGAAGAGTTGGTGATCTCTGACACACGGGCCAAGCAGGCGTGCCGCCGAGCCGAACTGCCGCGGATGGATCATGCCCCCCTCCATATAAATGCCGTCGGTGCCCATCATATACAGGTCATGTTTCAGAACGGGATCGACCAGACGATCATCGCCCATATTGAATACGAGCAGCACGGCCATCTGTTCTTCGATGAGCAGATTGATTAAGGCTTCTTCTTTGGGGAGGCCGCTCTCTTCGACATACTGGCTCAGTGACTTGCCTTGGTGATGTTTGTTTTTCTCCGTAAGAACCCAGGCGATCTGAATTGCCGAGATATTCAGCAGATAGTTTTCCAGGCCGTACTTGAAACGCTGCTGCATTTCCGGTTGTTTTAATTTTTCGATAGCTTTGCGGGGGCCATCTTCAAACACTTCGTAAGGCAGAAGGAAGTGCAGCATGGTCGAGCCGGGCTGGTAGGGATAGACGTCGAACGAGATATCGACTTCGTGGCGTGCGATTTGATCAATATATTCCAGGGCTTCCTCAGCCTGACCCGGGTGCTGGCCTTTCATGTGTGAAATGTGTACTTTGACCCCTGCCCGTTTGCCGATTTCGACCAACTCCTTGATCGCAGGCATTAAGGTTTTTTTATAGCGAATGTGGGAAACATACAGGCCGTCGTACTCTGCCATTGCCTGGCAGGCTTCCACGAGTTCATCCGTTGTCGAGAAACATTGCGCGACATAATCGAGGCCGGTGGAAATCCCCACTGCTCCTGCTTCCATTCCTTTATGGACTTCGCTGCAGATCTGTTTCATCTGGAAATCATCGACGCGCTGGCGGCTGAAACCACAGTTCATCGCACGCAGATTGGCATACGGAATGTGTGTCATCACATTCTGCACATTCCTGCCGTCGATGAGATTCATATAGTCTTCCAGAGATTCCCAGCCCGTATATTCTTCAGGATAGAGCCCGTCCAGTGACAGCAGGTAATGGATCCAGTCTTGTGCGGTGCAGCGATCGACGGGCGCGTAGGAGATCCCGTCTGCCATGATCACTTCGGTGGTAAAGCCCTGAGATGTTTTCGAGATAAAGTTGGGCGTATTCAGCAGCCAGCTGTCAGAGTGGTTGTGTACATCAACAAAGCCGGGGCAGACGATTTTACCTTGAGCATCAATCGTCTGCGATCCGGTGGCATTCTGCAGATCTCCCAATGCTGTGACTTGATCCCCTTTAATGCCGACGTCCGCTCGATATCGGGGAGCACCGGTGCCATCAATGACAGTACCGCCTTGAATCAGGACATCAAAATCAGGGTTTTGAGGGGAAGAATCGTTGGTGTTCATGGATCACGTCAATTTCAGTATGAGGAGTGACACGGGGAGAGAACGCGGGATTTCCAGTTTACTTTGACATTTTCCGGGCTGGGAGAAAAGCCTCTTTAGAAAATATTTTAAAATAATTAAGACCTCGCCCGAAGAAAGGGGCACCGTCCCGATTTACTGATCATTCCCATTTCCGGCCTAATTCTGTTTTCTTTCGTTCAGGCAGTAACTACAATAAATAGAACTTTCCTGATGTAAGTTTCGTAAAAGTTAAGAAACGTTTTAACCGACTAAAGTAAAATGACGTAAGAAGATTACTTTAGAACATTCAAACAGGAGCACTTCATGAGTCAACGTTCAACTCGCCGCGAGTTCATTAAGCAATCATCGGCATTAGGCGCAGCCTTCTGGGTGGGTGGTCAAAGTCTGCTGGCAGCAGAAAAATCTCCCATGGAAAAGCTGAATTTCGCTTCCATTGGTGTGGGGGGAAAAGGTTCCAGCGACTCAGCGAGTGCCGCTAAGCATGGTAATCTGATTGCCATTTGTGATATCGACGACAAACGCCTGATGAAAGCGGCCGCCCGTTATCCCAAAGCGAAAAAGTTTAATGATTATCGCGAAATGCTCACGGAAATGGACGGAAAGATTGACGCCGTCACTGTGAGTACTCCCGACCACTCGCATGCTCCTGCCAGTGTGATGGCGATGAAAAAAGGAAAGCACTGTTTTACACAGAAGCCTTTGACCTGGTCTGTGAGTGAAGCACGCGTGATGCGTGAAACTGCCAACGAGCACGGTGTCGCCACCCAGATGGGAAATCAGGGAACCGCCAAAAATGGGTTCCGTGAAGCCGTTGAAGTGATCCGTTCCGGAGTTCTGGGGAATGTTCGCGAAGCCCACGTCTGGACGAACCGCCCTGTCTGGGGAAAAGGCGTCGATCGTCCACCTGAAGGCGAGCCAGTTCCCAAGCACATCCACTGGGATCTGTTCCTGGGACCTGCTCCTTATCGTGAATTCAGTACGCTGTATCATCCATTTGAATGGCGTGGCTGGCTCGATTTTGGAACCGGTGCCCTGGGGGACATGGCCTGTCACACGATGAACATGCACGTGATGGCCCTTGATCTGTATGATCCGGAATCGATCGTAGCAGAACAGAAAGGGATGATTGAAAACGAGACTTATCCCAAGTCGACCACGATTACGTATCAGTTCGGCGAACGTGGTGAAGGTAAAAAACTTTGCCCGCTGAAATTGACCTGGTACGATGGTGGTAATAAGCCACCTGAAGAACTGTTGATGGGCGAAAAAATGAAGTCCAGCGGCGTGGTTCTGGTTGGTGATGAAGGAAATCTTTACACCCCCGATGACTACGGTGCAGAATACGTTCTGCTGCCTCGGGACAAATTTAGTGACTTCAAAAAGCCTGAGCAAAGCTTACCTCGCTCACCTGGCCACTTTGAAGAGTTCGTGGTTGCCTGTAAAGGCGGCGATCCTGCGATGTCCAACTTCAATTACGCCAGCCGCCTGACGGAAACTACATTACTCGGTAATGTGGCCATTCGTGCCGGCAAGAAGCTGGAATGGAATCCCAAGAAAATGGAATTCACGAACGCTCCTGAAGCTAATAAGTTTCTGAGCCGTGATTACCGTGATGGCTGGTCTCTCTAAGTCAGTATCACTGGTTGAAAATGATGTATCTCATCCCCGCAGAGTGAATGCTCTGCGGGGTTTTTGCTTTTTACAGGCTATTTTTTTGTTTGGTCTGTGCTAACGAATAATATCGTCCAGCGAAGAGAGCGAGACGACTTCCGTTCGGGAAACCAGAATTCGTTTTCGATTGGCGGCAACGCCGTGCATGCCCATTTCGTGGACGTATAACTCGCGGGTTGTCGTTGTGTCTCGCAGGTCATGGACGTCTGCATCTTCGAGAACCAGATAATGCTGGTCTTGCCCGATTAAGGTACCGGCGATGACGTACAGGCTGGATAGATCGACTACGATCGTCTTGCCGATGAGTTCGTCAAAATAGGGGGCATCACTCATGAAGGAATCCGCGATCAAAGGTGAATTGAATTCAGGACAGTCGCACTCCGGAAAATCCAAGCCTATTCTGACCTGTTTTCACTAGAAAGCAACCGAAGCCAGGCCGACCTTACCAGGTGCCCGGTGGAAACCCGGGTTGACCCAAATTGATAAATCGAATATGAGACAAGCCTCAAACTTTCCTCTCTGTGCCTCTCCGCGTTTCTAGCTCTAATAAAACATTATAAGTTACGATGAAATATTTACTTAGGTGAGTCTCATGCCGTACGGCTGAGGCTGCCGTATTCCTGTTTTTTCACATCAGTCAGCGATTTCCAATGATGAATTATCTCTCTGCAATCAGATTCTCTCTTCTGGTGAAGCCGTTCTCCTCTTGCCTGATCTTACTTAGCCTGATGATTCCTGCTTTGCTTTCTGCTCAGGAGACAACTCAAACAAGCAAATCCTCTGTGCTATTGATGACAACCGGCAGAATCCTTTCTGGAGAGATTGGCGAAAGCGCGGGGGGCTATTTTGTGAAAAACCCGGCTGGCAATATCCTGGTACCTTACGACAGTGTGCTGTTCGAAGCCAAGGACCTGCATGAGATATATGTCAAACAGCGGAATTCCATGAAATTTCCGACTGCGAACTCCCACATCGAACTGGCACGCTGGTGTGTTACAAATCAGTTGTACGATGAAGCCAAAACGGAATTAAGAGATGCAATCCGCTTAGAACCCAAGCGGACAGAACCACAGCTGATGCTGCGACGATTAACACAACCTTCTGCCAATAATCAGCTCACGGTCGAAGAAAAAATCAAAGAGGCGATTCTGAAGAAACAGTTGTCGCAGTCTGAAGAGGCGACATCTTTAACGGGAATCTCACGCGAGCAATCGGCGATTTTTGTGAGAAAAATTCAACCAATTCTCTTGAATAAATGTGGTAACGCAAACTGCCACGGGAGTGCTGCGAAATCGGAATTTCGTTTGACCCAGGTGAGTCGCCGTTATGGAAATCATCGGATTTATGCAGAGAAAAATCTGGCCGAGGTCATGAAATGGATTGATCTGGACGAAGTGGCGCGGAGCCAGTTACTCGTCAAGCCAGAACAGGAACATCCACAGCAGGGAATGGTGGTATTTTCCGGATATGCCGGTCGAAAGCAGAGGCAGCTGATCCAAAAGTGGGTCGGTGAAGTGGTAGCCGATCGTTTGAAGCAGGATCAACTTCGCGCAGACCGTTTGACGCGTCGTGCACAACGCCGCAAGGGACAGGCAAGAGAAAATCTGTTGGAGCAGGCGGCTGCGATCCAGTCAAAGAGTGACGTACAGCAGGCTGCGATGGAAGTTGATCCCGTTCTTCTGAAAGGCGACATTTCTCTGATCAGCGGTTTTGAACCGAAAAAATTGTCAGACCAACAGATCAATGAACTGGTAAAAGAGAAGCCAACTGATCCCTTCGATCCGGCTTTGTTTAATAGTGCTTTGCCCCCGGAAAAGCCATAAGGAAATTCGGGTGTCTTAACAGCACCAGTTTTCAATCAGTTGAGCAAACTTCTCGGTCCCCCGCTCCAGTTGTTCGAGTTCGATGAATTCATCGTGCGTATGCGCCTGTCCGATATCACCGGGGCCGAATACCACCATATTTTTCATCTCAGTGAACTGGCTGCCGTCCGTCCCGTAAGAAACTGTTTTAGCCTGTTCCTTACCGGCAATCTGCAGGACTTCTTTGACAAAGGGGGAACCCGGTTCGGTATAGACCGGCTGACCACCGCACTTGAACTGAAATTCAATGCCGCATTTTTCAGCGGCTTCGCGGGCGCGTGAGACCAGTTCTTCGGGATCTTGTCCCGGCATGGGGCGGAAGTAGACGGTGCAGATGCTTTGAGGGGGTGTAATGTTGACGGCATTGGTCCGGTCATTGATGCCGATGTTCCAGCCATTGGTGGGAGGATCAAATTCGGCATTCTGCCAGCGGGGATCGGTCATGCATTCCTCGTACAGTTTTTTCATTTCGACGAGGAACGGAATCATGGCGAGGTTCGCATTAATGCCGGTGCTCAAGCTGGAATGGGCGGCCCGACCGTGTGAGATGGCTTGGAAGCCGTAGGTCCCTTTGTGGGCATAGACCACGTTCAGCATTGTTGGCTCGCCGATAATACCATGCGCTTCGCCATCTATCATTTCGCGGTACATGCTCGATTTTTCAGCGACGTTCCGGGCACCGTGATATCCGACTTCTTCATCGGCGGTACAGGTGATGTAGAGTGGATGCTTCAAGTCACGATCGACATACTGTTTGGCAGCAGCCAGCATGCAGGCGATCGAACCTTTCATATCACAACTGCCGCGTCCATAAAGCTTGTCGTCTTTCAGCGTGGGGGTGAAAGGACCGAATTCGTCTGTGAACCAGGGATCGGCGGGCACGACGTCGGTGTGTGCGAAATAGGCCATCCCCCCCGGCCCTTGCCCGCGGCGTCCGATGATATTGGCTTTGCGAACACCTTTGGCATCGTCGTATTCCAGTCGTTCGATTTCAAATCCCAGGCTTTTCAAAGCCGCTTCGACATAATCGCTGACTGCCAGATTGGAAAGGTTACTGGTAGACTCAAACGCCACAAGTTCCTTTGTATAATTAAGTGCATCCATGAGAGAATTCCGAGTTCCTATTTATGATTGTTGAGGCTTTAAATGGCGCTGGAAGTGGGATAAGGTTTTGTCCCACATGATGGGAGAAAGGACATGTCCTGACCCCTCTTCAATATAATAAGTGAAATTCTTTTCTGCATGCTTGGCGGCGTAGTTGTTTGCAATTATTTTGACACCATTCCGCACTTCGTCGATCGGGCTGCCTCCGTCCAGTTCTCCGAAATTCAGATGCAACGGTCGCGGTGCAATCAAAGCGGCGATATCGGGTGTGTCTCCGTATTCATAAATTCCCGGAATAAAATTGGGAAAACAGTGCAGCATGTGTTCGCGATGAATGCCTTTGTAAGTCGGCAGACAGCAGTTTCCGACCAGGCATTTGATGCGTGGTTCCCACGGGCCGACCAGCCAGGTGTGGGTGGAACCCATCGAATGACCATAGCAGCCGATGTTCTCGTCGATGACTTCGGGGCGGCTCTGCAGAAAATCGATGGCCCGTTTCATGTCCAGTATATTTTTCCAGGCCATACATTTTCCGGTGACGACATACCGCAGAAATTCAAACCGCTCAAATTTTCCGGCTTTCAGTTTTTCGGTCGGATCCTGGCGCTCTTCAAAACAGAGCGCATCGGGACAGAGCACCACGAACCCCTCTTTCGCGAGGGCGGCCCCGGTGTGATGCATCGGATTGCCGGCCAGCCCCGCCGGTTCGCTTTTGCCCAGATGATACTGCCCGGCATGTTGATGCCAGACCGCGACTGCCGGAGCAGGATGCGCGGGCGAAACCATATCGGGAATCAGCAGCATCGCGGGAATCGCATCGCCGGGCTCAGCTTCATAAGTCAGCGATTCAATCCGGTAACCATCCTTCTGGATTGTCTCACGGTGTTTGACATTCAGCGCCGGCGGCTCAGGCCATTCACCGCCTAGACCTTGTAACAGCTTCTTTTGAAAATCAGCGGGGGGCATGAACAGTGCTCCAGTCATAAGGGAGAATCGATTCTGATGGAATGCTTTCTTTTATAACCTCTTGGGGTCCAGCAATAAAGCAAAGAAGTGTGAATAAAAGATTCGATCCAAGTCCTTTTCATTTATCTGCTTGTTTGAGATTTTTTTTGAGAATTCAATTTGTATGCCTGGTTTCAACCTTTTTAAAATTGATGTTAAGTGTTTCCAGGATTCTCATGATCCATGAGGAGTACTACTTTCAAGGGATGTATCAGAATGTTGAAACTCCACTTACAAGTCGCGTTGTGGCTGACTGTCAGCATTGCCCGGGTGTTTGCTGATGATCAGGCGGGTTTATGTCGTGTGCATGATGGCCATGCGAAGTGCCTGGTGATTCCCGCAGATCCAAATGCTAATAATAACATAATCAGTGATTTAGCCTTCTCACCTGACGGAAAGATGTTAGCAGTTGCCTATGGCAGGTTTCGTGGTTTACTTCAGGATCCTGATCCGGGCCAGTCGATTGTATGGGATGTCTCAAATGGAAAACAGCTTGTAACCTTCAATAGCTATCAGGATGGTGTCAGTAGTGTAGACTTTTCTGGAGATGGTAAATTGCTGGCCACAGGTAGCTATGATGGGACTGTTCAAATATGGCGTGTTTCTGACTGGTCGCGTCAAGTAAATATAAAAGTCATTCAGGGGCCTGTCAGAGCGTTGCACTTTTCGCCTGATGGTTCTGTTCTTGCTGTCGGAGTATTACAGGGGAATGAAGAAAGCAAGCAGTCCTTAATCAGTCTCTATCGAGTGACTACAGGTCAAAAAGTTACGGGTTTGAAGGGGCATACTGATTCGGTAATGTGCGTGCAATATTCTCCAGACGGTCAATTGCTGGTGAGTGCGGGAATGGACAGGACAGTGCGACTCTGGGATATCGAGGCTGGAACCAATCGAATTCTCACCCAGCAGGATCAAATGCTAATTCTCTCAGTTGGTTTCTCACATGATGGTCACCTGGTTGCCGCCGGGGGTGGTCTCTTTGGAATTCGAAAATGGCAGTTCCAAGTCTGGAATACAAAAACAGGAAAATTGAAGTTGCAGCAAAACGGTTCAGGAGAACCACTCGATTCTGTAATCTTCTCGCCCGATAACCACTGGCTGGGGACTGCTTCACGGGGAGGAAAAGCGAAATTGTTGAAACTGTCTACAAAACAGACTATCGATCTTTCACAGCCTGGAAATAAAATGGCTATTACTCCAGATGGAAAGTTGATCGCCTTGACAGAAAAAAATAAGATTACACTTTCGGTTTTCGAAAAACTGATCGAGAAAAAATAACAGAAGCGACACGATTCAATAATCTCACTTCTCCAGCGTCTTCACCACTTTCGCAGCCAATTTCTTGACTTCTTCCGGATCAGACAGTTCTTGAAAGCTCTGTACGGAGACCGCCTGTTGCATGTGGCCGGCGTTTTCCAGACCGACGGTCAGGTCTTGCAAGACGTCATCATATTTGCCGGTCTCGGCGATTTTCTGGAGTGTGGGAACTAGTTGGGCTTCGGTAAGGCCGGGGCTGACTTCAGGTGCAGCGGGAGTACTATTGGTGCAGCCGATGAGTGTGAGTGTCAGTAAACAGAGTGCAATGGTTTTCATAGGTGTCATTTCAGACTTGGGGGAGGAGGATCAGGAAAGAACCAGCTGCGCCGTTTGTCAAAGTCGACGCAACTGGTTGAACAGGTTCGGAATGGAAAAGTGGATTATGGCAGTTCCACTACGTTGCCATCTGCGATAAATCCCAGGTCGCGATACTTGTTAAGATCGATGTTTTCGCTGAGGAAGCGGACGGCACCATCACCCAGCAGGAAGTGGCAGCCTCCCGTGTGTGAACTGGTGAAGTTCCAGGAGCCCGCAGTGCCGTTGATTCCATAGTAGGCACTGTTGGTCGCGATCGCATTTTGTGTGTAGTAGGCGGCATCGGAATAGTTGCCGATCCAGATCGTGCCGTTTTTGGTGCCTTCGGTTCCACGCTCACCGATGATGATCGTATTGCTGAGCCCGTCGCGGTAATCGCGGAATCGCACACTGGAGTTATCATAAAATGAACCGGTTGGTTTGGAGGAGCCGGAACTCTTGTAAGTATTCCCGGCGACACCAGTGTAGTTGGATTTTCCATAATTGCCGACGTCCGTATTGATGCCGCCCATGGGATCGGAAGGGCAAATGTAGGCCTTCAAAACCACTTTGGAATAGGGAGTGGGTACAGTCGCACTGGCGGTGGTCATCTCGCTGATGGTAGTCCAGTTGTTATCCAGCGCACCGACTTCAGCGATCGAATTATAAAGGGCACTTTGCTCGATGTAGGGCAGAATGAATGTTCCCCAACCGAGCAGATTGTGGTTTGTCACATTGGCGGCCGGGTCATCGTCCAGGTAACCGGGAGGCAGCGTATTATGCACGTCATGGTAGTTGTGCATGGCGATCCCAATCTGTTTCAGGTTGTTTTTGCAGGAACTGCGGCGGGCGGCTTCCCTGGCCTGTTGCACTGCGGGCAGCAGGAGCGCGATCAGAATCGCAATGATAGCGATGACGACCAGTAGTTCGATCAGAGTAAATCCGTTTCTTCTTCGATGTTTAAACAGCACGAGTTTCTCTCCCTGGAGGATTGATTGTTAAAAGTGAGGACATTTTGGCGGGTGAAACGAATTCTCATTTCACGAATTTGGCACAGCTCAGGCTGGAGGAAGACATCAAACACATGCATCGCACCGGAAGGGGAAGTTGTTTTGAGTCAAGTTGTGGTGCTTTTTATCAGGCTTGTTTAAAAATTGTATTGTCGAAATATTAATTGTTGGCAAAATTGTTTTTGATCTCTTTAAAATAGGATCTGTGTCACTTCATGATGTAGAACAGAAATCGGACAGGACTTTGTGTGAACTCGGTTTTTCGGGAGTGAAAACGATCGCACTCAGGCGTGGCATTGAGTACCCTCTATACAAACGAATTTTGCAAATCGGTTTGAACCATCGGCCTTGTTTGAGCGTTGTGACAGAGTCCACCTGAGCATATTGGCCGAGTTACCCCCTTTTCTGAGTGAGCAGGATGACGATCAAAGTAAGCTGTGGGATGTGCGGGAAGAACTACAAAGCCCCTGATAAAGCAGCAGGGAAGAAGTTGCGCTGCAAAGAGTGTGGGGAATCGATCAAAATTCCGGAGCCGGAAGTTGAGTATGGGGATGACGACGACGGCTTCTCCAATCTGCTCGCCGATGCGGTCGAACTGGAATCGAAATCAAAATCCATTCGACGGCCCGTCCGTAAACCGATGGTCAAAGCGGAAAAATACCAAGGGGATGAAGATAGCCCCGTGGCTAAGAAAAAGGAAAATAACTACACGCAAGACCTGATGCAGACGTTTCTGTTTCTCTTGGATCCTGCCAATTTGTTTACATTTATGATGATTTGGGGGCTGCTGTTTGCCAAGGATATTATTTTGCCTTTTGCAGCAGGTTTAGGGGCCATTGGCAGGCTGATTATCCTGGGTTGGTATAGCAATTATCGATTTAGCGTGATTTATGAAGCGGCCACGGGACGGAAGGAATTGCCGGAGCTGGCTCCTGAAGAGGGCTACTTTATTCCGATGCTGCAGTGGATGGCGACCTGGTTGCTCGTCCATTTTCCGGCGATTTTGTTCCTGGCTTTCGCCGTGAATTTTGAATTGACAGTGCTTTTGAAAGTTGCTCTGTTGGGGTTTGACATCCGGGAACTATCAGAATTATTAAGCGCGACTCAATTGGGAGTGTTGGTCGTTCTCTATAGTGCCGGTCTGTTTTTCTGGCCCATTCTCGCCTTATGTGTGGCTGTGGGAGGATTCGAGACCGTTTTCCGTATCGATCTGATGATCGTGACAATTTTCAAGACGATAGCTGCCTATTTCTTTACAGCAGGCGCAATGTTTCTCACCGCGGCAGTCTATTACTTTACTGTTTACACTGCACCAGAACTTGGGATCGTTGGACTTATTTTTATGCTTCCGGTCATTATGTATATGGAAATTGTGGCGCTGCGCATGATCGGCCTGTATTATCACCACTTCAAAAAACGGTTTGCCTGGAACTGGGGTTAGCGATCGACGTGACTTACTTCTCGTGAATGGTCTGCACGACCTGGTCAAAGGCAGGACGCATCTTGTCAAACAGGCCTTCGTCGCAAAGACAGATCAGATTGAACTGGACGCGGCCGGTGAGGAATGTGACACGTAATCCTTTTTGTTTGCCGCCGAGAAAGCTTTTGGTCGTGAAAATCGAACTGCACGTATCCCCCATCTTGCTTTTAAACAACTGGAAGTTGCCGATCTCTTCATAGTTAGAGTAATCATCGGAAAACTTTCGCTTCATCAAACGATGGATATCAACAACCGGCGGTTCGATGTCGTCGTCCGCACCCTGATTCATTGCCAGCCCTGCACCTCCCAGAGCAGATCCTGTCATATTTCCGCGAATGGAAATCGTGGTGCTTTCATCTGGAGAAATAAACTTGGCCCAGCTTTGGACGCCTCCCTGACCGCCCCCGCTTTTCTCTGTCCAGCCTTCGGGGTATTCACAGCCAAAATCGCCGACTTCGGGTTCAAATTTGACAAATTTTGCCGGTGCCACAACATTATTGTTGGCAGCGCCCCCCGGATTCAAAGTACTTCCCTTTGAATAGACGAAGTAGCCCAGTCCCGCCATGATCGCCATGCCCAAAATACTCCCGCCAATCAGCAGCGGAAGCGGCAGTTTCGCATCTCCCTCCTTGGAGGCTGTCTTTTTTTTCGAAGACTCTTGCGGTTTACTTTTTGTGCTGGAACTGCCTTTGCGTTTTCGTAAACGACGTGCTCGAATCTGTGATGAATCGTAAGCATCGTCAAAGTCTGATTCGGACGCCGATGGTTGTCTTTTACGTGATGACTTTGTTTTTTGGGAGCTCTCTGCTTTCAGAACAAAAGGCGTATCGCAATTGCGACAGTTCACTTTTTTGCCGAGCATTTTTTCACTCTTGAGCTTCAATTTTTTCTGACAGTGCGGACAAGTTGCGATCACTTCGGGCACGATTTCAGACTCCCTTTAAGCAGTTTCAACAAGCAGCTCAAATTACTCGGCAGTAAGAGTGACCGCTTGAATCAAAGTGTATTCCTAAGCCTCAAATAACGGTATGTAATACAGATATACAGAACCGCAAGAGAATTCAAGATCTGCTAAAAGAATCAATTGTGAATTCTGTATTTGAAAAATTCATAAATCAAAACGATAGAGCAGACAAAAAAGAGGGATTCAAAGGTCTGCTGTATGACAAAGCCCGTTGATCTGTGTTTTGCTGGCGCGACGACATAGCATCGATGGGCTTTGTTCTTTAAAATTGTGTGAGTGAAAATTCGGGAAGCTGCGAACGAACATGCTACAAGCTGGTTCACATCGGCAAATATTTATGCCATAATTGAATGAAAGACCCCTTCAAGGTCGTCTTGTCGAGAATTGTGTCTGGCTTCCAGGAGATTCCCATGCTTTTGTTGATGCAAAAATGCGTTCTATGCTGTCTGCTTGTTTTCGTTTCAGGAATGGGGCTTGTCTCTCAGCTTCAGGCCGCTGATGCCCCTTATTCGTATGGCTTTGCGAAAACAGACATCACACCGGAAGTTCCCTTGCGACTGTCTGGTTATGGAAATCGTGCCGAAGTCTACGAGGGCGTTGATGAACCGCTTTATATTCGTGCGATTGCCATTCAGACGCCCGATCAAAAGATCTGTTCGCTGGTCTCGCTCGATTCGATTGGCTTTGCCGCCTCGTTTGTTGATCGTATCGCGCAGCAACTCAAACAGAAGCATGGCATGAACCGCGATCAGCTCATGGTTTGCAGTACGCATTCACATACTTCACCACAGCCGATGGAAGGGTTGTCAAATATATTTTCAACGCCGATGACCGAAGCAGAACAACAGGCGGCGCAGAAATACTGGAACAGCGTTGAAGCACGCGTTGTAAAGACGGTGGGCGAAGCGATTCAAAATCTGCGTCCGGGAACAATGTCGCTGGTCACGGGGAAAGTCGGCTTCGCGCAGAATCGGCGTGTGTTGAAGGACGGAAAGTGGACCGGCTTTGGTGTGAATCCGGATGGCCCTGTCGATCATAGTCTGCCGGTCCTCAAGGTAACCGACGAAGCCGGTAAGTTGCGTGGTCTGATCTTCAACTACGCCTGCCACTGCACAACGTTTGGGAGCGATTACAATCGCCTGAACGGAGACTGGGCCGGCTATGCAGCGAAATACATTGAAGAACAGCACGGGGATATCGTTGCCGTCTGTACGATTGGTTGTGGCGCTGATCAAAATCCTGTGCGAGGGAAAAGAGACGTTGCGAAAGATTTGGCAATTGGTCATGGGCGTGCAATTGCATTGGAAGTCAATCGGCTCCTGAAACAGCCGGCAGAAGAATTGAAGGCGGAACTAAAGACCGCATTTGGCTTTGCCAACTTGCCCATCGATGCGCCTCTGGAAAGTGCTTTGAAACAGGCTTTAGAGCATCCGCGACCTCAGGTCAGACAACATGCGAAAAATATGCTGGCGATTATTAAAACGGCAGGTGAATTGCCTGAAACGTACCCGGCTCCGGTTCAGGTCTGGAAATTCGGGAAGCAGCTGACCATGGTTTTCCTCGGAGGCGAAGTTGTCGTCGACTATGCGTTGCGGCTCAAGCAGGAAATCAAAACCGATTCCGTCTGGGTGACCGCGTATGCCAATGATGTGTTTGGTTATGTGGCATCAGAACGCATGCGGGAGGAAGGCGGCTATGAATATGATTTCTCCATGATTTATTACAATCAACCGGGCCCCTGGGCCAAAGGGACTGAAGAACTTCTGATCCACCGGATTCATGAACTAGTGAAACAGGCCCGATGAGGGACTGAAAAAAAGATTCGACCTGCCAATCATCGATTACTTTCATCCGAAAAAGAAGCATGATAAACCAACTCAAAAAACAAATTACATTTTGCCTCTTCGCCTGTCTGATTAGTATTGGTAACAGTCGCGCCGAAGCCGCCGATTGGCCGATGTGGCGGGGAAATGTCGAGCGAACAGCGGTGATTGAGGAAGTCTTACCGGCGGAGCTGCAATTAAGCTGGTCGCGTCACCTGCCGAAGCATCAGGTGGCCTGGCCGAATGAAGAACGGCTGCAGTACGATCTGGCTTATGAACCGGTTTCTGTGGGTGATCGGATTCTGATCGGATCGCCCCGGGATGGAAGTCTGACTGCCTTTGATGCGCAGACAGGTGAGGAGTCCTGGAAATATTTCAGCAACGGCCCCATCCGGTTTGCACCAGTGGTATCAGGCGAAAATGTGATCTTTGGCTCCGATGACGGCAATCTGTATTGTCTGAAACTGACCGATGGTATGCTCCGCTGGAAGATCAGTGGCGCCCCTGACACACATCAACAACGCTGGCATCTGGGCAATGATCGTTTGATTTCCTATTGGCCCGTCCGCGGGGCGCCGGTTGTAAAGGACGGTATTGTGTTTTTCGGTGCCGGAATCTGGCCTTCCATGGGTACCTACTTGAGCGCGGTAGAGATTGAAACCGGCAAACGGAAATGGATCAATCAGCGAATTCAGTTTTTGAAAAATGTCCGCATCGATCATAACTACCTGCACGAAGCCGGCCTCTCGCCTCAAGGTTATTGTCTGATTGCCGACGAAAAACTGATCGTACCCAACGGACGCTCCATGCCTGCCCGCATTGATCCTGAAACCGGGAAGATGCACTATTACGTGCAGGGATATCGCAACGGTGATTCGCGCGTGATGGCAGCCGGTGATGTGCTGCTGGTCGGACATTCCGGCGTCGTCAATCTGGCCGACGGACGAGAAGTGGGTAATCGCTGGGTCGATGCCGGCAAAGACGCACCGCAATCCTGGAGCACGCCGAAACGGGATCAGTTCGAAGGTCCCTTCGATGCCTACAAGATGATGCCCGGCTGCAGCTACCGTTCTGTTTATGACCAGGGCATCTGCTACGGCGTCGAAAAGGGCATCGTGTACGCTTACGATTTATCGAAAGCACAGAAACGTCTGTATGAGAAAAAACATGGCGCGCAAACCGTCAAGCCGGCCAAATGGGAAGCCCCCCTGCTCTGGAAACTGGACACGAAACTGGGTAAAGGCGATACGCATTCCGTCATTAAAGCGGGCAATACGTTGTATGGGCATGTCGGTCCAATCCTCTTCGCAGCTGAGATCGCATCTGACGGAAAATCGGCCAAAATCGTTTGGCAACACAAACTGACACAGACGGTCGGCTCGTTGATCGCCGCGAATCAACGGCTCATCGTTACTTGTCTCAATGGAGATCTGCACTGCTTTCAGACACAACCACCGAAAAATAAGTGGTACAAACGAGTGCATGTGCCTCTACCGAGAGTTTCAGAGGAAGATAACCACCTTGCATTCAAATATCTGGATGCGAGTTCTGTCAAATTGGGTTTTGATGGTTCTGTGAAACCGGGTTATATTGTGATACGAGGCTTGGAGTCCGAGTCGCTGCCGGAAGCATTACTGCAGGTTGCCAGGGCGCGCCTGATCGTGATTGAAGACGACGTCGCGCGAGTCAGTCGACTGCGAAAGAAATTCCTTGATGTTGACATGTATGGCAGGGACATCCAGATCATTCATGCCGATCCCGACACCTTCCCGCTACCGCACTACCTGGCCGATCTGGTCATTGATCAGACGCCTGTCGCAAAGAATGCCGTTGCGCTGACAGAGAAGCTGAATGTAGTTCGTCCATATGGGGGCGTCGCCTGCCTGACGGTGAATGATGCCAATCGGGATGTAATTGAAAAGACGACCGACAGTCTGGACCAGACACATTGGAAAGTGCAACGACAGAACGATCTGGTCATTCTCAAACGTCAGGGGGCTCTGCCCGGTTCGTCTGACTGGACGCACGAATGTTCGGATGCTGCTCGCTCCTATTTTTCGCGTGACAAGCTGGTCAAATCGCCGCTGGGAATTCTCTGGTACGGCGATGGCCCCGGTTACGGCTTTCACAAATTCAAAGATTACGGTCGCGGTGTGAAACCGCAGGTTGCCGGCGGTCGTCTGGTTGCCTTTGATGATCGGGCTAAACGACTCACGGCAATCGACGCCTATACCGGACGCTTGCTCTGGAAATTCGATACCGATACGACCATCGTCCGCTATGCGACGCTACCCGATGCCATCATTGTCGGCCGTAATGCCGAATGTCTGATACTCAACCCGGAAGATGGTTCCGTGATCAAGACGCTCCCCTGTCAACTCGATCCAAAACTGACCGGCGTACCGGGTGTAGTCGATGTACGCGTCTCCGATCCCCTGATTCTGATCGCCGTCGGATTTGATCTGCCCCAAGGTCATAGTCACCCTGCGATCGAAACCGGATTGTGGGATGCGAAAACGATTGTCGCCTTTGATCGCACGACCGGAAAACAACTCTGGTCGAAAATCGCAAAGGAACGGTTCAATATCCATTCGCTCGTGATTGGCGAAGGGCTCGTGTTCTGTATCGATTCAATGGCCCCCTTGAAGGCCGATCAGTTGCAGCGACGTGGCACCGCTCCGGAGAAATTCCCATCCGAAATTCTGGCCCTCGATGCCGCCGATGGATCGGTCAAATGGAAGTACCAGCGTGAATATGGACATCGAGTAATGACCGGTCGCGGCCCGCTGGCGATTCGTCCCTATGATGACTGGGCCGCTTACTCGTATCAATCGAAGTTTCTTTACACAGGAAAGCTGAAAGAGATGCAGGCGATCAACGCAGCCACGGGCGAAAAGGTCTGGGAGAAGCCGATTGGCCTGCAACCGCTGTTGTTGTACGATGATTCGTTTATCAATCAGGCGGGTATCAAATACGACCTCTTGGACGGCAAACAGCTTTCATCGTCCCCCCTCTTCAAGCGCAGTGGCTGTAATTATACGGTGGGCAATCAGAATCTCTTGTTCTTACGAAATAACTGTGCCGCGTATGTCGATATGGACAAGAAGAAGGAATTCAGTCTGCGAAACTTGCGTTCGGGGTGCAGCAACAGTCTGGTCGCCGCCAACGGCTTGCTCAGCATCCCCTGTTTTTCCACCGGCTGCATCTGCAATTACCCGCTGCAGACCTCGTTTGCGATGGTGCATATGCCGGAAGTCAGTCAATGGACGACCGAGGACCCGATCGACGTCAAACAGCTGCGTGATGCACAGACCCTGCTCACGCCGAAAATTCCCGCAAAACCGGGGAAATAGAGTCAACCCAGTCTGACATTTCGCCCCTTTTGCAGGACTGGGAGAAAGAACTCTCCAGTTTTTTTGAAATCCGGCCCTGCAATCGGCGTTGTAAGTATTGAGAATGAAAGCACTTTCAAGTTAAAATCGCCCACCAGTTCAAGAGGACTCAAAAAGCGAACTGATTTCGCCTCAAAAGGGTCCTTTAGAAACACAAGCGCCCGTAGCTCAGCTGGATAGAGCAACGGACTTCTAATCCGTAGGTCGGTGGTTCGAATCCACCCGGGCGTATTTTTAAAGCCGTAACTCATATTGGGTTGCGGCTTTTGTTTTTTTCTGGCTTTTTCAAAATACCCCACGGTTTAGTGTCGTTTAGTGTCTTTTATGATGGGTTTGGTGTCGAGTTTAGTGTCATGGATAAAGACATTATTTGGCTGATCGAAAAAGCATTCCACAATATTCTCTCGGATCAAAAGATCTCTATAGTCTATGCCACTAGGAACCTGTGACGCCAATATAATTAATGGAGGGGATGTTATATCATTTCGTAAAACTGATTTCCATCTGTCAGGTTGATGTTCGAACTTCAATGATGTTAATTTTGTAAACTGCAGATTTATATGAAGTTCTTGCTCAAATATTATTTCCCCCTCAGACGATGTCAGTTTTTTCCCTATGCATATAATACGATAGTATTTGTGATTTTAGACTTTGTGATGCTCCTATATCTAACCTGTGTCATGAACAACCTCTTACCAGCATAATTGGATAATTGCACTTCACATTTGATGAGTCATGACGTGAAGACAAATACTTATACCTTAAGTTAGAAGAAACATTTAATAACAAAAAAAATATACTGTTATGTGGAAATCAATTTCAATTTGTCACAGAGCGGTATTTTTTTAGATCTCCTTCTCTCTTCAATTAGCAATCTTCCGGGATATCATCTTTCCGACAATGCTGAATGGTTCATTTCTAAATGTGTCCAAACCAAACAAGACAGGATAATTCTCAATGAATTTGGAAGAGCGAGTTCCGATTTTAAATGGGGGGAGCTTGAGCATATTTTTCACAACTCTCATTCAATTCAAGAAGTCAAATTGAAATTAAAAAATATCGATTCAGCAGAATTACGTAATTTGGCTTGGATAACCACTAAGCAGTTTTGGAATTCTTTTCAGGATGAATATGCTCTAATACAACATTGCTTAAAGAAAAAAATTGAAACTCTGACATCTCTTAAAAAACAGAAGATGTTTAAAAATTGCTTGTCTCTTATTAAAAAGAGCTATTGCCAAGGAAAAAAGATTTCAACCTTGAATATTTCAGTCACTCCTAATTTTGGATTAAACATTAGTAGTGGAACAGCATTCATGAATGAGAAACCTTTGATTGTTTTAAGAGCTACTAATTTCCCTAAAATGAGCACCAAGCTGAATAAGACTGATTTAGGAGTACTATTTCATGAGATATCTCATTTACTACTTGATTCTGCCTTTAATCCAGCTCGAAAAGTTGTAGATGAGACTTTATCCTTTCAAAAAGCATCAGCAAGCGAGCGAAATGAAGTTAGCGAGATGCTTGTGAGGGGCGGATTTCCGTGTGGAATTCTTGCTATGGAATCAGGACTTATAAAGAGACCAATTCAAAATCCTACATCTCAACTAAACAATCATACAAATCAGTTAATTAAAAGAATAAGAGATCGAAAAATAGTCTTTTGCTTAAGTGATCCTAGAATTACGTTAGAAGCACTCTCGATACTAAGAGAAATGTAGTTTTATTAGACTTTAAACGACGCTATTCTTGAAAGGTCCACACGCTCATTGGCGCTCGAATAATGTTGATCACCTGTGAATACAGGCCAGATGGACCGGTAGTTACGTGTAGAGAAATAAGTCATGCGTTTCACATTTCAATCCATCAAAAAAACTCAATAACTCAAAGTAATTAATGACAGAAATCCACTGTAATCTGCATCATGGAAAGTCAACATTCGAAAAATCATTCCAAACATTTTTGAAAGTGCTGTTAGGCCAATCATTAGGAAATAACTCTATAAGCCTTTCACCTGCAGACTGACCAGTGTCAAGATCAGTAATTTTCTCTGCAAAATCATTTCCATGCCCTATCCTTGTTCGACACTTTTCAATTTCTTTTTCAGACTCTTTAATTCGATTTATTAGCTTTTTCATTTTTTGTCTTTCATTCATTTTTAGTTACGATGGAGTCTAAAATAGCTTCAATCACGGTCTGTTTATGATTTTTGCAATACGCTGTTTCTGATGTATTTAGATTGCCATTTTCAAAATATTTATTACTAGCCTGACCGCCACCACATACTTGAAAATAGTCACATCCTCTTGAACATTTCTGAATACCTTCTAAATATTCTTTAACGTAACGTGAGTTCATTCCAACTGCTAAAATATCACTTAAATCTGAAGAAAGTAGATTTCCAACTATAAATTCATTAGTTGTGTTCTTTCTTTCTGCATTCAGCAACTCTGGTGATAAAAGGACTACATCGCCGTTAACAGCAATAGAGGGGAATAAGTCAATTTTCTTTCCAATAGTGACTCCATTCGCTGAATCACCAGCCAACATTGATGACATCGCTTCCAAATTGTTTTGGATCTCACGGACTTTGATAGGCTTATCATCTGACATCCATATTTCTACTAATTCTTTCCAAAAATTCTCGACCCTTACACTTGGAGTTAAATTTCCTTTATTAGCCCCTTCTTTTTCTTCCACATTTATGCACATGCAGCGACTGCCAATTCCTTTGACAAAATGATAAATCTTTGCTGCATGTTTCAATGAATCATTTCCGATTACTGAGATGGTTGCAAAAGGTATTTCAAAATGTTTTAAGAGATCAATACCCCGCATGGTTGAATTAAAAGATTCTTTTCCGCTCCTATATTTTCTTTTTCTATTCAGTTCCAAAGGACCATCGACACTAACTCCAATTTCAAAATTTTCGTTTTTTAAAAATTCACACCATGACGAATTGAGCAAGGTTGCATTTGTTTGGATATTGTGTCGAACTCTAATGTTAAATTTTTCGCAAGCCAGGGGTTTATGCAATTTTTTAAATTGATCCAATGGCATTGCAAGTGGTTCAGAAGCATGCCAAATTATCTTAAACTCTTCAGAAGTTATATTTCTTTGAATGAAATCTGATAGCCTCTGAGGTATATCAGGTTTCATCAATATTTTTTTGTGTTTCTCAGTTAAGTAACAATAACTACAGTCTAAATTGCAAAAAGTAGTGGGTTGTAAAACTGATGCACCAATTCCAAATTGTGGACTATGTTTCATGTACCTAATATCCACTCTTCTAATTGGAGATAACTTGAGCCACAGCACTACCAGCATTTAACAATGTAAACGTATTCTAAACTACAATGATTTTGTGTCCACTGTTTTTTGTGGTTTCTAGTGCATATTGGTTCCTTGCAATAGCTTTTTTCAAAATTGTCCACTTACCAAAACTCTAATACGTTTCAACAATCCGATTTCACTTAGCTCCTCACGAACTTTCTCCAATATTTTTTTATCAGGAACAACTACAACTATTTTCTTATATCCTTCTGCCAAATCATTCCGCACCCTAGAAACAACATCGGTTGAGTCTTGCAGCATCTCAATACATGTGTCAGGCTGTGGCACTCCTGCAGCAAGCCATTCCCTTCTGCCTAGCCTCTTTCTGGATGGAATCATTTCTGTAGCTTTGTCTCTAATTGTGCCACTTTTCTCTTCACACTGACTGAGCAGCTTTTTAGCAGTGTCAGTTAATTGAAGTAGAAGTATGAAAGCGTTGCCCGATTGCACTTTTTGAGGCTCAACCAGACTATTCTCAATCAATAAGTTTTTCAGTCGATTGCCTTTCTTCGTATCAAAACCCAGACGCTGATAGCGTGCAAAAACTCCATCATCGGGAAACTGAACAATATCTTTGAGTAGCCTAATGACATCACCACTAAATATTTCTTTTTGAAGGTTTGGCACATGTCGAGTTAATAGGTGAAAATCATCAAATGAATTTCGTAGGATGATTTCAACTATACCTGGCATCAACAAACCAGCAGAATTTAGTGCCTGTTCTACTTTCTGATATGCTTTTTCATCCGTTGCAACAACAACTACTTTTTGCATCCCTTCAAGCAGATCTCTTTTCACGTTTGAAACAACATCAGATTTACCGGTCTCAATCTCAAGAGCAATAGATTTAACGCTCTCGGACGCTTTCCAGGCTAAAACATCCATTCGACCAGAATTGTCACCTGCTGTTCTCAGCCACTCAAACTGAGTGAAGTAGCCAAACGATTCAAAAATTTTGGCACACCACTTTTTCCAATACTCATGTTGGAGTGATGCGCGTCCATCAATGCCTTCTGTACCAAGTAATAGTTTCTTGGCATTTGTCGTCGGAGAAAGAACGAGCTTGGATGTTTTCCCAGTCTTTACTGAACCTTGCGTCACAAGATTCATCTCAAGTAATTTCTTTTTGAATGCGTGACCGTTTTCAGCACTCAGTTTCAATCGTTTATATCGTTTATTCAGACCATCTTCAGGGAACTGAACAACATCTTCTAATAATTGAAACGGACTATTTTCCATACCTATATCATTCAAGAAAAACCGTCTTTTATCGACGGAAGCAGTGATTTTACGCTCTCGGGAATTGCTCGCCAAATCCTGTGTAAAAAATCTACGCTCTCGGAAACTCTTGGCATTTTTTATGTACTCTTTTAGCACTGAATCAGTCATGACTCCCTTTGTCACGTCAACCAAGGGAAATTGCAAAAGAAATGGCTGGCGGAAGCGATCCTGTAATTTCACAATTCCCTGACCAACAGGCAGCATGCTAAAATGGTGTTTATCTGAATCATGCACTAACGACAGACCTGCCGCTTTATTAATGTCGGTTGGATCTTTTTGGTTTAAGCAGATAGTCGTGTAGCAGTTTCCTAACGCAGCACTGGAAATTAAATGTGGATGCTGTTCAACGACAATACAGCCAATTCCTAGCTCTCGTCCTTGCCGTAAAAGCTGGTTCATAAGAGTTTCGCTACTTCTGTGCTCTTGCCTGTACAATACATGATGAGCTTCTTCGAAGACCACAACAAATTGCAGTTGTTCTCGATTCTGGTTTGTCATCTGTACGGAATAAACCCAGGAACACAATAATGGGATTAAAAATTTCTTGGCACTTTGCGACAAACCATCGAGTTCAATTATCGTATTCTGTTTGAGCAGCGATTTCGTGAACTGCTCTTGCGCTTCTGCATCAACGGATTTAAAAGATGCAGCAACGCTTTCGATGGCTCTTTTGGCAGTTAATTTCCAGCCTGTTGCCCGTTCTTTTGTTTGCATGGATTCAATTGCTTCCAAGACAGTCTTAAACGAAGGAGCTTTTTCTTTTTTAAAACTGGCAATGAGTGCTTTATGTACAATGCTTTTGGCTCCTTCACCTAGCACATAGGCTGAAGCCAGCACATCAACGACCTGATTTAAATAAACGGACTTTTCTAAACCAGAGGGAACAATCAAAGGATTAAAGGGAAAGGGAGAAAGATTTCTTCCTGGCGTGAAAACTTCAACGTTATCAGAAAACAATGGAAGAAGATGGCGGGCGGTTCTCTTCCAGTCCAAAAAGAGGAATGGGATTTTTTGAGAGACAAGTTGCTTTAAAATGTGAAATACAACGTTTGTTTTTCCCGCACCTGAACGACCAAATATTGAAAGATTTTGGTTCAGTTCATTTTTAGAAAGAGCAAACTGCCATTTTGGTTGCTCATAAATAACAGTGCCAAGATGGAGATTGCCTTTTGCTATTTTTTCCGGAGGGAGTGAGAGCAAAAGTTTCTTTTGATAATCTCCCAAAACGGAGTGAGCAGTGTGAAGTATCTGGCGATGTACTAAATCCCTTAATTCAGGATTTGCAAAGTCCAAGGTCTTTCGCCATTTTTTTACTCGTTCTGGTATGAGTGGTTCCAGTTTTCTAAGTAGTATTTCAATCTCTGTCATTCTTATCGTAGTTGTTCATGTTGATGAAGCAGTGAAAGTAGTCGCTCTTCAAAATGCTGAACTTCCTTTTCATGCTCTTTAATCACTCTTTGCCTTTGAGTTTCCAGTCTGACTTTGGTGTGCATCAGCTGCCCGCGAATTTTGTCCCGGTCAATCCAGATGGAATGTGAGTATTCAGTTGGCTGTCTTTTAAGATTTAACAGCCGATTATCAATTGGTTCACGCACCAGTTCCAGTCGATCAATTAGGCTTGAAGTTGTTTTTCTGGAACGATTGAGATGTTCTAAAACGAGTTCTATTTCCGCAGCTACAAAATTGCTTGGCTCATCACTATGTCTATCAATGTTTTTAATGATGTCTTTACATAGCTGTTCAAGCCTGCTTTCAGTTTCGAATTTTCACCTCCGCTCGTCTCAAGAGTTCTTTAAACTGTTTTCCCATTTGTGTCAGTTCGTACTTCGGATAGGTTTTCTTTTTAAAGTAGACTGCTTGAACGATTTTTTGATCTTTGAAAAACCGGATGATGTCACGCACGTTGTCTGCGTTAATATGAATGCTTGGATATTCAATTCTTAATTTGCGTTTGATTTCGGCTGGCTGCAACGGAATTGAAAGCGTTTTGATAACAGCAGAACGATGGTTAAAACAAAGTTTGCCATAAAGAGACCAGTTGATTGATGGGAGAGAGTGATTGAACAGGGAAAGCTTCTGTTCTTTTCGGTTTCTGTTTTGAAGTGTACAGCCAGGATTTGTGAGCCAATAGAGGCGGCCAATTCTGGCTTCAGGATTGATGCAATAAAGTAACTCTTTTCGAGAAAGGCTTCTGACTAAATCTGCGCACCGCTTGGTTTCTAAGCCGGCCTGGTAGCTTAACTGGGCAGGAGTGAGTGGTTGCTGCCAGTGAATCAGAAATTTTCTTGCTAAATCTGAATTAAGAATGGATGCGATTCTTGGTTTACCTCTTTTCTAAGGACAGAGTACATGGCGAGTTTAAAAACGGTTACGCTGAATAGTGTGTGTTCGCTCAACGGACCTGTGATCGCGATCCATCCCGCAGAACTTGTCTCAGAAACAATCCGGGCAAATAAATACCCTGCATTTCAAACAATCTGTTGTACCGTGCAAAGATCAGCATTCACTTTTCAGCATGGAGAAAATTAAGGACCAGTTGAAAACTGCTACTGCCTTGCGACGATGATTCAGATAAATTAACAGAAGGGATACCAGTTTTTCCTGGAATGTTTATTTATTAATCCTTGTCATAATAAACTGAGTCATCCGATGAGTTCTTCATTAATTCAATTGAATGTAAGCAGTCTGAACGTTTGACATAACTTTCACTGCTTCGTGAAATTGCTTCTCCATTTTTTGCGTAGTAAACCCAGTACCACTGCTTTTTGTTGTCTTTTTTCTGCCAATAACAGGGATAGGTTACTTCTGCCATTTCAAATTTCCTCAAATAATTATGCGTTCAGCTAAATATCTATTGATTAGACTTCGAGATTCAAGAAGTCGAACCAATTTGCAATACAAAACATACACTTCAAAACAATTCTGGCCTGCTTGATTTTTTCTTAGGTTATGATGTTATTTCCAACATTTGAATCAGTGAGATTAAACAGCTTAGGCATACCTTCTCCGTCGCAAACATCGTAATAACCAGCGCATATTTCAAGAGATCTGTCTTGCTAGATTTCTCCTGTAAAAAGATTATTTATCTTTTACGGGAGGAGGTGGTGGAGATGCTGGCTTAGCCTCATTTGTTGTCTCTGGAGGTGGCCCATTATATCCGGTTCTTATATCTCTAGAAGGGTCTGGAACTGCTTGAATATCGTTAATATTTCTTTCAGATTCATTATTTGTCATTGTGAATTTCCCTTATCTTTAGGTGGTGGAGGAGGTGGAGAGACTGGTCTCATATCTGCCCTAGGACTAGGTGGTGGCCCATTATATCCATTCTCTACAAACTGAGGACCATCGTGCCCCTCATGAGCGTTTTCTGCCGGATTTGGTTGTTGTTTTTCGCTCATCTTAACTCCTACTTATCTTTTGGTGGTGGCGGTGGCGGTGGTGAGGTTGGTCGCGCTTCATTAGTTACATTTTTGGGTGGTCCACCATTTCTTCCTGCTTTTGATTGCCCATCACCAGACTGAGTCATATTCTCTTTAGGTGGTGGTGGTGGAGGTGTTGGCTTTTTACTTCCCATTAAAATCTCCTTTATATTTCTTTAGTAAATGAAGGCATGCTAGGATCGAATTCACTGTCACAAGTTGATTAAAATATCCTGGAGAAGCCCCATTTGATGACTCTCTGAATATTGCAATCTTATCTTGATTCAAACTAAATAATTTTAGTTCTTCACTTTTCATTTAATTAGTATGAACTGATTCTAATTCTATTCATCATCATCTTTTCTAAGATTCAGTAAGAGCTCTGTTGATTTCTGCAGTTGGTCAAGGTCGTAAGTTGGATCATTTTCGTCTTTCTCAAATTCCACCATTCTTACCTGCTTGGCTGGAATTAGCATTTTCAGAGTAAGTGAAAGAGGAGCCCGTTGGTTATCTTCTAAAATCCATTCGGGTCTTAGAATAACAAAGTGCCCTTCATCAGGGTGATCAGGCCATTCATAAGGCCAACCAAAAAGGCGCCTACCGTCTTTAAAATGGAGGTAGATAAAACACTTATCTTCATTGAATGCGCTAAACCATTCTGACGGATGTGATGTTCTTTTTGTTGCACTGATTAGAGGGAAAAGGTTCGCATGTAATATCCCAGTATTAGCAAAATAAGAAAACAGAAAACCCAATGCTATTGCGAAGAACGCAGAAACAATAAATGAAGTGTCCTGATTCCAAACACCAATAGTCCACCCATATGATCCCAGCCAAATAAAAGACCAACTAAGTGGAAGTACCAAGAGTTTAATTATTGCAGTAAATATCAGTGCTTGAATGGTGCGTTCAAAAGGCGACTTTTTCGGATGAGCTGTTAGGCTATAAAAAATCCATGCAGTGATAAATCCAGGTAATAGCTGGTAAACAGCGGAAACTAAATCTGCACTCGGAAAACTCATCTCTACTCTTTTCTAAGTAGAATTAGATTATTGATTAATTGTTTCTTCGATCATATTAATAATTAAAAATGAAACACTGTCATTTTCATGAAGGCCATGCTGAAGCGAATATTCTTTTTCATTGTGATCAAAATAAAGGTGAATATTTAGTTGAAATATTTTCTCTCTATTAAGACAGATATTTTTTACAATGAACTCAACTGATTCCAGTTTTGTTCTAAGTTGTATCGAACATTGATAACCATAAAGAAAGAAAGTAAATTGATTCCTTAATTTGTTCTCTTTCTTTTCTTCTTCACTGTCATTTTCAAAAAAACAGCCTTCGCATCGAATATTTGCATAGTCCTTGAAGTCTGAGAGATATTCGCTCCACTTGTGCATCAGGTTTTTATAACCTTTTACGTGCTGAGATTCTGTTACGTGCATGATTTGACCCCCAAAAATTTGATCTCGCGTTACCAAGTATTTTTTGTTAAAACACGCGCATGAGCAAATTACATCAGATCTCTGAAGATGACCTCGCAGAACTGGATAGGATCCTACCTCAATTCTGTGAAGCCTTGACTCCGGTCCTCGACACTCGGTTAAAAGTACAATTAAGGCGCTGTCAAACTATTCTCTCTAATGTTCGGTGGGGGTATGGACCGCCAGAGTCTATAGAGAGAATAGAAATGACTGATGAAGATTAGGGAGATAGATAGAAAACCTCTGATTCCCAACTTCTTCGCATTATTTCAACCGCATTTTGACAATCAGCTTTGTTGAAATAAGACTCACTGGAAACAGCGATAATCCTGTTATTTCCAGCCACATATCTCCAACGCCATTGTCCAGAGATGTCTTTGTAGATGTAATAAGCCATAGCCCCATTCCTTAAGTTGTTTGGGGTACTGTCATCATATGAATAGAAAGATGACATGATCTGATAAGAGAGATGTACCAGAGCGGTCTATGGTAGGTCGCTAGAAATACCACTTCCGTGCTAGATTATCCCTAACAATAAAGTTGAGTGTACATTTTCTAAATTAATAGTCAACAGGAATATACACATTTCACAAAAAAGGGCCCCAACCAAATATGGTCAGAGCCCAGGTATTTCTAGCGAGCAATTTTATACCATTCTTCAAGAAGTTGTACAAGACTAACAGTTTAATAATGGTGAAACTCATCCAGTCTTAGTGACCAGAATCATCCCTCATCTTCAAAATAAACCTTCTTATCCCTCGGAAAAGAGATTTTCCATTCTAATTTATAAGACCAGTGAATGGGGAATTCAATCTGATACCCGCTAGTCTTCGCGCTGGCGGTTTGCGAATAATCCGATGCTCTGCATGCTTATCAGTAGGTCTGCCGGTAGCGGTGGTTTCAGTCAACTGCTGTATCTGATAAACCCACTTTGAGTGCGGGTAACAATGAGAACTGCAGCTCTGTTTTTAAGAATTGCGCCGTGAAGTCCAAGATTATTAGACAGTTGAGTCAATATAGCGGACAAAATTTTCTTTTGCCTTTTCTAGCAGCGATCTTTCTCTCACTTCTGAGAAAAATTCATCCTGCATGTCGATTTCGTGCAGTAATCTAAATACATGATCGAGGGAATCTCCATACTGATAAAACGGAAATCCACCAAGTAGACAAGCCGTTGCTTTGATTGGAATTCCTTCTTTTTCTGCTTGATTAATTACTTGCAGGCACACTGTTGCAAGCTCTCGTTTCAAGTCCTTACTTTCAATCGTTTTTGATTGGGAGATCTGTTCTTCTTCAGTCAGGCGCTTATGGAGTTCTGCTATTCTATTTCGCAATTCTATGGAAAACTTATGTCGAAGTTCTTCTGAATCTTCTGTCATGGAAATTTCAAAAAGAAACCTCTTTTTTATGAATAGTGTTTCTGGGACATGTTTAACACAAACTAACTTTGCAGATATATGCTTTTCAAAACATGCAATTCAGCTGAGTTTTTTTCAACTCTTTAAGATTTTCAGATTCGCTCCAAACGGTTGAAAGGAGGTGAAGGATGCATGGAAGAAAAAGAGGATAAAAAAATTGAGTGCCAGAATTGTAAGCAGGAGATTTATTTCTCAGGCGATGTGTTGACAGTAGAGCGAGCAGTGAGAGGAGATCAGATCATACCTCTTGGAGGAGTGAAGTATTTTTGTAGTGAGAATTGCATTTCCGATTATTATCGTGAGTTTGAAAATACTCCTGGGGTGAACTTTTTTCGGGCTCCTTATTGAGAGGAGATGGAGAATGAATCTGAAGAAAATCTGCTTGAACAAGAGGTTGATCCGGAAGAGGTTATTCGAAGGTTGAAACGAATTCGCCATATACTGAAAAATATTTCTTGAAAAAACGAAAACAACTAGCTGCGACAATGTATTGAGAAAACAACTTTTTGAAAGATTACAAATGGTTCGTCCAATCCCGGAAAACAGAAATACTGTATAGAATCAAATATACATGTTTGAACCCACATGTGGCCATGTGTATAATGCAAGCGTATCAATGTGTTATATTTTACCTTACAAGCTATTTAGTTCTTGGATAAAAGGTATTTGAAATGACGCCTATGCAACTTCGGTCCTATCTTGTAATTATATTATTCCTTCACATTTTTGTGGGTGAGCGATCTGAGGCACAGCTTATAACAATTCAAGCGGAGTCTTTGCAGTCACTTCAGAAGTGCATTCAGGCACCGGCGCAAATTGCCCATGTTGATAATTGGTTTTTTGAGGATCAAGCATGGATCTGGGAAGACTGGTCTTCAATGCCAGGAGTGTCCAAGCAAGAAAATTGTCGGATTCTGATTGATTTGAAAGACCAGCCTCCTGAAGATTTAGCTGCTCACATTGTTCGAGTGGTTAAACTTGATAACAAACTGGCTGGTAGCAAAGAGTGGAAGATTTCCCCCCATAAAGCCCCATCACATTATCTAATTCAGACACCTAATAATCACAACCTTGTCGGCATACAACATGACGAATGGTTGTTCTGTATGCCTGCAAAGTCACTTTCTGTGAATGAATTCGAAATTTCGAATATCGCATCAGGATTTCATTCACTTCCCGCACGAAAGTCGGTACTAGTTCGACTTAATTTTAAGCGTGTTCCTGAACCTTTAATAAAAATGTGGCTGGGTAAACTTAATAATAAGCTCGGAAATATTCTAGAAGAATCCGTAGGAGTCTCACGGTGGGTTTTGACTTTAATGTTCGCGGATTTGACAAAATCAATTCGAGAATTTATTCGTGGACATGAATTTGTACAATTTGATGCTGGTCCGCTTGGAACGGATGTATTCAAGTTTGCGATTACGCTACAGCCAGATAAGAAGCATATGAATGCATACAATTGGGCTTCAAATACCAAATCATCTTTTAGCACTCTTTTTACAAACGATGATGTTGTGATAGCCTCCACATCTTTTTCCTCTGCAAAAGATGCAGGTGAGGGACAGGATGAGCTATCATTCCAAGAAATGATGAAGGAATTTGATGGCATTGGTCAGTTTTTGATGTTTGTAGCTGATCCCAAATATGCAACATTTATAAACAGGATGAATGAACGGTTTCGGACACTGCCCAAGTCAGATACAGAATTGATGTCATGTGTTATTGCAGTATCAGGAGGACCGGAAGGAGATAAGCCTGGATTTGCTTTTGGTTATCGTAATGCAAATTTGCCTGCGATTGTTGACTTCATGGAGAAAGAGTTACGCAATCTGGCGCCGAACGAATCTATTAGTAGCAAACACGACAATTCAACTGGGTTCTATTATTATTCGTCTCCATTCATGTTCGATACAGTGTTGCATCTGGCTTGGAAAGAGGATCTTATTATCGGCGGAATAGATGATTCCGGGAGATTAGCCATACAAAAGATTATTAAACAGTATGATGGTAAACTAAAAAAGACTCCTGCTGTTCAGTTGGTGTATCGTCCAATATATTTCGATATTCTTTCAGCCAATTCAAACATCAAGCGATTTAGGGAGCAATCAGATCATTACCCAACATTAAGCCTTGCAAAATCACTCTCTCGAAAAAGAGAAATGCTTAGATATGCAGTAAAAAATGGACATGATGCCAAGATTACTGTTTCTGTTAGTGGTGGAGAATATCTCAAGATCAATTTTGCATTTGGTCGTTCAGTTCTCGATTGGTGGCAAGCAGAGTTCCAGATGAAACAGCAACCACACAGTCGACCATCCCGTATCGCTACAGCACTGGATCATAAAGAGTGGTTTTCGCGCACTATAGGAAACGAATTGACGACAGACACTCTTTTGTCATTATCTGATAAACAAGAAAAGTTAATTATTGAAAGATTGATTTCTTATCTCGGGTCGCCAAGGCATTTCTATTCCGAGTATCAAGCACGAGTGTATCCTGATATTGTGTTTTTAGTTCAGTCTAGCATAAGTGGTGATAAAGACTGGAAACGAACGTTTTTTCAAGAGATATTACCATCTGCAGACTTTAAGAAATTACAACGCATAGCAATGATCTATGGGACCGAAGTTAATCATCTATTCGCACTCGATGAGATTAGAAGAGTCAGAAGTGATTTTTACAATAGCATGCGTAAGACTGATGATAATCGAGCCAAGGCTCTTTCAGAAGTACAGAACCGATTAAATAAAATCATTCGGCTAGCTCCTACTTATGCAAGTGCTTATCTTTTACGTGCTACAGTCTCGCGTGTTCAAGGAAACTCCCGTGGTGCGTATCAGGATGTTTCGTTAGCAGTTCGTCACTCTAAGAAGTATGAGAAAGCAAAGGCATTATTTGCAAAGGCTGATTTGCTTTTGGAAATGAAACACTATATGCGTGCGAAGAATACTTATCTGGAAGCCATTAAAAATCAAAACGAACATCACTCATTATTATTATCTCAAGAAGCAAATCTACTGAATTCCGTGGCATGGTTGATGTCGACTTCGTCAGATCCTGATGTACGCGATGGCAAGACTGCAATAGGGCTAGCAACTAAAGCTTGTGAACTCACAAAATGGAAGTCGTATATGTATCTTGATACGCTCGCCGCTGCTTATGCAGATCATGCAAACTTCGAAATGGCTGAGAAATGGCAGCGTGAGGCCATCAAACTGGCACCTGAAACACAATCAGACGACTTTCAAAGCAGACTTGATCTTTATAGATTAAAGAAGCCATTCAGAGAAAATTCTCAGAAAAATGCCGATGCTCGTGGAAATTAATCTATAGACATTTTCAGCTTCGAAATTAGTGCCTGTGTGTCAAACAGCCTTACGCCGTGTGTATCACTCGCAACAGCAATCACTTTTGCATTATCTTCCGAAAGACGGACGCGACAACCTCCCTGGGTGCCAGTGTTGTATGTTTTGAAAGATAAAGGTTGTGATGTTGACCAGAATAGAACATTACAGTCCCAACTGTAGCCCACCATCATAGAGTCTTCAGTTGGGGTGATTACAATTGAGTGAATGTCCTGGTAATAGCTTGTTATTTTGGATAACTGTTTAGCCGTAGTGAAAGACCAAGAGATAACGTCGCCGTTATCACCCACTGACCAGACAATGTTTTCGTCAGAATCAAAGGTAATATCATTGATACTATTTTTATACGCATTGATATCCCAAGTTAATTCTGCATTTTCACAGTCCCACTTGCTTAATCTTCCAGTGCCTGAAGCCACTAGCAGTTCATCCACATCTTGTGGACAGAGAATTCGTGATATTGGCTTGTCAGATATTTGAATTGGCCCATGTACTAGCTCGCCGGAAATATTGTATATTTTTATTTGGCCATCTTCACTGCCAACGACAACTTTTGTACCGCTTCTGTTGAATGTGCAAGAAGAAAGGCTACTGCTTCCTACCTTCGTTGACCATATTTTTTTCCCAGATGTAATGTTATAAGACGCAAGTTCACCACCATCCCTCGCTAAAATCATTGTTGGTGATACCGGAGATATTGCAATGGATCGCACAGCGAAGTCACTTAAAGCGATTGTTTTTTCAAGTTTATTACGCTGAATATTCCACACTGCAACGCCCCATTGAAAATCGATAGTTTGTAAACTTGCGATTAACAAGGTGCCATCAGAGAGTGGCACTGCGTCATAAGCTTCAATTGGAATTGAAGCTATCTCCAATGGATCTGATCCATTAAACGAAATGATACCACGATTGTCGGTCATAATCTGAATATTATCGCCATTCCTTGCCACTGACTGGGCTTTCTGCTCAATCTGAATAACAGAATGGCCTGTTTTAGTATCTCGAATTGTAATTTGATCTCCGACTGAGACAATCCGATTTCCAAATGCAATAACATCTTTAACCTCACTTCTTTCACCAGGTAGTTGGATAATCGATTTTGGTGCGTCGAGGTAAACGACGGCTAGACCTTCCCCTCGGGTCGCAGAAACTACGTATTGAGAATCTTCTGCAAAAGAGACAGCAACTATTTCACTGTTTCGTGACGGACCGCGATGCCTGGGGACAAACTCGACAATTCGCTGATCTGAAGACATGTCCCAAACAATGGACTTACTTGGAGTAGCCATGTACTCCTTCATCGCAGCTGCCAAAAAGGCACCATTGGGCGAAACAGTGAGGTCTGTAATACCAGAGCCCCCGGTGCGGAGTTTGGGCCGACATTGTTTACCGAGCGCGACGTCCCAAAATTCAATCAGGCCATCCTGATTGGCAAGAACGAGAATTTCATCGTTTGGATGCCAAGCGCATGCTGAAATATTATTGAGTGTGGATGACCATGAGTTGATTTGCGTAGCCTCTTCTAAATCCCATACTGAAACGTGACCTGACTTTGTGACTAAAGAAATCAGCTCTCTTTTGCCAAAACTAAAGGCGAATGCAGAGATCTGTTTCTTACTCACAGAAAAGGGTATTTTGGCCCGTGCGAGACTCTTGGGAGAGTAGATATCTAGAAGACCAGAGCTGTCAGAAGCAAGAGCCAAAGTACCTTGAGAATTCATTCCCATCACATTGATGTTCTTTGGTGCTTTAAGAAGTGGAACATCTTGAAGGAGTAAATGTCCAATATCATTGATGGTTGCGAACTTCCCTGCTGGTGAGCTAAATTCCACTGCGTGGTATGGGCCGGCTTGAGTGATTAAACGATCTAAAATATTTCCTTGATGTATTTCACGAAAAACAAATGCCGACTTCTCTAGACAGATTATGTAACCAGATCTGTGATTGAACCATGCGTTTGTGCAATCATTTATTCTCAAGCGTGAATTGATTTTCCCAGTAACGCATGATACCTGTAAAAGTTCTTTATCCGTTACTGCGATTACAGTGCTTGAATTGAGAAATCCAAGCGAATGCACATTGGGAATTTCTGCTATTGATTGGGATGAATCGAGGTTTGTGAGAGAAGTGTATGCTATTTCTCCATCGATGGATACACATGCAATCCCCTGGCCGTTACTCGAGAATGTAATTTCTTTGATAGATCCAAGAACAGTTGGCATTGAGCTAATCAATTGGAATTCACCTTGAGAGGATACATCCCAGATATCCACACTGCCATTTTCTCTACCAATAGCCAGTTTATCGCCCTTAGCAGTAAACTGGATGGCTGTTATGGCAGATTCTGTTGAGTCTAATCGCGTAGTTAACTCGCAATGAGAATTCCATACTGTGAGATGCCCCTCTCTGTCACCAACAACTAAAAAATCTTGTTTTGGAGAGAATTGAACAACAGTCACTCCTGGAGCGAAAGTGTTTTTTGAGAAAATATTGCCCGTTTTTGTATTTATGATTTTGAGTTTACCATCAATCGCTGAATGGCCCATGCCAATTGCAATCACTCCCTTAGACGAAATTGATAATGCTACACTTGATTGAGGTAGAGTACTATGGGGCATAAGATTATGTAGAATATGATTCAGCCAATGCCATTCCCAGTTGCGGTGCTGTGGGCTGCACAGAGATAAGTCGCGACGGGCTCTATCCAATTGACCATCTAAGTACAGATTGTATGCCCTTTCAAACAGTGAGAAGTACTCTAGTTGCTGCACAACGGAATCGGCACTTTCCAAACGTTGTGTGATTAGTTTCTCACGTTCGCGAGGCGTCAAACAAGGGACTGTGGGAACGAAGATAAAGTCAGCAGTGGAGATGCCTCCATCCCTCTCTTTTAAACGGCCACTTACAGGACTCTGTCCACCAATCGCCCATACCTGTCGTTTGACGCGGCGTTTAACCCTGATTGCCAATTCTTCAAAAGTAAAGCGTTTATCCGGGAAATCCGAATTACAGCAATCTTGCATTTCCTCAAGCAGGGCGGATATTAAGACTGAATGATTTTTAATTCCCAAGTCTGGAACAGGGGTGTTCATACCTGATGTTAATCCCCAAAATGCTTTGTTGTTCGTTGGGGTATTTGTTTGAACCATCTCGATCGTTGGACCAGTTTCTTCAAATAGAGCGCCGGAATAGCAACACGATAAAATAATAGCGCGTTGATTGCAGGGAATGCGTTGAAGTTGATTGCGGACCTCACGAACAGAGATACCATTGTCCCTGATACCATTTTTCGTTGAATTGACAAAAGCTAGATATGTAGTGGGTTCATCAGCATTTCGATTACTCAAGTCTGTATCAACTACTTCTCCGTGTCCCGCAAAAAAGAAAATCAGAGAATCATTTTTATTCAGTTTTGGATAAAAAGCGGATAACCAGTTATCAAATGCAGTATCGATTTGATTCTTGTTTGCGTCAGAATTTGTCCGAAAAAATATGTGCTTTTCCTGATAACCAAAATTAGCAACAAGAATGTCGTGAAAAGCCAGTGCATCGCTTGTGGCAAGACCTAAATCAACAAATTTATTATCCTGGTAGTCATCGATCCCAAAGATAATCGCCAGATTTCGGCCTTGCTTAGGGCGCTCACTGACATCAGCTCTATGATTCAATACCTTTTCCAGGTTATCCAGGTTATCCTGGTTGTCTTTAAACAGAATATTCCACACAATAAAAATCGAAAGGCCAATGGCCAACAATGCAGCAAAAGCCTGGTATTTCCAGTTCATCTCAAGGCACTCCGTTTGCTGACCAGGTTTTGGTACAACTCCTCCAGCAGACTTTCTTTGGGATTCGCTTCCAGAAGTTCCTCAAGTAGCTTCTCGGCATCTGCAAGCATTCCGAACTGACTATATAAAGCAACTTTAAGTATGCGACTTGAACCAAGACTTTGTTCCATTTCGGTAAGCTTCTCTACTGATTTAGCATCAAGCAGAAAAAATCCTCCTGCTGGCGCATTCCAGGGGGGGGAAACTAATTCTCCCGATTTTGTCACTGCTATAACTCGCCACAGATACGTAGTACCTCGTTTCAATTCCGCATTCGGAGTCCATGTTGTAGAATATGTCTCACCACCTAGATTTAAGTCTAAGTCGCTACCCGATGCAAAAAGTTCGACACGATATGACATAGCTCCCGGTATGCGCTTCCAGGAGAATTCCGGTTGCGGGTTGATAATGGCCGTCGCCAACGGATATAGCAAGACACCTCGTTCTGATGTTCCCCGCAACTTCAGTGGAGAAAGAACTGAAGCAATCTCAATGTTTTTGGTACGCAGTATAGATTTTGCTTTTTCTCGTACTTGACTTGGTCCCTCAGGCAAATTTTTAACACGGCCATCTCGATATACTAAAATCCGTTCCTGGCCTTTGTCCGTATCAGCAAAAGTACTTTCGGGAATATAGAAGTAGAACAACCAACCAAGAAAGCTTATCAACAGAGTTAAACTAAGAAGTAGTGAAACTGATTTTTTAGATGTAAATTGTTTATATCTGGCTCGCTTGTGAGATGGATGAATATTTGGCTCATGAAGGTAGATTGCGACTTCATTCCAGATATCTTTAAATGATGGTATCGATTTAGAAATCGATGGTTCTAACATAACTTGTTTATCAAACGGGGCTACGGTTCCAGTTTTTTTTACTTCGTAAACCATACGTCGAAAAAGTCCATGCCGCACATATAGCCCACAAATCCATTTCCGCTTGTCTTTTGAAGTAAATCGGTTTGAAGCCATCTCATTCCATGCATTACAAACTACTTTGATTATTGGTTGCATTTGGATCAGGCGTTGGAGGAAATTTGATACCGCTACACAAGATATCTCAGAAACCATTGCCAGTGTTTCCTGGCGTACCGAGCTTATTGGGAGTGGAGATGCAAATAAGACATTTTCTATGCTTTCTACGATTTCAGGATAGACTAAGAGTTCTTCTAATTCCAATGCCACAAGGCGTTGTGTGTTCTTTGTGAGTTTATCGTCAAGCAATAACAGTACTAAATCGAATGCTTCAATCGAATCAACGGCATCTTCCAATCTGTCCCTTACATGTTCTATAGTTGTGTTGGGCAACTCTTGTACGTCCGATGTTTGGCGGAACAACACAGCGACTTCTTCTGCACTCGTTGAGTGCAATTTGTCTAAGTCGTCGTATAATAACAAGTGCCAATCCTGGTCCTCCACAATCACTGCAAGAGAGAGCCTGGCTGATAGATACGCATGCATCAGCTGATCTCCCAGTCAACACCAGCTTCGTTACAAAGGTCTTTAACAGATTGCTCCCCGGCTGTACCGCGAAGTTCCCTCTTTCTTTTTCGAGAAAGCCTCTCTTCTGGTTTTTGTGTTATAATAACGCGTTCAAAAGTGTGAATTGTCATTTCACCGAAGACCTGAACTTCGATGAAGTCATCATCCAGCCTCGTCTCACCGCTCCGCAAGATCAATGTTGCGATATCTTCCACTGTTGTGCTGACTGTAATCTTATCTGCTAATTTTACAGTGCCTAGTTTCGAACGATTAGCCCAAGTACTTCTCATTCCAGGTGGAATAGGAGGTCCATTTCTAAAGAAATAAAAAGCCGAATTTTCCATGAATACCGAAGATCGATGTTCAATCATATGGTCTCTCAAAATGATCCTACATTCTCCATAATGTGATAAACTTGTTCTGTTGGTGGATAGGCATGCATAGTGAAGCTGGTCAATATTTTTGTGGCTTCCCATGAACTCAATCTCAACTTGCGGTCTCAGTTTGTTCCAGTCAGGGCCATCAATGCTTGGCGGACCTAGAAACTGAAGACTCATTAAGTCGTAATAATTGGCAAATGTTCCAGGTTTTTGGGCTATGGCAATCAGCTTTGATATAGGGCATGCAAGGATAGATTTGCTTGTATTCAGTTGATCTTCTAGTAAATCAATAGCTTGTGAACAGCCTCGTTGAATTGCTCTCTCTTTCGCTTTTAGATAAGCGTTTTCCAATGCTTCCTGTTCATGAGGAAAGTTTGCCGTACGAATATTGGGGCAAATAAGCTGAATGCCACAGTGCGGGCAGAATGTATATTCGAGGGGTATCTGTTCATTGCAGTGACCACAAGTATCTTGCTCACTCATATATTTCTTCCTAAGAGTGGAATGTTCTTCACAAATGGCTCAAAATTGGTCCACCTCAACACCTGGTCCATCGGTTCCATTACACTTAGGCGATGAGTGAAGTTTATTTCTCACTAGAGCCCAATTACTCATCAATAACAATTATTACTGGTACTACCTATTTCAGTAGAATAGGGGCTCGTTACTAAGTCAGTAATATACTCAAAATCACGAAATGATTTAGGCAGGATGCAGGGCCTAAAAAACACTGGTGTATATACGATTATCTGTGATTGCAATAAGATAGTCAACAAAATGGTGCCCAAACGCTCTTGAGAAATTTATCTTAGTGCGACGCAAAATAATCTTCGATGTGTTCCCTGAATGACCCTGTTCTGTTGAAACTGACGAGAACGGAATAATTTAAATAGTTTGTTCCATTTTGTATTTTGTTAGATTTCAATCAGAGATTAAGGGAATCAGCACAGAATGGTTCTTTCTCCCCGGGGTTATAACAATTTTACTTTAGAGCCCTTCCGATTTGATTGTGCGCACAATTCAATAGAGAAATTAAATAGTTCTCAGCAATTTTCATACAAAATGAAACTGAATACCCAAGGTATAGGGATAGGGCTAGGTCATTCAAACGCAATCTCGCCCTGAGCGATAAAATTCTATTAGACTGTTTCTTGGCTTATTGTGCGATTGGTGCTGGAGCAGTACAGCTCTCAAAAATTGCTGGTAAGTTGCGTTTTGCAAGGATTGTTCCGAAAAACTTTTATAGTTCATCATCTTTAGTTTCATAATTAAATCAGCCTACTAATTCGAATAAAAGATATTTGCCTTATAGCAGCTAAAGCCATTCTGATCGAACATGTTGGGCATTGAAAAAACGTCTCCAGGAAAGAGACAAAAAGTATTCTGCTCGGTCGGGGCATAGGACTTTTTGTCCAATTTGGTGGGACGTTTTTCTGACAATGCAGTTGATTCCTTAAAAACTGTCATTGTTCCCTACCTCAATGAAACGCGATCCATACAATCACAAAGAACGCTGGGAAAGCTGGAAGACAAAAGCCTGTCAAAATGAAATTAGTGGTGTCAGCTCTACAAATTCCAAAATCATATTACAGTATCTGCTTGACATGGAGATGGGGTTAAACGTTTCTTCGGTTAGTTCAAAAGGCCCGCGATCTCCCATTAGATTGAATACTCTTCGGGAGAAATTAATTTTCCTTGTCAAGCATTTTGAAGAGCGATTTGAACTGTATGATCTAACACAGTTGTCTGAAGAGCAGCTATTGTGTTTGTTTGCTGATCTTAATAGCGGATCGATTTTGAACAAATCTGGTAAGAAATACCTCTCGATTGTTACCTACTCTAAGATCATCAAAGCCTTTTGGCATTGGCATCAGAAGAGAAGTAAAAAACAAGGAATTATCGTTCCCGACGTGACAGCGGATCTCGATTCATTTTATGAAAAGCCAAAATGGGTCTATCTAAATGAGCAACAAGTATGGAAAGTGATTAACTCGGCGAGGTACGATTATCGAGCATTATTTTCATTCCAGGTTGATTCTGGAATCAGATCGCCGACTGAGTTAATCAATGTCAAAGTTTCTGATTTATACAAACAGTGCAAGGAAGTTGAGATCAGACATGAGGCAGCCAAGAAAGGTTCATTTGGCAGACGAATCAAATTGATGCTGTCTTCGGAGTTGCTCCAGGAGCATATCCAGAGAAATCAGTTAGAATCAAATGATTATCTTTTTGACATCCGACCTCAGTCCGTCAATAAATATCTAAAGAGGTTGACGGTAAAGTTGTTTGGTGATGAAGTAAGTGAAGCAGGAAAGAAATTCAGTGAAATCAGCATGTATGATTTGAGGCATATTGCCTGCTGTTATTGGCTTCCTCGGTATAAATCTGAGAGCGCTTTAAAATATCGATTCGGTTGGAAGAAGTCAGACAAGATTCATTACTACTCAGAGTTTCTGGGAATGAGAGACACGATAGCCGAAGAGGATCTACTCGTTGATGTCACCAAAACTGAATTGGAACAGCGAATGATTAAGCTTGAACGAGAAAGTCAATTGCTGAAAGAAAAGCTGGAAAATGTGGAGAAGAGTTTATCGATCATTGACAAGTTGACGATTGAACTCGAAAAACAAGTGGCATGACTTTTTTCTTTGGCCTCCCTCCGTTAGCTTGATCCATTTGTTAAGGGAGTTTCCAATAAAATAAGACAGCAAAACTCTGCTCCCACATACCCTTGGAGTACGGTGTCCTGCTTGTCAAAGGGAGGCTAAGAACCTTCATTTCAACTGGATCAATTTTTGAAAAACAGAAGGTCAGGGACTGGAATCTCCAAGCAAAAAAGTTGCTTTCTTAGTATCCCAATGCCCTCCATTATAATAAAATACAAATGAGTAGGTCCCTGCCCCGTATTTTTTAACCACTGCATTTAGATCCCATTTCCAGTCAAAAGCTTTCCACTCTTCTTTGAAAAATCCGCTGTATTTGTAGACTATATTTCCCTGTGGGGAATAGACTTTAATTTCATAACTCTTTCCGATAATTCCTTTCACCGGAAGATACATTCCAATCATAAATGGATTTGAACTTATATATCTGGACTTATTGAGCCCCACATATTCTGTGATGCCGCATATTCCGTCGTTATTAAAATCTTTGCGGTAGTTGCATAAAAATGTTTGGGGGATCAAATCTGGATTTTGAGGTCTTTGTCGATTAATCTTTTCCATTTCCTGACGTTTCAAATGTTCGCCAAGTCGCATCATATCTTTTGACATGTTTTGTATCATGTACCATTTCTGGAATTCGGTTAGTTCACCGGCGGAAGTAGAGATCGGGGCAAACAAACTGATTAAAAGCAGAAGGATAAGAACATAAGGTCTCATGATTTATCTCCTCATTTAAACCTGTGAATGGTTGTGTAAGGTCTTAGTTCTTTTTCGGAGCGGGAGCTGGTGCCCGTTTAGGAGACGGAGCAGGGGCTGGCGCACTCTTAGGCTCCTTCTTTGGAGCAGGAACAGGAGCTTTTTTAGAAGATGAATCTTTCTTTGGAGCTGGAGCCTTCTTGGGCGGATCTGGAGCAAACGGATTCTTCGAACCAGTCTTTCTTTTCCTCATTCTTGCTCTTTCATCCTGAATCCATTTCAAATCTGCTACAACTTTTTCTGTCCATCCACTACTTGAGAAACTTGATTTGAACCAGGCATGCCGAGAGAGTTCAGTCTCCAAGTTTTTACCAGTCCCAAAGATATTGATGCTTTTTTCATTTGAAAACTGATCCAAAGGAATTGTCAGCATAATGACAATAGAGCCATCTGAAACAACCTTCAAATCATAATATCCTATATCAAGTACTCCAGTTTGCTTTGGTTCCATTCCAGAGGTTATACAGGCAGGTCCGAAGTCAACAAAAGTAGGTTCATCCTTCTCATAGTCTACCTGGCTGTAAAATTTGAAAGGAACAGGAGATTCAAATGTAGGAGTTTTAATTGATTGAATCCAGTAAAATCGATCCTTTGGAACGTTTCCAGCAAAGAAGAATCCATTCTTATCAACTTTTGCTTCAATCTCTCCATCAGGTTTTGGTTTTTCTCCGGATTCGACTTTGTCTTTATATCCAATGACTGCAGTTAGTGGTCCCTCATAAACCTCATTCTTTTCTTTGAAGTTATCAAATTTAATACGGACTTTTCCAATGATTAACCCCTTGTCATCTTTTGGCTCTGGAGGCTGAACGACTTCCTTCCAGAAGAATGTTGTCACATTCACAGAATGCTTTCCATCAGCGCCTTTGCTCGGAAAAATTGTGTTATCAATAAGTAGGTAATACTGATCGTTATCTTTTGGAGTCCAGTCGAGTGTTCCCTTTTGTTTATTCAGAACATAACTAGAGCTTGAGACTTTTCCATCTCCTGTATCAAGTAGCTTTTTATAAGCTTCTAAATCCTCTTCTGAGAACACGAAGAAATCGAGTTGTGAGTGGTCACAATCAAATTGAAATTCAATTGACTGACCTTTGGGAATTGAGTACCAAACGTATTGTTTGGGATTTAATCTCTTTGCAATTGCTGGAGAGGCTTCTGATTTGCCCTTTGGCCTCTTAAGAATATTAGCACTATCAATCCAGCCTTCTTTAAGTCTGAATCCGTTGGTAGGGTCAGGGTATCTAATCCAAACCCATTTTCCATTGATGTCTCCAGCTTCAAGCTTCGTGCCCGCAGGGACGTTGGCAGTCGTATCTGTTTTTACTTTCAGTGGAGTACTCCGAATTACATAAATGGGGTCTCCAGGCAAAATCACCTCAGCAGTTGCGTTTTGATTTTCAATGAGGAGAAAAGCCAGCAAGACGAGAATCCAAGTGAGACCTGGTCGGTTAAACGAGCTTTTACAAGACAGGCATGGGGGCATTTTTGAGTAGTTCATGATAGACCTTTCCGTTGAAATCTGGGGTTAACAAATTGGTCCAAACGAAATCCTTCTCAGAAAGGACAAGTGCATACAAAACAAGGGGTTAAGTAGATGACTTATGAGCACTTCTTGTAGGTGTTCGGTCGTAAATAATCACCAATATGTAGACCATCGTCTGTATAGATATAGTCTGTAGATAAATCGAGTGCAAGTGCCAAAATTGGCACCATGAAAGAAATTGAAAAATTATTTGGACTCGTTGTTCGACGACGGCGAAAAGAAATGGGGCTCTCACAGGAAGCATTTGCCGATTGTGCTGGAATCCATCGCACCTATATGAGCTCAATTGAACTTGGAAAAGTTCAAGTCAGCATTAATATTGCTCAAAAACTGGCCGACACGCTTAAGACACCGTTAAGCGTAATTTGGGTAGAAATAGAGCAGCAACCGTAGACTAAAAACTAGCTCTGATCCCTGCTCTACCTGGCTGGACAGGCGGTGTTCATGCCATATTTCAGATCTGACTCCCCATGCTTTTGAGAGTACGTACGGCAGAGCCAAAAGGAAAAGAGCCAAATGGAGAAAGACAATAAATGTCGCCCGAGATCCCATGAAATTGATACTGCAGCACGAAGAAAGGTTCCTACTGCTCTTCCTGATGCCTGGGAACATCGTGAAAGTACTGGGCGAGATTATGGAATCGACATGACAATCGAAATCTTCAAAGAAGGTTGCTCCACAGGAAATCAGCTTGAGCTACAAATAAAAGGGACTGAAAAGCTAATTGATGACAAAGAAGATGTCTATGATTTTGACATGCCAGTTAAAAGTTTGCGGTATATCGAAAACCATCATTATCCTGTTCTATTGGTGATCTGTCCTGTTAACCGCCCCACACCTATGTTTTACTATGTTTGGCTGCAAGATTATATTCAGGTCGTTTTGGAAAAGGAAAATCCTGAATGGAGACTCAACAGGAGCACCGTTCGTATTAAAGTTCCCATTCAAAACAGTATGCCAGGAAATGAAAAGCATCTCAGCTATATTGCCAATCATCTCCGACGTGTTTCTGATTGGAAACGGCTTGGAGCGATTCTCCACGAGTTCAAGCAAGTATTCTGGAGTAATGATGTTGGGGATTGGTCAAAAGCTGAGATTGCCGAAGCCAAAAGGCTATTAGAAAAGGCACTAGAACTAGATGCAATTTTTGGCGATCCCCCTTATGCCCCGGGGCAATTACAGAAAATAATCACAATTGATCCAGCCATCAAAGCTGCAGAATTACTATTAAGGGGCGGGCCTTTTACAGTTGAAGAAGTTCGGTCGGTAGGTACGGAACTCACTGATGATGCTTTGCGTTTGATGAACGACGAAACAGTTGAATTAGACATTGCTGAGATGTCGATCAAATTTGTACTTTCCCATACAGAAAATCGTTTGTCTTCTGCTCTCTCGACAGCAAATGACAATTCCCTTAAGTATCTAGTCTGGAAACAAAGGGGTGAACACGATTTCTAGTTTTTGAAATTAGTGTTCTCAGTTAGCCCCGAAGTTCTCGCACGGCATCTCTTACTTTATCAGCAACGAATTCGACTTCATCCATTGTGTTAAACCGGCCTAAACCAAATCGGATTGCTGATTCCAATCGCGCATGTCCGACATTCATTGCCTTGAGAACATGGCTCGGTTCAGGGTTTGCCGATGTACATGCTGAGCCGGCACTGACAGCTACTATGTCGCGTAACTTGATGATAAATGCTTCACTGGGAATTCCTATAAAACTGACATTTAAGTTGTTGTAAAGTCGTTCTGTAGGATGACCATTGAGAATGACATTCGGTATCTCAGTCTGAAATCGTTGCCAAAGCCGATCACGCATAGCCCCAATCTTTTGAGCGTCTGTCTGCATTAGATCCTGGCTTAGTTCACATGCTTTTCCAAAACCTGCTACGAGAGGTACCGGAACAGTGCCACTGCGTAAGCCACGTTCGTGACCACCTCCGTAGATTAAAGGCCGAATTTGTCTCCTAATTTCTTCGTTTCGAACATATAAAGCTCCAATCCCTTGAGGACCGTAAAGCTTATGGGCCGAAAAACTCATCAAGTCAATGGGTAGATTAGAAACATCTAAGGGAATCTTTCCTACAGCTTGTGTGGCATCTGTGTGAAACAGGATCTTTCGTTCACGACAAAAAGCCCCAATCTCTTTGATTGGATTGATGGAACCGACCTCGTTATTAGCGTAGATAACAGAAATGAGTTTTGTAGATGGAGAAATCGCTTTCTCGATACCCTCTAAATCTGTTTGCCCATGTTGGTCAACTGGCACCAGTGTGGCCGCGATTCCTGATTCAGCAATCACAGCAGATGGGTCGAGGATTGCTTTATGCTCTGTCGTTGTAACAATGAGATGATCGTTGTTTTCTTGATGCAAGAGTCCAAAAAGGACAGTATTGCTAGATTCCGTAGAGCCGCTTGTGAATGTGATTTTATCAGAATGTGCCCCAATGATGCTTGCTACTTTTGCACGCGATTCTTCCAGTTCAGACTGAGCTTTTCTTCCATACTCATGTGTTTTACTGGATGAGTTTCCTGGTTGATCATGCCACCAGGGGTGCATCGATTCGATTACTCGAGGATCTACAGGAGTAGTAGAATGGCAGTCCATATAAACTGTTAACGTCATCTCAATGCAATTCGAAATTGAACATGATGGTATATCATAAAATTTATTTAGATGCCTATAATTTATGAGAAAATACTAACTAATTTAGAGCTCTAAGAGAGATAGCATTTTTAACACCAGGATCTAATCAGATGAAATCAGTTTATAACCTTTCCATTCTTCTGGGGGCTGCCAATCATTCAATGAGCCTCCTCCTCTCCATACCATAGCCATTTGATCTGATTTCTGAATAATAAATAGTTTATGCTCTCGGCAGAGTGTACAAAAAGCATCTTTGGGCTGGAGTACTCGAAACTCTTTAAGATTATTTATTGGGATAAAAGATCTCTTAGGATTATCATCAAATAAGTCATCGATCTCTTCCGTGATAGCATACAACTCTTGGTCATTTACATGGTATCGAATGATTTTAATTTCCCCCTTATTATCTAATCCATTTTTTCCTCCCATTAACGCTGTTGGAAACACCTCAATTCCACTTACGGTTTCCTCTGTACCAACTTCTAATAAATCAGAAGCAAAGCGTTGCTGAACTCTCTCAGCAAATTCATGTCTCATTCTTCCCCATCTCTTGAGATTATTCTTCTCCTCAGCCGCTTCTTCATATGGAACTACTTTAGGTCGGCGAAAATTCCATTCGAGCCACTGGGTCCCTATCGAGTTGTTTGTAATTAGTAATGGGGTATACTCTAGATAATCGTATTCCGCTTTCTTCGAGACAGGTATTCCCTCAAGCAAAAGCAGAAACTCTGCCTTAGCTTTTCCTTCATTTCGTATTTCCAGATCACATTCGGGTGTAATGCAAAGATAGTATTTTGTCTCAACCTCTTGAATTTCTTCAAATACGTCACCGAAAGTAATTGGTGATGTTTTCACTAACTCTGATCGTTCGTATAATATTTTTGCCTGGAGTTGGTGTAGCATTGAATCACTAAGGTCACCGTGGACTCTTAGATTTTTGTCAGACAAAACTCTTGCATATTCTTTTAATGACGATTCTACAGCAGCTGAATTTTCCAACTCAGATTCTAATAGTCTTACAAATAAATAACGTAGATGTCGAGCTGATTGAGTACTATCCTTGTCATGAAGACGTCTGATTGCAAAATGTCTAAAATCTGCAGGGGATAATTGAAATAGTTCTTTCATAACACTTTTTGCCGCAGACGTAATAGATTCTTGAAACGCACCAACTTGAGCAAAATAAGCACGCCCAATCGGCAAACACTCTAAAACCTCCTCAAGATAATGTGAATGCAACTCAATAGATTTTGCTAAAATTGGTTTGTCTACATATCGGAAACAAAAACGTAAGAAGCCACCATTCTCAGCAACTTTTTCCCAAGTACTTTTTGGCGGCTGATTTCTTGACATAAGAATAATTGCAGGTGGAGGTAACTTATCCTTGCTAACTTTTTCTACAATTCTCTCTAAAAGCAGACTGGCTTTTTGACCAGACATTTCTTCTGTTTCATTAATAGAGTAATCAACAAAATAGAGTGATTCAGTTAGAGGAACATTATCAATGGAATAAAACTTCTTTGCTTGAAGGCCTAGTTCATTGATATATTTAACTAGAGAATCAAGCTCCGATTCGCCAAATGGTAAGTCCTCAATCAGTTCGACAACGTGAGGTGATTCTGATTGTGAAATCAATTCGAGAATTTCATTGTGGATCGCATCAGGTTGCTGACTTTCAAGAGGAGTGATCCCTTGATCTTCTACTAAGCTTTGAATTTGCTCTAATGTTCCTTCATCCTCTTCACGTAGTTTCGCAAGGATCTTTAACCAGACATCATGTCGTAAAGATTTGACTAGTTGATTATCAACGATTACAACACTATTAATATTTAGCGTCTGCAATTGGGATTTTAGGCGGTCAATAAGTTCAGTATTTGACTGTATCATGTATTACCTATTTTTTTTACACAATTACTAAAATCTAGGATGACACCTGGATGTCTATCTAAGTAATTTTTCTTTTTCGTATCGATACTGATTTGGACTCCATTAAAGTCACCCAATTCCCTGGCAATACTTAGCCCTAATCCATGACCATCTTTTCTGTGAGAATTGAATCTTGTAAAAACCCATTCTGTCTCTTCTTGAGCAAATCCAACACCTGAATCATAAATAGAAACTGTTTTTGATCGTGAGTCACAGAAAATAGAAATCTCTGAGGCTGGAGAATCGGCTCGATTTTCCTTTGAATCTGTTACCCAATAAATAGAGTTTCTCAGTATATTTTCGAGTATCTGTCTTAAATGACTCTCTATTGCATAAACCATTAATTTACCTTTGGGAGGATAGTCTTTGACTTTAAAATGAATCCCATGCCTATCAAATCGTGGCTGATAAATCTTTTGTAGGTCTTCGATAATTCGGTTTAGATTAACATCAGTTCGTCGGAGACGACGATTAGATTGCCCTGGTTTGAGAGAATCTATCTGGACTCTTGCAGACTTAAGCACAATAATTAGGTGGCTAAGTGTGGAACGAATTCGATCGCTTAGGCTCTTCTGCTTTAGCACAATTCCTGCTTCAGAAATTGAGTTATCCAATACTGCTTCCACATCATGAGCTATTGATTCGGCGGCTAATCCTTTTGCTGCCAGTTCCACAACTTCCACCTGATTCAATCTCTCTTTAGCTGCCACGCTTTCAAAATCTGTAACAAGTTCTTTTATCTTAGGTATTTCTCTTTTTAATTTTGAAACAGAACTTTTTATTTTTTTTGTGTCATTTAATTCAATGGCATTTACAATTTCTTCAATAGAAGACTCTAATTCACCCTCTATTGTCTCGACTCGTGGGACGAAATCGTCATCAGTTATTTTCTTTTCCGAAAAGTTTCGATAGAAAGAAACAAAACATTCATCGATTATTCTGCGTAAAAGCTCCTGAAATACGAGATATGCATCGTTTGATTGAAGTCCTTCGCGATTAGTCTGATCCTGTAATAATGGATTGAGTGGACGTGAGATTTTTACACACCCAACGACTTGAATCCTATTAACACGAAACCCTTTTGCCCTTAAAGCTCTCTGGTCTAATTCAAGCCAATCATCAGGGTGCTGACCATATGGCAGAACTCTAAGACCATCACGATATAACATTAGCCCACCAGACCAATTGTCCAACCATTTTTTAAATTCATTTCTATCTGCATGCCCGGGAATTGCCGATAGATTCCGTCGATTGTATTGATATAATTCAAACTCAAATGGCCCAACCATTTTTAAGTTATTGTCAGACAATCCCGAAAAATCTGCCGATGTATAGGTCCTTTCAAACTTTAGTTGAGAATCTGAATCACTGAAATTATTAAACCAATAATTGATTTTTAATTTGAATTTTGAATCCTCAGTGAAACTTACCTTTCCTTTCATTCCATTATGAGCAGCATTGAGAAATATCTTGGTGATAGTATCAAGATCAATATGCTCATTATTCCAACGTATTTTAATACGTCGTTTTTGTGGTTTCGTAAAAGGATCTATAAACTTTGACAGCCGTTGTAGTGATAAAGATCTAGATTTATCATACGACCAATCAGAATTTAAGTCAGAAATTATTAATCGAGTACCGTGTGATTCGAGAGATTCACTACGAGAAACTGTCTCTGTCTTTATAATATGATTTTCTGGATTTGACTCAGGGTTCTCTTCAAACCATCTCCAGTTGATTGACAAACGATATTGTTCTCTTTTATTAGCTTGCCACGTTTCAATTTGCAGTTTCTTACCTAGTCGCATAGATGATAGACGACCAATACCTTTTTCACCTGCAACAGGAATTTCATTCGTATTAGGATATAAAGTTCCCTTTGATATAAAATCTTCGTGCTGGCCTTTTCTATGCGTTGTTCCTATCGTCAGAAAATATTTTTCAATATCAAATTTTGACATGCCACTCCCAAAGTCAATTACTTCAATGTAATTCAGACTTCGAAGTTTTTCTTTGATTAACTCTGCATGCTTATAAGTTGAAATAATTGAAGTGAATTCCTCAATTTCATTTTTGTTCAACGAACAAAAATATGTTGGACTATCGGAAAGACTAATTAATTTATCGCGAATGATAGAACATATTTTTGAAAGCCTTTTGCCTTTCAAGGCAAGAGCTTTACTATCTATTGCGCTCTCTAGCTCTCGTATTATCTTTTGATCAATGACATAGTTGAAATGAACGCTTACATGAGAAGCACCTGCATCGAAACCATTTTTAACGAGCTCAAATATTGCTACGTCATCAGAGCTAATAAGCTCTGTTCCTAGTTGAGAAATTACCCGCGCTGTTATCTTTAAGGACATAAAACTATAAATCTCAATTTCTAGAGATTGTTAAATATGACAAAACGAACAAGGAGTATCATCAGAATCGTCGTCATTAATTTCTTCTAATATTTCGTGAAGAGGACGTTTTGAATTATTTTGCTGTATTTTATTCAACGAAATATGATGTCGTTCTTCAATTTCCTTAATCCTGTCTGGATCAGATAGTTGAACTAGAGATTCGTTTTGTCCCCAGGTGTAGCCATTACCTTCCTTGTCAACCTTTTCGTATTCAATTGATTTCTCGAAAAGGTCCGGATGATTCTTGAGTAAGCCTGCCCATTCCTGTTTTCGTTGAAAGAAACAAAAATAGCATCCCGATCGTGTTCTCCAGCTATAATATTTTGGTAGTCCTACTCCACTCTCTTTTAGAATCCGAAAGATATCATCTCGTACTAAACCATCATCTTTGAAAGGTAGGACAGGAGTGATGTTGGGTTTCGTGGAGACGTATGCCTGGCGATTTTCATCAGCGCGAATTCCGACATACATCTTTACTTCATCATCTCCAATGTAATCCTCGAATGGTTTGATCTTGAGAATTTTGGTGCACCATCTCATTTGGGAAGATGGGAGGAATCCGCCGAAGACTTCAAGCCAATGGTCAAAGCCTCGGTCATCACATAGGCGTTTGATCTTCTTCCCTAAAAAAGCTTCAATTCGGTCGAGGTACTCGTAGATTTCAGGTAGTTCTTTTTTTGTATCGCAAAATACATATTCCATTTCTGGAATTCGATCACGAAGATAAATTGCAAGGGCAGTAGAGTCTTTTCCCCCGGAAAGCGCGAGAATATGTCGTGCTTGAGACATTTGAAGCCTTTTTCAATATTGGGATATTGATGATCAGGTAAGACGTTGTTTGGCAATACGTGCTAATGCAGCCAGGACGAGATCATTTGTATCGGTATATTTCTTGTTTTTCAACACATTTTCGAGTGTTTTTTCGAGCTGGTCGACACGTTTGGTCTGTTGTTTGTTCAATTGTATGACTTGTTCATAATCCCCAGCATCGGATGTCGTGATACCAATCCGCACAAGTTCTGTATCTTTTTTAATTCCCTGCTTGGGGATTTTCAGAATTAGTGATTCGAAGTGTTTGAATCGGCGAGAAATCGATAACATTTCTTGCTGAAATCGGGATAAATCATTGTCTCTCCATACTGCAGGAAGCTTAACTACGACTACACCTGCAGTTGCTTCTAGCCATTCTTGATCTGCAAGCTCAGTTTGTAGCACACGTGTCAGAAAATTCTTGAGAGTTGGATCTCCGCATTTGTCGAGTAAAGGAGTTCCTCTTTTCGTTAATTGTGCACGGATTTCCGAGATGTCACTATCGATTCCAAAAGAGGAACTCAGGATACTGAGAATGTCATTTAAAAGACGTTCATATGCTCCTTGTAATTCTCTGAGACCACCCTGGAGTATTTCTATGAATTGGTCGACGCGCTTAGATGTCGAACGCTTGTTGACAGAAAATGGAGCTAATCCACACGCCTTTGGTAAATCAATAAAAAGCAATGAATCTGGCTCATTGGCTTTTTCTAAAACACGACGTATGTTCGATGCAGTTTCAGAAACAGATTGTGTGAAAAGAGCATAATCGTTGAGATTTCTATAAAAATGCAATAATGGTTTCACTAGTTGAAGAATCGCTGACTTTCCAGATGTTTGGTCTGGCAACTCTCGACCAATAAGCATTGCCAGTTTTTGGAAAACTGATGACCTGACTCCACTGATACGCCAACGTTGAATCGTGTATCTCTCTGGGTGTTTCATCAGGAGTTCAAAATCAGGAGTCCCTGGATTGGGTATGAAAGTACCATCTTTATAAAGTGCCACCTCATGATCATGAACCAATAATGCAGCACATAATATTACAGGCAGTGGGCCTTCAACAATTCCGTATGGTGGAGCAGATAGTTTATCAAACAGGTCAGCGACGGTTTTTGCACCAGATTCTGTTTCTTTGAAGAAATCCAGTATCGCTTTCCATGTCGGTGATAGCTTTGTCACATCATTTGATACCGGCTTTTGAAATTCCCAATTTCCATTTTTACTTGTATGAATCCCACTTTGGTGTAGCAATGAAAGGTACATGCTCTTTTCAGGCGGATTCCCTTCCATTCCCAAGTTAGGGATAGAACTGTTCTGAAACATATTCTGGATTAAGTTTCTTCGTGCAGCAGCTGCTGCGGAAGAAATCTTCCTTCGATTCAACAGTTCATTTTGGATATGAGGAGTTTTATGAAATATGTCGTCACATGTTTCAGACAAGATGTTTTGAAGACGTTTGTTTTTGGAGAAACGAATTACTTTTCCGTTTTGAATCCAGCGAGATGTTACTGGTGAATTAGCATCGGGGTAGATGAGTAATTCAATTTGTGAATCTAATATTTGATGAATAGCCTGTATTCGAATATCTATTTCTTTTCTGGCGGCAGAATCCCCTTCAAGGGTTTTTACGTTTTTTTGAATCCATTCGAGTGATGCAAGACTACGAAGATTAGTTCGAAACTCTCCCCCGCCATTGAATACACAAAAGATATTTCCCTTGAGGGATTTGGAGTGACTCTCTTTTAGCTTCCTGATGACTTGATTATATTCTGCCTGATTATCAGTTGGTACTAGTTCTATTGAAAGAGTAGGAAATGAATGTTTGTCTTCGAGACTAAGGCTTTTGGGGGAGAGGAACTGTATGGGAAAATACCTTAAGGTTCCCGATATAAATGAATGTCGCTTGGCAACAATTGGCCGAAGCGGGAAATAATCAGATGCAATTTCTGCCAATGAAAGCTCATCGTTGAAGTTTTCTTGAGCCTCAATGATCTCAGCTTCAATATCGACATCGCTTCCTTCCCAAAGAGCTAGCGTGTTGTTATATCGTCGTTCTACAACGATACTTTTTTTGATTAGATTCTTAATAGAATTTTCAGGTATTTGTGTCTTTGATGCTTTTTCAGTCGCGTATTTGATGATTTCTGGAGTAGCGTTTATGCTACCATCAATTCCAATCGCGTTTATGAATCCAATCACTTTAATTAGATTGATTTCAGGTGCAGATGCTTTATGTGCATTTGAAAGTATTGCTTCAAGCTCTGACCACTTCTTAGCTAGAGGTGAACTATATATTCCCTCTCGAAGTGATTGGTCTAAATAGTCATATAATTGATCTATGCAATATAATTTCGCGTTTTGGGAGTTGCCATTGGACAAAAAGTCCTGCAGACCATATGGCTCATGAGAATTCAAAAACGAAAATGCGGAGCGTTCGTTTTGTCCAAATCGACGAAAGACAGTCCCTAGAGTTAATGCAACCAATGGATGTAGTGGGTAGCACTTTTTGAGGACTTCGAGAAACTCTTTCTTGTCCATGCTCCCTGGAGCGACTCCTAGTTCCCAAGCCCTTGTTAATAGTTTTGTAAAATCACGAGTTTCTTTTTGGGAGATGCTATACTTAACATTTGATTGCATCGCACGAGAGATTAATCTGAGTATTTCATCAGACGATTCTTCAAATGCAAGATCCTCGAAACGTCCTTGGATTTTTTGCCATTCGGTTCGACGCTCTATTGAAAGTTTTGAAGCATAAGCTCCAAAGCTTTGGTGAAGGATTGTCATAAACAAGAATGGTCGATCAGAACGTGAAGCATATTCTGCTAAATCTTGTAAGATTGCTAAGTCTGAATCTTCTGGACGATGGTTGGCGTACTCTAAAAGGCGACCAAGTTCATCCAAAATCAGAAAGGTCCCATTGGGGCCACCTTTCTGACTACATATCCTACCGCTTGCATCATCCAGTAGTTCGATAACTCTACTCGAACTTATGCTCTTACCTTTTTTGTGCTCGGCTTGTGCATCTTTTATTGCACGCTCGATTTTCCTACCAGAGCCATTCAAACTTGCTTTTACAGTCCGCTCTAGCCCTCGCAATACCGCATTCTGAATTGATTCGTGGGTACTTGTCACGGCAATGGGCATTAAGCCATTGTTTTTCGTACGAGTCCCAGGAGCAAGCTGTTTTAACAGATCGCCATCTGTTTCTTTTAATAGTTTTTTTGCATTTCGAGCCTGAATAGAATTGGAACTCATCAATAAGTTAGACATGAAGACTGCAAATGCAGATTTTCCAGTTCCATAAGGTCCGGTTAAAGACCAGGCTCGCGTGGTTGATTTATCTTGAATTGATGGCGCAATTCGGCGTAATACATTACATCCGGTACTCGTCAAAACGTAACCTGTTGTAGCATCCTGTAGATTACAGTCATGCTCAAGGTTAACTGAACGAAGAAAGCGGGATTGACCTTCTTTTTTTGTACGTGATTGAGTCCTTTTCACGTTACTTACTCCTGCTGGATCGAAGGTTTTTGAGAGCATCTTGTGGGGCATAATCTCTAGAACGATATACCTGGCTCAAACCTGCTGTTGAATCAAAACGCAAAGCACCTTTAGTCACTGTATCGAGTTTGTGTAAATGTTCGGAAAGAGCGACCTCTGAAAGTTTAAATACTCGGCCAGGACTGCCTACTTCGTATGCGATGTCTTCAAATTTTAGAGAGTTAATCCCAGGATTATAGGTGTCCCAAAAGTCAAGAAGGGCAAATACTAGAATTTCAGTCGGGAGTGAAGAATGAGTTCCTCTGCAAAAGCAAAAACTATTCGGTGTAGTAGTTTCTCGAAGTAGTGCTAATTCAACAAAGGGGCAATCTAAGGTATCTTCAATTACTTCGTTTTTTGACTTCTTTGGTGGGACATAGGTTCTGATGAAGCAATTGATGTCACGTTGAATTATTGAGCTTGATACTTTTTTATTCTCAGTTTCGTTGTTTAAGTTTTGCAATTCATCAAGCAATTGCTTGCTGGAGAATTCCATGCGTGGAAAAAGGTTGAATGCATAAAACCAAGTTGTTGGAGAATCTGGTTTGCTGACTAAATTATAATGAAGTAACCAGAGGGTGCTCATATTCTCTAAATATGGATCTATCCCATCATCACCGAATAATGCTTCCCCTAGCTGGCTAAGTCGGAGGGTTCTCCCTCGGTTATTTGGAATATTTGGATCATCTTCCAAAACCCCGAATGCTAAAGCCCAATGCCGTATAGATCGCACCATATTTTTACCAACCCCCAAAGAGACCATTGCATCTTCTCTTGAAAAAAGCTCGGGATCAGATTTTATGTGGTGGACCGCTTTAGGTAACCAGGTATATCTCAAGGTAAATGTCTCGTGCCCTGAGAAACGGGTTACTATGTTTTCGCGTATTTGTAGATTCATTAAGGACTTAAACATCTAAAGAAAACGTAAGATTGTGCACTCAAATCGGTGATTTGGTAGTGTACCTAGAGTTCCCTCTCTTGTCTATTTACTGTATTAAACGAGCCATCCAAGAACGCATGCACTGGCGTTTATGCATTGTTGTCCCTCAATTTACCAAGTATTTCAGCTTCAACTGTCCTGAAAGACTAAAGGCTGACACTTCTATACTGATGAAAGACATATTCAGTCCCCCTGCATATGCTTCAATGCCTTAGAAGATTTTATAAATGACTCCTGCATCATTTTGTGTATGTGGAATCATGAATCTCCTGAATACTACGCTTCAAAGCTTCCTAAGCTCTATGAAACTGAATCTGTTTCACCCCAGGACAAAATTATTCATGAGCATCTCTTCATCGGGAATTGCGACTGGTTCGCAGCAGAGTTTGGTTTAGAAGAGCAATTGTTTTTTGGATACGCAATATTAAACGGCGATTACCAAATGGCGGAGTGGGGATACTTCAGTCTTCCAGAACTTGAATCAATCAATGTCAACGGATTTGAAGTGGATCGCGATCTATTTTGGAAGCCAAAGAAAGCGAGTGAGATTGAACAGATTTGCTTGGGCGAAGGATGGAAATGAGGGGCCTGTCACAGATGAATTTCGTAAATTATTATCAGATTGAAATACATAAAAAAATGAATAATGCATGTTTTTAGTGCCCCACCTCTTTCAGATTGTTAAAGGCGGATAACTTTTTTAGATTGAACTCATAACATCATATCTCGGGGACTAATAATTCAAATCAAATGAATATCCGAAGGATGCTAAAGTTGCAGGATTGAGGACCCTTAATCTCTCTTTTTGTTGTGTGACCTTAAACTTTAAATGATCACACTTTGAGTACCCAGGAATTTGTAATCTGCGAAGTGCCGTATTTACCGGCATTGTTGGATATTCCTCAATCACCTCCACAAGCTCTTTTGCCTTAGCTGGATTACCTTCAGAAGAAACCGTCTCAGTTTTTTGTATTAGCAATAAGTTTCCGTAAGCGCTCTGATTGAAATGTCCTGAGGCCATAATCGGTCGATTATGTGGATACATTTCATCTTGGAGAAAAACAGGATGACAGATATGGGTTGAAATTGTGTCTGATGTAGTTGCCAGAGAGACATGAAGCACTGTAAAGAAATTCTGAGTATTTACGTTTTTGAAATCATTTGCCAACCAGTTTTCTAATGAGATTTCACTATTAGCTATGAGTAGCGGGGAATAAGTATAAACTGATTGTTCCAGTTTTCGATATGCGGAAAAAGCTACGCTACTATTTTCTTCCGCCATCCAGTTTACTGCATTTATGAGCTGAAATTCAAAAGCCCTGGATCTCACCATTCTCACTAATGACTCGCCCGAGATATTTATCTTACCCATCCATTGAGCACGGTAAAGCCATTAATAAATCTGACCTATCCTGCGGTTACACGATTTACCAGTTGATGTAGATGTCGTACGGATGCTTCTAAATAAGCGTTTCCGCTCCATTGATCTGCTGTCTTTTCCGCAACTTTTAATAAATCTGATGTGTAAAGGCTTGGGTGATCTCGTGGGCCAAGGGTTCGCAAATAACTTATGACATAGCATGCATTGGTTTGGTCTGGCTCATCGTATAGCTTGTTAACAACAGTCCGTATCACATCTTCATTATCAGGATGTAAGCGAGTTAACTGGAGGCTCAAACACCGGTTAATATCTACTGATCCTGTACCTGTTTCATATTGCCTTGCGAATTCTCTTACTTTGGCTTCAGAAATATGCTGGCCAATATTTCGAATGCTCTTAAGGTCATGCAGACATATAAATTTACGAGATTTTTTCTCTTTACGTGTCAACTGCCTTGTGGCAGGTCTATCATCCATTTCATGAATACGTTCCAGGAATGACCTGCGGAATCGATGAATGTGCCGTCGGTAGTCGTGGTCAATCAATGCCTCGGCAATATACATATTTTGTCCGCGATAGAGCCGTCCTGAACCCAATAGTTGAATTAGAACCTTTTCTGTTGAATTCGGTTCTGCTCCTTGTTTAGGGAGCAGGCTTCTCAAAATCATCACTGTGTTTTTAATCGTGTTGTTTAACACTCGATTTTCCAATGCAGCAAACAAGGCTTCTTCGGACCAATGCGCGGAGCCAATAAATTCAGCGATCTTGCTTGCTTGTTCCTCATTCAGCAGGGGAAAGGAATTGAAGGTACTAAACTGTCCTTCGCGAAAGTAATTACAAATCAATCTAAGTTCGACTTTTGACTTTGCTCTATGGTAGAGCTGACGAGTATTTCCATAAGAGATGCCGAATTTATCCCCAACGATTTGGTAGGACTCACCATCTTCCAAACGTTGTCTGAATACAGATTCTTCTAACGGAGAGCAATCTACAAACAAAGAGTCGTGGTAAGTTTCATTGAATTCCGGCCTGGTGCTCGAATATGTCTCTGAGCAACTAAGGTCGAAGGGGATGCCTTGAACTTGCGTGTTTGTTTTTTCCAAATGGTTCAGGCAAAGATTCTGGACCGTTCGAAATAGATAAGCCGGTCGGATATCCTTTACTTCTCTGGTAACGAGCTTTGAAATATTGAGATAGGCTCTTTGAACAATATCCTCTGCATCGGGCTGATTTTTTAAAATACTACCAGCATATGACAGAAGCTGTTCTCTCTTTTGCAGGAATAAGCAGTTGAACTCCTCGATGTTCATATCAACTCAACCTTCCATCGTTTATGGCATCCTCTCGTCATACTGGTAGGACGTCTTAGATCCATGACAAGTACGAGTTGAATCAGTGGATGCCCACGGTTTGGTTTAAAAAATCTAAAGTACGCTCCCCTTCTCCAAGTTATAAGTTCGTTTCGTAGATAAATTTTAGTTGCGTCTCAGCAGAACTTCTATCTTTTTTTTCAACCTCGTTTCCTCCCGCCATATTTGAACCTTTCAAAAGTAAAAAAATGGGACATTTCCTCTAAACATTAGATAGCAAGTCACTTACAGCAAAATAGATTTTGTCACATTTTGCTAGAGGAGTTTGTTTATTAAACAGACAGGAGTAAATGCCGAGTTTTTCTCAAACACAGACTTCATGTAATAGAAACAATCGCAATGAGAATCTTGTGGGATAACTTTTTTGCTACCGTTTTATTTGTTTTCGGATTAGGAGTCTTATTGGTCATGTTTGAAGAAATCTTTTTTGCACTCTCGTGCATTGCCCATATTGGGCCGGGACATCCACCAGGAGTCCAATGGACGGGGCTCATTGCCCTGGGATTTGTATGCCTCACTGTCGCGGGCATTGCTCGCTTTCTAATTTTGAAATCAAACACTACTGAAAGAAGAGACGAACGGAGAAATTACTATGAGTAAAAAACAGTCACAGCTTATTTCACGGCCATTCACTGCTGAAACCATTGCACAACTTCTGCAAGGGATGAATCTGCCACAGCATCCGGGCACGCAGCCTCGATTCGTGCCAACGAATGTGGCTCAGAATATCCCTGAGGACATAGAAATCATTGACCTTGACAGTCAGCGCGACGAGTCGGTCAAACCGTGGGTTTTTGGATAATCTGACTTGGTAAAGACTGTTTCAAATTCATTCATACATCACTAGATAAGGGAGATTTTGCATGTGGTATCAACGTGATCCAGCGAGACTTGAAATAGAGAAACAGTTGCTAAAGCAGGAACATCCGCGAGCACAGATTGTCAAGCTCAATGAACTCCTACGAATCCGTATCACGATTCGAGGGAGAAAAGCTAATTACAATGCAGAGCTGGTCTACCCTCACAGGTTTCCTGAATATCCGGTTGAAGCATTCATCACTTCTCCGAAAATTCAGCCCAATCCTCATACATTTGGGTGCGGTGAACTTTGCATCTATCACCGGTCTGATGTCGGGCCGCACATTACCGGAAAGGTTTATCTCGACTGGACGATTAAGTGGGTTTCAGAATACGAACGATTCTTGGACACGGGCTCTTGGACCTAAAAATGAAGGGGAAAATTATGAGGCATCCTATCCTAATTGTTCGCTCTGCTTTTGATCAAATGCTGGCAACAGTCAAATCTTCCCCGGTTGAGATCGGGAGTATTTTGCTGGGGGTCATTGCAGAGCATATTGTGGTTATGGCTGTCGGTAAACCGGGAGAAAACTCTATTCAGGAAGCTGTTCGTTTTGTGCATGATCCTGCTGAAGATCAGAAATGCTTGCAGGAGCAGCGTCAAAAACATGGACAAAAAATAGCAATCCTGGGAGGCTTTCATAAGCACCCCTCCGGCATGCACTGGTTCAGTTCGCAGGATAATCAGCAAGCGCAAGAAATCTTCATGCAGAATGGAGATGGCAAACCGGTCCTCATCGGCATATGGGCCGAAGCTGTGCGAGGGCCTGAACCTCATTTGTTTCTTTATATTTTGGAGTCTGAAAACGGGCGTCTCACACCTGTAGGATACGACATTGTTACTCCTTCTGATTCGCGTGTGGCTGGTGCTTTGAAGGATGCACCAGTATTTCCAGAACAGTCGATCAATGGGTTCTGGGAGGATACACAGTTTCAGTTTTATCATAACTCTGTTGGTCGGGAGAGAATCAGAAATGAGCTGGCAACACTGCGGAAGCAAGGTTGGAAAGTCCAAACCATCAGAAAAGCCAAAACGAAAAAACTGATACTCAGTTTGCATCGTGATACCCGGCAGTTTCTTGTCATGCTTCCGCCTGAATTTCCATTGAATCCGCCACGTATTTATGACCTTGCCGGTTTTGAAGTACTGGGCCTTCATGCCCTTATGCAATGGAATTCAGATCGGTGTATTGCCGCCATCATTGAACAGTACGGGCAAATTTTTATCAGCCCTTTATGCAATCCTCTGCAACAGGAGAATCTGTTATGGCACACAAAGAATCAGACTGGCACATCACGCTTATTGTCCAAAGTCAAGAGCGTCTTCACGCTTGCAAGAAAATAGCTCTGTCAGGAGTTATTCATCAACACGAAAGAGTAATGATTCTTTTTTGCGAAGACCAGGCTCCACCGGGCGTAAAATTTCTTGGCTGGTTTCATTTCCAAGAAACCAATTTTGAGAAAGGCTTATCGGTCATCGAGACAAAGCAGGGATTGTTGGCACAAGGCGCACCTCTTAATCAACCGGCTTCGGTGCAACTTTTGTTATTCGCTGATGTATTTTTAAGGACACCGTTTTCAGGGGAACATATTCAGCAGCTTAAAAAGAGCTGTGTTGCCTTGTTTGGTGTTGGCAGTATTGGAAGTGCCATTGCCAAGAGCCTTGTGCGTGCCGGTGTTGAAAACATATTGCTTATAGATCCTGATCGTCTCAGTTTGACGAATGTGTTCCGGCATGAATGTTCCATGCTGGATGTCGGAAGATATAAAGTTACTGCCCTGGCACAATCCTTGTTGCAAATCAATCCGCAACTGTCTTTGAAAACAATGGCAGAAAATATTTTCCAGTGGCCTTCGGCACAACTTGAAAACCTTCTGGAAAATGTTTCTGTTGTGATTGACTCGACTGACCGACCCTCAGCACGTCTCACAACGGCCAGTCTCGGGTATGAATTACATAAGCCAGTTGTTCATGCTGGATGTTTTGAAGAAGGACGCGGCGGAGAAGTGTTCTGGCATATTCCAGACGTCAAAGAACCTTGCTATTGGTGTCTTCGTGAAGGAATGGCCCAGCCTCCCAAAAGTCGCACTATTGATTACAGCACGGCACAAGGTCCAGATGATTTTAAAGGAGAACCCGGCCTTGATGCAGTCACAAAAAGTATCGCAATGGCGGCAGTGCAGATTTCTTTAGCGTTATTGTTACGCGGGATGCCTGATTGCCAATTATCTTTGGTATTGACAACACAAAGTAACTACCTGCTGTTGGGCAATGCTTTCTCAAACAATTTTTATCGGTTCAAGGGACCGTTTCATACGTTTTTTCAGCCATTTAACGGCCCCCGTAAATCGTGTTCATTATGTCAAAAAACAACTCATTAGGGAGGAAATACCTTATGGCAGCTTTTGTTTGTATTGCTTTTTTGGCCTTTGTTTTTTTTAGCATAGTCTGCGGTGATCGTGGAGTGAATTCATCAAGCAGGCATACAGAAAGACGTACCGGAAAATCCCAAAATAATACTGCTTCACCTGATCGAATAAAAAAGCGGATGGTTGTTCGAAAGAATGGCCGGCAATCTTCTTACCGCGTGAATCAATATGGCGAAGTATTTGAAGATTAAGTCTAAATCGAAAGTATGCGCTATGAGTAATCCCTGGAAGTTGTCCCTCTTTGATACGTTGAAACAAGTTATTCGCTTTATGCTTTGGACTGCGATCACTATCAATGCGGCAATGCTTTCCATTTTTTCAATATTTTTCGTTTATGATTTTTTGATGCATCTTCATGAACTGTTGGAACGGACCTGGTTTGCTCAACCTTGGTAGCAAAATGTTTTTTAGGGGGACCGCATTATGAATCGTCCAATCAGAACCGAATTCACTGAGACAAAACTACATGTGCCCTGGGAATCGATTGTACATCTTACCGGTGGAACAGAGACGCATCATTATCTGAATGAAGAGGGAGGGATAGAAAGCCACACAACGGTACATTTACAACCGATGCATTGCGGGCATCTTGCTCCTGCAGGCGGGACATGTTCTCAATGCTATCGCACAAGTTGCCCTCAATGTTTCACTGCTTGTCTCTTGTGCCATTGTCCTCTTGGACCGTGTTGTTTTCGTACCATTCATACTGCCAATGATGAAGAACTCTTCTTTTGTGCTGCTTGCTATGGAAAAGTTAAACGTCGAAAATTGTTTCGAAGTCTTATTTCAGGATTTATCCGGTTTGGTTGATATATGAATAAAAAACTGTCTGAAAACATGCGTGACCATCTATACGCCATTGATGCGGGTCTCTTAGAGGACCCTCTCGGGCAATCTCTTGATTTGGTCTATCGCTGTGGAGTTACTGACGACTTTACTCGTGATCTACTAAAAGGCAGGATTCATAATCATGTCCTTGAAATGGAAAAACATGGTCCTTTTCATCGTCCACGAAAACTAACGCAGGGAGATTTTTATCAGGGATTTGATATCAAGGGGCAAGAAATCAGATTCCCAGTGGATTGGTTGAATGAACCAAAATTAACGATAGGAACCACAGGCAGCGGGAAAACTACCTTAGCTCGCTATGAAATATTGATGCTCGCGCCATTTTTTTCTTTGGGAAAGTTATCTGCCTGGCTCTTTGATTTTAGAAAAACGGAATTTGGAGCATTGCAGCCCTATCTGGCTCGTCTAGAAAAACACCTGAATATCATTACGGGGCGAAAGATGAAATTAAATCCTCTGCAAGTCCCCTGCTCTGTTGAACCCATTTCCTATGCTTCAAATCTTTCAGACGCATTGGTTCGAGTATGGGAAGTTCCTCCCGTTGCTTCTTTATTATTGTCTCAGTCCATCATTCAGTTATATCGCACTTTTGGCGTGCTGGATGGAGGGCAACACTATCCGACAATGTTTGATTTACATAGTGTAATCCGTAAAAACACAGGATCGAATTCACAAGCAAGAAATGCGGTACTTGTCCGTTTGGAAACTCTTTTGATTAGTGTAGGAAATGTTTTGGCGTACCGTAAAGGATGGGATGTTCATGAACTTTCAAAACTCAGCATTAATTTTCAATTCAATGATATTACGGAAAAAGATCAGAATTTGTTTTTAAGCGTATTGCTCTTACATGCCTTCATGTCCCGTGTTGCTCAGTCTCGATCCAATGCGAAGATGAACTTACTCATCTATTGTGATGAAGCTAGTCGCCTGGTGAATAGCTCTGACACCAGTGTCAGCCAATTTATTGGTCTTATTCGTGGGACGGGTATCGGGCTGAATCTATCAAACCAAACGGCGGATATTTCCCGCTCGATTTTGTCAAATACTCCCAACAAGATTTTGGGGCGATGCGCTTCAGCTACCGATTATGATGTGATGGGGGCAAGTATGGGGCTTACTGCTGAACAGAAACAATGGCTCAAAATTCATCTCAAAAAGCCAGGCATGTTTCTTGCCAGTTTAGGGCAAGCAGTGCATCCGTTTTTGTTTACTGTCCCCAATCTCAATTTTAAGCAATCTGACTTTACAGTAGATAGGTCATTTCCTGAACTAGATCGCTTGCCTATTGTTCCTGCACCAGAATTTTCAAATTGGACCACATTTGCACAACCAGAAGTTGTTGTAGAAACAACCAGTTCACCGCTGGAACGACAAAGTGAGGGAACGGACGCCACTCAATTGACTCTAAGTCCAGACGAAATTCGCTATTTGAAAGAAGTTGTGAAAACGCCCAAAAAACCAATTTCGTATTATCCTCCTCGAATTCAGATGGGAACGGGACATGCACTTAAAATCAGGAAGGCATTAATAAGTAAAGGCTTTATCAAACTTGAAAAAGTGCAGCAGAGTCCTGGAAGAGGGAGACCTTCAAATATTGTAGTACCAACGTCATTGGCACACGATGCAGTTTCAGCGTTGCAGGGAGAATGCTGATGAGGGGTAACGATCAGCATGAACTCATGATTCAGGCTCTTAAAGATGCTTTTGAGAAAAAAGGATTTCTAACAGAAACTCAGGTTCATGTCAGAGATGGTAATTTTGTCGGTTTTGTTGATCTCTTCATCGAGGACAAAACTGGAGCAAAACTTTGTGTTGAAGTTGAGCAAGATATTAAACGCATTTCGAATGATTATGTGAAAAAAGAACTCACTGCTGCCCTCTTGTGGATCGTGGTTCCAACGGCTTCGATTCAAGAGACTGCTCGTCGGTTTATCAGATTGATTGAATTGCCTGAAAATGAATCGTTTAAAATTCTGACCTATGGTCAAGCACTGTCTATGGTTGCGAATTTAATTCCTTTTTCTTTTCAGGCGTTGCGAGAAGAAAAATAAAAAGATAAGTCAACTATCAAACTCTTTGTGAAAGGATAAAAGTAATGTTGCACGTAATTCGCCATGCTTCAAGTAACTGCTTTTGGTGCAACGCCACTAAAGATGGTGCAGAGATTCAGACTGACACAAATAAGATATTTCTTTGCAGGAAGCACTTCTGGGATTTCTTGAAAAACCGGGAGAATGGCCAAAAAAACGAACGAGCCACTCAAGTCAAATCTGCGACGAAAGCAGGAAATGAACAACAATGAAGTTTTTTGTTGTATCTGAAGTTGCTGAGATGCTTCGCATTTCAGAGAGCCTTGTCTATTCTTTAATAGAGAGCGGAAAGCTGCGATGCCACCGTTTTGGGAATGGTCGAGGTAAAATTACGATTTCGCTTGATGACCTTGAGCTTTACCTTTCCTCTTGCCGGTCTTGCGAGAAGAAGAAACGGGAATCCCCTGCCCCTGTGCGATTAAAACATCTGGATTTATCCTAGCTTGTTCTGTGAGAAATTCGTGATCGTCAGAAACGGCTGAGTAAACCTTATGAATCATGTTTGTGTCCTTGTGACCTGCCAAAGTTGCAACGATGTGACTATCAACTCCTCCCTTTAATTTCCTCGTGACCCATGTATGTCGGAAAGCATACTGGGTGTATCGTTTTCCGATTTTTTCTTCCAGTCTGGCAAAACGGCACTTCACAGCATATCCCGTCCAGGGATTGCCCAAGGTATTAAGAAAGAGTTTTCCTTCTGGATTGAGAATTCTACGAAGTATCACTTCTGCCTTTTCAGTCAGATAAACAACTCTAGCCGATTTCTTACCCTTGCTGTCTTTGGTTTCATAAATGAATCGGTGCTTTTCAAACTCAATATGTTTTGCTTCCAGATTTTTTGCTTCCTGAGGACGGCAACCACATTCCCAGCAAAAACGCAGAAGATTTCTGAAATTTCGGTCCGGCGTATTTTTGAGAATTTCTTTGAACTCGTCCAGAGAGATGATTTGTAATCTTGGTTTAGCTTCTGGTTTCTCCATCCCCTTAATTGGATTGCTAACCAATCCTCTATTCTTCACTGCCCAGTTCAGTCCACGTTGAATGGCAGTGATTGCATTCCGTTTGGTAGTGCCGTTCCAAGTCTTCTTATTGGCAAGCCATTTGGTGACGTGTGTTGGCATCAATTCTCCCACTCTGAGCCGCGGATATTCCTTCACAAAAGACTGGCAGTAATCCTTATACCCTTTGTAAGTCCGTTCTTCTCTGTTCTCTAAAGTCCATGTCAGGAAATCGTCCAGGATCACAGCGATAGAATCAGAGAGAGCGGGCGCGCTTTGAAGCATGAGTCTGTAGAACTCATCTTGAGCGGCTTTTTTATCTTTCCCCAGTCGATGCCGTTTTCCATCGATAGTTACACAGTAGGTTTTCTGAGCTTTCCAGTACCAGAGTTTGTTCGGTCTTGCCATTTGGTGTCGCCCCCATAACAAAATTTGATTTAGTGTCGCGTTTAGTGTCGCGACAATAATTCATACTATATTACAGGCGTGTATTGGCAATACCATTCTACTTCTAATCCGTAGGTCAGTGGTTCGAATCCACTCGGGCGTATTTTTTTCTCCTTACCTCTTCTGCTCTGCTACTGTTGACGCGTTCTGCTCCTGTGATTCTGAATCGATAAAAGTGCTCTTAAGCAGAGGTGTGGAATGGATTTCCGCTACGTCTTAATACCCGTCCTGTTTGTATTCCTGTCTGCCTGTTTTTCCAGTTGTTCCTCTGGAATCACGACCGGCTCCTCCAGGCCGACCGAAGAATTACCCGAACTGACAGAGACGTCCGAGATCCCCGCTGAATGGTTCCGCGAGCCCGTGATTGCCGTTTTTCAATATCGTTTTGCACCTTATCCTGACGATCTGTTTCAACCCGAAATTACCTTTGCCGTCTGGGACGATGGCACGTATTTGCTCAAAGAAAATCGAAACTATCGCACCGGCTCGCTTTCTGATGAATCGATGTCCTTCGTCAACCGCTTCAGAAACAACGCCGAATATCAGTCCTGTTTATCGCAGCCGCTGCCCGCCTATCCGCATTCCTATTTCTACAGCACAATCCTGTCGACGGCAACCAGCAAGTATGAAGCCGAATCCTCTTTCAGGCTCACCGGCCCCGAAAATCTCGATGACATGAGCGACTTTCTAAGCTTCACCGAGGGGCGTGGCGGTGAACATCTTCTCGAACTCCGTAAAATGAACAACACCCTCTACGAGCATTTGAAACAGAGCACCACCTCTGCGACCGTGCTCTCGCTTTCTGAAGCAAGTATCAGTGAGATCAGCAGAAAATGGATGCTCGGCCCGCGGTATCTCAGCCCTGAAGAGATCAACGAAATTATGAACAGCCCCCTCGAATGATCACAGTCCACAAATACGACTCCTTTCCACTTCTTCACGACTGAACTTCCACAGCCGACCAGTGCAGAAACCGGACTTGACTGCCTCACGCCGATCGGCATGATCTCTAGTTATGCGTCGCGCGCGAGAACAGTACTGGTTCAGGTAGAGAACCGGCACCGCTGCGAAAACCAGCACCATAAAAGTCCCTTGTTTCAGCCACATTGAAAAAAAATACCCCCAAAAAGTTATGCGGGTCGACACATACCAACGCATAATGGCCGCATAACAACCCGCCCTGCCACTCACCCGGCACCTCCCGACGCACTTCTCCACAGAACCATTCCCATATTCCCTTGACCGGCAGCCGCCATTCACAACAATCCATTTCACAATCATGATACGTTCTCCTGTAGGAGCGAACCCATGTGCTCGCCCGCCTCACGACATACAAATACTGACAACAGATCAAATGGAACCAGTAAAAAAGTGAGCGGAACGGCGCCAGCCGCCGGTTTTGTTCCATCTCATCAGCCGCAGGGCCTTCGCCCCGGTTCCTCTATTTTGTGTAACACCAGTGCGAATAAAAAAAACGCACCCAGCCGCCGATAGAACCCAGTTCCAGGAAAACAACCACCGGCAAACAAATCCTACCAGATATCACCAGCAGCAACTTAGATGAACATCACGAACAACAATCTAGACAAAATGTAGGGGCTGACCCATGTGTCAGCCCGCAGGGTTGAGATGTTTTGTAGGGGGGGCGTGAGGGTGTTTTAGGAGGCTAATAGAATCACTGCCGGGCAAGCCGGTCAGTGGCACACGCGGATGTTTTGCGTGTTGCCGATGTGAGTGTGAAATGGTGGGGATGTCTAACGGCGGGCAGCCACATGGGTCGACCCCTACGAGAGGAGACATGGCGGGGCGGATTCATTTGTCAGCCTGTTTTTTTCTTGTGGAGGGGAGCGAAAGCCTAGCTTCTGCCTCTGTTCGTAACTAAACTGGGAGTATTCAGTTAAATTCACACCCGGATACTCTTTGCTCTTTTTACGGATTACGCTCGAACAATGAAACATCTTTCCTTCCTCATTGCAGACTCCCCCCTGAAATCCGCTTATTGGCTTCTTGCTCTCTGCCTGTCACTCTGCGTGACTAACCTGGCCAGTGCGGCACCGCTGGTTTACGAAGGGACTGATGGTCCTGGTAAGGGGAAGCATATCGTGTTCCTGGCCGGCGATCATGAATACCGGTCTGAAGAATCGCTGCCGGAACTGGCGCGTATTCTGGCGAAGCATCACGGATTCAAGTGTACCGTGCTGTTTAATATCGATCCGGAAACGGGTGAAATTGTAGCGGGCAATTCCAATATTCCCGGCATGGAAGCACTCGATTCGGCGGATCTGGCGGTGGTCTTTCTGCGGTTTCAGAATCTTCCCAAAGAACAGATGCAGCATCTCGTGGATTATCTTAAACGGGGTGGCCCGGTGGTCGGCATGCGAACGGCGACGCACGCCTTCAATATGCCTGCCTCTGCTCCCTTCTCTGAATATTCCTATAACAGTAAAGACAAAAACTACGAGAAGGGTTTTGGACATCAGGTGTTGGGGCAGACCTGGGTGGGGCACTATGGAACCAACCATAAGCAGAGCACACGCATCAGCATTATTGACGATAAAAAGCAGCATCCGATTTTGCGCGGCGTGAAAGATATCTGGGTGCAGGCGGGCGGTTATGTCGGCAAGCCGACCGATGGGGAAGTATTGACGATGGCTCAACCTCTGAACGGCATGAAGCAGGATTCTCCAGCTGACGAAACGAAGCCGCCGATGCCTTCGGAGTGGACGCGCACTTATACCTCTCCTTCCGGAAAGAAGGGCCGCGTGTTTACGACGCTGTATGGAACGCCTGAGGATCTGTTGAACGATGGCTACCGCCGAATGCTGGTCAACGCGTGTTTCTGGGCGCTGGGCATGGAAGACGCGATCAAAGCGGACGCCAACGTGGCCTTCGTCGGGCCGTTCAAGCCCAATACATTTGGTTTTGCCACTTACGCGCACGGGATCAAGCCGGAAGCGTATGCCGGGTTTACAAGTCCGATTCCTGCCAACCACAATACGAAGCGAACCGATTCCCCAAAGAAACCCGCTCCCAAAAAGAAAAACGCGAAGGCAAAAAAGTCCAAGAAATCAACCGCATCGCTCGTGACCGGTAAGCCGGCACGTTTTGTACGCATCGAACTGCCGGGCAATAAACGCATTCTGACGCTGGCGGAAGTTGAAGTGATCAGCGGTGGAAAAAATATCGCAAAGGGAGGCAAGGCGACACAGTCAAGCACGATGGGTTCCGGAGTCGCCGCCAAGGCACTCGATGGTAATAAAAGCGCTGACTGGGGCAAAGGCGGGCAGACACATACCGCCAATGCGGGAACAAAGAATCCCTGGTGGGAAGTCGATCTCGGTCGCGCTGTCGACGTGGAAAAGGTAGGCATCTGGAATCGTGAAGGATTCGAGGGCCGTATGGAAGATTTCACACTGACGCTGCTGGATGTGAATCGCAAACCGGTGTTCCGAGTCACGAATGTGGCCGCTCCCTTTACGATGGAGATCGATGTCAAGAACAAGGGAAATCTGGAATACCTGACCTTCGCTGGAAAACCGGGTGTGCCTTATAAGTCGACTTCGAAGTCGGTCGGTGCGGAGTCACACAGTCAAGCTACGGATCCGACGCTGGTTGACGTGCCGGCCAACTACCGCGATCCGATTCCGTTTGCCTTTCAAAATGGCGATGTCGTTGCCATTCTCGGTAATGGACTGCCTGATCGGATGCAGCATGACGGGTGGCTGGAAACACTGTTGCAGAGTGAACTGCAGGGGAAAGAGGTTCGTTTTCGTAATATGAGCGTGAGCGGCGATCGAGTGGATTCATACCCGCGCAGCAAGGGTGCCGCCACTATTACCGAATATCTGCGGCATGTGAAGGCAGACGTTGTGTTCGCATTCTTCGGCTATAACGAATCATTTGAAGGCGTAAAAAAAGCGGACGAGTATCAGAGAAAACTCATTGATTTTGTCAAAAAGACCCGTGGTTCGAAGGCCAACGGAAAATCGTTCCCGCGGATTGTATTGTTCAGCCCGATCGCACATGAAGACACCGGCAGCAAAAACGTACCTGACGGCAAATCGCACAACGTTCAACTGGCCGCCTACACCAAGGCAACGGCAGCCGCTGCCCGCGAAGCGGGAGTCGCGTATGTGGATCTGTTCCACCCTTCTCTGCAGATGTTCAAAGAGTCGAGTACGCCTCTGACCATCAACGGCGTGCATCTGACGGCAGAAGGGAACAAACAGCTGGCTGAAGTGATTTCATCCGCACTGTTTGGTCATCAGGTCACCGCGTCACAGACGATGGAGCCGCTACGGTCGGCTGTACTGGATAAGGCTTATAAGTGGAATAACCGCTATCGCGCCCGTGATGGGAATGATGTCTGGGGCGGTCGGTCCATTCTGAAATTTACGAACGATCAAACCAACGCCGTTGTGTTGCAGCACGAGCTGTCGATGCTGGATGTGATGACGAACAATCGCGATGCCCGGATCTGGGCGGTCGCCAAAGGACAGGATCTCAAAGTCGACGACAGCAACGTGCCCCAGCCGGTCAAGGTGATCTCGAATGTTGGCGGCGGCAGCAAGAGTTCCAGTGCGGTGAAAGAGGGGAACCTGAACTACATCAGCGGCGAGGAAGGCATCAAACATATGGCGGTCGCTGACGGGTTTGAAGTCAGCCTGTTTGCCGATGAAAAACAGTTTCCCGAACTGGTTAACCCGGTGCAGATGCAGTTCGATACGAAAGGTCGCCTGTGGGCGGCTGTCTGGCCGACGTATCCCAAGTGGGAACCGCTGAAAGAGATGAACGATGCGTTGCTGATCGTGCACGATGATAATAATGATGGCAAAGCGGATCGCGTGACTGAGTTTGCGCGGATTCAGAATCCGCTCGGCTTTGAATTCTGGAATGGTGGCGTACTGGTCGCTTCCGCGCCGGAAATTGTGTTCCTGAAAGATACTGACGGTGATGACGTGGCCGATGTCCGTACCGTGTTGCTGCAAGGCCTGGATTCTTCGGACACCCATCACGCAGCGAACAACTTGATCTATGGCCCTGATGGTGCGATTTACTGGCAGAGCGGCGTGTTCATGGTGCATAACCACGAACATCCCTGGGGCCCTTCACTGCAGGCTGGTGAATCGGCCATGTATCGTTTTGATCCGCGACGGTTCACCATTTCGATGCATGCCGTCAATTCGCCGAACCCGCATGGGATCTCGTTTGACTACTGGGGTTATCACTATGCGACCGATGGAACCGGTGGCCGGGCCTATCAGGTGCGTCCGGATAAGGCCGGGTTCAAAATGCACGAACTGCTCAAGAAAGAAGTGCGGCCTGTGACCGCCAGTGAAGTGGTCAGCAGTGCTCACTTCCCTGAGTCCATGCAAGGCGACTTTTTGATCTGTAACGTGATTGGTTTTCTGGGTATCAAGCACTATGACCTGGCGCGGGATGGTGAGAAAGGTACTGTGTGGGGCGAGCCTGCCGGTGATGATCTGACGGTGATGCGGGTCAATGCGGACGGCTCCAAAACGGAAGACAAGTCAAAGGGTCTGATGATGAGCGGAGACAAGAATTTCCGCCCCGCGGATGCGATTTTTGCTCCCGATGGTTCATTATATTTCTGCGACTGGCACAATGTGATCATCGGCCATATGCAGCACAATGTTCGTGATCCCAATCGTGACCATCAACATGGTCGTATTTACCGAATGACCGCTAAGGGGCGTCCGCTGCAAAAACCGGTTGCCATTGACGGCCAGCCGATTGCTAAATTGCTCGACAATCTGAAATCGCCCATCGATGGCATTCGTCACCGAACGCGCGTCGAATTGAGTGAACGCGATTCCGCTGACGTGATCGCTGCCACAAAAGAATGGGTCAAGCAATTTGATCCGAACAAAAAAGAAGACGCACACCATCTGCTCGAAGCACTCTGGTTGCATCAGCAGCACAATGATCGCAATCTGGAATTACTGGGGCTGCTGTTGAAATCTCCCGAGCCGCACGCGCGGATTGCTGCAAACACGGTGAAGCATTTGTGGTTTAATGTCGAAAGTACCATGCGTGGCGGTGTGATCGCAGAATCGGAAGAAGCAGCGACACAAAAGTCAGGCATTCTCAGTGATACTCCTGAACTCACGACAATTCGCATCGGGACGGTCCGCGAGCGGATGCGATACGACGTGACGAAACTGACTGTGAAGCCGGGTAAGAAGGTGAAACTCACGTTTGCCAACCCGGATTATATGCCTCACAACATTATGCTGGTCAATCCCGGGAAAGCCGATGAAGTGGGTCTGGCGGCGATTGCTTTGGGAGCCCATGGATTCTCAGTCGGATTTATTCCCGAGAGCAAGGAAATTCTCTGGCACAGCAAACTGGTCGACCATGGTCAGGAAGAGGTAATCGAGTTCGTCGCTCCGACAAAAGAGGGGGCCTACCCTTACATCTGCTCGTTCCCCGGACACCACCTGCTGATGCGGGGAACGATGTATGTGACCAACGACCTCAAAGAGTTTCTCGAAAAAAATCCGGAACAGGTTACGAAGGTTACAGAATGGAAACTGGCCGATCTGGATAAAGATGTGAAACGTGTAGGACAACATCGGAATTTTATGCGAGGTAAGGAAATCTTTACTAAGCTTGCTTGTGCTCAGTGTCACAAATTAGATAAGAACAGCGTGACTCTTGGCAAGAATCTCTCCATCGGTCCGAATCTTGATGAAGTGGTGAAGAAGCATAAGCACGACGCCAAAGCAATCTTGGCAGAAATTCTTGAGCCTTCCCGCAAAATTGAGGATAAGTACAAAACGGTACTGCTCCTGCTGGAAGATGGCCGAAGTCTGAATGGAAATATTGTCGCTGAAGATAAGACTTCGTTGACACTCGTGACAGGGCCTCCGCAAGTGAAGGAGCAGAAGATTCTAAAGAGCGCAATCGAGTTTCAACGTTCCTCGCCTGTCTCGATCATGCCGGCCAACTTGCTGAACACGTTGGACAAAGAACAGATTCTGGATCTGCTGGCGTATGTGATCTCAGGTGGAAATGAAAAAGACGCGGCCTTCCATCATCATCATTGATGGCTGTCAGCGTTTCCGTTTTTTTCCAAATCCGTGCTGGGTCCGAAGTTGATTCGGGCCTGGCTCGTGCTGGATTACCGGCAATACGAGGGGGCGACACGGATATCTGTTTTTGCTACCACGAAACGCACGAAAAGCTGTATTGTTGGAATCTGGTTCTTATCACCGTTGGGCAAGCCAACGGTGCCACCCGCCCGTTTTACAGATCGAGCTGGAAGCGGATGCCGGCTGCGAGGGCGTTGGGGTAGAGGCCGCTGGGGGTGTTGATGTATTGCAGGTCGGGTTGGATGCTCAAATTGTCGTTGATCTGGGCTTTGTAGAAGACTTCGACCATCAATTCCTCATCGGTGCCTCCCTGGTTGAGTTCGACCCAGCCGATGCCGGCACCGACGACGTCTTCATCGCGGCCGCGAAGCAGTCCCGTGTAAGCAAAGCCGGCCAGGCCGTCTTGGGGAATCTCGGGAAATGGGGAATAGCCGTTGGTCTCGGTTGGATAGTGTTGTGCAAAGATTGAGAGCCCCTGCGGGTTGTCGTCTGTGCTGTCGGCTTCGCGATACAGCATTTGTTCGATCTGCAGGTAATAGCCGAACGATCGGGGGATGGCACCAGCGGGGACTTCACCCGGGGTTTCATAGGTGACGCCGAATGAGAGTATGCCGGGGAGTTGATTCCGCGCAGTCGTGTAGCGGTATTCGAATTCAGCAATGTAAAGGATGGAACCGTTTTGAGAGAAGATTCCCCGTTCATTACTGCGATAGGCGTCCCACATGCCGGCTTTGAAGGTGACAGAATCGCTGAGATCGGTCATCAGGATAATCGCCGGACTGGGAGCCGGAAACGACGGGAGACCGGCTGAGGGGGAGAGGCCGAACGCGGAGTTAATAAAATCGCCGGCGGTCTCCATGGTGATGAATTCAGTGCTGATATCCTGTCGACCAATGCGGAAGGTGAGCGCTTCGTCGAAGAAATCGAGTTGCCACCAGAGTTCGCTGATCTGGGTGATGTTGTCGTAAGAGTCGATGCTGCTGATGAGCTGTGTGGCACCGACAAACTGATCGAGCCCCCGTCCATGTGTATTTTGAAAGAGTAACGCAGCGCGGCCCGGGATGGCGAGGTTCATTTTTTCAAAATCAAAATCGAGCGACAGATCGAGCAGGCCTTCGTACTGGGTCGAGCCGTTCGTGGCGATGCCGCCGTGGGCGTTCGTAAAGAGTTCGCCGTAATAGATGGGGGTGACTGTGATGCCGTTATCCTTGTTCAGCCAGGGGCTCAGCAGACGGTCGTCTGGTTGTGCGACGTGCAGGTCGGCTATCGGTAGCTGGTCTGGTTTGAACTGGTCGGGGGGAATCACCTCAGGCTTGGCATTCGTCTGCGGCTCCCCTGCTCCTTCATCGCCCGTTTCTGCTCCGGCCGCCTGATATGCCGGGAAGACCAGCAGCAGGATCAGAATGGGAACGAAGTCCTTAAGCCTCACTGTCTCACGCTCCCTGTTCACGCTACGCATTGATGACGAAAAATATGCCGAGTCCCCTATTCTATTTTCGGCAGATTTAACGGATGGATCCAGTTTGGATGAATGGTTAATTTAGGGTGAGATTGACGGTGAAGTTGACGCTGATTTGGCACTGTTTGAGGAGCAAACAGTGGCACACGGAAGTCTGTTTTGTATTACGTTGTGGGCATAAATCGAATGGGGTGTCGCAAGGCGGGCAGGCACATAGGCCTGCCCCTACGTGGGGGATATTGTAGGGACGGACCCGTGTGTCCGCCCGTGGGGTTGGTGTGTTTGTGTTGCGGCGTGGGGATGTTTTGCGTGGTGCCGATGTGGGTGTGAACCGGTGGGGTCGACCCCTACGTTTTTTGTTTGACCTGTTGCGATGTTATTGATTTGATGTATGGGGGACATAAGTATCAACTAACGAAAGAGACCAGAAATGAATTCACCTCGGCGGAAGGAAATTCGAATGCCGGGGTATGATTATTCGCAGGCCGGTTTTTATTTTCTTACAATCTGCACACAAAGTTCTCTGTGCCTGTTTGGTTCGGTTCAAGATGGAGTCATGAACCTCAACCATGCAGGAGAGATGGTTCAAAAATGGTGGAACAAAGTAGATGAAAAATTCTCAGAGATAACATTTCATGAGTTTGTTGTGATGCCGAATCATCTACATGGAATTGTTCAGATTAATCGGAGGGATCATGACATGAACAAGGATGATTCGCCGACTGTCGCAAAAGTTGTTCAATGGTTTAAAACGATGTCGATCAATGAGTATATGCGAGGAGTGAAGCAAAAGGGTTGGTTGCAGTTTTCCAAACGATTGTGGAAACGGAATTATTACGAACACATCATTCGCGACGAAGAAGCGTATTTCGAAATCGTAGAATACATCAGAACCAATCCCCAGAATTGAGGGAAAGACAAATATTATATGTGATGTAGGGGCGGACCCATGTGTCCGCCCGTGGGGTTGGTGTGTTTGTGCTGCGGCGTGGGGATGTTTTGCGTGGTGCCGATGTGTGTGTGAACCGGTGGGATCGTCGCGCGGCGGGTCGACACATGGGTCGACCCCTACTTTTTGAGGTGTTTTTTCAGAAATGTTTCGACGAGTTGCATGCGTTCGGCGTCGAAGAACTCAGGACCGCCGTGGGCGGCGCCGTGGATGACTTCGAAGGTGACTTTGCGTTTGTGCTGTTTATATTTGCCGTGGAGTTCGTGGGATTGGTTGATGGGGACCTGCGGGTCCTGATCGCCGTGGATGATCAGCAGCGGCGGGTCTTGATCGTCAATATGAAACACGGGACTGGCGAGTTTAGCGAGGTCCGGGGTTCGTTCGGGGCGGTCGCCAAGCAGCAGTTGCAGTGCGGGGACGCGGACGCTCAATCCGTGCGGCGTGGATTGCGGGAGAATCGTCATGAAATTCGTGGGGCCATAATAATCGACGATGGCCTGGACGCTGGATGATTCGTCGTCGAAATCGCCGAGGTCTCCTTCGAGTTGTGGATGTCCGTTGGTGACACCCATGAGTGCCACAAGATGCCCGCCGGCGGAGGAACCGAGGATGCCGATTTTGTCGGCGTTATAGCCGTATTTTTCTGCGGAGCCGCGCAGGAAGCGGATGGCGGCTTTGATGTCGTGAATCTGGGCGGGGAATTTCGCGACCGGAGAGAGCCGGTATTCCACACTGGCGACGGCGAAGCCGTTCTGGACGAGGTCGGTGAGCGGCATGTTGTCTTTCGAGCCGGCACGCCAGGCACCGCCGTGAATCCAGACGAGCAGCGGCGGGTGTTTAACGCCTTCCGGTAGATAGAGATCGAGGAGCAGACGCTGCTCGGGGGTGGTCGCGTATTCGATGTCATTGATCCGCTGGATTGATTCCACGGCATCGCTTTTGTTCGAGAGGGAGATTAGTAATAGCATCAGTGTTAGACTCCACCAGTGATGTTTCATCGGTGTTTCTCTCGGTGTTAGGTTCGTTTTTCCTCTCACTGTTGGGCAAGCCAACAGTGCCACCCCTCCGGTGTCGTACGAGAATTCATTTATTGTAATGTGGTAAGTGATGGAATGACAGTTTGGATGCAACAAAAGTAGGGGCGGACCCATGTGTCCGCCCGTGGGGTTGGCGTTTTTGCGGTTTGGCGAAGGGAGGTTCTCCGTATTGCCAATGTGGGGTGGAGATGGTGGTGATGTCGTACGGTGGGCAGCCACATAGGGCTCCCCCTACATTTTTATAGAGACTCGGATGTTGTTTATGATGATCGTGTGGTTGGGCGCTGGTGTTGGATGGTGGCGTGAGCCAGTCGGACTGACAGAATATTTATTTGTCGGGGAAGATCTGGAAGAGGTAGATCAGCAGCAGAAGTCCGCGGCACGTCCAGGCGAAGGTGCGGACCTGGTTGGAAAAGACCAGCCCTCGGATGTGTCGGGGAGAAAACCGAGCCGCGAGGACGTGGTGCCGGGGGACTTGTAGCACGGCTGTTGAGATCCAGACGATAAACAACAAGCCGACGCCGGTCCAGGTAAAAGCGGGACCCATGCCGGGAGGAGGCCAATAGACGATGGCGACGGTTGTGGCTGCTTCGGTGAGCATCATGGGGCCGACGGCGTAAGTGGTTCTGATTTGATGCGCCTGCTGATAGCGGGTGAACCCGGGTCGCCCGACCAACGCGAACAGGGGGTAATGTACGATTTGGACGAACCAGATCAATCCAACCATGTAGAAGGTGGAAACCAGTTGTAGCAGGAACAGTGTTTTCAAGATGTCTGATGCTCTCGGTGCATGGCGCGGAATTCGTGTGTTATATGGAATCCTGTTTTTTCGAATTCATATCAGCGGGTTGTTCCAGGCGAATCAGAATTTCGTTACGCCTGAGAGGGCCCGGTGTCCAAGGGGGATCGTAACCGGCTGCTTCCATACTGCCTGATTGAGTCAGGCCTTTTTCTTTGATCCATGTGCGTAATTTCTGCTCTGCTTTCATAGTGGTTTCTTTATTTAAACGTCCATTAAAGCGATAGACGGCAAAGCGTCCCCCTTTGCGTTTTTGAATGCTGACGTCAGCGCCCGTTGGCTCTGGTATGCCCGCTGCTCTGGTTTTTTCAGGAATCACAAACGCCATTTTTCCACTGGCGTTCTGTGTTTCGGGATCCATGAATACCGGCGTTGTCATGGAGACCTTTTGTTCCTGCTGGTTTGCACCTTGAATATAACGGAACAGTTTCATGAAGCGTTTGTCTTTGTCAGCAGGCTGTGCTTTGCTGTCTGTCATCACCAGCATTAAATCAGGATAGTCACGGATTTCAAAAGAGTCCGCGGATTCGACAACGGTATACGGGGCTGATTCGTATGCACTTCTGGCGGTCAACTTCCAGCTAAAGAAGAACAAAACCAGCAGTATTGCAGTCAGAGCAAGGTAAATCATGCGTTTCCCCTTCCCGTTTGGCCTAAATTCAAGCAGTTGTGACGCAGATTTGTTCATTGTCTGTTCTGAACCGTTGGTTGGGAAGTTCATGCGATAGCTTTCTTTCTGAGTCTAAAAATGAGTAAACAGGCGGTTTATTCACTACAAGAAGCCCTCATGCTGACTATAGAGACTCTAGTTATGAAACGTTTATTGAACAGGTTCTTTCTGAATGATTTTTTAGATGAAGGGCATGTTAATGGCTGAGACAGACCAGACCGTCACGATTATGAGCGGACCACTGCGGACGGAACGCCTTTCGGATGGCAGTCGCCGGTTACTTTGTGATTTGGTTGTGAATGTGCGCGGTAAAGAGATTGTAGTCCCGGCGAATTTCATTGTGGACTCCCGTTCCCTGCCCCGTTTAAGTCAGTTGATGATCGATTGTTCCCGCGTGGATCTGGCGGGAGTGATTCATGACCGGCTGTATGAGACCGGTCAATTTACGCGCTGTGAAACAGATACAATCTGGCGGTTAGTGGCTCGGTCAGGTTCGAGCCGGGCGAATTGGTTACAGGCGTGGTGGGGGTGGTTTCTGATTCGGCTGGGGGCCCGGTTTGCCTGGGATCGTGAGCGGAAGAAGAATCGATTGTCGTGAAATTTTATCCGGGTGTTGACGTTTTGAGAGGTTTCATTGTGGTCTGAACTATTGCGACGTCTCGCGGCAAGGCGACTCCTGCTTTTCGTGGTTTTGGGATGATTGGTAATCACTGTTGGCAAGCCAACAGTGCCACCGGGTTTTCCCTTACTTGGGAGCTATTGTTGGGTGATGATGGCGTGGTTGGGGGCGAGTTCGATCTGGTTGTTTTCGATGACGGGATCGGGGTCGGAGGACAGTAGAAGTTTTCCCTTGAGGGGGACGGCGATGGGTTTGGCGTCGGTAATCGCCGGGGGCGTCAGTCGAGTGGTGATAGTAGTGTGCTGGTAGTGTATGGTGAAGAGATTGTGATCCGGGTTACATTCGGTTTTCATGTGGGCTGGTGTGAGCCAGCCGACTTGGAGGCCTTGCTTGCGGAGCTGGAGCAGACGGCGATACCACTCGTGCATATCATGGTCGCGCCCGGTAGCGTTGTTCCATTTGGCATGATAAAAGGCGTCTGCATTCGAGGGGAGATAGGCGTCCTGCCAGATATGCTCCGGGTATTCTCCTTTGCGACCAAGGTCAACGGCTGTGCGGAGCTGTTGGTCTTCGAAATCGACGAAAAACGGGAATGGGGCTTCGGTCGCACATTCTTCACCCATGAATATCAGCGGGATTCCGGGATAGAGCAGGACGAGGGCGGCGGCGGCTTTCTGGAATTCTTTGGAAGTCAGGTGGTGAATTCGTTTGCCGTGTGGGTGATTGCCGACGCTGTCATGGGTTTGCAGAGCGATTACGAGTGACTCAAAATGCCGGCTTTTGCGCTGGTTTTCAGACACGCGCTGGGAATCCTTACCGGCGTAGACATAGCCGTGCGCGAGTGTTTCTACAAGATCGCGCGTCCCTTTGTACTGGCGATGGGTCAGTGACAGTTCGGGGAGTGCGTGCGAGTAGAGCGAATACATCAGGCAGTCGCACCAGATGGCATCATAGGCGCCCCTGCTCTGGTCGGCGGTCAGCATTTCGTGGTTGTAGACGTTGGATTCGGCGATGAGGTGAATGGGATGGTTCCGGGACGCCGCAAACGTTGTGACGGTCTGACGGATTTGATCGAGAATGGTAAACGAACTGTCATCGTACATGCAGTGGACGGCGTCGAGTCTTAAACCGTCGAGATGAAATTCTTCGAGCCAGTAGATCGCGTTGTCGGTGATGAACTGTCGGACGTGTGCGGCATCGGGGCCGTCGTAGTTGACGGCGTCGCCCCAGGGGGTGTGGTGGTTGTCGGAAAAGTAAGGGCCGAATTCGGAGAGGTAGTTACCTTCCGGTCCCAGATGGTTATAAACGACGTCTAGTAACACGGCGAGGCCCGCGGAATGGCAGGCGTCGACGAAGGCTTTGAAGTCGTCAACAGTGCCATACGTATTGCGAACGGCGAACAGATCGACACCGTCATAACCCCAGTTCCAATGTCCGGGCGACTGAGCGACGGGCATGAGTTCGACGGCGGTGATTCCCAGATCGAGCAAGGCGGGCAGGCGTTCGATGGCGGCGCGGAAGGTGCCGTCTTCGGTGAAGGTACCGAGGTGGAGTTCGTAGATGATCAACGCGCGTTTTTCAATGCCTTGCCAGTTTTGGTCGGTCCAGGCAAAGTCGCGGTGGTCGACAATTTGGGAAGGGCCGTGAACGCCCTGTGGTTGATAGTGCGACGTGGGATCGGGACGTGCGACGTTATTATCGAGGCGATATTGATACTGGGAGCCGGGCCGGGCGTTCTGAACAGTGCCAGAGAAGAAACTGTGTTCGTCGCGGTGCAAGTCGTGTTCGATGGTGGTGTCGCTATCTTGAATTTCGACAGTGACATTGTCTCGCTTGGGAGCCCAGACACGAAAATGGGTTTTGTTGGCAGTGACGGGAGTGGCTCCGAGGCGTTCAATGGGAGTGGCTGGGGTTTCTGCGAGTCCAAACCAACGACAGCCTTCGAGGACGCCGCTGGTGGCGGCGCTTTGTGCGAGGTAGAGTCTGTTCTTCCAGCCGGATTCCTGATGCAGTCGATGGACGCGCTGCGCGAGTGTGCGACTGGCGTTGCCGACCAGAATCGTGCGATAGCCGGCGGTAAGTGCGGCGAGGTCGTTGCCGGAATCGCCCGAGAAGACGATGTCTTCCGAGTTGAGGTTGTACTCGGCGAACCACCACTGGAGCGCGTGTGCTTTGGAGACGGTGGCCGGCAGGAGATCGATCAGGCCATCACCATTGAAGGGGTCGACGCTGTGGATAATGGAGTATGGAGCCTGTGTCTGGTCAAGATCGGCCTGGATCTGTTCGACGAGTTTATCGAGTTCTGTAGCGTCGGCGTAAAAGCTGAGTTTGAAAGGCCCCTGCTTTTCTTCTTCCTGCAGACGCAAACCCGGAATCGACTGCAGCCGTTCACGGAGTGTGGCGATAGGCATGGCGGCGATGATCTGATCTTGATAATCCTGATACGCGGAGACGGGGGTGAATTCACCGGATGTCTGTCGCTGGAAGATTGAGGTGCCGACATCGCAGATGATCCACTCTGGTTCAGGGAGTTGGAATTCGGTGATGGCTGCAACGACCGATTCGAAGTGACGGCCGGTGACGAAGATCAGGGAGATGTCATGAGCGGCGAACTGGCTGGTGAGTGTTTGCAGGTCGGACCGGTTTTGTGTGTTGCCTTCGAGGGGGATGAAGGTGCCGTCGAGATCGGTAGCCAGGACGTGCCCTCGAGAGGAGACGGCTGGTTGATTCGGTTTCATCGGGGACATCAGATCGTTCCGTCGGTTAGACGCGATTGAGCCAGAGGATCTGGTACGGTGCGAGCACCAGTTTCTCTGAGGTCGCGTAGGTTTTATCTTCGATCATATCCTGGAAGAATCGTCCCAGTCCGGCAGTACGGAGTTTGTTACCGTCGATTTCCTGGGTTTCTTCAGAAAAATTCGCGAGGACGATTAAGCGATTGCCATCATGTAAGCGCACATAACCGAGAATGTGGTCATTTGCCGTTGCGATCAGCTCCATGTCCTGGCCGGCGAGTGCGGGCAGTGATTTTCTTAAGGCGATCAATTTTTGTGTGGATCGATAAATCTGTTTGCGGATTGAACCGTTTTCAGTGCCGATATGGTCATCGAGTTCGTCGAGGTATTCCCATTGCATTTTGGGACGATGAATCCAGCGGGAATCGCCGGCTTTGGCGGGATCTTTGACGAAGTCGTAATCGTTGAGCATGCCCCATTCCTCTCCCAGATAGAGAAGTGGAATGCCGCCGATGCTGAGTGAAACGCCATGCAGAAGAAGCATGCGGCTGATGGCGATTTTTTTCTTTTCGTCATCGTCTTCTTCGATGGCCTGTTCCAGACCAGCGAGAGACGCCATCGTTCCGGAGATGCGCATGTCGCCTGTTTCGAAGTTTTCCTGAAAAGGAACGCCACGCGCGAACGAGCCCGGGAACTGGCCGGTATAGAATTCATTGAGGAAGTTACGATGATCATAGGCGTTGATACCGATGGCTTCGGCATCGGCATCATCGAAGGTCCAGCCGATGTCATCATGACAGCGCAGATAATTGACCCAGGCTGTATTGGGGGGAAGCTTATAGCGGTGTTTGAGTGTTTGTGTCAGCAGGTTGACTTTGCGTGTCGCCAGCGATTCCCAGAGCAGCGCCATCAGTGTGGGGTTGTACGAGATCTGGCATTCTTCCTCGCTGATATATTTGACAACATCGTCGGGATGGACGATGGCTTCGGACTTGAACAACAGGCCTGGCGTGGCGATGCGTGCCAGGCGGTTGAAGGCCTGAATGAGGGTGTGTGCTTCGGGCAGATTTTCGCAGCTTGTCCCCATCTGTTTCCAGATAAAAGCGACGGCGTCGAGGCGCAGGATATCGATGCCGGTGTTGGCGATGAAAAACATTTCATCGAGCATGGCACGGAAGACAGCGGGGTTCGTGTAATTCAGGTCCCATTGAAAGCTGTTAAAGGTGGTCCAGACCCATTGTTGCATGCCGTCGTGCCAGGTGAAGTTGCCGCGGCGGACGGTGGGAAAAATTTCCCGGAGCGTGCGTTCGTATTTTTCGGGTTCCGTGCGATCGGGGTAAATGTAATAGAAATCCTGGTACTCACGATTTCCGGATTGGGCGAGTTGTGCCCATTCGTGGTCATCGGACGTATGATTGAAGACAAAATCGAGGACCAGTGAAATGCCGGCTTCGCGCAGGTCAGCGGCGAGCAGACGCAGGTCGTCGATGGTACCAAGCCGGGGGTCTACTGAGCGATACGTGCTGATGGCGTATCCCCCGTCATTATTGCCGGGACGGACGGCGAACAGCGGCATAAAGTGTAAGTAAGTCAGGCCGAGGTCCTTGAAGTAGCCTACATTCTCGCGAAGTTTGCTTAAATTATCGCCGAACAGATCGACGTATAAGGCACCGCCAGAGATCTTTTCCGACTGAAACCAGTTGGGTTCGTTGATGCGGTGGCGATCGAGTTTGCAGAGGGCTTCGGGACGTTCGGCCCAGGCTTTTGCAGCGGTGATCAGGACCTGTTCGATATGATAGAAGAAGTCGTACCGGGAGTGATATAGACGAAAGAGTAGCGCAAACAGAGGGCGCCAATGTTCCTTCAGTCTTAATTCGAATTCGTGTCGTTTGCCATCACTGATTTGGCTGGTTTGCCAGACTGCTTCGAGCTGCGGTTGCAAGCGTTGCAGTGTCAGATCCGCTTTGAAGTCAATCTCATCCTGCGCCGTGCTCATTCGATCCGATCATTGGGAATAGTTATCTTGTCTAAAAAGTTGTAGTATTTGATGCCTTCGAGAATGCCTGCAGCATGCGAGGCTTTCGCGAAGTAGACGCGGGGACGATTACGGAGCTTTTCCAGCTCTTCACTATGGTTGCCGACAACGACGCCCAGCGTCCGTCCCAACAGCATGCCGGCATCGTTACCCGAGTCGCCTGAGACGAGAACATGTTCCGGAGCGAAGCCCCATTTCCAGAGAACATGCCGCATGGAAAGGTCGCTTCCACCCCGTACGGGGATGATATCAAGATACATGCCGAGGGACATAATAACCTTAGCACGCAAACCGGCTTCCCGGAGAATTTTTTTAATGGCTGTGATACTGGGGCTGAGGCTGGTATCGATTTCGTAACTGACTTTAAATTCTGACTGATGTTCGTCTTCCTGAGGAAAGAAACCCGGGAGTGGATCGAGCGTTTTTCGAATCTCTTCCGGCTTCCAGGCATAGTCGATTGATTTGCGCCAACTGAGGTCGGGAGTGAGGTGCTCACCGTAGTGTATTTGTGTACCAGCGTCGGTGTCAATCAGGTCTGGTTGGGGAAGTCCCAATTCCTTAATTAAGGCCATGGCACTATCCAGACGTCTGCCTGTTGCGATACCAAAACCGATATGTTCATTTTCACGGATCAGTTCGATGAATTCCTTTAATGCGTCATCGTCGCCCGTCAGTGTATTGTCCAGATCGGTGATAATCAACCGGTCAAAATCGGGAAGTCGTCTGTTAGTCGATTTGTCTGCGAGCACGGGGGCCGGCGAATGTTCGAGAATGTCATCCAGGTCACGCAGATAACGATTGGCATGATTATTCCAGGAATAGAATTCGCGTGTGCCTTTGATCCCGTTTGCTGACCAGTCGGTCCACTGTTCCGGTTCTGTGAGCACGCGGAGCAGTGCATGTTCGATGGCAGATTGATCTAACGGGTCCACCAGCAGGCCGTTTTGACAGTTGGCGATGATATCTCGCGGTCCCCCATCATTGGTGGCGACAATGGGCAAGCCGGTAGCACCGGCTTCCAACAGAGTCAGACCGAAGGGTTCGGTGAGCGCGGGATTGATGAAAACTCCCTTGGTTGATGTCGCGAGCCGATACAATTCGGGAACGTCATCTGGCTGATGTTTTTTCGGGTAAGCAACTTTTCCATACAGGTTGTACTTATCGATCAGATAGAGCACGTTTTCGATGATCGAACGTTGCCCTTTTGGTAATTCGCGCAGATCATCACGGGCTCCCATAACCATGACCAGGTTGGCCATTTCCTGCAGTTGTTCGCTCTCGCCATAAACGCGGACGAGCATTTCCAGGTTTTTGCGTTCATCGGGGCGTGCCATGGTGAGAATCATGGGCTTGTCGGGTTCACGCAGGAAGCGTCCCAGGTCGCTGGCGATATGAGGCAGCTTCCAGTTTTTATCTGCTGGTGCGAATGAGTCTAAATCGACGCCGGGAGGAATGACTTCCATCCGCGAGGGTTCGTAATGATCGTACAGTTGGTATTGCTGTTCAACTTCCTGATTGGTGCTGGTGACGACCATGGATGCGGTTTCGAGAGCGAGCTCTTCGGCTTCGATGCGCGTCGTGAACTTATATTTGTTTTCGAGTGCGTCGATATCGGTTTTACTGAGTGACAGACGTTGTCGTTTCACACGACCGAGTGAGTGACCGGTGAAGACATAGGGAATGTGCAGCAGACGTGCCAACTGGGCACCGGCAACGCCGGCATCGGCATAGTGACCGTGAATGATGTCTGGCAGGCCGGTTCGCTTAAAATGTTGCAGTGTCTGGTCGATGAATAATTCGAGGTAAGGCCACAATGATTCTTTGCGCAGATAACGTTTGGGGCCGAAGGGAATTCTGACGATCTTGGCGTTTTCGGAAATTTGTTCTTCAACTTGGGCATAATCATCGTCCACTTTGGGATCGATAATCTGTCGGGTGAGCAATTCGACTTCCCGGACGTGCGTATGTGCGGCCAGTTCGCGTGCGAGTTCCAGTACGTATTTGACCTGACCTCCCGTATCAGCATCGCGGCCTAATTCAGGGTTGTGGGCGCGAATCAAACCGTGCAGGCTGATGAGTGTGATTTTCAGGTCATCCGGTTTTTTGGCGGGAAACGCCGCGGCTTTTGTTTTAGTGGTTGATTTTGATTTCTGCTTGGATGATTTTTTTAAAACATCTCGGGCCATTTTCTTCATCCTGTTCCTTTGAGGTCTTTAAGAGAGTGACACTTTCCGGCATCCTGGGAAAATGAATTTGTAGTTAGAGTCCGTCCTGCGCGAAGAGCGGAGCAAAATTTCGACAAAGCATGGTTCGTAACAGCGCGTACGAACCGGCGAAAAAGAATCGGATGGCACGATCCTGAGAGAGACCGGTCGCTGAGCGACCACCGTGATCGATGAGCGACCACTGTCGCGTAACGCATTTCTGCGCGTTGTTGTTTACTGGCGTGTAAAACTGGCTCATCCTGAACTGATCGTACCTGATTCATTGTGAGAATATAAGGCAGCAAACGATGTACCGAATAGAAAAAAAGGATTTACAGGCTAAATTCCACTGTATAAATGACTTGAGGCATCAAGTGACAACAGAACTTCCGTAACAGGACGGTTCCCTTTTCTTGAATTCTGCATGACTTTCGCGCGGGCACATTGTATTTCCTCGAATGTGAAATTAGAGTAATTAGTTAGGAAGGTTACTGAATCTTCCCCAGAGTATTAATTCACACCTTTGACAGTAAGAGGAATGATTTATGGATACAAAGATCAGTTTCCAAAAGCGTCTTTGTTCGTTTCTGGTTCTCGCACTTGTGGGGACTTCCGTGTTATCCGCGGGCGAAAAAAAAGCGGACTCCAAACTGAATCAGCCGCCTGAAGGTTTTATTGCCCTGTTTAACGGGAAGGATCTGTCGGGCTGGATCGGGATGAATTACCATAAAGTCAAAGGCAGAAGTCCTCTGGCTGTCAAGAAAATGTCGGAAGCCGAACGCAAGGAACTGCTGAAAAAGAACTGGGAAGATGTTTTAGAGCACTGGTCAGTTGAAGATGGTGAGCTCGTCAACGACGGGAAAGGCGTTTATCTGACGACGGCGGAAGACTTTGGTGATTTTGAATTACTGCTCGATTATAAAACCGTCGCCAAAGCTGACAGCGGTATCTATCTGCGTGGCGTGCCTCAGGTACAGATCTGGGACACCACGAAAGAAGGCGGCAAATGGGATCGCAAAGCGAATCTTGGTTCCGGTGGGTTGTTTAATAATAAGGGGGAAGGCAAATATCCACTCGTGCATGCCGATAAACCGTTTGGGGAATGGAATCATTTCCGCATCATTATGAAAGGTGATAAGGTCACCGTTTATATGAACGACAAGCTGGTTGTCGACAACAAAAAGATGGATAACTATTATGAAAAAGATCAGCCCATCTACGAGACCGGCCCGATTCAGTTACAGACTCACGGCGGCGAAATTCGCTTTAAGAATGTCTTTCTGAAAAAGTTATAATCGATTAAGAATCGTGTTTTGAACTTGGCACTGATTCTGTCAATCCCATAGAATCAGTGCCAGTTTTGTGAATCAAAAATGTCCCGCCATCGACTTTTCAAAATAGAAACTTCAAGGAGGAGTGATTCGAGATGGTTACATTTTTCAGCCGTTTGTTCCTGGTCGGTGTTCTATTGGTTGCCGGTTGTACGAAGACGACTCCGGTAGAAGAAATCTCCGTCCAGTCGAGTGGCGTCTCATTAAGTGATTCCGATATTCCGGATCTTTCCACAGTCTGGCCTGGTTGGCGCGGACCGCAGCGAAACGGCCACGCTCCTGATCAAGCACTGCCAACAGAGTGGGATGAGACGAAAAATGTAAAGTGGAGGACGTTTCTTCCCGGGCGCGGGCATGGCTCGCCTGTGATTGTGAATGATCTGGTATTGCTGGCGACTGCCGATGACCAGAATCAGGAGCAGATGATCATGGCCTTTAATCGTACCGATGGAACGGTTCGTTGGGAAAAAGTCTTGCATAAAGGGGGCTTTCCTTCACCGGGAGAACTACACAAAAAAGGGACGAATGCAAACGGGACGTTGTTGTGTGATGGAGAACGCATTTATGCGGTCTTTCTAAATTCAGGAAAGATCATCGCAACGGCGTTTGATTTAGACGGCAAGCAACTCTGGCAGAAAGAGCTGGGCGCCTTCAACTCAAAATTCGGTTATGCCCCTTCCCCCCCTGCTCTATAAATCCTTTGTGATTATCGCCGCCGATAACCGGGGCGGCGGTTATATTGCCGCACTGGATCGGAAATCGGGCAAGATTGCCTGGCGGGTTTCGCGGCCTGCGGTCAGTACGTATTCCAGTCCGGTGGTGGCGCATGTCGGGGGCCGCGATCAATTGCTGATCAGCGGCTGTGATCAGGTTGCCAGTTTTGATCCTGCGACAGGGAAAGAAAACTGGAGCACTCCCTGTCTGGCCGAAGCGACGTGCGGCACGATTGTCACAACGGATGACAAAATTTTCGCCAGTGGTGGTTATCCCAAACGTGAAACGGTGGGTTTATCTGCCGAGGGGAAACTGCTCTGGTCTGATAAAACCAAAATCTATGAACCATCCATGCTGGTTGAGGGAGAACAGCTCTACGGGATCACGGACGACGGGATCGTCTTCTGCTGGTCAACCGAGACGGGCGACGTGCTCTGGAAACATCGCCTGCGTGGTTCATTCAGCGCTTCGCCAATTTTGTGTAACGGGCTGATCTATGTGCCGAATCTGTCAGGAGAAACGTTTGTGTTTAAGGCGCAGAAAGACGGTTTTGAGGAAGTCGCCGTGAACCAGCTGGGAAGTGACTGCTATGCGAGTCCCGCTGTCGCCGATGGGGAACTGTTTTTGAGAGTCGGCACACAGTCGGGTGGAAAACGCCAGGAAGAGCTGGTGTGTATCGGTGCGGATCAACCTGCTGAGTGAGCGGTCAGGGCTTTTTAGCCGTGACTGGCGTTTCTGAAAGAGCCTGGCGCAACCAGTTTGGTTCGAGGAAGTCCCGGCGAATTTCTTCCTGATCCTGCATGAGAAATCCGTCGCTGAAGGTGTCAGTCCAGTAAACGTAGAATAACGTACGCAATTTCGGATCTGAGATTTTGAAACGGCCTTTTTTCTCTTCCTCTTTCAACCAGCGATGATTGGCATCAAGGGGCTCAAAACCAAACATGTGTGATCGGACTCGGCCACCGCCATAGCGCTGGTAAATCTCCACCTCCATTTTCCAGTATATCAGCAGATCGTATACAAACGAGGCGAGATCCAATTGCTGCTGATCCTCGAGAGTTTTGCGTACTTTCTCAAGTTTCTGGCGTTGTTGATCGGAGAGATCAGGTGTTTTCAGGCTGCGTTCCAACTGACGCAATTTCGCTTGCCTCAAAGAAATCTGGGTGACACTAAATTTCTTCAAGTCGGGGTCGTCTTCTGTATACGCATCAAATTCCTGCTGGGTTGGTGCAAGCCGGATTCGGTGTTTTTCAAAATAAGCTTCCTCTAGTACTGCAGAGAAATGAGACTGAAGTGAGTGCGTGAGTTTATCTGTGGATTCAGTATTAAGCTGATCGCGATAGACAGGCTTGCCGAGGGCGGTGCCGATTTGTTCCCGCTGAGGTTTCTTTGCTTCCAAGGCTTCCTGTGCCGGGAGAAGTGTTGCTTGCGTTACGAGCAATAATAGAACTAACAGCTGCGGTCCGGTGATCCGTCTGGACAATCCATCTTGCATGTGTCCTCCTCCCTGGAAGTCGAACGATTCTGCAACGTTAAACTGACAGAGTGCAATTTTAACGGAATTTCCAGAGAACTCCTAGAACATTTAATTATTTCGTTCGTTTGCTGCTCAGTTCGCGTTTCCATTTGAGCTTCTTCTCGATCGCGGCGATCATCATGCCGGCGATGTCTTTGCCGGTGGCGGCTTCGATACCTTCCAGACCGGGGGACGAGTTGACTTCCAGCAGAAGCGGTCCGTTTTTGGAGCGAATGATATCGACGCCGGCGATCATTAATCCGAGGGCCTTGGTGGCTTTGACGGCGAGTTTCCGTTCCGTGGGAGTGATTTTGACGATGGAAGCCGTGCCCCCCTGATGAATGTTGGCCCGGAATTCACCTGGGGCCGCTTCGCGTTGGATCGAGGCGACGACTTTGCCGTCAATCACGAAGCAGCGCAGGTCTTTGCCGTCTGCTTCTTTGACAAATTCCTGAACCAGCAGATTCGCGCGGAGTGCTTTAAAGGCGTTGATCACACTCTCGGCTGCTTTTCTGGTTTCAGCCAAGACAACGCCGCGCCCCTGTGAGCCTTCCAGCAGCTTGACGATCAGGGGCGCCCCGCCAACCATTTCGATCAGGTCGTTCGTGTCCATCGGAGAGTTTGCAAAACCGGTGGTGGGGATGTTAATGTCGCTTTTCAGCATCAATTGCAGTGAATAGAGTTTGTCGCGGGATTGTGTGATGGCCGTTGATGTGTTTGCAGTCAGTACATTCATACTTTCAAACTGACGTGCCAGAGCACAGCCGTAATAAGTGATACTGGGACGAATCCGCGTAATGACTGCATCCAGATCGTCGAGCGTCTTGCCTCCACGGTAGTGTGCTTCCGGTTCGACGGCATCGAGTTTCATATAACATTGTTTAATGTCGAGAAACTCCATCTCATGTCCGCGCTCTTCACCAGCTTCCAGAATACGCTGGTTGCTATAGAGTTCCTGGTTACTGGCGAGCAGTGCAATTTTGAGTCCGCTGCGGATTTGTTCCCGTTTGCCATAATGTTTGTCGAGTGTGTCACTGGAGACCTGACCCATGCAGAAGCTGATCGAAGGATCGACCAGCATGCGTCCGCTCATAGCTTCACGGCCCAAGAGCATGCGAAAACCCATGGAATCCCGGTTGGCCAGCGTGAGTTCAATTTCCCAGGCGACCGTGCCTATCTTGAGCGTGGCCAGCACGACAAAACGTGTTTCCGAGATCCCGCTGGAGCTTTTGACAACGCGTTTGTCGACAATCGGACGCTCACATCGCACAACGACCCGCCGGTTATTCTGCAGCGGATGGACTTCAAAACTGACCCAGGTTTCCCCCTGTCTACGAAATTTCTGGACATTAAAGGCATGGATCGAGGACGTTTTGGCACCGGAGTCCACACGTGCTTTCATGGCAGGAATTCCCAGATCGGGAAAAGCACACCATTCTTCACTGCCAACAATCAGTTTGGGGTCAGTCTCTTTCATTGTCTTTGGTTATCTTTCCTGGTACCTGATTGGGGCGTAGTACGTTTGGAGTCTCTCTCTGTGGTGAGGTGTTGCGCGATTGCTTTTTCAGACTACTCTCAGAGCTACAGTGTAAAGTGGTAGGCATAAAACTGCTCATCTCGCTTCCAGCCAGACGACTGATACAAGGCTTGAGCCGTCTCGTTGGTAATTTCTGTTGCGAGTGAGAGCCGAACTGCCTGCAAGGATTTCGCATAATCAATGGCAGCGGTCAGCAGTTGAGTGCCAATGCCTTTGCGACGACCTGAGGGACTCACGAACAGATCATTCAAAATAAATGTTCTGGCAAGAGAGACCGAGGAGAAGCTGGGATAGAGTTGCATGAACCCAACAGGAGTCTCCGACTCAAAGGCGAGAAAGAGGGTTGATTCCCCATGTTGAAATCGTGCTGAGAGAAATTCTCGCGCGGCAGCAAGATCGCTGGTGCGTCCGTAGAACTGACGGTAGCTGTCAAACAGAGGCACGAGAAGATCCATATCGGCGAGAACGGCTTGTCTGACAGTGATTTGGTTCATGGTTCACACAAAAGTCATTGAGGGAATGGTTATGAATAAGAATGCGTAAAATAGTGTCTGATTTGATGCTTGTCCACGACCTGAGTCAAAGTATTTCGTGGATTCATTTTATCGATGACAGCCAGCAGCCTTTACAGGTTCATGAAAAATTAATGATCAAAATAATTATGTAAATGCAAACAAATTGTATTTACATAATTAATGCATGTGGTAAGATCGAATCGTCAACACGAAATGAGTTGCGGTATTGGTTTGTGTCGATTTGCCACGACGATTGCATTCTTTATTGATTATTGATCCGAGTAAGGGAGCGAATGATGAAGAGACGACGCGGTTTTACGTTAATTGAATTACTAGTGGTGATTGCCATCATTGCGATTTTAATCGCTCTGTTATTACCGGCGGTTCAGATGGCGCGCGAAGCGGCACGTCGTGTGCAGTGTAAGAATCATCTCAAGCAGTTGGGGCTGGCATTACACAATTATCACGAAACGCATTCCCGGCTCCCGCTGATGGCTTCTGACTCCTTATATGGTTATTCGCCTTCCGCGCAGCTGCTTCCCTACCTCGATCAGGCTAATTTGCAGAATTTGATTGATTTTCGGGAGCCGTTACTGACAGGGCCCGCCTGGGCGGCAACGATCAATCCGTCATTGGAAGTTGTGGCCCGACAGGTGCTGCCGGTCTTTCTCTGTCCCAGTGATGCGGGAGACGTGTATTACACGGATGACAATGGAACGGTCTGGGCTGGTTCGAATTATATGGTTAACGGCGGTTCCGGACTCAGTACGAATTATTGTTCCTCTGAAAATGATGGCCTGTTCTGGCGGGGTTCCTCGACTCAGTTTCGTGATATTACCGATGGTACAACGAATACGATTTTCATGGCAGAAACTCTGTTTGGAGACCGGGGGCCGGACACGACGTTGTTAGTGAATCCGGACCGGCAGATGAAACGGGTGAGTGGCGGCGGTCCCTGCTCTGCCTCTTCGGATGATCTGGCAGCTCGATCGGCAACCAGATACGAAGGTCGCCGCGCAGGCTCCTGGATTCGAACGTTGGGCTATAGCACTCTGGTGCATGGCTACTATCCTCCCAATTCAACAGAACCGGATGTTGCCCATCATGGTGAAGTGATTTCCGGAGCACGAAGTTTGCACCCCGGCGGCGTCAATGCATTGTTGTGTGATGGCAGTGTGAGGTTTGTTGGTGAAAATATCGATTTACTGACGCTGCGTCATCTTTTTAGCAGAGCCGATGGCGAAGTCATTGGTGAATTTTGATTTCAGTTCGGATTTGAAAACGGAATTTCCTGATTGTTTGAGAGTATTCACACAAAAATAGAGGAAAGCAGCATGTCGGCTTGTGAGATCAAAGCCTGGATACGACGGGGACTTTCTTTTTCGTTCTTCTACTGTCTGGCAAGTGTTTGCGGTTGTGCTTCTGAAAGTGGGGAACAACGAAAGCCGCCTGAAGTGGAGTACCCGGAGACGTTTACTGCCGCCGGTGTCAACTGGACCCGGGAGCAGAACCTGGGACCTTCCGACAGTCGGTTATTGACACGTTATTTTAAAGCTAATCCGAGTCTGGCGGACAGCCCTGCGTTTCAGGGCCTCCCTGCCGTTTATCACGGCACACGAAATCGCCGCCGGTTTTACTGGATTCAGGGGAGCAGCGAGAGACGAACCTGGGTCTGTTTGCAATTCAACCAGGGGCGCTTCCAGTTTCTGGAAGGTACGGGATTACCCTGGCGAGACCATTCAACGTAAGGGCTCTACAGTTGTTGTAGAAGCCGTTCCATTCATTCATTTTTCAACTGAGGAGAAACAAAATGGGGATTTTGCGCCTACATCACACGAAACTGAGTTTATTGCTTGTTCTGGTGCTATTAGAGCTACTGCCGTTGAAAGTGCAGGCTGAGACAAAAGGACTCAAGAAATCAAAGTCTCACAGTCAGTCAAACGCATCGAAATCTACATCCAGAAAACGAACTGTTTGCCGCCTGTTTTTTCAGGATCGCGCCACGCAAACGGTGAAATGGGCCGACGTGCGTAAGGCAAAAACGCTCAGGCTGGAGACGCCGACAGTGATTGACGGATTTCCTGAACTGGATGCGAAAGCGCAGAATCTGGTGCAGATGGAGCAGAGTCTGGGGACACTACTGGTGGGAGTGCGTGATCAGGAAGGGGGACAGGATCAGAGTGGCTGGGTCTTTATGGATTCTGGAGTAAAAGAAGAATCGCACGGTAATCATTCGCACTGGTACTTTAAAAAACAGCCAAAGGTGATTGAGTCACGCCTGGATTCGGCTCAGGGGAATCCGGCTCATCTGTATTGTTATCAGGGGGTATTCTATCTGGCCAACGATCGCAATTCCGGTTATACGCGTCTGGACCCTCAATGGTATCGAGATCATTCCCAGGCAAACATCAAAACCGGCTTTCATCGAGGAGGAGGAAATCATATTACGCTGGCGGTAGCTGCAGGAAAGACCGGATACTCTACCTGGATCGATGGAGGCGGACCACAGAAAGGGATGGTCGACGTGACGCGAATTCTTCCCAACGGGAATGAGCAGATTGCCTATTCGTTTGTCTTACCGTCGGGGGCCATTCATGGGGCGATTGTCTGCGAGAGAAAGGTCTTTTTTGCGCCGGCAGACGGAATCTGCTGGTGTGAGGCAGATCTGAATCCCCTGCCCGGCTCACAGTCGAAAGTAAACGTACGACATCTGTCACTGGGAGAAGATCCTGAGACGAAAAAGGCGGGACGAACAGGAGCTTTTACGAGCCAGCGAAATTATGTCCTGTTCGTTTCAGGAACGGGTGATACGGCGCGGCTGGGTTTGTTAAATGCCAGATTAGATGAGCCTGCTCTGATCTCAGTTCCTTTAAAAATGGCAGAAGGCAATTCGCCCGCCGGTCTGGAAGTGGTCAAAACAGCATGGGGCAAGCGGCTGGCATTTGTTTTTCATAATCATCCGCAGGAACTGGAACAAAATGAGTATCTGAGTCTGATCGATCTGGATCCGAATGCAGATCTGGATTTTCAGGATGCGCGAGTTTTAAAACAGATTAAGGTGGGACCGAGCAAAGTGGAGGGACATTACGGGCATCATGCGGTCACCTTTGATCAAGCGGGCCGTTATGCTTTCTGGACAGAACCGGGGGCGGGAATGATCCAGGCATTTTCTCTGAAAAGTCTGGAACCGGTTGAATCTTTTACGGTGTCTGGCACGCCGACAAAGGTGATTGCTGTGGGACAGCAGGATCGACGTGACTGAATGCGCAGCGGTGCTGCGTTTTTATCTAACATCAATCGGAACAGATCGAGTAAAACAGGTGGTCGTGCGGCGGAGTGCTGTGCGACCACCTGTGTTTTTATGAATCAGAGTTGTTTCTGGAAAGAATCAAAATGTTCCGTGTATTTTTCTCAAAGGCGTCAGCAGGTCAAGAGGAAGCGACAAAAGAAATGGTTTGGTACCGGCGCGAGAAGCTTTCGTACGCGGGCGAAGCTGATCCAAAGTGTGTCGAAGCGTGTCGAAGTGTGTCGATACGCATAAAAAATGGGGCAGTGAATTGCATGTTCGAAGAAAATGTGTTGGATGACCAGTCAGAAATTGAGGGAATCGGTTCAGTACGCGAAGATAAGCAGTGCATAAACCGTTTCACTCGCGCGCGACGCATAACAGGGAGTATTCACAAGGGCGGGATGCTGTCAAGCTCGGAATGGTCAGTGAAAAACATATCCCATCAAACAACAATGCCTCCGAAATGAATTCGGAGGCATTGAATTTCAATCAAACTGATTTGGAGAGGAAACTCTTTTGAGAGATTTTATTTTTCAGTTGATCCGATGCAGTAGAGTTCCGTTCCAGTGCGAATCAGGAGGGACTGATCGACGGCGGCGGTGCCATACACGGTGGCCCCCAGTTGAGGATAGCCGCTTCTGCCGGCGCCGCGACTGTCAGACTTTGCTTTCGTATCCGGTTTTGCGGTTTTTTCTGTTTCCGGTTGCTCCTCCTTTTCAGCAATGAGAGGATTGGAAGCCAGTAATTTATATTCGGATCCCGGGCGGAGGACGTCGGTCGTTCCTTTTTTCGTAAAGAAGTAGATTTGGTTTCCAGCAGCGAGTGGGGAACTCCAGCAGGGACCAGTGAGGCGTTGGGCGTAGTGTTGTTTACCTGTCTGCAGGTCGAGACAGTAGACGACGCCGACCTTATTGACAAAGTAAGCACAACCTTCGTAGGCGAGCGGAGTACAGTAATAAGAAACCGCTTTGTTCGCTTTCCAGAGGACTTCAAATGTTGGTTTTCCCTCTTTGGTGACCAGTTTCAAACAGCAGTTGGAAGCACTGGCTTTGGCGGCGTTTGGATTTCTGCGATCCATTGAAGCGCCAATCAGAATCGTATCTTGATAGACGGAGGCAGAAGGGATGGTATTGCCGCTGATGCCGGAGTGTGTCCAGAGCAGCTTGCCGGTGAGACCCTGGTATCCATTCACGGTACCACGTGAACTGACGATGATTTCCGGAGTGCCGTCTCGATCGGCAATCGTAGGAGAAGTCCAGGCGACACCTGATTCGCGATCGGTTTTCCAGTTTGTTTTGCCGGTTTTTTTATCCAAAGACAACAGGTAAGAAGGACCTTCATGAGCGGTTAACACGATGATCTGATCTGCAGTTTGTGCGAGTGAATTGCCGATGCCGTGATTGCTGACAAACGCACCGTAATCTTTGACTAAAGAACGCTGCCAGAGTGGAGTCCCGGAATGCGTATAAGCGACGACATCACCACTTTCGTAAAAGGCATAGATTCCGTTTTCATCAACCACCGGCGTCGGAGCAGCGCGGGAGACCATTGAAGAGGTTTTCTTGGTCTGACTGGCTTTGAATTCTTTCGACCAGACTGGCTGTCCGTTCGTCAGGTCGTACACGTGGAGCAAGCAGGTTTCCTGTTGTGGCCCTTCGATGGATGTAACAAAAACCTGGTTTTTCCAGACGACCGGCGAGGATTGCCCGTAACCGGGGACGGTTTGTTTCCAGCGAATTCCCTGTTCGGGAGACCATTTGACAGGCAGATTCACGGCCGGTGAAATATTGGAACCATTGCCACGAAAACCGGACCAGACATCAGCGGCTTCCACAGTTGCAACGCAAACAAGGATCGTGATAGCGAAAAAGATTGTCAGTTTATTTTTGAACACAGTGCTGTTCCTTTAAATTCTGTTTTACAGGAGGCGACATGATATCTGCCAATGTTGTTTGATCGAGAGCGGTTTCCAGCATGGAAAACGTCTGGTTCAGATGTTCGTATAATTGATTGATTTCAGTTGAATTTGACGTGGCATATAAGGGCGCATTTTTTGCAGTCCCCGATCTGACCGATTTAATAATCTCCAGAAGAGAAATATTGTGCGGGGGTTGAATCAAGGCATAGCCGCCGTTTTGCCCACGCTGCGAACGAATGAGGCCGGTTCGATTTAATTCCAACATAATTTTGGGGAGATAAGCGTGCGGGACCTGAGTCACCTCGAAGACTTGATCGCGTGTCGTAAAGTGAGGATGACGAAATGCCAGGCAGGTCATCGCCCGTAATGCATATTCTTCGGTTTGAGAGATCATGATGGTTACTCTTTCAGGCACGCTATGAGCCTGGTTCAGCGTGTTTGGGGCGTTTCTGGTATTCTCACTGAGGGGAAAGAATATCGATCATCGAAAAAAGAGAGACAAGAGCTCCCGGAAATGGGGCGTATCCAGAACAGAGCTCTTGTCTCATCAAACGGAAACATGCTTTTAATTCAGATTGACCTGCTCAATGGATTTGAGGTGCCCTTTGCGAGAGGCACCACCAATGGCGAGCAGACCGCCGTTACCGTCGGGCAACAGGCGATGGAAAAATCGTGGCGTGTTGAGCGCCCCTGCTTTTTTCCAGGCATTGTTTTCTTTATCCAGCTGAAAGACGTCGCCGTCCATTCCACTGACATACAGATTTCCGCCGATACTCCAGGCTGTTGTCCCGAAGCCATTCATCGTGCTGCCGGGCAGCTCAGGGCCTTTGGTCCATTTGCCGGTTGCGGGAGTGTAGATGTCGACTTCATGACTGATATCGCCGTCGGCATCAATGCCTCCCATGGCAAAGATCTGCCCCTGATGAGCGGCAGCAGAAAGGGCACGACGCTGAAATGGTTGTTTAATGGCATTCCACTTGGGGGCTGCCTGAGATGCATCCAGAACAAGCATTTCATCCTGCCAGATCGATTCATCCCCTTTTCGCATGGTCCAGCCACCAACAACGTATAGCTGGTCTCCCAGGAATACAGAGTCGTGTGAAGAGCGACCGGTGGGCATGGGGGTGACAGCTTCCCAGGCTTTCTTTTCCGGTGCAAAACGCTCCACCGTTGGCAGTGATTCCATCAGGGAATCTTCTTTTTTCTTATTGGTAACCGAGAGACCACCCACTCGGTAGACGCTGTCACCATGGGGGGCCATGGCTAAGCCCTGCAGAGGTGTTTTGAATGGCAGAGATTCCCATGCCTTTGGCTGTTTCAGGTTCAGTCGCTGAAATTTCTGCGAAAGGTTTTCAGCACTGTGTGCGTGGGCGCGGCCGATGTGGCCACTGTAAACGTATAGATAATCTCCACTGACAGCGGCACCGAAACTGGAGATCGCATCGGGAAGCTGAGGGTATTTACTGTTTACTTCAGCGGCTGTTGTCTTACTGTTATCTGGCAGAGCGACGAATGGCAGAGTCAGTGTGGAGTAGTGTCTGATGCTGTCGTACTTGTCGCCTTCGTGTTCGCCTTTTTTCTCTTCGACATGTTTGGTTCGAATGGAATAGACGCCGTCGGTTAATTTCGTCTGGAACTGACCTTTGGCATTTGTAGTCGCGGTAACAGTTTCACTGCTGGTTTTGGGCCCAATGATTTTGAGCTCGGCGTCTGCCAGTGGTTTGCCATTCCAGTTGACCTGTAGCGTGACTTCTTCCCCTTTGAGGACAGGCACGATTTCCAGCGGCAGTTGCATGGAACAGTCAATTTTAGTCCAGACACGCTGACTCTTTTGAGGGAACGCTTTGGCATAATACTTCAGCAGAAACTGGCTCTCGCCGCGAGTGATGACGCCGTAAGTATGGTTGAGACCATAGGCTGCTCTTCCCGCCCCTTTGGGTTTGGGGGTGATGAACAGTGAATCATCGCCGGCGGTCAATTTGTAAGTTTCCAGTTGACCTTTTGAAGTCTTTTCCCAAACTTTGATGTCTGTGAGTTTCTTGAGCAGGTCCGGGTCATCGGGTTCTGCGGCTTCTCCAAAATAGAGTTGAACTTTCGCGGCGTTGTTTTTGCCTTCAGCCTGTGGAAGGAGCCAGAGGAAATGGGCAAATGCCTGATTTGTCATTGTGGCAGCTATCAGGCAGATGATGGCTGCGGTCCATTGAAATGTTTTCATATGTGTACTCTTAAATTGAATGTTGTAATTGTTTGCGTGTTATTTTGATTCTGTTTGTGAAAGTGATTCGGGAGAGAGCAAACGATGGTTGGAAAGTTTGATCGAACCAATGTTTCTCTCGAAGTTCTCGCCACACTCCACCGTCAGCATGGTTGCTGGCAGGTCATAATTTCCAACACGTGTGAATGCGAATGTGTTACTGCGATTGGATGTGATCGCTCCTGTTTTGGGATTGCGATAGGTGACTGATGTGTCACGTGGCAGAACAGAACCTTCTTTGGTACGCCAGACATCCAGGGTGGAAATCGTGAACCACATTTTATCGGAGCGACGTTGTACTTCAGTCATGACATTGTCCTGGAGACGGAAGGAGACATTTTTGTCATCGATATTCACCAGACGCCCCAGCGGATGGTTGACCTGCTGGTCAGCGAACGTCGCGGGGATTGGTTTTTGCACACGGTACTTGCGGTGGCCGATGACCGATCGCAGTTTTGGCAGGCTCCATTCGGACAGCGATTCATCTTTCAAAGTAAGTTTGATTTTGAAGTCTTTGTCAGCGGAAAGTTTTCCTTGAGTCTGTTTTCCATTAAAGCTCACAGTAACGTCAGCGGTGAAACCCGGAAAATCACGCCAGACGGCGCGGGCTTCTCGGGCTGCCTGATAGAGCTTTGTGGCAGCAGTTTTTTCCTGGTTTGTTTCGGTTTTCGTCTGATCTTTCGCGGGCGTCCATTGCATGGTCGCCGAGAGCGTGAGCAGGACGATCAGCCCGGCCAGTCCCCATTGTTTCAGTTCCCGTTGAACTGTTTGATAGCACTTCATGAGATTTCTCCATGTGTGGTCGATGAAAAGGAGTCTTGGGTTATTTGGATTCAATTTTAAAGTCGAACGTGTTTTTTCCGTCTTTGGTAATTTCAGCGGTCAACTTCGAATTTTTGTTATAAGAGGCTGGGATTTTAACATCGGAAGGATCGACAAATGGTTTTCCTGCTTTTTTGGCTTCGGCCTGTAATTGAGTCATCTCTTCCATTTCTGGAATGGTGGAATAGATCTCGACACGGGCCTTCCCCGGAACCGGACCCCCTTCTTCGGGGATCTGATAAATGCCTTGTTGTACGATGCCCGCCGATTTGACTTTTCCTTCAGGAGTGTCAGAGATAAATAAAATGCGGGCACTGGTGATGGGATCGCCATCGTAATAGACAAGGCCCGATACACTGAGACGCTCGCCACGCGGGTCATCTTTTGTTCCGCTACAGCCAACACAGCTTAGAACTAGTAAACCAAGGAAAAGACAAGATTTCGTTGAATATAAACGGGGAGAACAATATTTGATTAATGCTGTTTTTGTGATCATCTTTAACTCCTCTAGTGCCTTGCAGAAACAGTGACACTTCTGCAAGGCACTGGAGATAACAATATCTATATGAAAGGAACAACCGATTAGAATTCGCCGATGACTTCGCCACCTGATTTGGTAGCCAGTGCGTCTAGTGTTCCGGCATCAATATTTTCACTGACAAAGCGGACAGCACCATCACCTAAAAGGAAATGGGCACCACCGACATGATCACTACGCCATGTGTATCGGTTCGCACTGAGGTTGACATTGAAGTCACCACTGGTGTCTCCAAGGGCAACTCCCGGGTAACTACCACCCCAACGGTAGCTGCCCCAGCGGGGATTTCCATGGTATGAAGCGTCACCGCACGTGTAACTTGACCAGGTATAATCTTCAAGGCGGTAATTGAATTCACCACACATAATTGTATTAGAGAGACCATCAGTTACATCTCGAAAAAGTGTTGGTTTTGTAGTGCTGTAGTTATATCCAGCAAACATACCATCTGGATCACCGGAGCTACCATAGTGAAGTCCCATCGACGCACCATAACTTGTGGGGCCACCAGGTTCGTCGCATGGTAAGAACGGAACAGCGCGAGGTAGAACCATTGTAGGGCAGAGATAGATGGCTAAAGTTTGGTTAAGAGCGTCCTGATTGACAGGGTCATCATAGTCCAAATTAAAGTCGTAAAGATTCTGTAAATTGGATTGATCCAGAAATGGCAAGATTGCGACAAAGGGACTATAGATTCGGGAGTTCATTCCCATGGGGAGCGAGGTATACGCATCATGGTAATTATGCATTGCCAGGCCGATTTGTTTCAGGTTGTTTTTGCAACTGGAGCGGCGGGCGGCTTCGCGGGCTTGCTGGACGGCGGGGAGTAGTAAGGCGATCAAAATCGCGATGATGGCGATGACCACCAGAAGTTCAATCAGCGTGAAAGCGCGTCTTGGTTTGGGGCGGGATAACATGGTTTCTCCTGAGTTGTAGCGGGTTACCAGAATAAAAATATTGAATGGGCTCGAACCCAATTCAATGGCCAATTGTTCTGGCTGGCTTGCTACTAGCGGAAAACCACGATTGCTGGCTGGCTGATTGAAATTGAAACTCAATCTCAATACGAGGGATATTATACTTCCATCGACTGCCCTGCAAGATTTCTCGCAACAGATTTTGCGAAAAATAGAAAAATTCAATTCAGAGATGACGTAACATTATATTCTGTAGTGATATATGTCGTATGGGTATGCTGGCTGGGATATGTAAGAGATGAATAGGAAACATCAGGCAGCGTGAGGATGTGCACTTTCAGGGGGCATTTGAGCTGTTTGGCAGGACAGGATCAGCTGTTAAAGCTGGCGATACAGTCCAGAAACTGCTGTCCAAAATCATCGCATTTCTTCTGTCCAACCCCCCAGATTTCAAGGAACTGGGATAGTGTCTGGGGTTTGTGTCGGGCCAGTTCGCGGAGTGTGGCATCACCGAACACCATGTAAGGTTGTAAGCCCTTGTCGCCCGCGATCTGTTTTCTCAGGCTGCGTAATTCTTCGAACAACTCCTGGTCCACCCCCTTCCAGTTCAGATCAGCCAATTCATTTTTCGTGCGACGTTTCTTGTCTGCTTTGGTGTCCTGTGACGTGCGCATGAGTTGAGGTGTGACTTCGCCCCGTAATAACTGCCAGCCGGAGTCGGTGATGCGTAGCTGTTGATACTCGGCGGTTTTGGTTAAGAAGCCCTGGGCCATCAATTGATTGAGCCAGTGACGAATGGTAGACAGGCTTTCCTGTTTAAGCAGGCCGTACGTGCTTAGCTCATCGTGTCGATTTGCGAGTACTTTCTTGTCTTTCGAGCCTTTCAACACAGCGGCCGTATAAGTAGAGCCAAAGTTCTGATCCTGTCTGAAAATAGAAGACAGGATTTTCTGACCGATTTCCTGCGCCTCATCGACTTGTTCAAAATCGCCGCGACACAAATCACAGCCGGTTTCGCAATCCTGTTCCAGGTCCTGACCGAAGTGCCGCATCAGATAGCGGTGACGACAGTCAAAACTGTGGCAGTAGTTCTGCATCGCCTGCAGTGATTGAAACGAAGTCGCCTTTGATTCATCGGGTTGATCGTCCAGAATGCGTTTCCAGATCATCGCGTCCTGTTCGGAATAGAGTAAGACGCACTCGGCTTCGAGGCCGTCCCGCCCTGCTCTGCCGCTTTCCTGCTGATAATTTTCGAGTGACTTTGGTAAGCCCGCATGAATGACATACCGTACGTTGGGTTTATCGATGCCCATGCCGAACGCGATCGTGGCGACAATCACGTCAACACGGTCCTGGATAAAGGCTTCCTGATTGGAGGCACGTTCTTCATCAGGTAGCCCCGCATGATAAGGACGCGTTTCATAGCCGGCATTGTTGAGCGATTCGCTCAGTGATTCGACGTCTGCGCGCGAGATACAATAGATGATGCCGGGTTCATTTGGGTGGCGTTCCAACACTTCAGACACTTGTGCGAAACGATCTGACCGTCGTGCTACCGAGTACGTCAGATTGGGGCGATCAAATGAACCGATGAGGACATCCGGTTCTTTCAGTGCCAGTTGGACTGCGATATCGTCGCGGACCTGTTCGGTAGCGGTAGCGGTATAAGCATGAATGCCACATTGCGGATAAATGTTTTTGAGTTCCTGCAGCGCGTGATAATGCGGGCGAAAATCGTGACCCCACATACTGACACAGTGGGCCTCATCAATGACAATGTATGCCAACTTGATTTCAGTCAGCATGCTGAGCATGCCTTCCAGCATCAGACGTTCGGGAGCCACGTAGAGCAGTTTGATTTCCCCTTTGCGGACATCTCTCATGACCTGGCGCGATTCTTCTTGCTCCAGCGAGCTATTCAGGTAAGCCGCGGAAATGCCACAGACGCGAAGCGCATCGACCTGGTCTTTCATCAGGGAGATGAGCGGGCTGACGACGACCGCCATGCCGTCCATACAGAGTGCGGGGGCCTGATAACAGAGCGACTTTCCCCCGCCTGTGGGAAGGACGACGAGTGAATCTCGACCTTCGAGGACCGCGGTCATCGCTTCCTGCTGGAGCGGACGAAATTCCGCGTATCCCCAGTATTCGTGCAGTACGTCGAGTAAAGCGTCATCCATCCCTGCTTTAGCCATCATTGGTCCCAATAAGAATAGGTCTGTCGTTTGATCAATTTCTCAAGGCAGACACATATCGTAGCGGGTCAGGCAGAAAAGCTAAAGGATGGATTTTGCCGTCTTGAAGAAAGCGACTAAATCACTTCGTGCAGTGGTTCGTAGTCATCGACCAGATACTGAGGACGGCCCGCCAGATCGTGCATGGGAGCGGAATTATAATCAATTCCCAGGTGATGGTAGAGCGTGGCAAAAACTTCACCGAAATGAATCGGTCGATTGGCAATCTGAGCGCCTAGTCGGTCTGTTGCTCCGATGACCTGACCGGTTTTGAAACCACCGCCGGCAAGTAAGCCGCCGCCGACTGCAGGCCAGTGATCGCGTCCGCCATCTTTATTGATTTTGGGTGTACGACCAAATTCTCCCCAGGCAACAACGGCAACATCGTCTGCCATGCCGCGTTCGTGCAGATCTTCGATCAGTGTGGCTAAGCCTTGATCGAATTGCGGAAGATGTGTTTCTTTCAAACCGCCGAAATTGTTACTGTGGAAATCCCAGCGTCCGAAATTCAATGTGACGATGCGGGCACCAGCTTCGACCAGGCGTCGAGCCATGAGAAAGTGTTCGAGGTTACGGGGAGCACCATCTCCGTAGTTTTTGGGGTCCCCTTTCCCATAGCGTTCCCGGATGGCGGGATCTTCCTGTGAAAGATCTAAGGCATTGACCAGTTTATTGGAAGTCAGGATGTTGAAGACCTGCTGGTTCATGTCATCCATGCCCTGCATCGATCCGCTGGCGTCTGCCTCGCGTTTAAATTGATCGAAGGTTGCCAGGAGCTGTTTCCGGTTATTGAGCCGGGCTTCGTCGATGCCGTTCAGCACCATGTTTTTACTGGAAGGTCCGGAGGGCCGGAATGCGGAATGGCTGACTCCCAGAAAGCCGGGGAGACCGGGAGAACCGTAAGGAGGATGCCCCGTATTAGGAGCCAGGCCGACAAAAGGAGGTACCGCAGGATCAGCGGGACCAGAGAGTTTAGAGACAACCGACCCTATGGATGGCCAGCCACCAGCGGGCTGATTGCGGGTGGTGCGTCCTGTGTAACAGATAAAGGAATCGTGGGCACCATTGGGTGAACCATGCACCGAACGGAGTGGAATGATTTTCTCGGCGATGTTGCCTAATCGTGGCATATGTTCGCAAATTTGAAAGCCGGGGACTTTCGTATTAATCGGACGAAACTCACCCCGGATTTCTGAAGGAGCATCCATTTTGAGATCATACATGTCTTGATGCGAGGGAGCACCGCACATGTAAATCATGATGACAGCTTTATGGCGTTTGCTTTTGCCGGATGCAGATTCTGCTTGCAGCAGTTGGGGCAGGCTGAGTCCTCCCAGACCCAATCCGCCAATTTTCAGGATTTCCCGACGTGAAATGCGATCACAGAGCTTCGTTTCTGGTCCCCAGATTGACAGCATAGGTGTAACCTTCTCAAGGAATGGCAGGAGTTTAGTGTAGTTATCGGTTGGTGAGCTTTGTAGGTGTGAATTCAATGATAAAAAATCACTGATGTGATCAATTGTAGCATCTGACTCAGCGGAATTCCAAGTCCAAATTGTCAAAGTCTCTCCCCGGATCAAGAAAAAAATGGGAACAAGTTTTATTCTGGGAAAAGGAGTTGGAACGGAAAAACGGGATCGAGGATTCGTACTTTGCGAATTTTTGGGTTAGGGACAGAAAAAATGTCAACACAATGATGGGGGAACAGCTTTGTTTTCATGTAGCTATGATAGCTATGAAGTCGATACCTGTATCCTTGTGCGTTGAAGATCGAGAGTTGGAAAAATAAGCAAATTGAACTTCCCACAAAATTTTTAATTTTGAGATTAGTGATCAGAAATTCAAAAATGAATTGAAATTTCAATTGCTTCAGTGAAAATAAGAGGCGGTATTAAATTATGAAATAGTTTTGTTTGAGGATTTATAACGCGTATTTCAATCGAGTGAGAATCTGGTCGCAGTTCGGGAGAATCATCGTGAATCCAACTAAGTCTGACTCCACACCCAAACATGCTCAACCGGGCGGAATTTCTGATACAGAAAGTAACGTTGCACTTTCTGATATTCATACGCGTTTACCAGACCCGCAACGTACATCTGGCAAAGCGACTGCTTTAGACCGATGGCTGATGCGAACCATGCTGCAGAAAGCGGGTAATCCAAAAGTCGAGGTGGTGTTATGGGATAACACCAGCATCACAACATCACCGACGTCCCCTGCTGTGCGACTCTTCATCCATCAACGCAGCACGCTGTATAAAATGTTGATTGATCCCAGTCTGGCTTTTGGCGATGGTTATTCTCAAGGAATCGTAGAAGTGGAAGGTGGATTGATTGCCTTCAATGAAGCCATCGATCAATGCACTCATACAGCCGATACCAAACACTTTTATCGCGATGGGATTCGGAGTTGCCTGGGTTGGTTACAGCGAAATACGATCGACGCGGCCCGCAGCAATATTCATCATCATTATGATATAGGAAATGATTTCTATAAACTCTGGCTGGATCAGCAATTGGCTTATACGTGTGCGTATTTTTCCGATCCGGAGATGTCGCTCGAAGCCGCGCAGATCGCCAAGATGGATCATGTTTGTCGGAAAGTCGGTTTGAAACCAGGTGATACGGTTGTTGAAGCCGGTTGTGGCTGGGGCGCGCTGGCGTTGCATATGGCCAAATTTTATGGTGCCAAGGTGCGAGCGTTCAACATTTCCCACGAACAAATTGTCTATGCCCGTGAACGTGCCCAACAGGAAGGATTGAGTGACCGCGTTGAATTCGTCGAAGATGACTGGCGAAATATCACCGGCAGTTATGATTCTTTCGTGTCGGTGGGGATGCTGGAACACGTCGGCCTGAAGAATTATGAAACGCTGGGTAAAGTCATCGCCGGTTGTCAAAGCCCCCGCGGTCGCGGCTTGATTCATTCCATTGGTTGTAACTCGCCGCGAATGCTGGATAGCTGGACCACCAAACGCATTTTTCCTGGCGCGCATGTTCCCAGTCTAAGTCAAATGATGCAGATTTTCGAACCCCAGAAATTTTCAATTCTGGATGTCGAAAATATCCGCCTGCACTATGCGATGACTCTGGAGCACTGGTTGCATCGCTATGAACAGAATATCGACCGGGTTACAGAAATGTTTGACGAGGATTTCATTCGAACCTGGCGCCTGTATCTGGCAGCGTCCGTTGCTGCCTTTCGAGCTGGTTCTTTGCAGTTATTTCAAGTGGTCTTCACAAACGGGGGGAATAACGAAATTCCCTGGACCCGTGCTGGCTTGTATCAGGCTGAGCCTTCACAGACAGTGAGTGAATCATGACCGCGACTGAGAGTGAGACGTGTGATGTACTGATTGTGGGGGGCGGTCCAGGCGGTTCATCCTGTGCCAGGGGGCTGCGTGATTCCGGTCTGGATGTGCTGATCATGGATAAGGCGACGTTCCCGCGGGATAAAGTCTGCGCGGGCTGGATCACTCCACCGGTTGTCGATTTGTTGGACTTGGATCTGGCAGATTATGCCCGGGATCATGCTCTGCAACCGATCACTCGTTTTCGAACCGGCATTATCGGCGGTACAACCATTGAAACTGAATACGGGAAGACGGTCAGTTATGGAATCCGTCGTTGTGAGTTTGATAACTACTTGCTCAAACGTTGTGGCGCCCGGACTCAATTGGGAACGCCTCTGAAAACGATGGAGTGCAATGAGAACGGCTGGCTGATTAATGGTTCCCTGCAGGCAAAGCTGGTCGTGGGAGCAGGCGGCCATTTTTGTCCGGTGGCCCGCGAATTGAACCAAGACCATTCGTCGGAAAAGTCCGTCGTCCTAGCACAGGAAACGGAATTTGAACTGACTCCTGAACAGCAGAGTCTCTGCCATGTGAAACCGGATACTCCGGAATTGTATTTCTGTCGCGACTTAAAAGGCTATGGCTGGTGTTTTTATAAAGACGGCTATTTAAATGTTGGAATGGGACGCGAAGGAGAAAAACAACTGTCGGCGGTCCGTGATGAGTTTACTGACTATCTGGATCGAGAGGGACGCGTGCCTAAGGAGATCCTCGGGAAGTTCAAAGGACACGCTTACCGTCTGTATGGTTTACAAAAACGGACGATTGTTGATGAGAGGGTCTTGCTGGTGGGGGATGCGATCGGCATGGCGTCGCCGCAAAGTGGAGAAGGCATTCGCCCTGCGATCGAAACAGGGTTCATTGCTGCAGATGTGATTCGTGGCTGCCAGCAGGATTATACGAAGGTTCGATTGGCCGAGTATCAGGACAAGCTGTTTCAGCGGTTTGGGGAATGGTCCGACCATCCGGAAGCAAGCCTTATTCCAGCGACCCTCCGTCAATTTCTGGGACGAAAATTAATGTCGACCCAATGGTTTACGCGCAAGGTGCTGCTGGATCGCTGGTTCTTACAACAGCATGTATCACCGCTGGTTCATGGTTGATCCGAGCGGCTAACTCAGCTTGGACCATTCCAGTTCGATCCCCTGCTTTGTGAGTGTGGTCTGGAAATCCTGCAACTGCCGCTGATCGTTGCGAATTTGACGTGGTGTTGTTTTTTGGGAAATTGCGTGGGCACATAAGGCACCCGCTGCTTCACCAATCGACCACTCGACTGGATGCAGGCGATAACAACCGTTTGAGATGTGGGTGGTGCCGATATTCTTGCAAGCGGGGATCAGATTTTCGACACGCTGCGGAATCATCGCTCCGAGAGGAATCTGAAACGGAACACTGCCCATATCGATGTAATTGTCGCCACCCGTGCTGGGATGCAGATCCAGATGGTAATAGCCGATCCCGACGGAATCAGCGAACGGTTGGGCGAGTAGTGGCTTATGATCCTTACCCATGACTTTGAGCCGTTCGGTGTAGGTCAGGTCCTGTTCTTTGATGGTCAGCTCGGCTTTGATGCGGCGGGATTCGCGAATGTACGGATACTTTGCCAGCCCGTCTTCGGTGCCAACGATATCCTTGCGCAGACGCAGCCCTTTCCAGCCCTGCTTGCCATCCGGTCGGGGGGCTTCGATTTGCAGCCAATAAAGGAGCGACAAGCTGAGTTGTTTGGCGGCGTTAAGATGCTGCTCTCGTTCGGCGGGTGTGACATCAGTGATGTTGCCCAGCATATAGTCATTCTGAGGCCAGTTGATGACGGTGATATCACTGGCATAGGAGCCGGGGGTGAAGTTGTTGCGGTCGATCATCCGGCGGTAGAGCCAAAGATTCAACGATTTGGTTTTGGGAGGCGCAGTCTCTTTGCCACAGGGCACGAAGGAAAGTTCTTTGGGTTTCAATGTGCGGGGATGGGAATAATAGAGTGAAAGAATTTTGCCCGACCAGGCAGGCGTTAACGGGGGAACATGATCTTTCCAGAAGTCGTACATGGCGGGGCGTTCGATTGTGTGGTCTTCCCCTTCCTGATGATCAATGGCAAAACAGTGCGTCAACGCCTGGATGTTGGCTGGGTTGGCCTGTGCAGGTGCATGTGGTTCGCCGGTTTCTGACTGTGATTCCGCACCCAGAACGTATTCGGTTCCAGTTAACGGCAGCAGGTCCCCTTCTTCGCTGGCATCAATGAAGTAGGTAGCGTGCAGTGTGACCGGTTTCTCCGAACCAAGTGTCTGACAGGTCACGGTTTCAATTCGGTCACCCGTCTGAGAGGCGCTGACGGGATGTGTATTTAAGAGTAGAGTCAGTTGACCGCTGCTGACTAGCGGCGCCAACATCGATTGCAGTGCCGCGATGCCGACTTTGGGTTCGTGACAGATGCGCGAGACCGAGCCGTTGCCGGGGTTCAAATTTGCGATTTGTTGAGCCTTGCTGGTTAAAGGGTAATGTTGTTTATAGTAATCACGAATCAGAGTTCGCAGTTTGGCATACGATTCTGTACGTCCGAATGATTCAATCCACTTATGTTCGTCTGGTGGGACCGCTTGTTGTGAGATCTGACCGCCGATCCAGTCAGTCGGCTCGGTCAGAATCACGCGGGCTCCATTGCGACAAGCGGCTAACACGGCAGCACAGCCTCCGAGACCGGCACCGATGATGACCACGTCGGCTTTAAGTTCACCGGAGCTGGATGCATAGCATGGTCTTGATTGCAGAGCCTGCAGAAAGGGAAGACTAAAGATTCCTGAGCCAAAGATGCCACACTGTTGTAAAAATCGTCGTCGTTGCATGATCTTGAATTTCAGAATTTAAAGAGATTAATAACGCGTAGATGATTATGATAACCGAATACTTATTCTTTCAGTATCGCGAGTGAAATACCAGCCCTGTTGATAGTGATTCTTTTTATCTCAGTACGTTGTCCTTGATGGAAAAACAAAGGAAATTTGATGGTAAGATATTACGCCCTGTTGCTCAGCATGGTGGTCTGTACTCCCCATTTTTCATTAGCGGCGGATTATTTTCAGATACATGTGATCGATGCGGAAACCGAACGCGGCATTCCATTGGTGGAACTGGAGACGGTGAATCAGATTCTGCATGTGACTGACAGTAACGGCATCGTTGCCTTTGATGAGCCGGGCTTGATGAATCAGGAAGTCTATTTTTATATTCGCAGTCACGGTTATACCTATCCTCAAGACGGTTTTGGATTCACTGGCAAAAAACTGAAGGTGACGCCGGGGGGTAAAGCGGTGCTCAAGATGCAGCGTGTGAATGTGGCGCGGCGGCTCTATCGTGTGACCGGCGGGGGCATATATCGAGACAGTCTGCTGGTCGGAGTGCCGTTTCCTCTGAAAGAGCCTGTGTTGAATGGGCGTGTGCTGGGGTCGGATAGCGTGGTCAATACGCTGTTTAAAAATAAGGTGTACTGGTTTTGGGGAGATACCAACAAACCGGAATATCCGCTGGGCAATTTCGATGTTCCCGGCGCCGTTTCCGAATTGCCTGCACGAGGAAGACTGCGGATTCAGCAAGGCGTCAATCTGAAATATTTTCTGGATGAAACCGGCTTTGCTAAGAAAACTTGTGCTATGCCCGGAGAGGGGCCCACCTGGATAGATGCGCTGGTGACGTTGAAAGTTGAGTCTGGCACAGAACGGATGTTTGCGAAGTATGTTAAAGTCAAAGCACCGTTGACTGTTTATGAGCGCGGACTGGTGGAATTTAACGATGCATTAAAGCAGTTCGAAAAACGGAAGGTCTTTGATTTCGATGCTCCGCTCTATCCGGTAGGGCATCCGGTGAAATATAAAATGGAGGGAGTCGAATATGTCTTGTTTGGTCTGGCGGCTCCGCTGACTCGGGTGCCCGCTACGCCTGATGCGTTGACGAATTTGCCTGAGTATGAAACCTATACCTATTTGAAACCGGGGGCAGGTACGGAAGAATGGGCCGTGGATCGGGATGCGGAAGGTCAACTGCGATATCAGTGGCGGAAAAACCTGCCTCCATTGAGTTATGATCTGGAGCAGAAGTTGATTCAACGAGGGGAAATTGCCGCAGAGGAAGGCTATTTTTATCTACGTGACATTGAGACGAAACAGGCGATTCAGATTCATAACAGTTCCGTTGCCTGGAATCCCTATCGCAAAAAATGGACGATGATTGCGTCGCAGAAGTTCGGCACCTCTGTGTTGGGAGAAATCTGGTATTCAGAAGCAGAGAGCCCGCTTGGTCCCTGGAAGTGGGCTCGCAAGATTGTGACGCATCACAAATACAGTTTTTATAATCCGAAACAGCACCCGATGTTTGCGGAAGAAAACGGACGATTGCTCTATTTTGAAGGGACTTACACAACGCTGTTTTCGGGGAATGATGTTAAAACGCCCCGTTATGATTATAACCAGATCATGTATCAACTGGATTTGTCGGACCCGCGTCTGGCACCTGAGCTGTTTCAACAATGAACGGGAAATAAAAAAAGAACACAGAGATCAAACAGTCTGTTCTCTGTGTTCTTGAATTATAAAAGATCTGAGATTGAATCAGGAATCTTTGCCTAACAGCTTGTCCATCAAGAATTCGTTGGAGTTGGAGTATTGTTTTGATTTGGAAACTCCGGGAATCAGCAGATGACATTCCGTTCCGACTTTGTCGGCTTTCTCTTTCATTTTGACGCCGTACACGGGGTGATGGATTCCGTGACTGGCGTTTTCAGAAGGAAGTTTCATGTTATTGCCGTAAGTCATTAAGAGTGGCGGATCGTCGGCGGTCAGGTGGTTGTAGGGAGAGAACTCTTTGTAGAGTGCTTCGTGTTTTTCATAGTTGTCCATCACGTCCTGCATGCTTTTGCCGCCGACTGCTTTATGGATCATGTTATGTTTGAGCACGTTCGGGCCGAGCCAGGGTTCGATGACTTTAGGGTCGATCGAGGTCTGACCTCCCCCAACGGCAGCAGCGATGACACGCGTCGATTCCCGGGCGACGGGATCTTTAGATTTGGGATCGGCCAGATCATCATGGCATAAGAGCCACATTGAAGTACAGGCCCCTGCACTGCCTCCGGTCAAAGCGATTTTCTTTTTATCGATATTCCATTCTTTGGCCTTGGAACGGATGAACTGAATCGCGCGGGCTGCGTCATGCACGGGAACCGGCAGTGATGCTTCGCCTGTCAAACGGTAGTTGATCGACGCATAAGAAATGCCTTTATCGAGATAAGCCTGGATGTTGCTGGAAACCCGTCCTTTGTCGCCGCCAATCCAGCCGCCACCATGAATGTAAACCAACAGTGGTCGGGGGCCTTTTCCTTTAGCTTCCCAGAAATCCAGTTTGGTTTTATCGTGCGGTCCATAGGCGACATTCGCGTGTGTTGGTTTCGGAGTTTTCGGTTTGTCAGCCGCGAAGGACGCGGAAGCGAGAAACGTGAACGTCAGTAGAACGGCGAGGATTCGGCGCTGCATGAGGGTCTTTCCTTTAAGAAGGCTCAGAAATAGTGGTGACTCAGAATAATGGTTCATCATGAGTTGTTCTGTGATCGAAATCAAGAATCTATTGTGGGGAGTTTCTTTACACGTATCAACAAGTTATGATGTGAACTTCGGGTTTGATGAAGAATCGACATTGATTACGACAGCGTTGCGTGGAGTGAATGAATATGAAAAAACTGATTTCCTGCGGAATATTAAGTCTATTTCTCACGGTATCTCTGTCCTTTGTCTGGTCTGGTGAAAAGGCAGACAGTGCTCCATCGGAAACACAAAAAAAACTTTGGAAGCAGATTGCACCGTTTTTTGAGCCGCCGGATGAATTTAAGCAAGATCTGGGAAACTATAAAACGCCGTTGAAGTTCTATGATGGTCGCCCGGTCAAAACAGTCAGCGACTGGCAGGCCCGGCGTCAGGAAATTCTGAAAACCTGGCATGCGATGATGGGTGAGTGGCCTCCCGTGAATGAACATCCCCAAGTGGAGTATCTGAAGCAGGAACACCGGGATAATTTCACGCAGTACACGGTGCGATTTGACATTGCGCCGGGTCATCCGAATACCGGTTATCTGTTGATTCCCGATGGTGCTAAGCCCGATCATAACACGCCCGCTGTGCTCGTGGTCTATTATGAACCAGAGACCGGCGTGGGCTTGAAAGGCAAGGATCGCGATTTCGCGCTGGCGTTAGCGAAACGTGGTTTAGTCACTTTTTCGGTTGGACACGATTACTCTCTCTACTATCCCAATCGGGAGAAAGCGGAGATTCAGCCTTTGTCTGCGCTGGCTTACGGGGCCGCGAATGCGTTTCATGTGCTAGCGAATCGAAAAGAGGTTGACCCGGAACGTATTGGAATCGTCGGGCATTCGTATGGGGGCAAATGGGCGATGTTTGCTTCCTGCCTGTATGATAAATTTGCTTGTGCCGCCTGGTCGGATGGCGGGATTGTGTTCGATGAAAGCAGGCCGAGTGTGAATTACTGGGAACCCTGGTACCTGGGTTATGCCGGCCCTGATTTTCGTAAGCGGGGGCTGCCGACGAACGAGAATCCGCGCACCGGATTGTATAAGCAACTTGTGAAAGAGGGCTACGATCTGCATGAGCTGCACGCATTGATGGCCCCCCGCCCGTTTCTGGTTTCCGGCGGAGCAGAAGATCGTCCAAAGCAGTGGCGGGCACTGAATCATAGTGTCGCCGTGAATCACTTTCTGGGTTATGAAAATCGGGTGGCGATGACCAATCGAGAAAAGCACTCGCCCAATCCGGAATCAAACGAGCAGATGTATCGATTCTTTGAGTACTGGTTGAAGTCCAACGTACTCAAGCAATCATCAACGCCTTAAATCATCTCAATACAGATTGGGGTCAATGGTCATTGGTGGCTCAGTATGACTACCAGTGCGGTAAAGGATCGCTCTTGCCTGGTGGAAAGTGATATGTTGGGTATATGTACACGTAGTTATCTCTGGGGCGGTTTTATCGCTAAATCAATGGAAAAATGAGTGAAACACAGAAAAAGTCACACACATTTGGGCGTTGAGTGACGTCTGTTCTAATAGAGGCTGTTGTTTGAATACAGCTCAGGTGTGTCGCGATTTCATGAAAATCAGAATTGCTTTTCGTTATCCTTGTGGCAAATAATGAAGCTGATATGAGATCCTTCCTGTAAATGTGCCTATATCGTTCCCTCCCTGAGTCTGGCCTCTGCGAGCTTTGTGCTCGGTTTTCTATTCTCGGCCAATGAACACTCTGTGATTATACCTACCTAGTTTTACCGGAGAATATTTAGATGTTGAAGCAGCCTCACTCCCGAGGTCGACGTGGTTTTACGCTCATTGAATTACTCGTTGTGATTGCCATCATTGCGATTCTCATTGCACTGTTATTACCTGCCGTGCAACAGGCACGCGAGGCAGCACGTCGGTCGACCTGTAAGAATAATTTGAAGCAGATCGGTATCGCTTTACATAATTATCACGATACTCATTCCAGCTTTCCTCCTGGCAGTATTGGTTGGTCATTTACAGCCACCTCTACTGTTAATCCCCAGTTAAACAGTATGGGACCGTTGGTGATGATTCTGCCATTTATGGATCTGGCGCCCCTGTATAACAAATTTGATTTCAGTCTCAGTTATGCGAACCCTGCGAACGTATCATTAGCGGCGAATGTCGTGCCGACTTATCTTTGCCCGTCGTATGCAGGGGAAACGGTTCATTCAGAGCATGGCTATCGAGGTTGGAACAGCAACACTAAGAAGGCGATTACCAATTACCTGGGAGTCGCCGGTTATGCAACATCGGGAGCTCAGGTCGGAATTAGAAACGGTAGCAGCCTGCCTGCGGGCCAAAGGGGGATTTTCTGGCCGAACAGCAACACACGCATGCGTGATATTACAGATGGTACCACGAACACATTTATCTATGGTGAGTATCGTCCCTCTATTATGTCAGACGTGGGTTGGGGATCGGGTGGTTCCTGCTATGATAACCGCTGCAGTCCCTGGGTACGTGGCATTACACTCGAAGGAAGTGGTGCGGTCAAAGTGATGCGTTATGGTCCGAATCAGGTCTTCCCGAAGACGGCGTACACGAACGACTGGACCGTGGTGCCCTTCAGTTCTCAACACGTCGGAGGCGTTCATATGTTGAACGCAGACGGTAGCGTGGTGTTTGTGAGTGAGAACATTGATATCAACGTCTGGCGGTATCGTGGTAGTGTCGCTGATGGTCAGGTGATTGGAGACTGAGCATGCAGTATTTATTTAAACGACTCTTATTTCTTTTCGTGTTGTGTTTGCTGGTAACAGGCTGTACTCAAGGCCCCACCGATACCCCTCCCCTGGCAAGAGTGAATGGCAAGGTAATGCTGGATGGGAAACCTCTGCCCAGCGGCAGCGTTCAATTCACTCCGGATAAAAACCGAGGGACAACGGGACGAATGGCTCTGGGTAATATCAACGAAGATGGGACATTCGAGCTCATGACAATCAGATCAGGAGATGGCGCCCAGGTCGGATATCACCTGGTGGCGATTGAAAGTTATGCGTCTGCAGCCTTTGATCCGAATCAACCAGTCAATCAGGCACCGAAATCACTGATTCCGAAACATTATACCGATCCAGAGACAAGCGAACTGACGGCTGAAGTGAAATCGGGCGAGGAGAATTTCCTGCTGTTCGATTTGAAATCGAAGCCCTGATTCATCTTACTGAAATAAAGACGAAGGTAACGCCGCAATTCTGTTGAACAGGGATTGCGGCGTTTTTCGTGCCAAACTCTTTTCAAATAACGTTGTTTATTTCAGGTCGAATTCCAGATCCGCAGTTCCTCCCTCGGGGACTGTTGCTTTAAACGGGGATGAACCAAATTCGCTGTATTTGTGCGGCAACTGATTAATTGCGCCGACATCGGCTGGAAATTCACTTTCGGGGACTTTGGAACCATCGGGCATTGTGAAGTGCTCGAACAGAACACTATAGTTTCCCGGAGGCACGCCGTCTCTTCCATCCTGATACTTCAGCATGAACTTTCCAGATTCATCGGTAGTACCTCGACCACCTTGACCTTTTGTCGTTCCTTCAGGAAAAAAGACCACCGAAACACCGGGGACTGCTTTCCCTTTAATTTTTACTGTTCCCCAAGTGGTGAATACTTTCAATTCGTCACGTTGTGTTTCTGAGTCACAGGCACTCAGGAACAGCAGACCAATGATACATAAAATTCTGGCAGCCATAAAATCATCCAGGAAAATGAAAATAATGAAGCCAACCGGTTACGAAAGTCGTAACCGGTTGATGATTGAAGTAAAATAGTTCAGGGTCGCCGTATGCGGATTATTTAGAATTCACCGATCACATTGCCATCGGCGATACGAGAGAGATAGACGCGGGTAGTGGCATCAATATTTTCGCTCACAAAACGGACCGCACCATCTCCAAGGAGAACATGGCAACCTCCGGTGTGCAAGCTGCCTGAATAGGCCCATGAGGCAAGAAAACCGACGGGGCCACTGGAGTACCAGGTGTTGATATTGGCTCCACCGAAATTGGTTCCGTTACCAACCCATTTGGCATAACCCCAGGCGGTCCCTTCTCCATTCGCAACATATCGTGTTGTTTCTACTACAGCGACTGTGTTACTCAAGCCGTCTGTGACATCACGAAATTTAGCACAGCCATTGAAACCAAACATGGGACGAGTCGTGATCGCAAGAGCGCCCCAGTTGGTACAGGTCGTATATTCGCTATTGGTGCTAAAGTCATAATTCGTGAACACTCCCTGTAAAGTTGAGTTCCCTGGAGAGATCGAATAATGAGTACTCGTCGTTGTGGTGTAAACTTCGGGAGTGGAATCAGAAGGACACTGGAAAGCTTTCACGATTGTGGAGACGACTTCATCATTGGGGTTTCCGGCTGCACCAGGGGCGACGATTGTGCCACCTGAAGGATTGTATGATCCTGTGGCAAGGCTCGCATTAAACTTATTGTATAAGCTGCTCTGCTCCAGATAAGGGAGTAACAGCAACCAGCCGCGGTGGTTGAGTGTGACTGTGCTGGCAGTACTGGCGGATCCCCCACTACACGAACCCGAATGAGAGACTGAGTAGGGGAGTACCTTAAAGGTCTCATTGTAGTTGTGTAATGCCAGGCCCAACTGTTTCATGTTGTTTTTACATGTGCTGCGTCGTGCTGCTTCACGCGCTTGTTGTACTGCAGGTAGTAACAAGGCGATCAGAATTGCAATGATGGCGATGACCACCAAGAGCTCAATCAGTGTAAATCCTTTTCTGGGACGTTTGGGAAAGGACACGGAAATCTCCTTAATAAAAAAATGATGACATGCAGGCAGCCTCAACAAAGCGCGCTTTGTACAGTACAGATGTCATGGAGAATTCCAGAGCTCTGTCTGTGAAGGCAGCAAGATTTAATAATAAGCCTAAGTAAGCAAGCGGTGTGCCAATTGTGTAAGACGACCAGTCCTGCAAGTCTGCGTTTTGCGCATTATCAGTTCAAAAAACAACTTTTTGATTTTTCTGCAGGCGACGAGTCCCGGTTACCGAGAATGAAGTGTGAAGTAGGGGTTGATAGCAGATCAATCATCCCTGCTCTCTTTTTGTGCAGAACGCTGGGGATTCAAAGCTTTCCCGCATCTGATTTTCACGTCCGCGCTTCTAATAGGTTCTGTATACTACAGTTTTTTCAATTTTCGAAATGAGAGACCCCATGACCGACACACCCCTGCCAGGCGCAAAAGACTTCAAATTAACAGGCATTATTCTTTGCGTGATTGGTGTAATTTCACTAATTGCGCCTTTTATTGCCGGAACCGCCGTGGTCTTTGTGATTGGTTTTTTCCTGTTGCTCGGTGGGTTCCTGTATGTCCTACAGGGGTCTCAAGTATCTGGAGCTCCTGGCAAGACTCAGCATATACTGCTCGGGGCACTCATGTTTATCGCAGGGATTATGGTGGTCAGCCATCCGATTTACGGACTGAGCTTACTGGCGATGCTGATGGCGTTCTTTTTCCTCTTTGAGGGGGGCTGGAAGATTATGTTGGCGTTTAATATTCCTGCCAATCAGGGGCGCATGAGCGTTCTCTTCAGTGGTGTGATTTCGCTATTGCTTGGAGGCTTAATAGCAGCTCAGTGGCCACTATCGGGAATCTGGGCCGTGGGGACGCTCGTGGGAGTCGACTTTTTGCTGACCGGCTTTTTCTTGTTAAATATGAGCAGCGCCGTCTCTTCTGGTAGTAGCAACGACAAAGAACACATTGATCAGACTGTTTGAGCGTCAGATCAAAGCCAACATAGAACGTTCGATTTATGGTGTCGGCGGTGGTGCCGGTGCCTTGACTGCGGGAGGCTGAACGGGCTTCAGCACTTTGACGTCGGTTCGCGACTCGGTAGGCGTTTTGGGGTAGCTCTTGCTGCCCAGTTGAGCGGTATGATCGGGCGACATGCGGTTGCGGTAAATCACCAATCCATCAATGGCGTGGTAAAGTGCCGAGTAATCAACGGTTTCTCCTTTATTGTCAATGATATCATTGGCCAATAGCGAGATTGCTTTCCGCACCCATTCTTCATTGAGGCGTTTATCGGGCAGTGCCATCATCAGGAATTCCAGGGTATGTCCCGTGGTTTCCAGCCGTTCCTGAAAATTATTGCTGGCGCTTTTCTGGAAAAAGTAATCGTAAGAGAACGAACCGTCGAAGTTCTGCATCGCGCGGGCTTCTTCAATGTAACGCTGAATTTTCTGATCGGCTTCCAGCCAGAAACCACTCAGACGTTGTCCCGAATTCTGATAGGTATTTCTGGCATAAGCCAGCGCGAATAATGCGTGCGTGCCGCCGCAAGCGGAGTCATTGGAGATCGTCGCGTTTTGCATATAAACCAGATCGTCCATTCGCCACTCTTCCCCTTTTTTATCCTGCCAGGAGGCGTCGGGGCCGAGATAATGCACGAGAGCCCAGAGAGACCAGGTGACTTCTTCGTTCTCCTGCATTTCTTTTTTGGCATTGTCGACGATGTCAGCGACGGTAATCGGACCATCGGGGGTCTGGAACGTGTGGTCCAAGGGAACATCGGCCATCGCCAGCACAGCCAGCGATTGATTTTTGTGTCCTTCGAAGGCATTTGATTTCGTATAAGGATGCGCGCGTCCGCCGAACTCGGTTTTTTGAAACCAGGGTTCTTTGTCAAAGAAAACTCCCGACGAAATCCATTCGAGCGCGTTGACGTCTTTGCCCTCTTTCCTGATCTTGTAGTCTTTCCGGAATGCCAGGATGCCGTGATAGATTTCCCAAGGCGAGTGCTTGTCTGATTCCAAGTGATACTGCTTGCGGGCAATTTCGATCGCCTGTTCGACTTTTTTGAGCAGTTCTTCAGGAGATTCCAACTCGCGGGGTCCGGTTGAAGCTGTTGAAGTGTCAGACTTTGGTTCTGCCTGCGGTGCATTTTCGCAACCGTTGAGTATTACGATCGAGGATACAAATACAAACAGCAAAGACAGACGACACATGAGACCCATGGTGTGATGAACTCCGGGTTGATAACGATAATTTTGGGATTATTTCTTGGCAGGAGCCGGATTCAGGCTGATTGCAGGAATCAGTGAACTGAAATCAATGTACCAAGGATATGGAGTGATGTAAATCATGTAATTGCTATAAATTGCCTAGATTGGTGTTCGCAATGTAACTCGTGTCATAGCAGCGTGAAGTCTCCTCTTTTAAGACCTGTTATCCGTATCTCTTCTCTAATCGCACTGATAAATAATTTTGTATCATCTGCTAATGTTCTTACAACGATTGATTCCCGAGAAACAAGCTCATTCGGGGGATCTGGCGTGATTGATTCGACAATTAATTTTGTTGATCTTCGCCAGATACATAAAGAATTCCTGATCGTTGTGACTGCAGGAAACTGTTCCCAGCCACCTCTGAATTACTAGAACGACAGGGATATTCCTCAGACTGCTTCCGATACTGAAAGGTGTAATTTCACACATATGTTAAACATATGAGAACATGACGTACGGTGGCCTGCAAAATTCCGTACAGTCTCTCTGCAAATAATTGGGGGTCTAATAATGAGAGGTTGCAAGTACTTTGTGGCAGTAATGCTGGCGATGAGTGCCAGTCTCTTTACGTCTGGAAATTTGATTGCAGGCAGTGCTCAGTATTTTGAAAACCTGGGTGATTTTGAAAATTGTGTAGGAGACTTGGAAGACTGCGTGTCAACCGGCTGTGCTAGTTGGACTGACCAGGTCTCGTTGTATGTCTCCGCGAATAACTACGCTTCCGTTAACCATCTGGAAAGTGGTGGCTTTAACTCTTTGTCGGTCTTCACGAATGGTGGGACAGACAATAATGTCTCCTACGATTTCGGGCTGGCGCTGGGGGCACGGATTCCCTTTGGGTGCAAATGCAAAGCGTTTCGTGTCGAAGTCGAAGGTGCCTTTCGGGGACTGGGAGGACTGGAAACAGACAGCCTGCAGAGTGAAGGTCCCATGCAGATGTATCAAGTCGACTATGAAGACCGCTGGAGTGTCATGACGAATTTCTGGTTGGATTTTCCACTGAAGAATTCGAAGACGTTTTACATTGGTGGTGGAATTGGTGCGAATGGCGGAAGGGTAAGCGTGAACGATACAATCGTGAGTGGAAGTACCCGCTATGACAATTTTGCCTGGCAAATTGGAGGCGGCGTTACCTGGGAACATAGTGAGCGCTGGACGGTTGACGTGGGGTATCGCTATATGGACTACGGTGCCACTACCGTCAACTTGAATGCGAATTTTAATCCCTTTCCCGCAGCGGGAAATTATATTGCTGATCTGACTTCACACCAGTTGATGGTGGGCTTTCGGTTTAATTCCCTGGGAAATCTGATCGGGCGTCGCTAATCGTCAAGTCTGTGAATCAGGTCGAACCGTCTCGTTGAGATCCGGGTCTACTCGAAATTCAGGAGCGCGTTTTTCGAGAAAGGCCTGGATACCTTCGTGATAGTCAGGGCCATAATAGACTTTCCTTCGCAGACCGTGAATGTATTCGAACTGTGATGCACTGAGAGGAGTGGCCTGACTCAGCATATTCAGCGTTGTCTTGGCGACGGAAATTGACGCCGCTGAGCGGGACGCAATAGTCCGCGCCATCTCATAAACGCGGCTTTCCAGTTCTGCCTGAGGCACGATTTCGTTGATCAGACCGGCCTGCTCTACCCGTTCCGCGGTAAGCAGGTTGGCAGTGAAGAACAGCTCTTTGACGATATTGAGAGGCAATCGGGAAAGAAAGCTCTGGAAACCCGAAGCATTGTAAGGCAGCCCGAGCTTGGCAGGAGTAATCGCAAACGCGCAGGTTTCATCGCCAAGAACCAGGTCGCAGTTCACCACCAGGTCACAGGCGCCTCCCCAGACGGAGCCATGGACCATCGCGATCACGGGCGCGGGAAAACTGCGGACAGCACGCAACAGCTTTTCGAGCGGATCATCATAAGGGAGCGGATCGGTATCCGCCTGTGGAAGTTCATCCACATCATGACCAGCCGACCAGACCTTTTCGTAGGACGCAGCCCGCAGGATCACGGCGCGCGTGCCATTCTGTTGCATCGTCTTGAATGCTGAAAGAACTTCGTCGATCAGATTGGCACTTAGAGCATTCCGCTTTTGATAATTGTTGAACGCGATCGTTCCAATTCGATCTTCGTTGCTGACAGTGATCAATGACATACTGTACCTCAAATGAGAGTCACGCGTTGTGCGGCTGCAGTCAGTTCATCGCGAAAATCGGGATGGGCAATACTGATCAGCGCCTCCGCCCGTTCTTTGGTTGATTTGCCTCGCAGATTGACGATGCCGTGTTCGGTGCAGACATATTCCACATCCATCCGTGGGTCCGTTACCATGGCGACCTTCGGTACGATAGTGGAAAGCGTTCCCTGACGCGCCGTGGATTGCAGGGCGATAATTGACTTCCCCCCTTTCGACAGCGAAGCCCCTTTGACGAAATCAAACTGGCCGCCGGAGCCGCTGTATTCGTGCTCGCCGATGAATTCGGCATTTACCTGACCGTAAAGATCGATCTCGATGGCCGTATTAATCGAGATAAAGTTCTCGTGTTGCGAGATGACGCGGATATCGTTCACATACGACGACGGATAACTTTCGAAGGCCGCATTATCGTTCATGAAGGCGTAAGATTCTTTGGTTCCGAAAGCAACCGTGAAAACATGCTTAAACGGATGCAGCGTTTTCTTTCGTCCGGTGACAACCCCTTTTTGAATCAGTTCGGCCATGCTGGGGGAAAAGAGTTCGGTGTGAATCCCCAGATCCTGATGATTACTCAATGCCTCAGCGACGCCGGATGGCACGCGACCGATTCCGAGCTGGATCGTGGCACCATTGGGGACCAGAGGTGCAATCAGAGCACCAATCGCGCGACCTGCTTCCGACGTTTCGGCGACCCCTGCTTCGATGAGGGGGACGTTGTTTTCCACAATCGATGCGACTTCACTGACATGGATCTGTGACTGCCCAAACACACGCGGCATGGTTTCATTAACTTCCACGATCAGCCGTTTACAGTGCCGCGCAGCGGTGGAAGCGAAGTCGTTGTTTGTACCCAGGGAGAAATACCCGCCCCCGTCCATAGGGCTGACGGTGACCAGAAAGGTATCGAGATCGATGATTTCTTTGAACAGCCGTGGAAGATCGCTGAAATGCACGGGGACAAAGCTCATGACTTTTTGGCCCGTCTGTTGTTGGTCTTTAATAATCTGGTGCTCGGTGCCGCTCAGGAAGAAGCAGTGCGGATCAATCTTTTCTCGAATCCCTTCGACCAGCAGCGACTCACTGATCGGCTGCATGCCGATTTTATAGTAAAAGCGAATCGATTTCAGGTCGTCAGAGCGAAGTCGTTCACCCAGCGCCGCGAGCAAAGCCGGCGGCTGCCCGATTGCCATCCCGGCCGAGACAGTTTCCCCCGCTGAAATCGGCGCAACACCCTCGGCCGCACTGGTCAATTTCGCAGCATAAAGTGCAACAGCATCCATACCCCTCTGGCCTTTCCATTGATTGCAGACCTTCATAACGATTTTCAACATTGGAACTTTCGCGTTTTGGGCTGAAAGTGTCAAGAGGCGTTTGGGGGGCTGAGTGCAGATGAAGTTGAGTTAAGATGATAAATATAAAATACAAAAACGCCGGAACCTTCAAAGCCGGGATTCTGGCGTTTTTGTTTGTCTGGGTGTGGAGAAAAGCCGTTTCCACTCCGATTTTCACAAATGATTATGAGTTGGAATTTGTAAAAAATGCTGGGAGCAAATGTCACAAGAATTAAGACGAATAATTTTGCAGCTGGTTAGGATTTCTAAATTCGAAACACTTAATTGAATCATCGACTATTTGTTACTTGGAGAGAGAAAATAGAGATTAAGTGTGGTGATGGGTTTGGGCTATTCGTATAGTAAATCACTTGATTTATCTGTTGGTGACATACTTGATTTAGATTTGTAACTATGGAAACAGGAGCGAACCCGGAAAAATGAATCTCGTTATTTTTCTGTTAAACGTGTTCATGTTAGCCGTGTTAGTCATTCTCGTTAATGTGATACCCGAACGGTTTATCCAGTTCAGAAGTTTACAGCGATTCAAACAAATTGCTCTCTGGTTTAGTTCACCGGTAAGATCGATATTGACCGTTTTCATTTTAAGTTTTGTACTTTCAGTTGTTGTTTCCAGTTACAAAATACCACTTCCCTGCGTTCAAGACGAGTTTGGTTATCTTCTCACGTCAGATACTTTTTCTCAGGGAAGAATAACAAACCCTACGCATCCCTTCTGGAAACATTTTGAAAGCTTTCATATTTTCCATGAACCAACTTATGCTGCAAAATATCCTCCTGGCCAGGGGATATTTCTAGCGGTAGGTCAAGTTACCACGGGACATCCCATTGTGGGGGTCTGGTTGAGTGTTGCAATGGCATGTGCAGCGATTTGCTGGATGCTGCATGCATGGGTCCCACCCGGATGGGCATTCCTGGGAGGTCTCATGGCTACCTTGCATCCATTGATGATTATTTGGGGACAATGTTATTGGGGAGGAGCTGTTGCTATTCTGGGAGGGGCTCTCTTATTTGGTGCCTTGCGTCGAATCATAATGCAACCTCGTACCAGTACCACATTGATTTTTGCAACGGGTTTATTTTTACTGGCGATCAGTCGGCCATTTGAAGGCTTCTTAACAGCGATTTCAGCAGCAATTCTACTAGTCATCTGGATCGTCAAGCAAACTCAATTTTCTGGAATTCGAATCGTTCGATCATTACTAGTACCATTGGGGGCCGCGTCTTTAATAATCATTCTCTCATTGGGATATTATAATTACAAAGTAACAGGAAACGTCTCTCGGTTTCCCTATCAGGTTCACGAAGAAAAATATTCACCGACGCCGCTTTTCCTCTGGGAAAGCCCCCGAACTGATTTGGAACCTTACAACCCACATTTACAAAAACTCCATTATGGTTTGTCTCTGGAGAATTACAAAGTACAGCAGACTGGAAGGGGATACAGATTAACAATTTTTAGAAAAATGTTGTACTTTTTGTATTTTGTTTTCGTTTTTCCTATGGGAGTTCTTTTACTGATGACGCCCTGGGTCATGAGGGATCGCTGGGGAAGAGTTGCCTTGATTATTGTCATATCGATTAGCCTTTTTCATTTTTGTGCTGTCACATTTTTTTTAGGTCATTATCTCGCACCAATCTTTCCACTCATCTTCTTTATTCTGATTCAATGCGCGCGACACTGGCGAGTCTCGTTTTGGAAAGATCGGAATCGCGGCCTCCTGTTTGTGACGGGCCTCTGGATTTTGTTCGTCATCACAAGTTTTACGAAAACTCGATTTTACATTGAGAGTCCAGATCAACCTGAGATGTATGCTGTAGGATTGAAACGAGCAGACATTATTAAGAAATTGACTCAGGTTTCCCCCAAGGACCTGATTATCGTCAAGTATTCACCCCACCATAGTCCTAATGTGGAGTGGGTCTATAACCGGGCAGACATCGATGATTCAGAAATCATCTGGGCGCATGATTTAGGCCAAAAAGAAAATAGGAAGCTCATCCAATACTTTGCAGATCGAGACGTTTGGCTACTGGAGGCAGACAGTGATCCAGTTAAACTGAGACGGCTAGTCTCTCCCTCCAGCTAGTCCACATTTCTTGTCACAGCTGTAAATTCACTGTGTTCGATAAGGATTGAGCAGTAATTAAAAAACGCCTGAATCCACAACATTGGGATTCAGGCGTTTTTCGTTTGTCTGGGTGTGTCCTCAAAAGACACAAGTAGCGGTGGAGGGATTCGAACCCCCGACACGCGGATTATGATTCCGAATTCTGAAATGCCTAACCCGTTAGATGATAATGAGAAGCAACGAGAGGGAAATGGCGTTTACACTCCGGTTTACACAAATGATTCTGAATTACAGTTTGTTGCTCGCTCTTGGGAGCACTTGTCTGAAGAACTAAGACAAGTGCTTATGAGTTTAATCAAATTTCACTTATCTAATGAACTATGAGCTTACTTCATTATTTAGTAACTGAAGAATTTTAGTATTATATTCACCTGACTCTGTAATTGTGCAACTTAAGTATCAGATCTCTTGATAATCTGTTTATGTACAGTATTATGTCTGGTGTCAATTGTGACATGACGTCATTGAGAGTAAATATTCCGAATCGCGCGAAGCCAGCACAAATTTTGCCACAACATCAAAGGAATAATACCTAAATGGGATCGATAGCGGATTCGGATGCGGTTCACGATATCAGCAAGATACTACCACAGCACCAGTCTGCGCTCACAATTCTTAACGGTAAGCTTCAGAAACCAGGAACTGACTCTTGTAACTGGCTGGATCTTGCATGTGGTAAAGGACAGATCATATCGCAACTCTCTGAAAATCTTTCCTCTGAGAATCGCTCGAAGCTCATTTATTCTGGCTATGACATTAATATTGAAAATACGCGTACTGCAGGTCGGATGGCAAAAGGTCTTGGGTTCAAGTCATTTTCATTTAAACATGGTGACTTGAGCCAGTTTACGAAACTTCTCGACGATAACGAAAAGTTTGACTTTATCACATGCACAAACACAGCACACGAATTGCAACCAGGGGCATTCGCGTCGATTATTATCGATGCACTACTTCGGCTTACAGATACAGGCGAACTATTCATTTACGACATGGAGTCGCTGATACAGCCTGAACTGGGGGCTCTTCCCTGGCGACATGACGAGATCAGTGAATTACTTAAAGAATTATTTGATGAATTGTCCTCCAATTTTCATGTGCATGTCCCAAGTTGGAAACATTCGACATGCAAGGGGTGGACTATCGTAATTCAGCGCGAGTATCTAAATGATGTGGCTAATGAGACTATCATGAATAAGAGGGCCGACATTAACAGACGCCTTGAACTAAAAATCGACGAAATTCTAGAGGCGCGTTTAAATGAATGTAACACAACACTGGCTACATTCACCGAATATGGAGTAGTGACAGCTAACGACGAACAAACACGGATCGATGCACTGTACGAATTCTGGGCACTACACAACACTTTAAGGATCCGAAAATGAAAAGTGTATTTGTGTCCTACAATTACCGAGATTCTGAAGCACTCATGTTCGCTGACCGTTTAAACCATCATTTGGTATTATCGGATATTGAGCCAATTGACTTATATACGAGTATTTATCCACCGGCGTATGCACATGAGTCGATCGTTGACGCAATAAACAGATGTAGTATTTTTATCTGTTTTCTCGACACAAATAATCCGAATGTGATGTTTGAGCTTGGGTACGCATTCGCAAAGAACAAGCAAATTATAATCGTTAGCGATGACTTTAAATTGATACCATTCGACGTCCAAAATTCGGTTTTCATCCAGCGAAATACACCACTTTCAAAGTTGATTCAACAAATAGAAAACAGAGTTCAAGATCTTCAAGAACCAACATGGTACGATGAGCTTCACGTAGGTAGTCCGGTCGATCAGCTAAAAATTCTCGCGACACGCCCCGATGTGTTAGACGGAATTACTCCACGCGAATTTGAGAAAATCATTGCCGAATGGTTCAGGTACCAAGGTTGTGACGTCACCGAACAACCGCAGGGGCCAGATAGTGGATTTGATTGTCAAGTTCAAAATTTTCGCGGTAGGACTGCTGCAGTTGAGGTGAAGAAATATAAAAGCTCATCGCAAGTGTCGATTTCCGTAGTAAGACAACTAGTTGGGGCGATGCTGTTGGAGGACTTATCGCTAGGAATAATAGTCTCTTCTGCTCCGTTTACCCGGTCTGCCCTAAGTTTTGTTGAGAACATTGGGCCAGAAATCCTTTTGTGGACACTAGACGACATGATCCACATTAACAATCTTGGATAAAGAGCTTTCGAGTTCCCCTTCGTCCCGCCGTCGCGTCAGCCTTCACACCTGCCAGGTTGATGCGACGGCGGGATGGATGTGAACGGCCCCTTTGTTTTGTCCCGAGCCGAAGCTTTTAGACATCGCAAGTCAATAAAAAACGCCTGAATCCACAATGTCGGGGTTCAGGCGTTTTTCGTTTGTCTGGGTGTGTCTTCTTATGACACAAGTAGCGGTGGAGGGATTCGAACCCCCGACACGCGGATTATGATTCCGCTGCTCTAACCGACTGAGCTACACCGCCAAATTTGGGTTGGGACACACTATATAGTATGCCCTGTGCTACTGAAAGTTAAGTCGGGAAAAAAGTGATTTTCCGGTGCTAACTTCCTTCGATATCTCACTTTATCGGCAAAAAAGCCGCTGAGAAGTCGAAAGCTTAACAAATTCCTGCTTGATCGCAAGTCAACCGCTGCATTCAAGGGGAAATGTAGACGAATTTGGTTGATTGTGACGCCATTCTCACGGCGGTATACTCATTTTCTGTGCATTCACCCTGTTTGTCCCTGCTGCGGAGCGTCTCGTCTATGAAAAAATGCATTCCTTTTCTGCTGGTTGCCTGTCTGCTGTTTCTCTCCAAAGGGATGTCTGATGCCTTCGCATTGGAACCAGAGTCCCCTGCTCTGAAAACCATCACGAAAACGGTCGTTTTTCAGCGAGGCGACGGTGGTTATCACTCGTTCCGTATTCCCGCGCTAATTGTTTCTCAAAAAGGAACGCTGCTGGCCTTTGCGGAAGGACGCAAGAACAACTTAGGAGACAGTGGCGACATCGATCTGGTTCTCAAAAGAAGCACGGATAATGGAAAAACCTGGTCCAATTTGTCGGTGCTCTGGAATGATGGTGAAAACACCTGCGGCAATCCCTGCCCGGTGGTGGATGAATCGACGGGACGGATCTGGCTGCCTTTGACCTGGAATCATGGCAAGGATCATGAAAAGCAGATCAAAGACAAAACCGCGCGGGATACGCGGCGGGTCTATATGAGTTATTCCGATGATGACGGCGTGACCTGGAAGACGCCTTATGAAATCACGAAGACCACGAAGATACCGGATTGGACCTGGTACGCGACTGGGCCCGGTAATGGGATTCAGCTGACACGTGGTGCTCACAAAGGACGGCTGGTGATTCCCTGCGATCATAATGTGACGCTGGACGGAAAAGTGGTACGGCGGGCGCATGCGATTTACTCGGACGATCATGGCAAGACGTGGCAGCTAAGTCAGCCGATTGGTGTGAAGACGAACGAATGTGCGGTCGTGGAACTGGCCGACGGTCGGTTGTTGATGAATATGCGGAGCTATCACGGTAAAAACCGGCGGGCGATTGCCTACTCTGATGATGGCGGGGCGACCTGGTCTGCGGAAACGCTGGATGCAGCGCTGATTGAGCCGGTTTGTCAAGCGAGCCTGATTCGAGTTCGTTTTCCAAAATCCGGGAAGCCGGGACAATTGCTCTTCAGTAACCCGGCCAGCAAAAAACGAGAGAAAATGACCGTGCGGTTGAGTGAAGATGACGGCAAAACATGGTCGGCTTCAAGGCTGGTATCGCCCGGGAAGGCCGCCTATTCCTCTCTGGCGGCACTCTCAGACGGTACAATCGGTTTGCTCTATGAGCGGGATGGTTATCAGGCCATCGAATTTGTTACCTTTGATTTAGAACAATTTTTAGCGGGTCGCTAGTGGGCGTCTCGTTTCTCTTTCACATCTCCCCTGCAATATAAAGTGACATCTGATGAATACATTACTCGATCGTTTTTTGCGTTACGTCAAAATTGATACTCAGTCTGATGAGACAAGTCCCTCGTTTCCCAGCACGAAAAAACAGCTGGATTTGAGCCGGATGTTGTTTGAAGAGTGTGAACAACTGGGGCTGGAAGATGTGACGATCAATGAGTACGGGATTGTGATGGCCACGATTCCAAGTACGGTTGAGGGAGATGTGCCAGCAATTGGCTGGGTGGCACACGTCGATACGTCGCCGGAATTTTCCGGCACGCATGTGAAGCCGATCGTTCATGAAAACTATGATGGTCAGGATCTGGTACTGCCCGGCGATCCTTCGCGAGTGCTCCGAGTCAGCGAAGAACCGCGATTGAAGCAGATGGTGGGGAAAACGGTGATTACCACCGACGGGACGACTCTGCTGGGCGCTGATGACAAGTCGGGCGTGGCAGTGATGATGTCGGCAGCCGCTCATTTAATGGAAGATCCTTCGATTGAGCATGGTCCGATCCGCCTCTGTTTTACTTGTGATGAAGAAATTGGTCGCGGTATTGAAAAGCTGGATCTGGACCTGTTCGGCGTCTGTTGTGCTTATACGCTGGACAGTGACGGTAGCGGCCGGATTGATTCGGAAACGTTTTCTGCGGACCAGGCTGTGATTACCGTGCGGGGAGTGAATACGCATCCTTCTGTGGGAAAAGGTGTGATGGTCAATGCCATTCGGATTCTCACCGATCTGATTTCACGGATGCCAACCGAGACACTCAGCCCGGAAACGACAGAGGGGCGCGAGGGATTCATTCACCCTTACCATATTGAAGGGGGTGTGGCAGAAGCCTCGGCCCGTTTGATCTTGCGGGATTTTGAGACAGAGAAACTGGCAGAATATGCCCAACTGCTGGAGTCACTGGCAGAACCCTTGCGGGAAAAACATCCGCGGGCGGAAATTACGATTTCGATCCACAAACAGTATCGCAACATGCGAGATGGTTTGCCGAAAGAGCCGCGGGCTCTGGAAAAGGCGATCGAAGCGACGCGGGCGGCTGGCCTGGAACCGAATCTGGATGTGATTCGAGGCGGAACCGATGGGAGTCTATTGACTGAAAAAGGATTGCCCACGCCAAATCTCTCCAGTGGGCAGCATAATCCGCATTCGCCACTGGAATGGACATCGGTTGAAGAGATGCAGCAGGCCGTTGATGTTTTAGTGCAACTGGCGATGCTGTGGGGGCAGGAGCGTTGAACTACCAACTGGCGAGTTGAGTGAATTCTGGTTTTTCTTCTGCTATTTTCTGAAGTGAATTGCCCGGGTTTCGGTTATTCCGGTTGGTTGGTTTAGCGGGTATGGAGAAACCATTCAGGGCAGAATGCGCACGTCGTAGTAACGAGTTAAGAAAAACACCCTCTTGCCGGAGTCGATGCGTCTGGTTCCGGTTTTGAATGGTCGTTTAAAAATGAATCGATTATGCGGGTCATGCCGTATCTTAATGAAAACGATTGTTTGACGACCGTTTTTTTGTGGCTTATGTTAAACATATCGGCAAGATACTTGTTTAAATAAACGTTGTACAGTTTTAGTGCAGCGCTAACCAGCGACGGTTTTCCTGCTTGCTTTCGATGAGCCCTGCTTGTGGCGGCCATCAGTAGCGGGAGAACGTACTGGTATAGAGGGGGAATTATGTTTTCATCTACCAAGACGCTACTTCTAAAGAGATTACAGTCGAAACATTTGTGGGTTTATTTACTGGGATGTTCTCTGGCACTCGGTTCGAGTGTTGCCTATGCAGATCCCGGTGCATTGCCAATTGTCATTCCGGTCACTCAAACCCAGGCGATAGCCAAAGGGGAAGAATATGAGCGAACCCGGCAATGGATCAAGGCAATCGAGCATTACGAAGAGTCTTTGAAAGAGTGGCCTGATAACGACAATATCAAATACGGCCTGCGACGGGCGAAGATTCATATTGGAATTGACCGTCGTTATATGGACTCGAGCTTTTCCAAGGTTCTCTTGTCACAGTCCCGCCGCGAAGCGTTTATTCTGTTTGACGAAATTTTATCAAAAATTCAATCGCATTTCGTCGATCCTTTGAGCACGACATCTTATGTCGCCCATGGTACAGAGAGCCTGTATCTGGCGCTGGCAAATGATCAGTTTATTAAAGCGCATTTGCGCGGAGTGCCTCCGGAAAAGATTCGCGAAGTTCGACGGATCTTGAGAGAGAACTATTGGAATAAATCAATTTCCAGTCATCACGGGGCACATCAGCTGATCAATGAGGTTTGTGATCTGTCTTACCGTCAACTGGGTTTGCGAGACACAGCTGTCATTTCCGAATACATGTTTGGTGGCTGCAACGCATTAGATGATTATAGCAGTTTCCTGACGCCTGATCGCTTGGGAGATCTTTACGACAATATCGAAGGGGAATTTGTCGGGATCGGTATCGAGATGAAGGCGGAAATCGGAGAAGGCATGCTGTTAATCAATGTGCTGCCGGACAGTCCCGCCGAAAAAGGGGGCGTTCTGGCCGGCGATCACATTGTGAGTATTGATCAGAAAGACTGCCGAAACATGACGACCGACCAGGCAGCAAACCTGCTGCGTGGAACTTCGGGAAGTCTGGTTGTTCTGGAACTGGAAAGTCCGGACAGCGGCAAGACTCGCGTAGCGCGAGTCACCCGTAAAGCGGTGCAGGTGAAAAGTTTTCCGGTTGTGAAAATGATCGATAAGGAAAACGGAATTGGCTATATCAAAATGACCGGATTCCAGAAAACATCGGCTTCTGAACTGGATGCTGCTTTGAGAAAGCTGCACGGCCAAGGGATGCGGTCTTTGATCTGGGATGTTCGTGGAAATCCGGGTGGTTTGTTATCTGCGGCTGTCGAAGTTCTCGACCGGTTCCTGGAAGAAGGAAAGCTGGTTTCGACCAAGGGGCGTGTTGCAGATCAGAACTGGAGCTATACGGCTCACCGTCCTGGTACCTGGAAAATTCCATTGGTTTTACTGGTGGATGGCAACAGTGCTAGTGCCAGTGAAATTGTGGCAGGAGCCCTTACTGATCATCGTCGGGCGACTGTGATTGGTCGTAAAACTTACGGCAAATGGTCGGTGCAGAGTATCTTCCCGATTCGTGGTTCAACCGGATTACGATTGACAACAGCGAAATTCTATTCGCCTCAGGGAAACACTTATGGTAAGATTGGGATCAAACCCAGTATCACGGTTGAGAAAGATGAGTTGCAGACCGCCATGTATGGTGCGTCACAAGAACAAAAGCTGGCAGCTGATTCTGATATCAAACGTGGCTTACAAATTCTGCAAAGACAATACGCTGTAGCACCATGATGGATGAACGTGCCGCCTGGCTCACACAAGGAAAAGGAATGACACCCAGTTTACGGTGGTCATTCTCAACAGAAGCTCCTTTGATTGCGCTGGATCTGGCACGTGAAACCGGAGAAATACTGGCCGCCGATATTTCGGGCGGCCTTTATTTATTGGATCGGCAAGGACAGTTTCTGCATTTAAATCGCGGCATCAAGGAAGTGCAACTGGTTCACTGGAGTGATCGAGGAAAACTGGGCGCCGCGATTTATGCTGATAATAATATCTGCTGTTTTGATCGTGACTTGAATGTGCTGTGGGCCATTTCTTTTTCTGTGGAAGCTCTGGCGATCACGATGGATTCTTATGGCGATTATATCGCTGTCAGCCTGGCCAGTGGCAAGACGATTATTATTGATTCGCAGAAACGAAAAGTGGCCAGTTTTGAGCCGATGCGTCCGTTGAGTTATCTGGAGTTTCAGGTCAGTGAGCCGCGTTTGATTGGTGCTGCTGAAAACGGACTACTCGACTGCTACGATCTGGAAGGAAATTGTATCTGGAGTGAGAAGCACTGGTCGAATTGTGGCGGAATCGCAGTGGCCGGGGATGGCCGGCGGATTTTTCTGGCAGGATTTAACTATGGGATTTTGATTTTTGATCATGAAGGGGACACAGCGGGAACGCTCGTTTTTGAGGGGACCCCCAAAGTGCTCGCTTGTGATTTTAAAGGAAATCGGATTGTCACTGCGACCATTGAACAGGAACTGTATTGGTTAAATCAGGAGGGAAAGCTGCTTTGGGGAGGGGCGATTCCCGATGAAGCCATCGAAGTGGCGTGTGACCCTTTTGGACAATGGTGCATCTGTGGGTTGAAATCGGGGCTGGTCCAATGCCTGGACTGGTCAGATGCGATTTGAACTGATTTCCGGACCTTGTTGCACCTGAAAGTGAATTGTGTCCATAATGTTCAGATTCTGTTGTCTTGGAAATGCAGAAAAGAGTGAGACTCTATTTTGACTCTTCCCTTCCAACTGCCTATGATATAAGGTCTTGCATCTTCAGTTATCTTGTGACTCATTATCAGTTCTAAAAAAAATCAAAAAAGCGGTCACATAAAGTAAGGCGTTTTTCGAATTTGTCGATTCAGACAGTTCCGGGGTAGGCGATGGCCAAACAGAATAAAAATACTCCTGAAAAGAAAAAACGCCAGTCTGCGCGCGTCCCCAAGATGGAATCTCTCGGCAAATATCAGATTGAGAAAGAAATTGGCGCAGGAGGAATGGGGGCCGTTTTTCTGGCGCGCGATACAACGCTGAATCGTCTGGCTGCATTAAAAATCTTGCCCCGAGATAAGGCTGAGAACCCGGTTCTCGTTAAACGTTTTAAAGCCGAAGGTCAGGCTGCTGCACACCTGCGACATGAGAACATTGTCTCTGTCTATGATGCCGGCGAAGAAGATGGTTATCTTTATATCGCTTTGGAGTATGTCGAAGGAACCGACTTACATAATCTGATCAATAAACGAGATCGGATTCCGGTGCGTCGTTCTCTGGAAATCATTACCCAGGTGACCCAGGCCTTGGCGCATGCTTATCAGCAGGGAATTGTACACAGAGATATCAAGCCGGCGAACATCCTGATTCGACAAGATGGGGTTGTGAAACTGACAGACTTGGGGTTAGCGCGTTCGATTGATGATAATACCGAGACGAGTATTACCCGTGCTGGTACGACCGTGGGAACCGTTGATTATATGGCTCCCGAACAGGCACGTGACAGCAAGGCCGCGGACATTCGCAGCGATATTTATTCGCTGGGATGTACTTGGTATCACATGCTGACGGGGCGCGCTCCTTTTTCCGAAGGCAGCTTGACCAATAAGCTGGCGGCGCATGCCACTACTCCCCCGCCCGATCCACGTGAACTGAATGATCGGGTCCCGGAAGGTATTGTGGCGATCATTCAACGGATGATGGCTAAAGCCCAGAACGCGCGTTATCAAGATCCTGAAGAGTTATTGGAAGACTTGAAAAATTCCAATTTGAAGCGATCTAATGTCGATAATAATGTTCTGGAAGCTTTAGCCAGCGAGTCTGATGGCGAACACGCGGCAATCGAACCTAATACGAATCTGCCGGCGGACAGTAGCGATTTTCAAATCAATCAATTCATTCCTGATTTCAGCAGTCAGACCGAGGATGAGGAAGAGCAGGAATCGAGCAGCCGCCTCAGTACCAGTTTTGACCTGCAACAACTGGCGGGAGAAGTAGAGGTCGAATCAGAGGCAGCAATGCCGGAATGGGATCGATCCAAGAAAACGAAGGAGCGAAAGAGCTCAAGAGGAAGTGAACCGCTGTCTGATGATGTAGAAAAGCCGTCCCGCTCCCGCCGCCCTGCTCCGGAGATGGAAGAGGAAGGCTCGGTCATTTCTGACTCGGCCATGAAAACCAGGCAGTCTGCTCGTGCTCGAAAGCCGGACACACCTGCTGAGCAGCGAAAGCGTCCTAAGAAAAGGTCTTCCAGCTCCAAAGCAGCGCCGCAAGAATCTGCATCACGAAGTCGACCGCAACGTAAATCTCATAAGCCAACGCCAGCGCCACCTGCCGAAAGTACAGGCTCCGATAGTCAAATCGCGGTTGATTACCGGCAAATTGCCATGTTGGCCGGAGCCGTGATTCTGCTGATTCTTTTGATCTGGTGGGGGATAAACGCACTGAGTTCTTCCGCTCCGGTCCCGCAGGGCCCGGGAAGTAATCCGTTCGCGACAGCGGAACAGAATCAGAAGAGCAGTCAGCAGGCTGCTCCTGGTGAGGCCCCGGAGGAAGACGAGACTCAGGCAGCGACCGAGGAAAATGACGACTCACAGTCGACGGTTGAAGTTGCGAAAGATGAGGGAGACAAAGCAGCTTCCGATCAAAGTAAACAGTCAAATAAAACATGGCATAACATGGCCGTCCGCGGGAAGGAAAAAAAATATCTTCCGGAATGGGGGGCAGGCTTTTCTGATTTAGCAAGGGGGAAAGCAGATGCGATCGATCCGAAATTACCGGTACTCAAGGTTGCTACCGGTGCAACTGATCCCGGTGTTTTTGGTAGTCTTGATGAAGCAGTCGAAGCGGTGACTACCAGTGGTGCTGTCATTCGTTTGTACGGTCAGGGACCGTTTCAACTCAAGCCACATCGATTACAGGGGGTCTCTCAACTCATTATCATGGGGGATTCTGAACAGTCCCCGGTTGTATTGCTTCAAGCAGGCGATCTGAAAGCCAGTCAGCCTGACACCGATCTGCTTTCGTTTTCATCAGGTGTCCTGCGGTTGCAGGGAGTTCATTTTTTGTGCGATGCTTCGCAGCTTCCCGGCACTGGAGTTTGTAATGTATTTGGTATAAAGCAAAGTGACCTGACTTTCCAAGACTGCTCCTTCTCACTCACGGGGACAGGCAAACGAGTGGTTCGATTAATTAATTCCACTGGAGATCCGCGCACAACAGCACTGCGACCTGAAGGTGAGACACGGGTACTTTTAGAGAACTCGGTTGTGACAGGTAATCAGCTGCAGACGATTCGCATTGATCAGCTTTATGCGGATGTTCTGGTTTCCAATTGCTTTATTTCCACAAAGGGAGCGCCATGTCTGGAACTGGAAAGTCTGGACACCAACACAAAATATCGCGCCATTTTGCAGGAGCGGAAACTGCCTCGGACGGCGAGAATCTTTTCCAGTACCCTGCTCTCTGATCGATCGATCTTAGAGCTGGATGGGTCGACGGAACTAAAAAAGTTAAAACCGTCGGATCAGTCTGAGACTGTGAAACCTCAAACTGAGATTGTTGTTGTGAACTCGGTTTTGATTGGCAATCCGTCCGAAAAACAGTCCGCGGCAATCTCGCTGAAAGACTGGCCTCAGGACAAATTGCGGAAACAGAGTCAGAGCCGGTTTAATGATTTGGAACTGCAGGTGGAGAGTTCCCTGTTCTGGGGCTGGCCTTGTTATCTGCGTTCTACCGAGCCCGGCAACGCGAAGAATGTGTTTCAAATCGACTCTCATCGTACCTGGCAGCAAAGCTGGGGCAAGATATTAGCGGCAGAGGCGTTCAATCCTGATCTGCCTGCCGAATTCAGTAAGCTTCAGGCTCCTGCTTTTGTGAAACCTCTGTTGAATTTTTCAAAACAGAAAGCCGTCTACGCCATTTCCGAAGGGGGTGTGATTGCCGGCTGTGATCCCGCTGCGTTGCAGGCTCTTTCTGACGGGCAGCTGAAACGCCTGAATGCGAATTTGAATAAACCACAGATCGAACCGGCTATTCAGAAGGTGTTTGCGAAAGCGAAGACGGTTTCGTTTGACATGACCAAGGGAAATCTGAGCGAATTTCTCAAGAGTCCTGCTATTTCAGGTCCAACGAATGTCAAAGTCGGTGGTCAGGGTGTCTGTTATACTTCTCCGATCAGTCTGGAAAACAAGCAGGTTCGTCTCCAGTTTCAGCAAACTGCGGGGACTCCTCTGGTGGTGGAACTGCGACTGTTGCCTTCTGCTGCCAAAAAACGTCCACGCGACTCAAAGACAGCGGGTATATCCTCGTTTATCTCGCTGAAGAATTCGACTTTGGAGATGCAGGGCGGCAACTTTCGGATTTCTATGGAACGAAAAGGAGTGGTTCCCAAGCATTTTCTGGTTTGCCAGGACAGTCAACTTGCGTTAGATCAGTGTGCTCTGCGTGCGGTGCTGATCAACGACAGACGTTTTCAGTCTGTTGTCTATGTTGAACCTTCCACAAGCGGGAAATCGAATCAGGTGCTCATGACTGATTCTTTTCTGTCCGCTTCGGGAACGATTATTGAATCGCGTACGCCGCGGCTGAATCTTGAGGTTCGGAATAGTCTGCTCATGAGTCAGAAAGATATCTTTGCATTGAATGCACAGGCTTCTGCCTCTGCAACGCTACAGATTTCTCTGAGTCAAAGCACGTTGGCACCTGGGGAAACTGTATTTGACTTCCAGCAAGTCCCCAATGGTACGAAAGGCGGCAATGCTGCTGCTCGGGTATTTGCCAATGAATCACTGTTCCTGCCTGCCCCTGCGACTTCTGCAGCCCGTTCTGATTTTTCGAAAACGGCTCATTTATTTTCAATTCCACAAGGGATCAAGGATGATCAGAAAATTCAATGGTGGGGGAATTCCAATGGCTTCATGGTGGAGCGTCTTCATGTCCAGGACGGGGTAGGCACTCAAAAATCGCAAGCGGAATTTTCCAGTGAATTGAGACGTCTGTTTGGTGATGAGGCCGATCAGCATGCTTTGTCAATCCGGGGTGGCATCATCTTGCAGGAACAGAAATTGCCCCCTTTGGTAAAAATCGAACCGGTCCACTTTCAATTATTGCCGACCTGCAAGGCCGCCAGTTGGTCCGATTTAAAAGAACCGCTGGGCGCTGATCCTGCTGAGCTACAGACAATGATTCAGGGGGGAAACCAAAGCCCTGGGAAACGATCGCGAATCAATCGTGCTTTCTAAGGGAATGCTGAAACATTAGTTTATGAGGCTGGTTCGGGCGGATGATCTTCATCCAGACGCGGAATCGAAAGTGTGAATCGCGAGCCTTTCCCGGCTTCACTTTCGATATTGATTTCGCCCCCATGCTCTCGAATGATTTTTTGACTGACGGCCAGACCGATTCCCGTTCCCCGTGCGCCTTTGGTTGATTCGAATAGGTTGAAAATCTTACTGATTTGATCTTGTGGAATCCCAGGGCCATTATCGGAGACCATGATTAATATTTGATCTGGTTTGGCTAAGTATTTGGTTTCAAGGAGTACAATCCCCTGCTCTGAGCCTTCCACGGCATCAATGGCATTAATCACAATATTCAGAATTGCTCTGTGAATGCCTTCATGATCAAAGACCGATTCCGGCAGGTCTTCTGAAGGTTCGCATTTCAGTTGAACGCCACACTCCTCAGCACGTGCCTGCATTAATTCCACAATGTCTTTGACCGGGGTATTAATCGATCCCGGTTCCAATGCTGGTTTTCGCTCGGTACTGAAGGTGAGCATGTCCATCACCAGGTGATAGATTTTGTTCTGATTCTTTTCAACGATATTCCAGCCTTTGCGGACGAGTTCCTCTTCTGATTTATTCAGCCCCATATCTATGAGGTAGCTGCCGCCCCGCACTCCCTGCAGAATATTTTTAATGTGATGGCTCAAGGTGGCGATAGTTTGTCCCATTGCTGCGAAGCGTTCTGCTTTCAGCATGGCGTTTTGAAATCGATAATTTTCGATCGCCAATGCGGACTGGCGTCCGATTGCTACCAGCAGTCTGAGGTGTTCTTCGCTGAATTTTTCAACGGAGCCATTTTTGAGCAAAATTTCCGGATGAGCAGTCGTCGTATCGACATAGATGACGCCCATCAGTTCGTGACGACCCTGCATAGGAACACACATGGCTTCGCGGATACCAGCCTGGAGGATACTGCCGCCTCCTTCAAAACGCTGATCACGCCGGGCATCCGATGTGCGAACACCTTGTTTTTTGTTGAGTACATAGTCCACGATGCTATGCGAGACCGGCATGCGTGGACCGGTTTTTTGTTTATCCCTGCTGCTATAGATCTGAGGCAGAACTTCGCCTGATTGCGGGTCTGTGATCAACATACAACCCCGGTCTGCTCCAACCGTGTTAATCGTGAGGTCAAGAATCCGCTTGAGCAATTCTTCCTGTGAGATGGTCGGGCTGACCGAGGCTTCAGCGACTCGATAGAGCGCCTGCAGGTCATTTTGTATTGCCTGCTGCTGGACAGCGCCTGTGACTTCGGCGGTATCCAGAATGACAGAATCAAAATGATGATTGACTTCATGTGTAATACTGGAGTGATTGGAATCTTCGTTGCTGATGAGATCAATTTTTTCCGCCATGTAGCGGGAATCCTCATCAATCGCCTGACTTGAAAACAGTAACAGACTACGGCCGATTTGAATGTGATCGCCGTTACTGAGTTTCGCCAACTGAATCTGCGTCCCGTTGACCAGAGTGCCGTTGGAGCTGTTCTGGTCGGCGATGACATAGCCGCCGTTTTTGTAAGAAATCACAGCATGCTGCCGCGAGGCTTCCGTATCCAGGATGCGGATCTCATTTCGAACACCCCGCCCTACTCCCGCAGGCTCGGTGCCGAGTTTAAATCGAGTTCCCAAATCAACGCCCTGGATAACCAGCAGAGTCGCTTTGGTCCCGTCGTTCCGTATCAACCTTTTCATTGTTTCTTACCAGTCGTTAACTGGGCCTGCCGCGCATGATGGTGTTGTCAGACGAATACGCTTCGTGTGCTATGCTTCACATTTGGTGTCAGCAGATTTGAACTGGCTCAGTTCTGCTTTGAGTCACCCTGTTCGCAAAAAGTAAGTTGCTGTCTACTGATCTCAAGCGAGACAGGCAAACTTCCCAGCATATCACTCCTGTTCGATGTGATTCAGTCTGGATTGCTTATCCCCTGTTTAGAATCATATCCCAATGGGGAGCCCTGTTCAAATCCCAGCTTCAGTTTGAGGGATTATCTGATCGGAGAAATTCCAGATTGTGACTGGGTTGACTCAGGCTGATTTAAGAGGGTTTCAATCGAATCGATCAATTCTGCATATTGAAAAGGCTGAACGAGAAAGCGGGTTGATTGATTTTGTTTTGCTGTGTGTGCTTTGCGTACTGAACCAATGATAACTTTGGGGACTTGGTTCCAGCCTGGTTGACTGGCAGCGAACTGATTGGCGTCATCATCGTGGACAACCACAATACTGGGAACTTCATTCTGGGTGCTGAGGCAATCAGAATGCTGCTGTCGAATTCGGTTGACCCGGCATCCCTGGGGTTCTAATACTGCTTTGAGTACTTCTTCTGTTTCATTCAGACCGTCAAAGACGACAACATGCTGACCATTCACCACTTTTGGGGTCCTTCCCATAACCACGGTATTCTATGAAGATTTCATCACAGCCAAATCTTCATTAAGGCAGAGCGGGAAGATAGCTCGTAACAATTTTCCTGTCAAAAGCAGAATCCGTAACTGAAATTCAGTTTTTGGGATTATGTAATCTTTACAACGGCAAATCACGCTTGCGTCGTGTATTGAACTGCTACCAGGCGGTTGGAGCTGGGAAGTTTTGGTCGTAGATCTGTTCGTCATTTATGTAGTCGTCAGCCCGTCTTAAGCTATCGAATTGCAGCTTACGTTGTTCGTTTTTCAGCTCTTCGTCGGTGATGAGGCCTCTAATTTCAGCCAGGGGAGCATGGTACTTTGGCTGTTTGACCTTAACATCGGTGGGATAAAAGACCCCCTGGTCTTTGGGGCCTCCCTTAGTTGCACCATCTGAGAGTGACGCAATTGCAGTTTCGGGATAAATCGCCTGGTGATAGGTGCTACTGAAGCCAGCTGGCTGATGATAATCGGGAATGGTTCGGCAGCCGGCCTGCGTACAAGCAAAGCAGAGCAAGATGGCTACTAAGAAACTGCCGCGATTTGACATGAAATTCCCCTAAAACCCAAAAGCGGCCTCCAAAGACATGAAGGCCGCTTTCATATTATCGGCAATTTAGGGGTTGATTATCGATTAAAATACGTCAATTACCCTTTGGCTGCAGCGTAACGTTTCGCGACTTCTTCCCAGTTGATCACATTATAGAATGCTGAGATGTAGTCAGGACGCTTGTTCTGGTAGTTTAGGTAGTATGCGTGTTCCCAGACATCGAGTCCCAGAATGGGAGTACGACCTTCAGAGAGCGGAGTGTCCTGGTTAGGCGTACTTTCAACGACGAGTTTGCCTCCATCGACGGACAACCAGGCCCAGCCACTTCCAAAACGGGTGGCAGCAGCATTGGAAAACTGTTCTTTGAAAGCGTCATAGCTACCAAAAGTGGAGTTAATGTCATCACCAAGCGCACCACTGGGGTTTCCACCGCCATTGGGAGACATGACTGTCCAGAACAGGCTGTGGTTGGCATGTCCGCCACCATTATTTCTGATGGCACCCCGAATCGATTCCGGAACGGCACTCAGGTCGCTGACCAGGTCTTCAATGGACTTGGCAGCCAAGTCGTCGTGACCTTCCAAAGCGGCGTTGGCCTTGGAAATATAGGCCTGATGGTGCTTAGTGTGGTGAATTTCCATGGTGCGTGCATCAATGTGGGGTTCCAGCGCATCATAAGCATAAGGTAGCTCGGGAAGCGTATAAGCCATGTGATTAACTCCTTTGTTTCCGTCTAAATAGTCTGAGGGTTGGTGACTTTCCGTATATTGCCTGGTGTGTCGAACTCATTGGAATGGGGACGAAACCAATTTCTGTGCAAATACATCCACTGTCGTTATTGTAGAAGATTTATGCATTCTCACAACCAACCGGCGGAGAAGTTTTCACATTGTTCCCGCTCTCGATGTCTTAGAAGGGGCGAGATAGTTGACCCAGAGGTAGTGCGTTCTAAAATGGAACTGTGCTGAAAAAATCCGATAGAAGACTCCAGATTTTCAAAGGATCTGTTTATGAGCAGGAAAGCATTAATCGCTTTGCCGGTTTTCAACGAAGAACGACATGTCATCGAAGTTTTGACCGAAGTCCGAAAGTATGCCGAAGAAATTCTGGTGATCGATGACGGTTCTTCTGATCAGACTCCGGAATTGCTGGAAGCACTATCGGGAGTCAAAGTCATCACTCATCCGGAGAATCGGGGGTATGGAGCTGCTCTCAAAAGTGCGTTTGATTTTGCTGTAGCACACCAGGATGAATATGACGTACTGATCACCATCGATTGTGACGGACAGCACGAGCCTGCTTTACTGCCAGAATTAGTTCAGCAGATGCGTGAAGATGCTGAGATCGATATTCTTTCGGGAAGCCGCTATCTGAAAAGTTATGATGGTGCCAGTATTCCCCCGGAAGATCGTCGCCAGATCAATGTGGCGGTCACACGGCGGATCAATGAGCAGTTGGGATTTCAAATTACGGATGCCTTTTGTGGTTTGAAAGCTTATCGGACCGAGTGTCTGTCGAAATTTAACGTGACCGATCTGGGGTACGCGATGCCGCTCCAGCTATGGGTGCAGGCAGCCGCACAGGGAATGAAGATTGTCGAGTTCCCGGTTCCTCTGGTGTATCTCGAGGAAGAACGCAGCTTCGGTGGTTCACTGGATGATGCGATCAAACGAAAAGCCTATTACGATGAAGTGCTCGACCGCGAGATGCAGGCAGCGGGATTAACCTGCTGTGCGTCTGAGTGTTGTAACGATCGTACCGATTCTTACTGCGAGTGAATTGTGAGTGGTTTTGCACAACTGGCCTGAATCGGCTGCATCAGTGCCTTTCCATTTGAATTCAATTCAAAAAGACTCGACATTTAGCAGGAGACTAGTCAAACTAGACTGTGTCCAGTTTTATTCTAGCGTCTCCAAGGTCATTTGGACCGAGTATATTAGATTGAGACAGGCTATGGTAAAATGTGATGCGATCTAGAGTGCTCGCCGCGTCGTATTTATGTCTGGTGAATTGCTTCGTCAGACGGCAAATGATTTTGATCACTTTCAGCACACCATTAAAGCATTGAAATGTCTTCAGTGACTCCTTTTCCCTGTCAGAATCCTGATTCTCGATTTGATTCCAGTACGGAATCCGTTCCGGAGCCGTTGTGGGTCAAGCAGGATTTGCGGGTACCACGCTACGATGACGCCATCTTCTCCCGCCCTGAGCTAAGTCAGATTATCAGCGACGCTGAAGAAAACCGGCGGATGTTTGCTGCCTGTTCCCGGGACCGAAGCGGAAAAATTATCTCCAGCCTGCGAGAGTGGGCACGCCGCAGTGTGCTGGAAGAGGCCGCCCGGTATACGGCGGAATTGACAGGAAACTCTGTTGAGCTTCCTGAAGATCTCAACGAGCGTCTCTTACTGATTACGGGACACCAGCCGGCGCTGTACCATCCGGGCGTGTGGGTGAAGAATCTTTTAATAGGTAAAGTAGCCCGTCAAACGTCTGGGCTGAGTTTGAACCTGATTGTTGATAATGATCTGGTGAGTTCAACTTCGATTCGCGTTCCCCAGGGAACTCGCTCTGCTCCCTCTTTTACTGATATCGCGTTCGATGAAGCAATTTCGCCCAAGCCGTGGGAAGAAACAACAGTGCAAAACCGGGAGCTTTTTTGCTCCTTTTCCGACCGGGTGGAAGCGGCTCTCCAGCAGTGGCCTGATTTGTCTGCTCCGCTATTGCACGAAATCTGGCCTGCGGCGATGAAACAGTTGAATGTTTCCGACCGGTTAGCGGATTGTTTGACGGCCGCCCGGCATGCACAAGAACAACGCTGGGGTGTTGAGAATCTGGAACTCCCTATCAGTCGGTTGTGTACGACGAGCCCGTTCCTATGGTTCGCCTGCTATCTATTCAAGTTTGCAGAGTCGTTTCGTGCCACACATAATGAAGTGTTGGGTGAATACCGTAAAGTGAATCGCGTGCGGAGTAAAACGCACCCGGTTCCGGAACTGTCGGAGCAAGATGGCTGGATTGAATCTCCGTTCTGGATCTGGCACGCGGGCGAGAGTCGTCGACACCAGCTGTTCGTGAAACGCAATCAGGACAAGGTCCTGCTTTCCGACGGAACGAATGAAATCGTGACGCTTCCGATGCAGGAAAACTGCGATTTATCTGCGGCAATTGAAGTTCTGAAGCAATTACCATCCCAGGGAATTCGGTTGCGCACACGGGCCTTGACGACGACACTGTTTGCCCGTCTGTTTCTAGGGGATCTGTTCGTGCATGGAATCGGCGGTGCCAAGTATGATGAAATGACGGACCGGATCTTTACTCGGTTTTTTCACCTGACGCCCCCCCGTTATCTGACGCTGTCTGCGACCAAGTTTTTGCCATTCTGCGAACCATACGATGTGCAGCAATGCGACGAAACTTGCCTGAAAAATATTTTACGCGATCTGGATTTCAATTCGGATCGTCATTTGACGAGCAACCAACTGTCAGAAGCGGCGCCTCTGTTAGACCGCAAGCAGGCATTAATTCGTGAGCAACAAGCTGCCAGCGAGCAAGAGGGATCCGGAGACCAGGCAGAACGCCGTCGTGTTAACCGGCAGCGATTTCGTGAACTGCGACAGATTGATGCAGAGCTAGCGGGGTTAACAACGAAACTGCGGGAGCAGATTAACGAAGAACTGGTGAGTGTGCGACAGCAGATGGATGCGAACGCGGTGATTCAAAGCCGGGAAATGTCGTTTGTGCTCTACCCGGAGTCGGTCTTAAAAGCTCTGTTTGAAAAACTGACTTTTGAATAACGTCTGCTTGTGTTAATTCTACCCTACCCGACTTTTCTGATCTGCTCAAAGAGGAACTGGTGTTTCGAATTGAACAGTCGGCGATAGCCCAATAGTACTGACATCACTGTCCCCAATGCGGTTCCCGAGGCGATCAGGAACATGATCACGATTTGATACTTTACAGATTCCAGTGGACTGGCACCGGCCAGGATTTGTCCGGTCATTAACCCGGGCAGTGAAACCAGACCGACGACCATCATCGAATTGATAATCGGCGTCATGCCTGAGCGAACGGCGTTTTGCAAAGCTTCCCGAGCTGCTTCATTTCGAGTGGCACCCAATGTGAGTTTGAGTTCCACTTCTGCTCTGCGCAAAACGAGTTCTTCGCTGAGCCGATCCAAGCCGAGCGAAATTCCATTCAACGTGTTTCCCAGAATCATACCGAGTAGTGGGATCAGGTATTGAGCCGGGTTTTTCGACCAGTTTTGCGGCGGAATAATCACCGTTAATGCGAAACCGGTGACCAGCCAGGAACTGACGAAGACTGCCACCATGCTATTCAGCCAGATGCCAGGGAAACGACGTTGCGAACGTTGCACGGCGGTCAGGCTGGCGATGAGAGTCATCGTGAACATCAGGAGCAGGATCACCGACCACCAGGAGAGTTCGAAAATCCACTCCAGGATCAGACCGATCAACAGCAATTGCACCACAGTACGCAAGGCAGCCAGCAGCAGGCGTTTTTCCATGTTTAGCTTGAGCCAGATGGAGATGATGCCGTTGACCAAAACGAGCAGTGTCGCCAATGCAATATTCAAAGGTGTTAAATCATACATGAAGATCGCCTGCCGTCGTTATCAGGAAAAGGGAAGCCAGTAAAGTCTGAATCATAAATAGTTCCATGTGAGATGAGAAGGCAGGCCTCTTAGGAAGAGGCTCTTCACGGATTGATTTCCTAACCTTAACCGGATCTTTAATTAGCGGGGGATTGCTGCTTTTGTGAATTCTCAAGACCTTAACTTAGCATTCATCATCAACGAATAATTGGCTGGTATCATCCCCGCCAGAATGAACAGAGAAAAAATAAGAAGAGTCCACAGTCAGAGCTGTGTCATCAGAGAAGCGGACAAGCGTTTTCGCGGAGCAATGTCATTAAGGAGGATGATATGATCGTGTCCGAGGAACCCATAGCCACAGCGGCGTGTCGCTCGATTCGTTCCATTTTTGTCAGCGATGTGCATTTGGGATGCATGCACTCACGGGCGGACGAATTTCTGGAGTTTCTGAACTCGCATGATCCAGAATCCCTGTATCTGGTGGGCGATCTGATTGATGGCTGGAAGCTACGCAAGAAGTGGCGCTGGCCGCAAAGTTATAATGCGATTCTGGACCGGGTAGAAGCTTTAAGTGCACAAGGGACAGAAGTCTTTTACACTCCGGGTAATCACGATAATTTTCTACGTGATTTTGGCAAACGTTTTGGTTTTGTCACGCTCTCCGATGAATTCGTCCATATCACTGCGGACGGGCGACGTTTTCTGATCATCCACGGCGATCAGTTTGATAAGTTTGAAACCGGTGCGCAGTGGCTTTCGGTTCTGGGGTCTTTTGCTTATGACGTTCTGCTGACGGCGAACAGTCTGTTTAATCGTCTGTTGAAACGCAAGGGGCAGTCAAAGTTTGCTCTTTCTTCGGCAGTCAAATCTCAAGTGAAACACCTGATGCGATTTATCAGTGATTATGAACAGAAACTGGCCAGTCACGCCCGCAAACGACTCTGTGAAGGGATCATCTGCGGTCATATTCACGCTCCCAATATTCTTGAGATTGACGGAATCGATTACTGCAACACCGGTGACTGGGTGGAGCACTGCAGCGCACTGATTGAATACAGCGATGGTGCAATGGAGATTGTATTTTTCGATCAGGAAATTGCCCCTACTCAAAAGGCAGCTTTACCGGCACAGACTGTCGTGAATCGTAATGCACAGCAGGATTATTCGAAAACAGAGATGCCAAGTTTAATAAACCGATTTCTAAAACGATGTCACCCTTTACGGTTGATTCGCCGTTAATCAACCTTCATTTGATCAATTTGTGGGAGCAAAATTCATGATTTCAGAACGGATCAGCCGTAAGAGTTTTCAGTGGGTTCATCAGGGCAATCTCGTTTACAACACCTGCTGGGAAGACCCCCGCCTTGATCGACGGGCTTTGGAAATCGGTCCAGAAGATGAGGTTCTGGTGATTACTTCTGCGGGGTGTAATGCACTGGACTATCTGCTGGATGAGCCACGACGGGTGCATGCGGTCGATATGAATCCCAAGCAAAATGCCCTTCTGGAACTAAAGCTGTCGGCGATCCGCAATCTGGATTACGAAGCATTTTTTGATTTGTTTGGCCGGGGGCAATCCAGGAACTGGGAAGATCTGTACCTACAGAAGTTGCGTAATGATCTTTCAATTACTGCCCGCAAATACTGGGACCGTCACGGGAAATTCTTTTCTTGTGAAGGGAAACGCTCCAGTTTTTACTTCCGTGGTTCATCGGGACTGTTTGCCTGGTTTGTGAACTGTTATATCGATCGGGTAGCCAAGATTCGAGATGATATCAATTCTTTATTAGCGGCCCGGGATGTGACGGAGCAAAACAGCATTTATCAGTCTCGCCAATTGAATGATTTATTGTGGACCCGGATGATTAAATGGAGCATGGGACGGGATCTGACACTCTCCATGCTGGGAGTGCCCCGCCCTCAACGGACGCAGATTGATCAATGTTATCCTGGCGGAATTGTGCAGTTTGTGATTGATCGGATTGAGACGGTTTTCACCAGCCGTTCTCTGCAAGATAACTATTTTTGGCGTGTCTATCTGACGGGAAGTTATGAGCCGAATTGTTGTCCCGAATATCTCAAACCGGAGAATTTTGAGCGACTCAAAGCGGGGTTGATTGATCGGGTCACCGTGAATACGAATACCGTGGAAGGGTTTTTGAAGCAGCATCAGGGGACGATTTCCCGCTATGTGCTGTTAGACCATATGGACTGGATGGCTGGTGCACAGCCTAAAATGCTGCAGAGTGAATGGCAGGCGATTCTGGATCGCGCTGCCGAGCAGACCCGGATTATCTGGCGTAGTGCTGGGATGGAAGTCGATTTCATTGATCCTTTGAAGGTGCAGTCTGCAGGACGGGAACGTGAGGTAGGCGAACTACTGAACTACCAGAGCCAACTTGCCTCGGAGCTGCATGAGCAGGACCGCGTGAATACCTACGGCAGTTTCTATATTGCAGATCTGCTGGTGTAACGGAGAGTATGCAGCGCCCTTCAAACCGTTTTTCTGAAAGCAGGACGAAATGAGCAATCTGAGTGTGCGGTTAAGTGAATTTAAAACGTTGTGGCATCTGTTGGTTTCCCGCATTGACGGTCAAACACACGCCGAACGGCTTAATTCGTTTTATGGCGGACAGGCTGCCGGTTACGACCAGTTCCGCAAACGCTTATTACATGGGCGCTGTGAATTGTTTGAGAGTTTGCCCGTAGCCAAAGATGGCGTCTGGGTAGATCTGGGAGCGGGAACAGGTGAGAACGCAGAATTATGGGGAGAGCGGCTTGCTCAGTTTCAACGTGCATATCTGGTCGATTTGTGCCAGCCTCTGCTTGATGTCTGTGAGCAACGAATTGCGGATCGAGGCTGGGGAAACGTAAAAGCGGTCTGCGACGATGCGACTCGATTTGCGCCACCAGAATCTGAAGTAGATCTGGTCACGTTTTCTTATTCTCTGACGATGATTCCTGATTGGTTTCAAGCGGTGAATCATGCCTGGGATTTGTTGCGTCCGGGAGGAATGTTGGGAATTGTTGATTTTTACGTATCAAGGAAATATCCCCAGGTCAATCGAAAGTCACACTCCTGGTTTCAGCGCCATTTCTGGCCGACCTGGTTTGCCGGCGATAACGTCTTTCTCAATCCCGATCATTTGCCTTACCTGTTGGATCGGTTTGAGATGATCTCGCTGAAAGAAAATCAGGGGAGTCTCCCCTACGTGCCGTTCTGTAAGGTTCCGTACTACATTCTGATCGCCCAAAAACCGGGATGAGACTGCTTCTACGCTCTGCGCCCTGCTTCGATTCTGTTATAATACAGCCTTGTCGAGAATCATCTTCAACGCAGCAGGAGCATGGAAGAAGCAGCATGTTGATTGAATCGCTACAGAAAAAATCCCTTTTTGATCATCCCGTTGATGAATTTCAGGTGCTGGAGACGCATATTTCCTGGGTGCTGCTGACAGGCTCTTACGCGTATAAACTGAAGAAACATGTCGATCTGGGCTTCGTCAATTTTTCCACGCTAGAATTGCGTAAGAAGTACTGCGAGGAAGAAGTCCGTCTGAATCGCAGGTTGGCACCGGATCTTTATCTGAAAGTCATTCCCATAACGGGAACCGAAGCCGCCCCTGAATTGGATGGAGCCGGCGAAGTGATTGATTATGCGGTGCAAATGGTTCAGTTTTCTCAGGAGAATCTGCTGAGCCATGCGATTGAACAAGGCACTCTGACTACGGCGCACATTGATTTGCTGGCGCAGGAAGTGGCTGAGTTTCATACGAAAATCGACATTGCCGGTGACGATTTGGAGTATGGCAGGCCGGAAAAAATCATGGCGCCGGTGGAAGAAAACTTTCGTCATCTGAGCGAGTTGTTTTCGACTGATGCTGCGGTTCAGGAAATGGTCGCATTGATTCGAACTGAAAACGAACGCTGGTACGATTCGCATCAGTCGTTATTGACACAACGCAAGTCAGAGGGGTTTATTCGCGAGTGTCATGGTGATATGCATCTGAATAACATGATTCTGAGCGATACGGGAGTGACTCTGTTTGACTGCCTGGAGTTTAATGCTGCCTTACGCTGGGTAGATGTGATGAGCGAAGTCGCTTTTTTGGTAATGGACCTGGAAGATCGGGGGCACGCAGACTATGCCATGCGATTCCTGAATCGCTATCTGGAACTGACGGGCGATTATGCCGGCGTTCCTTTGTTGCGGTTTTACTTGTCCTACCGGGCGATGGTGCGTGCCAAGGTCGCTGCGTTGCGGTTAAGCCAGCATCATTTATCGGAAGCGGAAGAGGCGGAAATTCGCGAGGAGTTCTGGTCGTATCTGGAACTGGCCAAGAAATATGTAATGCCGACAGAACCCGTACTGATGTTGACACACGGTGTATCAGGGAGCGGGAAGTCGTATGGGAGCGGCCTGCTGCTGGAAGGGATGAATGCGATTCGGGTTCGTTCAGATACGGAACGCAAACGGCTGCAGACAGAGTTGCAGTTGGCAGACGCCGAATTATATTCACGGGAGACTACCGATAAAACCTATCAACGATTATCTGATCTTGCGCAAGCCATTTTAGAGGCAGGCTGGAATGTGATTGTTGACGCGACCACGCTCAAAGCCTGGCAACGCAGCCTGTTTCGGAAACTGGCTGAAAGTATGAACGTTCCTTTTCTGTTGTTGTACTTTTCGGCCGACCGCAAGGTTTTGGAATCACGAATTGCGGCGCGCGAGGCTGCCGGCGGCGACCCTTCAGATGCGACGACCGAAGTTTTAGCACATCAGCTGGCAGAGGTTGAACCCTTGACAGCAGCCGAGCAGTCAGAAGCAGTCGCCATTCCCGCAGAGCAGGAATGGACGACTGAATTGCTGGTCCAACTGGTTAATCGCGTTCGGGCGGGAACGGGCAATTGAACGATGTGCGGAGTTAGTGTGGCTTAGCTCTCTTCCGCGATCCAGGTTTTGGCTGCATCTGTATCTGCAATGTCGAAATATTTAATTTTGGCTGTTGTGAATGGTTTGCAGAAATTGGCCATGCCTTTTTCCCACTTGCTTTCACCAACCATCGCCAGTCGCGAGATATCTTTGAAGTGTTTGATATCAAATTTGACGTCTTCCCAGAGTGCACCTGCAGTCCAGCCGTGAAAATCTTCCAGTTCGACCAGCATGTGCAGTGGGCCACGCTGCTCGATCAACGTTTCGATGATGGGAGAAAAATCGTGATAGTCTTCTTTGACCAGTTTGCCGGAGAGTTTAATTTCGACATAGCTCTGATCTGGATGGTCTTGAATCTCAATAGGCATCGGTTGTCTCCTTGGAATGGGTGAGAGATAGTCCAACAGTATTAAGCATAATTGATTTGCAATTTCTTTCCAATCTGATTCTGAATTATTTAATATAACTTCATCAGACTGCAGCAGGTATCGCTTACGGACTTTCCTGCACAGGCGAAATTGTCCCTTCCGGAAACGTCATAATCTGTCTGGCGACGTGGTCTGCCTGGCTGTGGTCGTGTGTGATCCAGACGAAGGCAGGACTTTGATCCGAAGTGGAAAGCCATTTGAGGATGATCGCTTCAAACTGTTTTGTCGTGCCGGGATCGAGGCCGGACGTAGGCTCATCCAGTAACAGAATCTGAGGAGAGAGACTCAAGGCCCGCAGTAACGCGACAATCTGCCCTTCTCCGCCTGATAGTGCGCTAGACTGGCGTTGCAGAAAGGATTCGGGTCTGTCGAAGGTACTCAATAAACTGATGACCGCAGCGATGTCGTGCGATTTGTGCTGATTGACCTGAAATTGCAGCGCAAACTTCAGATTGTCTTCTACGGTCCCTTCAATTAAGACTGGCCGTTGTTGCAGGTAAACGACCTGACTGCGAAATTCAGGGAGTTCTTTGTCTTTGAGTGGATTTCCGTGAAAGAGCAGTTCCCCTTCCTGAATATCATCAAGCATGGCCAGCGAACGGAGGAAAAGTGTTTTCCCAGAACCAGTCGGACCAACGATGGCGATCCGATCCCCCGGATGGACAGCCAGTGAGATATCTCGTATCAGCCACTGTCCGGCCGCGGTCTGTCTGCCGATTTGCCGGGCTTCCAGGATGCTGTCCGGGTCAATGGGTTCCTCGCTCATCAGACGACCTGTTCCATTTCGACTTGCTTGTACAATTCCTGCACACGGGAGTCGGAAAGTCGAGCGGGGAGTAGTTGTGTCAGGTTATCAGCGGCAGCAGCCATGCCCCAACGAATCGATTCGGGAACCGTCCAACCTTGATAGATTGCACTGGCGATGCCTGCTGCGAGACTGTCACCACATCCAATCGGGTTGACTGCCTCGACAGAGGCCGGGATAAACCGATAGACCTCATCGGCGGATGTGGCCCACAAGGCAGATTTTCCCTGCGAGATTACGACCCAGGTCGCACCGCGGCGATTGATTTCCTGCATGCCTTTAATTAATTCTTCAGTACCGGAAAGAGCGCGGTCGAGCGTGCGTTCCAGTTCTTCGTGGTTTGGTTTGACTAGAAAAGGCGTGGCTGTTAACGCCTCTTCAAGCTCACTGCCCCGGGCATCGAGAATAACCGGACACTTCGTCTTGGCAATGAGATCTCGATAAAACGTAACAGGGGTTCCTTCCGGCAGCGATCCCGTGAGGACAGCAACCGTCGCTGTTTCAGCGCAGCGGCGGTATTCAGCAGCAAACGCTTTGACTTCCTGTTCTGAAAGGGGAGTTGCATTTTCAACAAGTTCCGTTGTCTGTCCGGAAGATCGGTCTAGAATCGTCGTGCAGATGCGAGTCGGGTTTTCTTGATCAAGGTCGCGGAACGAAACGTCAAGCTCGTTCAGTTCGGCTTCGATCAGACTCCGGGCATAACCACCGGCAGGAAAAATGGTTTCACAAGGACAGCCAAGGTGCTGGAGAGCAACCCCCACATTAATCACTTTGCCTGAAGCACACCAGTGCGCAGACTGGCAGCGGTTGACTTCGCCGACCTCGAGTGAGTTCACTTCCAAAATCTGTTGCCAGGCCGGGCTCAGGCCGGCTGCGATGATCATTTTCGAAATGCCTTCTCTGCTACAAAGGATAAAGGGATCGATCTATTCACCGTTTTAAGGAACTAATTCACCACGTAACATAATTTTGCCAACGCGGATTTTTGTCCCCTGATATTTGGGAGATTTGAGTTCCTCTTCGGGATTTTTCAGACGGAACGCGACAGGGCTGCGGTCGGGCTGTTCCGGATGAATTTCGACTGTCACCGAATGGACTTTGTTCGGATCGAGATCTTGTGCAAGATTTAATGTCGCGATCCGATGATAGGTGCAATAACTGTCAAACCGTGGCGTTAATTTGGAATGCGGTTTTCCATCGACGGTGATCTCGACTTGACCGCCGTCGGGGCCTAACAGATCGTAGAGAGCGGCTTGAGTCCCACGAAAGCGAAAGGTAATGCGACTGCCCGGCTTGTCTGCTTCCCAGATTTGTCCCATGCGGCCGCCGAATCGTTTTTGCAGAGTATTGTCTGCTGGCAACTCCTGCCAATTACCGGAGAGCATCGTCTGATTCAACGGGACCATTTTGGCATCGGACCAGTGTCCGGTGACAAACGGCTGTTTGAGTTTTGATGCATGATTCACAGGCTTGGATGTGGGCTGCATCTGCTGGATGGCATCGGCAATGACTTCTGTGTAGATTTCGTGTCCCTGATCAAGGGGATGTACGCCATCTTTGGAAAAGAGCACGATCTCCGCGGCTAGGGGTTTGTCGGATGTAAATTTGAGTTTTCCCTGTTGCTCAAGTTCAGCAATTTTCAATGCGACGTTGATCGACGGAATGCCGTAATGGTCAGCCAGCAGTTCCATCGCGGATGCAGCCCGGGGGCACTCACCTTTTCTCAGATCCTTTTCATAATTCACGCGGAAGGTATAAACAAAGCAGATATCCGCTTCTGGATTTGATTTCCAGATCTGACGGACAATCCCGTCCATCGATTCCCAGATGGATTCCGGCTGCCGGCCTCCATCATTGACGGCAAATTCGATGAAGACCAGATCGGGGTGATGTTGCAGGACATCATGATCCAGACGAAACGCTCCCAGGTTGCTACCGGTCCCACCGATCGCGGCGTGGATTTCATGGATTTTCGCTTGGGGAAACGCCTTTTGTAACCATTTTGTTGTTTTGACTCTCCAGCCGGGGGCGGCTGTAATAGAGCCTCCTAGATATGCCACACGGACTTCTTCATTCTGTTTGAGTTTCTTCAGGGTGTTGCCGAGTCCCTGACGGGGTTTGACCAGTTTGGCTTTAACCGGATGGTAAGCAGGTGGGTCTGCTTGTGCGAAACCCGTTGTGCTGATAGCAAAGAATACAAGGATGAGCAGCTTGACTATAGATCGAGGCATTGAGTTTCTTCTCCGTGAGTGCGTAAGGTCAAAAACGCATTTTAACGAATGCCATCGTAGAATGAAATGAGTGCTCTTCACAAGTCCGATAACTTGCAGGAGGAAATCGGTTACAGCAGGTCTTCCAAAATTTGGGTGAGCTCCGTATCGGAAAGTTCGCGCGGGTTGCCGCTCATACTGTTTCCGCGAGAGCTGGCCACCAGATCCGGGATTTGTGTTTGAGAAACGCCGAGACTTGAGAGGTTGCGAGGAATATTGATGCGATCATTGAGGGCTTCGATCTGATCAATCAGGTATTGTGCAGCCTCTGTTTCCGAGAGGGAAAGTTCCGGGGCGAGAAATCGGGTGATTTCGGCGTATTCTTTTTGTCGGACCGACAGGTTGGTTTTCAGCGTGGCTGGCAACATGACGGCGCACGCCAATCCGTGGGAAATGCGGCAGTGAATCCCCAGTGCGGGGGCGACGCCGTGTGCCATTCCCAGACCTGAGTTAGCTAAGGCGATTCCCGAAAGTAACGCTGCATGTGCCATGCTTTCGCGGGCAGTGCGGGACGAACCGTCTTCGACGGCTTCGGCCAGTGCAGGCAATGCCAGTTTGAGACCTTGCAGGCAGAGTGCCTGTGGAATGGGCTGGGCGCGGCAGGAGATATAGCTTTCCAATAATTGGGTAATCGCATCCATGCCGGTTCTGGCTGTGATTTCAGGTGGAACAGAACAGGCGAGTTTGGGATCGCAGAGCACCAGGTTCGGAATCATCTCATCGGCACGCAGGCTTTTTTTAAAGGCGGGCGAATAACTGGAAATGACCGCGTTCTTGGTGGCTTCGCTGCCGGTTCCGGCGGTGGTGGGAATCGCGAGTAGCGGCAGCGGTGCCTGTTTCAGTTTTAAGCCCTTTCCGACGCCTTCGAGATAATCGAGAACGGTATCGCTTTCCCGGTTGGTGATCATCGCGGCGCAGGCTTTGGCCAGATCGATTCCTGAACCGCCTCCGATACCAATCAGAAAATCCCCTTCTCCCGCTCCCAGATGATGCAGGAGATTGGTGGTCTGATCAACGTCAGCCACCTCGGGCTCATTGGAAATGGTGCGAACGAATTCGCTCTCAATGTTGGATCGAAGCAGTAAGCGTTTCAATTCTTCAATCACCCCGTTTGATTCCAATGAGCGGGAACCGCCGATGATCAAAGCCCGTTTGCCCAGAGACGCGGCCAGTGGACCGACTTCCTGAAAGCGATCCCAGCCGAAACAGATTTGTTGTGGAGAGAAAAAGTTATAGTTCATGTCTGAAGGCATTCTATAAAAAAAGGGACACATCTCATGTAGATGCATCCCTTTTATTTTGAATCAGAGACGGATTATTTCTTTTTTAATTCTGCTTCGACGGCTTTCGTGACCTCTTCTGATTGCGGATTGACGCGTGTGCGGAAGCGGGCAGCGATTTCACCATCGCGGTTGATCAGGAATTTTTCAAAGTTCCATTTGACCGGGCCGGCGGTTTTGGGATTCGCTTTTTTGGACGTCAGGTATTTGTAGAGGTCGGTGGCATTTTCGCCGTTGACGTCGACTTTGCTGAACATGTCAAAGGTCACGCCGTAGTTTTTGGTGCAGAACTCAGAAATCTGTACTGCTGTGCCAGGCTCCTGAGCACCGAACTGATTGCAGGGAAATCCGAGGACAACCAGTCCCTGATCTTTGTATTTTTCGTGAAGTGCCTGCAGGTCTTTGTATTGGGGAGTTGCACCACATTTGCTGGCGGTGTTGACGATCAACAAGACTTTATCTTGATATTTACTGAGATCGACTTCTTTGCCATCCAGAGATTTCATTTTGTGTTTTAAGACGGGGGGCACGGATTTCTTGCCAGTCTCACCAGCAAACGAATTCGAACAGGCGATCGCCAGCACGGCGGCCAGCATGGTCATTGTCTTAAGGCTCTTCATTGATCTCTCCAAAGCTTGGGAGCCGGGCTCATGTGCTCGGTTCAGAATAAATAAACAAGTGAATCATCAGATCGCATCTTGCGAGAACATAACGGTCTCTCCTCTCCGACTGTTCTTATTATAGATTCAAGGGAACCCATAATACTACAATCAGCGCGTCTCAGCTTTAATTCTACTGAATCATCTCTGAAACGGAAACCTGATGAGCAGGCAGTCGGAATTTTTTGGAAAAAACCAGTTCTGCGTCAGGAGAGACGACCGGCAAGATTGGCTTTGTGGAACAGTGCGCGAAACAGGCTGGCTATGGGAAAGCCGTCTGCTGTTGTCCCTTCTTCAATATCCTGTTCGTTCACCCAGCGATTGCGGAGGTCGGCCTCCAGTATCTTACGGGCCGAACTTTTGAGAGCCTGGAAGTCAAATAGCTCAATAATGTAATGTTCAGAGGGTTGCTCAGATGCGGGCTTGTCGCTGAAGGCCAGATGTGCCTGCGGGTCTTGCGAGATGATGAAGTCCTCAAAGGGGACCAGCTCAAAAGTCTTTTCGATCTCGGAAATCAGGCAATGCTGGAAGGTTTCATAAGGCTTCTTTTTCGCCCCAGGCAGCATGAATTCCTGACGTTCATAATTCCAGTGTGCCAGCCAGTGGACTTTCTGATCGAGAGTGGTTTGGAACAGGATAAACGAACCAACAAAGTTGCCCATCGTAGAAGATTACCTTTCTCGATCGCGATATTCTGAGACGTTAATAGATACAAACTGGCCCGCTAAAATTTTACCATTAAGGAAGTTACCGACGGAAGAAATTTCTGGGAATTGTAACACAACATCAGAGAAATCTCGCTGAACTCCCAGATCCCACGTTCATTCGGGAATCGCTGATTCCTCGCATTCTGAGGGAAATTCAGATTTTGCGATCTTTTTCCGGTTTCCCATTGCATGCTGTGAAACGAATTAGTAGAATTACGCATAAGTATTCACGTATGTGAATTAATGTATTGCAGTAAATTACCCTCACTTGGTCCTACCCCCCATTTGGCCTACCCCAGCCGCAGATGTTGATAAATCACCACACTGATTCAACTTCTGCCCGAGAGTAAAAGGTTCCTTCCATGAAAATTCATCTTATCAGTGATCATCCCGATTTACCGGATATTGAGGTCAGTGTTGATGAGTTACCCGTTGTACTTGGAAGAAGTAACGGCTGTGATATTCGAATTCTGGACCCGATGTTGAGTCGTCAACAATGTGAATTGACGTTCCATAATAATTCCGTCCGCGTGCGAGATCTGGAATCGACGAATGGGACGATTGTGAATTCTGCTCAAGTGAACGATGCTCCGCTTTATCCCGGCGACATCATCACCATCGGCATGGCCAATTACGTTGTCAGCTATTATGACGACGAAGGCCAGGAAGATTTCGAAGAAAGTTATTTCTCCGAGAATTCGATTTAGTCTTCTGTTTCTGTTATTCTGCTTTTGTTGTGCAGTGAGTTCGCTTACTTTGATCGAGCCTCTGTTTATTTCAAAAGTAACATTGCTGCGAGAGTAGGCCCTTTTGCGTTTGCTCTGCGCGAAGTAAGTTGACAGTGATGAATACAGAAGAACTGTTTGATGTGGTCGACGAACACGACCAGGTGATAGAACAACTCCCCCGCTCTGTTGTACATGCGCGAAAGTTGCTGCATCGGGCTGCAAATGTATTTGTTTTCAATTCTGCGGGGGCATTGTTGTTGCAGTTTCGATCTGCAACAAAAGATGAATATCCTCACTGCTATACTTCTTCCGCTTCCGGCCATCTGAGTGCGGGTGAGGATTATCTGGAATCAGCCGAACGGGAGATGCTGGAAGAGATCGGTATTCAGACACCGCTGGAATGGCTGGAGAAATTTTCCGGAACTCCTCACAACGCCTATGAGCATACCGTCCTGTTTCGTACGTTTTGCGATGGGCCGTTCACATTTGATCCGCAGGAGATCGAACGGGGCGAATTCTTTGAGCTCGCCGTCATAGACCAGATGTTATTAGAAAATGAGGAACAGTTTACTCCGCCGTTTCGGCAGCTCTATCGCTGGTATCGTGCGAAGAGGGGGAGTAATTCAAGCGGTTCAGGGGGCGTCTGCTGAATCGGGAAATCTTCTAAACAGACGATAAATCGTTAGGAATTCCCTGATCTGGAATTTATGATGAAGGTTGGTTCCCTTCTTTAGTTTCGTCCCTGTTAAAAAAGCCGATCATGCCGATTCTGAATGCGATTTCTTCGAAGCAGGTACATAAACCACTCATTGTGTGTGGAGCGCCGTTACTGTTAGGGGCGCTGATTCTGGTTCAAACCAGCAGCTTTCGAAGTGTGAAAAGTCCGACTTTCGATGAGACTTTTTTTCTGAATACCGCGTTGACCAGTGTGGACCAGAGTGAGCTGGATCAACGCATCAGTGGTGAGGGCGTCGCCCCGATTCCGATTCTACTGACCTATCTGCCCGTGGCCTGGTCGGCGGGAGGCAGTCAACGCTCGGAAAGGTGGCAGGGGGAAATCTCCGATCCCCCCCTGATTAATCAGGCACGATTATTAAACGCACTGCTGGTGGGTATCCCGACCATGCTGCTGATTTACTTCTGGTTGCTGCACCGTAGAGGCTTTGCCGCGGGGTTTCTGGGGGCGGCTCTGGTAACGTTCTCGCCGACGATGATCGCACATTTTTCACTGGCCACGACCGATGCCTGTTTCACATTGATGGCGTTGATTGCTCTGGCGACACTTACCCGATACTGGAAGGCACCGTCTACCCGAAATTTATGCTGGCTGGCGATTGCCGTTTCGCTTGCGATCTCAGCGAAATATTCCGGCATATTTTTGCTGCCTTGTGTGTTGATCATCATGGTTCTTGTTGCGATTCCGCAAATCAGTGCCGGCTCAAAAAAAATGCTCTGGCTGCTGTTCAAGCGGGTGACCGTTTCTTTTTCCCTGTTACTGTTGCTGCTGATTCCTTTCACATGGGCATTTCATCTGTTCGGCTTCAGTGGTCCGCTAAAGACAGTACCTTATGCAGAAACGCCGGACTATTCCGCCTGGGTTCGCGTTCTGGGGCGAGGTCCGGTTGCCGAACGCATAATGGAAGTCTCCCATACTCATCTGAAACGCCCTGCTCCGTTTGCGGGCGTCCTGTTTCAGTTCCTGCATAATTCGGCAGGACATGATGCATATTTAATGGGGCAGGTCTCCAACACTGGCTGGTGGTATTACTTTCCGCTGACCTGGCTCTGGAAAAGTACGCCGGTGGAATTATTACTGACGGTGCTGGGGCTGATTTTGAGTGTCTGCTTTCTACTGGATCTCTGGAAAACGTGGCGCCATTCCAGGGGCGAAGTTCCCGAGATTGCTGCAGAAAATAGTCCTTCTACGATGGGGCAGGAACCGACCAATCATGCGCCTTTGATCTGGATTCTGGCGATCGCTGTGTTACTGGGAATGTCCCTCACCAGTCGACTGAATCTGGGACAGCGTTATCTGCTCACGGTTTATCCGCTGATGTTTCTGTTTACGATTGACCAGTTCATGCGCTGGTTTAAAAACAAAACGTTTCTGGTTTACACGTTTGCCGGGCTCTGTTTCGGGTTTCAAATTCTGGCGATCACTTCGATTCAGCCGCATTATCTGGCTTACTTCAATGGGCTTGTCGGCGGCCCGGAAGCGGGTCACAAATATCTGCTCGATTCCAACATGGACTGGGGGCAAGATTTGCCGGCACTCAAAGCGGCTTTAGCTGACCTGCCTCCTGACGATCGCGACAGGTGTTTGCTGTACTATTTCGGGACCGCGCGGCCGGAAGCATATGGGATTTCGGTACTGTCGTTAAAAGAGACACTGCCTGATGATATCGATCGGTGGAGTAGTCTGGCGCTTTCGGTGAATCATCTGCAAGGACTGTATACACAGGGGAAAGATCCGTTTGAGGGCTTCCGATCTTTGAAACCGTTGAAACGAGCCGGGTATTCGATTTTTCTGTATGATTTAAAGACGCCGGAAGCAAAACAGGCGCTACAGGAATCCATTGCGACTTTACGGAAAATGCAGGCGAATGAAAAAACAAAATAGCTGGCAGATACGGACGATCCCCATTCGTTTTTCGGTACCGATCAGTTCAACTGTAGCTCCGCTGAGTCTGTCATGATATAATCAACGCTTGATGCGTTGCAGTATGGTTACTGGTGCAGCCACAATCAGAAATGTCGGAGTGGAGACTGCTTTGATGAGACAGCGAGTCCGAAATATTACCTGGATATCAAGTCTGATTCTCGTTTATTGTCTGAAAGGGTATCAGGCGACAGGCGCGGAAATCGAGTTCAACCGTGACGTACGACCGATTCTGTCTGATCTCTGTTTTCAGTGTCATGGTCCCGATTCGTCTCAGCGTCAAGCTGATCTGCGACTGGATCAGGAGAGTGGCTTGCTGGGGACGGCTGACAAGCCGGGGGCCGTCGTCAAAGGCAACGCGGCGGAAAGTGAATTATTCGCCCGACTGATTTCGAATGATCCTGATTTACAGATGCCTCCTGCCACTTCAGGCAAACAAATCACGGTCGCACAAATTGAAACGCTAAAACAGTGGATCAACAAGGGGGCGCAGTGGCAGAAACATTGGGCCTTCATTCGTCCCCGCCGTCCGGAAGTTCCGCAAGTCAAACAGGCGGGGTGGGTGCGGAACCCGATTGATACATTTGTACTCGCGCGGCTCGAACAAGAGGGGCTCACTCCTTCGCCTGAAGCAGACAAATCGACGCTCCTGCGGCGTTTGAGTCTGGACCTGACCGGCCTGCCCCCGACTCTGGCTCAACAGGAACGTTTTTTCAAAGATGATTCTCCAACCGCTTATGAAGAGCTGGTCGATCGGCTCTTGCAATCTCCCCATTACGGCGAACGAATGGCGATGGAATGGCTGGATGCGGCCCGTTATGCAGACACCAGTGGTTATCAGACGGACGGTGAGCGGCATATGTGGCGCTGGCGTGAATGGGTGATTGAAGCATTCAACAATAATATGCCCTTCGATCAATTCACGGTTGAGCAACTGGCCGGCGATTTGTTACCTGAGCCGACGCTCAGCCAGAGAATTGCAACCGGCTTCAATCGAAATCATCGTGCCAATTCTGAAGGGGGAATCATCTTCGATGAATACCTGCTTGAATACGCGGTCGATCGGGTCGAGACGACGGGCACGGTCTGGCTGGGGCTGACGATCGGTTGTGCTCGCTGTCATGAGCACAAATATGATCCCATTTCGCAAAAAGAATTTTATCAGCTGATCGCGTTTTTCAATAATATCCCTGAACGTGGCCGCGCGATTAAATACGGCAATGCCGCGCCCTTTATCAAAGCGCCGACGAAACAGCAGCAACAGCAATTGGCAGAACTCGATCAGAAAATCGAGAGCTATGAACAGATGCTGCAAGAGGCGACACCTGCTCTGAAAAAATTTCAAACCTACTGGGAACAACAGCCGCCGGCAAGCGACTTACAAAAACCATTTCCGGAGCAAGATCAGGCCTATCAGATTTCCTTCGACGGAGAGTTGAAGCTCAAGGTGATCGGCAAGCAGAACACGGACTTCTATGCCAAAAAGACGAATGCATCCAGTGACCTGACGAGTGATCAGAAAGAAACCTCATTGGAAAAACCGACGTTTGTAAAGGGTATCGCAGGCCAGGCAATACAGCTAAACGGAACTCAATCTTATAAGACAAAGCAAAAACCAACATTGAGTGACAAGGACCCATTTTCGTTGGAATTTCAGATTTATCCACAGCAGCCGAGTGGAACGATACTCGCTTCACTTACACCGGCTCAAGATGAGAGTGGCTTTCGCGTTTTTCTCAAAGCAGGCCGCTTACAGATCCATTTCGGACCGCGCTGGCTGGATGATGCGATTTTGCTGCGGACTAAAAATCAACTGGAGTTGAACCGTTGGTCGCATATTGTGTTGACGTATGCTGGTAATTCTCAGGCACAGGATTTTCAATTATATGTGAACGGCGAATCGCAGGAACTGGAAGTCAATTTAAATTACCTGACAGGCGGTTTTTCGTTTCCTTCACCACTGGAATTCGGGGCGTATCACGGTGCGGATCATTATCAAGGACTAATCGATGAATTGAAAATTTACAATTTCCAATTCTCTTCCGATCGGGCCGCAATCGCTTCTGTTGCAGAGCCGGTCCGGCAGATTGTACAGATACCGGAGGGTGAGCGCACTCCGCAGCAACAATTAAAGCTGACACATTTTTATTTGTCAGTTATAGCACCAGACAAAGCCCCCAAAAAATATCGTACTCTGTTTTCCTCATTACAAAAAATCAAAATGCAGCGCGAAGCATTTTATCGCAGTCTGCCGACCAGCATGGTGATGCAGGAACGCGAACAGAAAAAGCCAACCTTTGTGCTGATGCGGGGTGAGTACGATAAGCCGGGCGAAAAGGTCTCCGCCGGAATCCCGTCCAGTCTGGGGACCCTTCCAGAAGATCTATCCCGCAATCGTCTGGGACTGGCCCGCTGGCTCGTTGATCCCATGAATCCATTGACGGCACGGGTGATTGTGAATCGTTACTGGCAGATGTATTTCGGAAACGGTTTGGTGAAAACGACCGAAGACTTCGGTTCGCAAGGCGCCTGGCCGACACATCCGGACCTGCTGGATTGGCTGGCGACAGAATTTATTCGTTCTGGCTGGGATGTCAAGCGGTTACAGAAGTTGATTGTCACGTCTGCCACTTATCGTCAGTCGTCGCATGTGTCAGCGGCTTTGCAGCAGGCTGATTCAGAGAATCAACTACTGGCCCGAGCGAGCCGCTTGCGTTTGTCAGCCGAGATGATTCGCGATCAGGCGTTGTTTTCTGCGGGATTGTTACGCACAAAAATTGGTGGCCCTTCGGTCAAACCTTATCAGCCAAAAGGTGTCTGGAAAGAGATAGCAAGTCAGGAATATCAACCGGGGACAGGCGACGATTTGTTTCGTCGCAGCATGTATACGTTCTGGAAACGGACGGTACCTCCACCCGCGATGTCGACGTTTGATGCTCCGTCGCGGGAAACCTGTATTGTGAAACGCTCGCGGACGAATACCCCATTGCAAGCATTGGCGCTATTAAACGATGTGACGTATGTGGAGGCGGCTCGCAAACTGGCAGAGCGGATGCTCAAGCAAAGGGAGCAAAAGCCAGCGGCCCGGATTCAGTACGCAATGCGTATTGTGCTCGCACGGGAACCGAGTGAACGGGAACTGGAAATATTTTTGAGCGGTTTTGAACGATACTTAAAACGCTTTCAAAAAAATCCGGGGGCTGCGAAAGAATTTCTGACTGTCGGAGAATCACCAGTTCCAAAGCAATACAACATGGCAGAACACGCGGCCTATACCGTGATTGCCAGTCTGATTCTCAACCTGGATGAAACGATCAACAGGGAATAATTGATGTCAAATATCAGAGACGAATTAGAGATGCAGGTCAACCGCCGTTCTTTTTTGCGGCAGAACACAGCTGGCGTAGGGCTGGCGGCATTGGCGACGTTGCTGCAGGAATCGGGGGCCGCAGAGCCACAACCTGCCAGTTCCAGCGGACTGCACTTCCCTGCCCGGGCCAAACGAGTGATATATCTGAGCCAGTCGGGGGCTCCTTCTCAGCTGGATCTATTTGACTATAAGCCAGCCCTCAAAAAATTTCACAAGACCGAACTTCCCGATTCGATCCGCCGCGGCCAGCGGTTAACCGGCATGACATCGGGGCAGAATAGTTTTCCGATCGCCGCCTCGATGTTCAAGTTCGCGCAGCACGGCAAGAGCGGAACCTGGATCAGTGAGCTTCTGCCACACACGGCGAAAATCGCAGATGAGATGTGTGTGGTCAAGTCGCTGTATACCGAAGCCATTAACCATGATCCTGCAATTACCTTTCTCCAGACCGGCAGCATCCAGGCAGGCCGCCCCAGTATGGGGTCGTGGATTTCTTATGGATTGGGGAGTGAAAACAAGGATTTGCCGACATTTGTTGCATTGACTTCAGGAGCGGGCGGGCAGCCGCTCTACGATCGTTTGTGGGGGAGCGGCTTTTTGCCGACGAAACATCAGGGAGTGAAGTTTCGCCGTTCGAGTGATCCGGTGCTGTTTCTCTCGAATCCACCCGGAGTGAATAAACAGGCGCGGCGGGAAATGCTGGATGATCTTGGTGCGCTCAATCGGTTGGCACTGGAAGCAAAGGGAGACCCCGAAATTGCCACTCGGATTGCACAGTATGAACTGGCGTTTCGGATGCAGACTTCGGTTCCCGAATTGACGGATCTTGCTCAGGAATCAGCGGCGACGTTTGAATTGTATGGCGAGCAGGCCAAACAGCCGGGAACCTACGCCGCCAATTGTCTGTTGGCGAGGCGTCTGGCAGAACGGGGCGTGCGATTTATCCAGTTGTATCATCGCGGCTGGGATCACCATCTGAATCTGCCCAGTAAGATCAAACAACTGGCGGGGGAAACCGATCAGGCGACGGCGGCATTGATCCTCGACTTGAAACAGCGAGGCATGCTGGATGATACACTGGTAGTCTGGGCGGGAGAATTTGGCCGGACCGTGTATTGTCAGGGAACCCTCACCGCCACGAACTACGGACGCGATCATCATCCGCGATGCTTCACAGTCTGGGCGGCAGGAGGCGGGATGAAGCCGGGTTTGACTTACGGCGAGACCGACGATTTCAGCTACAATATCACTGAAAACCCCCTGCCCGTGCATGACTTGAACGCGACGATTCTACACTCTTTAGGCATCGACCACAAAAAGCTGACGTTCAAATTCCAGGGCCGTTACTATCGTCTGACCGACGTGCATGGGAATGTGGTGCAGCCGTTGTTGAGCTGAAAGATTGAGACGGAATCGAATGATCCTTTTTTGAGTACAACGATCCACAATGCTGAGATCTACTTATGACCTTGGCTCGTTGTTCGGTTTTTTACTATAATTCGCGCATGAGACTTCAGAAAGAGCAGAGCCGCAGGGAACTTTTCGACCGATTACAGCGTCAATCAGAGGTCGTCTTCTCGGGACTGGTTTCTCGGATTCTGATTTGTGAACGGATTGGTTCTTCAGTCAACCTAAGAAAAAGGAGTGTTTCTCATGCGTCGCTGGACAATTCCACTGCTGGTAATGTTTGTTATGATTGGTTTGCTGACGGACAGTCTGCGCAGTGCTCCGGAACCGGATTCATCTGAAGCGAGCGTGCAAGAGTTACTCAAGCGGGTGAAACAGCTCGAGAAACGTGTGGAAGAGTTGGAAAAGGTCCCCCCGAAAATAGTGTTCCCACAGACTCCTCCGCAGGCTCCTCCGATGCTACTTCAGTTGCCGGGAAAAAAAGCCACAGTTGTCCCGCGGCCATCCGCGATTCCACGTATTCCAGATAACTGGAAACGAAATCAGATTAACGGCATCGAGTATTATATCGTACCCCTCGATGCAAAAAAGAAATAAACACGACATGGACCCCACTCCTACGGAATTGAAAAAACTCACTGAAGAGAATGCCATTCTTATCGGCTGGAGCGATGGTCAACAACGTCGCTACACGTTCGCAGAATTACGCAAATCCTGTCCTTGTGTGACATGCCGCAACGAACGCAAAGCAGCACAGGCCGAACCCATGAAACTGACAGTACTCTCGCCTGTCGAACTCCAGCCGGTCAAGGTCGAACGGATGAGCCTCGCGGGCAACTACGCCTACCGCATCACCTTCAACGACGGACATAACACAGGTCTGTTTACGTTTGAGCTACTGCGGAAACTGGGTACGGTTGTGGATGGGCCGTCTTAGAAAAACGGTTTACACTCAGCAATGATTCATTCGAGCTTTTTATCGGGTATAAACGTGCCGCCGCGGATCAGTTTTTTTGTACCGCCCCGGTGATCGATGACCGATGTTTCAATAATACCGGGGGCACCGTTATCTTCAATTCGACGTCCCTTCGGTAATTCCATTCCATCAACGGTGAAAACCGTAGCGGGAATCGGCTGATTGATCTTAAGCCATTCGAATTTCATTTCGAGCCGCTGATGATTGAACTGACTGTCTGTATTGAAAGCGACGGGAACCCAGACGGATTCGATTTCTTTCCAGGTGATTTCACTCTTGATGGCGGGTTTTGAGTCAAATCGTTTAGGCGTGCCCGTTTTGCGATAAACAGAATATTTCGTGGGAGTAAATCCGTGAAGCTCGTCAATCCAGAGCACGAGCTTAAATTCGTTTGACTTTCCGAAGAACCAGGTGACCTCGTACACGCCTTCACTATGCCGGGTAATGCGTTCCAATTCGTAAGATTGATACATCTGTAGTACTCCTGGCAGGAACCATCGACTGCCTGAGCGCGACATGCCATACAAAAGCTCGGAGTCGTTGATCAGGCCGATCACGCGGATATCGAACGGTGAAAAATAGCCATACGGCTTGTAATCCGGATCGTTGATCCTGACGCCGGTGTTATTCCCTTCCGTATGAATGCTGTACTCCGGCGTTTTGACGTAGATTGATCGAGAATGCAATGTTCGTTTTTCACCCTTCTTTTTTGGATGAGGGGTGATCTGTTTGACATCCTGGTCGAACCGAAACTTTTTGAATTGCTGGGAAAAGAAACAATCCGCTTTCAGCTCAATACGTAGCGGCGTGGCGAAATCCGTCACGACAGCGTCGGCTTTGAATTCGCCTGATTTCAGGAGTGACCGCTGCTGTTGCATTCCCTGCAGCAGAGATTGCACTACCTTCTTCTGCTCATGTTTTTCCTTCGCAGTCGGTTTTTGTGCGGGAGCCGATGCGATTGCTGACAAGAAAAACAGACCACTGCTGAGTAGAAATACTTTGATTTTGTAAGACGCATTCATACTTGTTCCTGATCCCACGCTTATTTCTGGTGTGGTTTGGCAACTGCTTTTATCGGGTAATCTTCTGTCTTTTCTTTTTTCTTACCCTTCTCGACAGTGGTGTAAGTCACGTTGACATTACCTGTGACCTTCCACTCGTTCCGGGAACCACTGATCGTGAGTTTCATCTGGTTGATCGTCATGTTATCGTCTGATTGACCCTTTTGGGGATTTGCTTTTTTGAGGACATCGAAGACTCCCTGAATCTGGTCGACGAAACTTTTGTCGTTAACGACAAAGTCGGAACCGTTTTTGTTTGCGATGAATTCTAACGTATCCGGTTTCGAAAATAGTTTCATGACCTGAGCGAGTTCTTCTGGTAGATAATAGCGTCCTTTCACGCGTTTCGCATTCACGGGCTGCCAACCTGCCAGTATCGGTTTTGCTTTGGATTTCTCCCTGCCTTGGAAGTCGTACAGCATCTCCGCGCGGAGTTTCTCTTTCGGCCGCCAATATTCGAAATTGAAACCTTTGAAGGGGACCTTGAGTGAATCGTTGCCGCCCGAAATCAGAAACACGCTGCCGTCTGCATCTTTCGAGAGGATCTTGCCGCCGTCGGTAACCAACGCCACGTGCAAACATTTGCTTGTGCCATTGGGATAATCTTTCAGGAAGGCGACGATATCACCTTTTCGGCTTGCAGATTCGCCACTCTGTTTTGTGCAAAACCGCTTCAGAAAGTTTTGGTAAAACTGATCCGCTCCCCCGCCGCGCAGTTCGGCGATGCGGTTTCGTGCTGACAGATCGCCACCCCAGTATAACCATTCGGTGACCAGACCGACGCAGTCCTGTTCGGTCGCGGGGCCCTGCTTGCGGACGCATTTTCCAGAGTCAAGGATGGGACCATAGCTCTTTTTTTCCTGGTCCAGTTGTTTGCGTCTGGCTTCGGGGGTGATGGAATCGGTACGAATGTGATACAAGAAGTCAGCAGGTTGGATGCTGGACGTTTTTGAAAGCGGCGAGAAACGGACCTGAATGGATTGAGCCCACGCCACGTCGTTCATTCCCCACGTCGCTGCAATGAGCATGAAGCTGGCAAGTAGAGTACCGTAACGAAACATGATACGCCTCCCTTTTTCGAAGAACCTGAACCCGAAACGCTTCGCAGCATTTCTACTGTGGGAACTTGGAAGCCTGCTCAAATGCGAGCGTACCAAGGTGACTCCTGGCTTTCCAGAAGATTCTGGTGGCAGCGAGCTGATTTTGCGGGAATGAAGGGCGCGCTTAGTTTGCTGGTGCATTGAGATACTTCTCCACCGTTTTCTCAAGCTGGTCGCCGGGAATATCAATCGCCAGGAATTTGTGTTCTCTGTCCAGCAGAATATAAACGGGAGTCGAGTTGGGTTTGAGATCGCTTCCCCAGATACGGTCTGGTTCGTTCTCGTTTTTTTGACTGCGATCGGAATCAATGAATTTCAGTTTCCACCAGTTGCGGCTGCCGTAAAACGCAGATCCGCGCCGATTCATTTCCGCCTGGTATTCAGGCCAGTCATCCCTCCAGAAACTGATGATTTTAAAATCGGGACGCGCTCCGTGCTTTTGGAAGATCCGTTCCACGGTGCGTAGATTCTGTTCGTACTGTTTGTCGTTGAGCGACCAATAGGTGAGGAGAGTAAAACTGCCTTTATTAGTTTTCAGATTGCTCACATTCCCATCGCTGGCGAAACCTTCGATCACAGGCGCTGGCTGACCGACGCGAAACCGTTTCAACCCCTGCTCTGTGTTCGCGGCCTTACCTGACTTCTCTTCTGACTTCAACACTGCTGGAAATAGCAGAACAACACAAACGAAGAAACTTGCATAGCTACTTACTTTTGAAGTCATTTTCTGCTCCCCTGATTTTCTAATCTTCGATCGTGCCGATGAAGAGTTCTGCTTTGTTGGGACATAAAAAGGAACGGTAGCTGGTCACGACAAATCGTTTTTCGTCAATGAAGCAAATATTGGAGGGAATCGGCGGATCATCCTTCATGAGCGGCGCACGGCCGATCGGATCCAGTTGGGCGTCCAGCGCGTAGACGGCTCCCTTTTCAGCGACAAACAGTAGACCATCAGAGCTCAGTGCCAGACCATCAACGGCATGTTTGATCTTGAAATGCTGATTGGCGATCTGCTTGCCAATCACACCCGGGCTCTTGATCTCATAATGCAGCACTGTCGAGGTTCCTGAGTCGGCGACATACAGAGATTGTGCTTTTCCTGACACCATCTGCAGCTCAATGCCGTTCGGCTTATCCAGCTCCAGGCAGGATTTCGCCTGTGTGTCCCCACAGGCATAGTAATAGACATGACCGCCGCGGAGGTCGGTGAAATAGACGCCCCCCGCTTCATCTACCGCCAGATCGTTGGGGTGCCGGAACTGTTTGCCGGTCGTGGAATGTGAGATCCGCAGTTCTGTTTTGGGCTTCGGTTTATGTTGCAGGTCCAGTTCATGCAGCATCCCTTTCGGCCAGATCGTTCCCTTCCAGAGGCAGGCGGCCAGCTTGCCATTCGGGAGAAACTGTAACCCGTTACAACAGTAGGGTGCGTAAGAATAAATTTCCGTCGGCGCAACCGTCGGCTGATTGGGATCGAACTCGTAGATTGTCCCCTGGAAGCAGTCGGTGAAGTAAACCCGCGTGCCGTCGGGTGAAAGGACGGGGCCTTCCAGCAGATGTTTGCCCGGGGGCTCGATACTCCAGACACGTTCAAAATTAAATTGGATGTCTTGCATGATGATGTCTCTCCTGCCTCGTAGTCAATCGTTCCGTGTATTCTACTGAAACGACACCAGTTTGAGTAACGCATATTCAAAAATTCCTGCTCAATCACGCCGCGCCCTGAATCCCCAGGTTACTTCATTTTCGTGTGATTTCATTTTTTTCGTGGTCGTACAAAATTCCTTTTTTGCTGCTTATTCGACACCAGTGCATGAATCACCCCCTGCTGAAGAAAGTCGCTCTTGACTCCCTGACGCAATTTCAGATTATCCTCTGTTGCGCGTCGCGCGCGTGCTCAGTACTGGTTCAGGTGAAGGTTGCAAACCGCGAGCGAAATGAGCACTATAAAACCCGCTGGTTTCAGCCAGATTTGAAAAAATCAGCCTCAAAAAGTTATGCGGGTCGACACACATCGCCGCACAACCAGCACACAAGAGACACGTCTCGTCAACATGCCGACACATCTCACCACCATTTCGCCACTCATCAAATTCCATTTTATCTTGACTCCCTCATGCCCCTCACGAAAATTCATTAAACAGCAGGACAACTTTATCAGCAGAACAACAATTTAAAACAAAGCGATGAGATCCATGGGATCGTTTCTTAATTCAATTTCGTCTTTGCATATGGTGAGGAACCGGAGCGAATGTCACACGACTGATCTTGTTTTGATCATTAGCCGCAGGGCGTTAGCCCCGGTAATTCCCGACCTCGGTAAAGGCGACTTTTTCTGAGAATCATCCTCTGAACTATAAAAAAATATTACCTGACCTTGAGCGCTGTTACGAAACCCAAGGTTCACTCTGACGACTTCCCAAAGTAAGAGCGAAACGCATATGTCCGCCCGCCGAAAGAGAATCCTACCAGATATCCCCCGAACGCCCCCAGATAAACAATCCACACCGAAACACATGGCACGTGATTTTATTTGCGTTGGGTGGCACTGTTGGCTTGTCCAACAGTGTTAAGAGTTGACGTCCCATCCACGAAAAAACTCTTGGGGAAAGAGAGGGGTTCCTTTCGTCATAACTTCATGAAAGCAGTGACTTGTTTGTGTGTGAAAAGAATCGATCAATGAATGGCTTCAATCAATCAAAAGAGGTAGGGACGCCCCCACTGTCTTTCACTGGTGGCAAGTATTTAGACCGGACACATGGCACACAACCGTTCGGATACATAGGTAACACTTTCTTTCGTTATTTACAAGACGTTGATTGAGCTCTGAGAGCGAAGCGAACAGAGCTCAATCAACGTTGACGACTCTTACGCCGGGAACGTTGTTTTCTCAGTTCGATCTTCCCAACTTTGAATGTGCGATAATAGATATCCCATTCACCATCCCTTCCATTACTACGAATTCCAACCAGCTGCCCTCGAAACGCACGGCTCAGGTAATACTTTTTTCGCTTGAATACAACGCGTCCCGTATTGTTTACTTTCCTGACCTCGAAGCTTGAGTCGTATTCAAATTGTCGCAGGCGTTCCGGGTACGACCGAGAGCTCACCCGATACCGCTCTATGGGCGTTTTATAGTCCAGGGCTTCATGCGGACGCTCCTGGTTATACACCTGCTGCCAGCGATTAAACGTTTTTTGCAGTTCTGCATGGTTCTTGAAGTGACGGCCCTGCAAGACCTCCTGCTTCAACGTCCGATGGAATCGTTCTTCTTTTCCCTGTGTCTGGGGATGGTAAGGCCTGCCATGAATTACCCGCACATCCAGATTCATTAACCAGACAGAAAATCGAGTATAACTCCCAGGACTGACCGTTGATCCCCAGGGAGTCCCGTTATCCATCAACATCGCTTGCGGTAGTCCGTAAAGGCGAAAAGCATCTCGCAGATGTTTTTGAACTGTGGGGCCTTTCTGATTTCCACAGGCTTTTAAGACCAGAGAAAAACGGGAATGATCGTCCAATACAGTCAGTGGATAGCACCAGCGTTGGTCAAGAGTTGAAAACTCCCCTTTGAAATCCATCTGCCAGAGCTCATTCGGCTCGCTGCGTTCGAAACGCTGATATTCCTGACGTTTCTTTGACTCTTCCGGATCAATACGCTGATGTCGCTTCAAGATCGCGGTAATGGTACTGGCAGCCGGGACCTGTTTGTGCCCCAAGGCCAGCAGACGATGGTATATCTTGCGACCTCCCCAGGTCGGATGTTGATCGCGAATCGATAACACGGCAGATTCCATCTTTTTTGATGTCGGAGAACGAAAGGTATGCGGGCAGCGAGAACGATCGACCAGTCCGGCGACCCCTTCTTCCCGATATCGTTGCATCCATTTGTAGCCAGTCTTACGTGCGATTCCGAAACGCTGGCAGAGCTGAGAGATATTGGCCCCTTCTACCGAAGCCAGAAGCACAAATTCTTTACGTTCAGACACTCGATTACACTCCTTCCAGACCATGTCATGCTCCCCCCTTAAATGAAGTCGCATAACAGTTTACATGAGTGTTACCCATGTGTCCGAACGTGTGTTACCTATGTGTCCGGTCTTTACACTTGCCCAACAGTGCTGAGGGTGGACGTCCAATTTACGAAAAAACATAGGGTAAGAGGGGCGCCCTTCATCACAACCGAATGAAAACAGTGATTTATGTGTGCGTGAAAATACCCAATCAATGGAACCTTGGGATGATTCATCAATCAGACAAGAGAAATGGAACAACCCACTGCTTTTCACTGGTGGCAAGCCACCAGTGCCACCCCACCTCTACCGGCCCGTCTGCTGTTTCAAAACAGCCTGAATCTGCTCCACCAGCTGTTTCTCCGGAATCTTCACCGCCAGGAATTTCCGCTGCGGCCCCAGCAGAAAAAAGGCCGGCGTTTTGGTCATGCCAAATTCTTTCGCCGAATTCAATTCATCCAGATTGAATCCCCCCTGCGTCTGGTGGATCCACTTCCCGTCACTGTAAAAAGCATTCCCATCGAGGGGTTTCTGCCGCTTGCAATACGCGATCCACTTTTCATAGTCCTGGTCAACGCATTGACTGACCATGATGAAATCCTGCTGATCCAGGAACCGCCGGCGGATCTTTCGCAGCCGCCCGTTGAGTTGCTCGTGGTCCGGATCTTCCAGCGACCAGAAGATCAACAGAATCGTTTTACCCCGAAACGATTTCCCATAATCATAAGCCTCACCCCCGGCATGATACCCCCAGAACTCAGGAGCAGCATCGCCGACTTTGAACGGCGGCCGCGGCTTACGACGCGCTTCCGTCCCCTGCACCTCCGCCCCGCCAGGTTCAAAAAAACAAAACCGACACAACACAGGATGAGAAAACGGAAGAGTTTCATTTGGGACCTCCAGGCTGGGTGATCACAATTGGAATCGGTTCATGGACCTTTAGTGCATTCTTATTTGCAACAAGACCATTCTCTTTCTGTGTTCGTCGGAGCCAACCTACTGATTGAGCATGCATTATCAGGAATTCTGGGGGGTAGGGTATAGATTTATGATGGTGATAAAATTCTCACATCTTCCTCTGTACAAACAGGTGGATTCCTGTTTTAGTATAAACTGAATTGAATGTCCATAATTATCGCGTTCAGAGGTTTATTTTCTATGAGTGAAGCTAGCTCTAATCTAATTCCCAAGAGTCTATTTTACTCCTACTCCCACGAAGATGAAGAACTACGCAATGAGTTAGAAAAGCATCTTTCATTACTGAAACATCAGGGAATTATCAGAGAATGGCATGATCGTCAGATTCTAGGTGGTGAGGAATGGAAATATGAAATCGATGAAAACCTGGAAAATGCAGATATTATTCTTCTCTTAATCAGTGCCAGCTTTCATGCCTCTGATTATTGCTATACAAAAGAGATGGATCGGGCACTTGAAAGGCATGACGCTGGTGAAGCCGTTGTGATTCCTGTCATCTTAAGAGACTGTGACTGGCACTCCGCTTTATACGGAAAGCTTCAAGCTTTACCTAAAGATGGAAAACCGATTACTGGACCTGCTTGGCATAATAGAGACGAAGCATTTACGGATGTTGCCAGAGGTATTCGAGCTGTCGTTTCAAAAAAAAAACGACAGCTAAAGTAGCGAATCGTAAAATCTTTGATCTGCCATTTCGGAGAAATCCTGCTTTTACGGGACGCGAAGAAGAACTGAAAGATCTTCGCGAGCGTCTTACGACCGGCGGCAAAACGGCTGTGACGCAAGCCATTCGTGGTTTGGGTGGGATCGGCAAAACGCAACTTGCTGTGGAATATGCTTATCGCTATCAGAAAGAATACGAGCATGTTTTCTGGGTGCAACTGACTGACGATGACCAGGAAGCAGAAGAGCTAAAGGAAAAGATATCCTCTGATCCCTCGTTGCAGATTCTGGGCAGCTATGTTGACTATTGTAAGAAATTACAAATTCCATTTGATGAAACCAAAGCTGAGACTGTAAAGCAGGCATTGAAGAGATGGATGGAACAGCACCCAAACTGGCTGATGATTTATGATAATGCGGATCAACCAGATTGTCTTGAATCTTTCTTGCCCTTGCAAAGCCAGGGACACATTCTCTTGACTTCGCGGGCGAATATCTTTGCCAGACTCGGAATTCTGGAGCCGATCGATGTACAAAAACTTCCACTCGATCAGGCTACGGAGTTTTTAATCAAACGCGTCTCCAAAAGGCTTGATGATTCAGAACAAAACCTGGCGAGAAAACTGGCTACAGAACTAGATGGATTACCTTTGGCTTTAGAGCAGGCAGGAGCGTATATTCAAGAGACCGCAATCACATTTAAACGATACTTGGAGAATTATCGACGATTGAAATTGGATCTGTTAGAAAAACAAAAGCCGGTGATGGGAGATTATCCAGAATCGGTACAGACAACATGGTCAATGAATTTCGAAGAAATCAAGCAACAAGCGGAAACAACTGCTGACTTGCTTCGTTTCTGTGCATTCTTGGCGCCGGATGCTATTCCTTATGATTTAATTGCAGAAGGAGCCGGTTTTCTGGGGGAAGCGATTGAGGAAGTGATCAGCCAGAGTGACGATCCGATGTTAGCCGTAAACGACGTGTTACAACCACTCTTAAAATATTCGCTCATCAGTATCGTTCCAGGAAAAGAGGAGTTCAGCATTCATCGTCTGGTTCAGGAAGTGATGAAAGCAGAAGTGCAATCCAGGGATGAGGAACCGATCTGGGAAGAACGGGTTGTAAATACCGTCAATCAGATCTATCCTTGGCCAGAACCTAACAACTGGAAGACTTGCCGTCGTTTATTACCGCAAAGTAAGACCGCCATCGAATATATTAAACATTCAAAGATCAAAACGGAAAACAGTGGGGATTTATTGATCAAGCAAGGTCGATTTTTCTTCGATGCTGGTGAATACGCAGAGGCAGAACCTCTCTATCTGCAGGCAATAGAAATTCGTCGTGCTGTGCTGGGTGAAACCCATCCGGATTTCGCGACCACTCTGAATAATCTGGCTGGTCTGTATAAAAGCCAGGGGCGTTACGAAGATGCGGAACCCCTCTTTCTGCAGGCAATCGAAATTCGTTGTGCTGTGCAGGGGGAAACACATCCAGATTTCGCGACCAGCTTGAACAATTTGGCTGGTCTGTATAAAAGTCAGGGGCGTTACGAAGATGCGGAACCCCTCTATCTCCAGGCGATGGAAATTCGTCGTGCTGTGTTGGGAGAAGATCATCCCTCCTTTGCGATAAGCCTAAGCAACTTGGCTCTTCTCTATATTAACCAAGGACGTTACGCCGATGCGGAACCCCTCTATCTTGATGCCATAGAAATTTGTCGAGCAGTGCTGGGTGAAACCCATCCGGATTTCGCGGGCAGCCTCAACCAACTGGCTAGTTTATATAGAATCCAAGGACGTTATGCCGAGGCGGAACCTCTCTTTCTACAAGCGATGGAAATTCGTCGTGCTGTGCTGGGTGAAGATCATCCCTCCTTCGCGATCAGTCTCAACAACTTGGCTCTTTTATATCTAAAGCAGAGACGTTACGTGGAGGTGGAACCATACTATCTTCAGGCGATGAAAATATGTCGTGCTGTATTGGGGGAAAACCATCCTAATTTCGCAACCAGCCTCGACAATCTGGCAAGTTTATATAGAACCCAAGGGCGTTATGCCGAGGCGGAGCCTCTCTTTCTGCAGGCAATGGAAATTCGTCGTGCTGTGCTGGGTGAAGACCATCCATCCTTCGCAACCAGCCTTAACAACTTGGCTAGTTTTTATCGAATACAGGGGCGGTACGCAGAGGTTGGAGCACTTTATCTACAGTCCATAGAAATACTTCTGTCAACGTTTGGATCAGATCATCCCAATTCGAAGATTGTAATGAGTAATTACCAGCGATTTAAAGAAATGCGAACCGAAGATAAAGAAGATGAAAAGGAGAAAGACGCGTAGCCTGTATAGGATGTATAAAATAATTGCTGCTTTGTCTAGACGGGCGGACATATGGATCCACTCCTTATATTTTGCGATTCACTAGAACTGTCAATCAACAACACTCGTCATCGGCCCCACGGCGGCGGTCGTGCTATGCCCCAGTGGGTATTTTTTCAGCAGCGTCTGGATGTCGTCCAGGCTGATGTTGTTTAAGAGTTCCAGGTCGTCTTCGACGGAATAATATTTCTGGCGGTAGACCCAGTTGCCACCTAAGGACGACAGGCGGCCCATGGGGCGTTCGCTGCGTAGCACTAATCGGGAGGCGAGTTTGTTTTTGGCGCGGTCGAGTTCTTCCTGGGTGATGCCGTTTTGGTTGACTTCGTTGAAGATTTCCTGGATCAGTTGCAGGTTGCTTTCGGTTAGTTCGGGGTCGGAACAGAGGTAGGTCAGCCAGGTGCCGCTGCCGTCGTATTCGTTGAAGCCGATCTCGGCGGATTCGGCCAGGCCCGGGTCGACCAGCTTCCAGTACATCCGGCTGTTGGAGTCGTCGCCGATCACGACCGCCAGGATTTCGGCTGGCAGACGCAGCAGGTCTTGTGCGGCGGGAGCCGGGCCGAGTTGCATGATGTGCTGCTGCTGGGTCTTTTTCTCGATGATGGTCTGTGTGCCGGTCTTTGGCTGGGCTTCGTCGGTGGGGCGATCGGTTTTCCCGGCGGGCCAGTGCTTGCAGAACTTGTCGGCCAGTTCGAGGACTTTGATCCAGTCGGCATTGCCGGCGATGGCCAGTGTCAGGTTGCCGGCCAGATAATGTTTGGCGTGATAATCGCGCATCTGTTCGGACGTGAGATCGGTGATCGACTGCACGGAGCCGAGGATGCTCTGCCCCAGCGGGTGCCCCTGGAAGTGGGCCTGCATCACTTTTTCGTAGGCGGTGAAGCTGTGCAGATCGTCGTACATGCCGATCTCTTCGAGGATGACTTTCTTCTCCATGTCGAAATCCTCCTGCCGTAAGGTGGGATAGATCAATGTGGAGAGAAGTTCCATCGCGGTGTCGATGTATTCCGGCAGAAAGGAGCCGTAAAACAGGGTGATCTCTTCACTGGTGGAGGCGTTGTAGTTGGCGCCGATTTCGTCGAAGATGCGGTTCACATCGTCGGCCGTGTATTTTTCGTTCCCTTTGAAGGCCATGTGTTCGAGGAAGTGGCTCACGCCGGAGACCTCGGCTGTTTCATCGCGGGAACCGGTGCGAACGAAGTAGCCGAGCGCCAGGCTGTGCGCGTTGGGGTTGAGTTCGGCGATGATCTGCAGTCCGTTGTCTAATTTAGCTTCATGAAATATCACTGGGAACCTCTAGCGGTTGGGGGCCGATCGTTAAGACGGTGAAATTCGCGGCGGGGTGGGCGTGGATATAGCCGAGCACCCGTTCGGTGGTGAGTTGCTGAATTTCTTCGTTGATCTGGTCGAGTGTGGTAATGTGTTTCAGGTAGAACCAGTCGCGGGCAATCGAAGCGGCACGCGACGACGTCGATTCCTGCGACATGATCAGCGAACTTTTGGCGCGGGCTTTACAGCGTTCGAGTTCGGATTCTTCAATGCCTTCACCCAGACGGGTTAGCTCCTGAAGCGTGACGTCGAGTGTTTCCTGGGCCCGTTCGGACGTGGTGCCGGCGTAACAGAGGACGCGACCTAAGCCGGGCATGCCGGTTAATGAGGCGGAGACGGTGTAACACAGGCCCCGCTTTTCGCGGACTTCGGTAAACAGCCGGGCACTCATGCCGCCACTTAAGATGCCGACGGCGGCCCAGGCGGCGTAATAGTCGGGATGCCCATAAGGGACGGCGTCGTAAGCGATGCCGAGATGGGTTTGTGTGGTTTCCTGTTCGGTGAAGAACTGTTTTTCGGTTTCGAAGTCGAGAGCCGGCTCTTCCCTGCCCTCACTCGGCTGCCAGTCGCCGAAGATCTCTTCGATCTGTTGTTTGACCTGTTCGAAGTCGATATTACCGGCGACGCCGATGATGGTGTCGTCGGGATGGAACGAGGTCTGGTAATGCTGTTGGACATCCTCAATGGTGATCAGTGCGAGGTGATCGAGTTCGCCGTCGCTGGGAAGTCCCCAGGGGGCCGGGAAGGCGTGGCGTTTGAGTTCAACGAGGGCTTTCTGCCGGGCGTCGTCTTCGACGGAGAGCAGTGATTGGGCCACGCCGGCGCGGGACGCGTCGAACTGATTTTCGGGTAAATGCGGCGCACGGAGTATCAATGCGTAGAGCTTTAAGGTCTCGGCGAGATTGTCTGCGAGTGTGGCACCGCTGAAGGTGATGTGGCCGCTGGAGACCCCTTCGTGTCGCTGGACTCCCAGATCATCGAGGGCACAGGAGAGCTGTTCGCTGTTATAGGGGCCTGCGCCGCGGGAGATGAGATCGGAGAGGATACTGGCGGTGCCGCGACGGTCGGCGGGGTCATAAATACTGCCGGCGGGAACCAGAATGGAAAACGCGGCCGACTGGACATCGAGCATCGATTCCGTGACCAGCGTCAGACCGTTCGGGAACCGATGCGTTTGAATCAGTTGTTTACCCATGCGGGGTGCAACCTTCCTGCTTGTTGTTTGATTTCTTAAAGGACTGCGTCATGCTGGCAGAATGTCCGAAAGATTCTTAAAACGGACGTGGGCTGCCGGCTGAGAGGCTGCCTGCGAAAGACTCTCTTTTCTAATACTATGCAGGCGATCTTAGCGATTTGGCTGCTGAATTCCTAGTGTCTTATCGGGCTCGGTGGGCTGGTTCTGGATTGTATGGTTGAGCTGGGACCTCCTGTTGCCTGCGGCAATCCCGGATTGCATCCGGGACTACCCCGTGCCGAGTTGTTGATGAGAGCCTTTGAGGTTTGGTTCTGCTTGTTTCCTGCTCGCTGCGCTTGGCCGGAAGTAAGGGGATTCAAGAAGTAGGGAATGTTGAGCTGATGCGCACTGTCGGGCAAGCCGAACAGTGGCACACGGTAGGTGTCAAGCCGAGTACTGGCACACAGGATGGGCACCCTACGGCAGTTTGTTTTCAATCTCTGCTGCGCTGATAAATGCGAGAAAAAAACGTCAGGCGCTGGACGCATAGGGGGGTGTTGATGTTAAGATGGAGAGATAATGGTTCTGAGAACGCACTCGGTTCCATTTCAGTTGAGCTAAATATGAACTCCCAGACGAAGGAATCACCAGGTGCGAGTACAGAATAAGTCGAGAGCAACGAACCGAATCTCCAGAAGAAATTTCCTGGCCACCAGCCTCGCCGGAGCGGCAGGGACGGGAATGCTGGGGCTGATTTCCCATTCTGTGCAGGCGGCAGAAAAGAAGGCATCGAAGAAACATTTACAAATCGAACGCATCGAACGCACCACGGTGAAAGTTCCTTTTCGAGAAGTGCCCGCCCGGAACATGGCTCGCGAATTACCACATTGGCAGTATACCGAAATTGTCGAAGTGCATTTGAAATCGGGCCATGTCGGCTTTGGAGAGACGTTGCTGTATTACACCTGGAACGCCACTTCCGATGAGGCCGTCCAACGGGCGCAAGGCAAGAATGCTGCCGCGCTGATGTGGGACGACGACCTGGGGGCCGGTCTGCAAATGGCATTGTTCGATGCGGTCGCGAAGGCAGCCGAGGTTCCCGTGCATGCACTGCTGGGTAAGAAAATTTACGAGAAGACGCCACTCTCCTGGTGGAACATCGACACTTCTGTCAAGGATATGGCGTTGGAATGTGCCGAGGCGTACAAGCAGGGCTATATGTCCTACAAAACCAAAGGCCGTCCCTGGTTTGATGTCTGGGCGCAGGTCGAAGAAGCGAGCAAGGTGGTTCCCAAGAACTTCAAAATCGACATGGACTTTAACGATACGCTGCTCGATGCAGAGCGTGCGATTCCGATTCTAAAAGACCTGGCCAAATATCCGCAGGTCGATATTTTTGAGTCTCCCATTTTTCAAGACGACATCGCCGGCAACAAAAAGTTGATGGCGGCTACCGATGTCAGCATCGCCATGCATTATGGGACACCAGAGCCCCTGATTGCGATTCGCGAAAACATCTGCGACGGTTTCGTGATTGGTCACGGCGCCAGTGAGTTGATGGCTGCGGGATCGGTGGCTGCGATGGCGGACAAACCGTTCTGGTTGCAATTAGTCGGCACGGGAATTACCGCTGCCTTCTCGCTGCATTTCGGCGCCGTCCTGAGCCATGCGACATGGCCGGCTGTGAATTGTCATCAGCTTTACAAGCATAATCTGTTGACCGAACCGATTGTTGTCAAAGACGGATTTGCCAAAATCCCCGAGAAGCCGGGGCTGGGTTATGAGCTGGATCGTGATCTGATTGAAAAACTCCGCGTCAAAAAACCGGCATCCCGCCCGGAACCGCCGCGTCTCATCGAAACGACGTGGAAAGACGGACGGAAGATGTATTTCGGCAATACGGGCGAAGTGAATTTCGTCCTCAACCCGGCCCGCGAAGGCAACGTGCCCTTCTTCGAACGAGGCGTCGACACACGCCTGGTTCCGAACGATGGTTCGAAGGAGTGGAAAGACCTGTATCAGAGGGCGAACCAGGGGCCGCTGTTGATTCAGGGATGAGCTGTCGCGTGACGTGCGATGGGGTGGCACTGTTGGCTCGTCCCAACAGTGTTGAGAGTTGATTACGAAACAATTTCAACCAGACAAAAGAATCGGGAACGCCCCCTATACCTTTCACTGGTGGCAAGCCACCAGTGCCACCCGCTGCCAAACACTAGATTCGCTGGAAGGTGTTCGTCGTGGCTCCATCCTTAATAGGATGAGGCTTCCACGTAATGGCTGGGTTTGTAGAGCGTCCGCGTCAGGCGGAAGCCCAGTGATCGGTAGAGGTTGATGGCCGGTTCATTGTCGGCGGTGACTTCGAGGTAGGCGCGTTTGACGCCGGCTTCGCGGAAGCCGATGAGGCATTTGGTGACGAGTGCCCTGCCCAGCCCTAAACCGCGGTGTTTGGGGGTGATGCCGACGTTCTGAATGGCGCCCATGATGCGACTGGGAACGATGGCCTGAATGGTGCCGCAATCGACGGCGTCTTCATTGCCGGTGCCGTCCCAGGTGATGAGCCAGGTTCCTGTGGGGAGGAAGTTGCGTTGGCTGGAGATGTCGTGCATCAGTTTGCGACAGCCGTCAATTTCACCCAGACAGGGAAAGACGCGGGCATCCATTTCGGCGCGGAAGCTATGGTATTTCGCGACGGCATGCCGATCGACGGTGGAGAGTTCCCAGGGACACCAGCGATAGCCGCTGGGAAGCGGTGCGTCTTCGAGGCGCGCCGTTGCCAGCTCGATTTCCATTCGAAATCTACGAAAATAAGTGTCGGTGAAATCCATGAGAGTCTCGCAGAAAACGAGGAGCCGAGCAGAAACGGGGCAAATAATAGAATACTTAATTTTACCATACTCTATACTACTGTCAATTGGGAGAGCGGGAATGCTGGGGAATCGGCCTGTTTTCTTTGTTTGAGGGCCTGTCGTGTGTGCTGTATGTGATTCAAGCAGTGCACTTAATTTGCTTAAAATACAGGTTAAAGCCGGTTCGGGGGGAAAAGTCGGGATTTGGTTTTCAATCCGGCTGTTTTTGCTCAAGTTGGGGGAGATGTGTGGGAAATACCAAGGATTGTGAGCTTCTGAAATTGCTGTGGTTTCGCTTAGTTGAAAAAACGGTCAAAAGTTCTAGAATGAAATCAGAGTTTGAGTACATGTTTCCCCGGTGAACATGGAATTTTCCCCGCCACTATTCCTTCCCTGTTTGGAGTGAGTCTCACGTGACCGACAACAGCAACCTTGACGAATTGGTAAAACAGAACCAGGAAGCACTCGATGCTCATACCCGGGAGCACGTTCAGTGGCACTTCAATCCGGAAACGGGGTCTCCATACTGGCTGGAAAAAGCCAAGTCGTTCGACTTCGATCCACTGACCGATGTGAACTGTTTCGAAGACTTAAACAAGTTCCCGTTGTTTGAAGATGATGAACTGCGTGGCGGGCCCGTTGATCGTTGGATTCCCAAAGCATTGCGAGGCAAGCCGACGTATGTATTTGAAACGGGCGGTACGACGGGGATTCCCAAGTCGCGCGTGGTGATCGACGATTTCCGCATCGACTATGAAAACTTCAGCGATACCCTGCCCGATGAATCGTTCCCGAAAGGGGCCAACTGGCTGATGCTGGGGCCTTCGGGTCCACGACGTTTGCGATTGGCCGTGGAGCATCTGGCACAGTACCGGGGCGGGATTTCATTCTGCGTTGACCTGGATCCCCGCTGGGTCGTGAAGTTGATCAAGAAAGGGAAGATCGACGAAGTTAAAGAATACAGTGCCCATGTGATCGATCAGGCGATGACAATTCTGAGTGCCGGTCATGAAATCAAGTGTATGTTTACGACGCCGAAACTGCTCGAAGCGCTCGCCATGCGGTTGATGGATGAAGGTTCGAGCATCGAAGAAGCCGGCATCAAAGGCATTTTCTGTGGCGGGACCGAATTCACGCAGCAATGGTATCGCTTTGCCCGCGAAGAGTTGCTGGGTGAGAATGTTTACATTACCCCCACCTACGGGAACACCTTGATGGGGTTGGCCTGCGGTCGTCCTTTTGATCCTGCTGATAATTATAAGATTACCTATTACGCACCGCAGCCGCGTGCTGTGATTCGCGTCGTTGATTTTGATGACCACACGAAAGTCGTGGGATATGGTGAGACGGGCCGCGTGAAGCTGTTTACAATGACCAAAGAATTGTTCATTCCCGGCTTCCTCGAACGCGACGAAGGCGAACGCGAAGTGCCGCACATGAAATATCCCTGGGATGGTGTGAGTGGCGTGCGTCCGTTCCATGAAATTGCCGCCTCGACCACCGTGGGCGTTTATTAATTGACGCACACTACTGGCAGGAACGAGCCGGTAAGCACTTGTTTGCCTGCCTGATGTAATGAAATTTTGATCCATTTTGCCTTGATGCGACCATGAGTGTTTGATTCGCATTCGCTTGATAAAGGAACGCTGCCGTGTTGGAAATACCTGTGATTCGCTGGGGAAAACCTTACGAAAGTTTTGATCAACAGGAAGTCGTTCATTTTGAAACGGGCGAGCCTTTGGCCAAAGTCCATCAGGCAAATGCCGGCCTGGTCAAAATGGATATGCGCAAAGCACAACGGGCCCGCGATCTGCTGCGAGAGATTCCGATTTCGAAACTACTAGAGATCTGTAAGAAAGCCGCCGACCTGTATATGACGGCGGAACTGCCGCTGGGCAACGGGACGCAGACTCCCGAAGAGTTTTGCCGGATTCAGTCCGCCAGTACCGGGATGCCGGAATGGATGTGTGCGGGCAATATGAAAAAAGTGGCGTTCGTGCTGGAGAACATGGAGTCGATTCTCGATGCGTTAACCCGCGGGCTGCCTCTGGATATTCTTACTAAAGGTTACGGCAAAGAAGAACGCGGCGTGATGATGAGCTATCAGGCTCATTCTCCCGTGCTTGGTCTGGTGCTGCCTTCGAACTCCCCCGGCGTGCATACGCTGTGGATGCCGATTCTGCCGATGCAGATTGGTCTGGTCTTAAAGCCGGGTTCTTCGGAACCGTGGACACCTTACCGGATGACCGAAGCCTTCTGCCAGGCGGGAATTCCCCGTGAATGTATCTCCGTGTATCCGGGGCCGCACGATGTCGGTTCAACGGTCACGGAACTGTGTGGACGAGTCATGTTATTCGGCGGCCAGCAGACGATTGACAAATACAAAGGCAATCCGAACGTGCAGGCACACGGGCCCGGTTTCAGTAAGATTCTGATCGGCGACGACGTTGTTGATCAATGGGAAGACCACCTGGATCTGCTGGTGGACAGTATTTATCAGAATGGGGGCCGCAGCTGTATTAACGCTTCGGGGGTCTGGGCGTCTCGTCATACGGAAGCGATTGCGGATGCGATTGCCAAACGAATTGGTCCCGTAGGACCGACTTCGATGACCGACCCGGAAGCACCATTGGCAGCCTTCACGATGACCGGAGCCGCCAAGGCGATGAACGGTCAGATTGAAGAGGGACTGAAAGAGTCCGGTGTGACGGAAGTCACCGCAAAATATCGGGACGGCGAGCGATTGATTGAGCTCGAACGCTGTGATTATCTGCGGCCGACGATCGTGCATTGTGCGAACACAGACGCCACACTAGCGAACACCGAATACATGTTCCCAATGGCATCGGTGGTGCAGTGCGAGCAGAAAGACATGCTGAAGAAAATTGGTCCGACGCTGGTTTGTACGGCGATCACCAAAGACGAAGCCTGGTCACAGCAGTTACTGGATGCAACGCAGATTGATCGGCTGAATATTGGGCCGATCAAGACCAATGCGTTGAACTGGCTGCAGCCGCACGAAGGAAATATCGTTGAATTTCTGTATCGGGCGCGTGCATTTCAGAATGAAGCACCAGCCGCTCATTAAACCGGTGAATGCGGGTTTCCCTCGTGCAATCAGGCAGATTGTGCGAGGGGTTCGTGAGAGTCTTCGCGGATCTGACTTGCCAGCGCTTCGGGAGAATCTGAGAGCATCCAGTCGACAATGCGCCAGTCTGACCAGCGCGGATCAGGGTCGGATGAGGGAGCACCGATGAAGCCGAGGTGACCGCCGTGCTTCGTGAGATGCAGGGTGACCTTGCTGTGATCGGACAGGTGGTCTCGAATTTCAGAGTAGGTGTCGGCGGGAACCAGTGGATCGTCCATCGCGGTAATGATCAACGTGGGGACATTGATGTGCGTGACGACTTCCGCCGGACTGCACTGGGAGTAATAGTCTTCGGCCGACTCGTATCCGACGAGCGGCGCTGTAAACTGATCGTCAAAGTCACGCATGTTGCGAGGATAATTTTCCCCGGAGACTTTGTGCGTGTGTGCGTTCAAATGGTGCGAGGTGCGAATGTGCTTTGTCAGATTGCTGATAAAGTGCCGCTGATAATGCCCGAAGAGAGGCTTGCCGAAGACCTGGACGCTTTCAGATAATCGGACAGGTGGATTGAGTACGAACGCCCGATCGACCATATCGGACACAACATTGGGTCGGCCGAGATAGTTCAGGGAAATCGTGCCACCCAGCGAGAAGCCGGCGATCCCGATGGGTGAGCCGGGGCACAAAAATTCAACGCGATCCAAGGCGACTTGTAAATCGAGAAAGCTGCCTGCGTGATAAGGAGATTTTGCCAGGCCGGTCCCTGCCCCGCAGCCACGCAGGTCCATGCGAAACACGCGCACGCCGCGCTGGTTCAGCTTGTGTGTAAGCCGGACCATGTAGGAACTGCGATGACAGCCTGAGAGACCGTGCAGCAGAATTACGACGCGGTCACCCGGTTTCCAGCTGCCCGGGCAATCGTCGTGAACGATTAACAGATCATTATCAGGTAGACGGCAACTATGTTGCTCTGCCTGATAGGGAGCTTTGATACGAGAGTGAAACTGTCCCACAATCGTCTGGAGGTGCGCATTCCGATAAAACCGGTGCGGAATGAACGGCGGAAAAACAAGATCACTCTTCATTAAGTTCTGTCCTGCAGAACGTCTCTATATCAACTGATTAAACAAAAGCGGCTGTGGTGGGCTTAATTGTTAAATCAGAAACATGAGCACGAGGTGGTAGCTGACAAATCATCATAACGGCAGCGGCAACATCTTCTGGTTGCAGAATTTTGGCGCGATGTTCTTTGCTGACGGGTACGGGACGATCATCAAGTATCGGTGTTTCAACTTCACCCGGGTAGATCGTGGAGATACGAATGCCACGGTCTTTTTCTTCCTGAGCGACGGTCGTTCCGAGTGCAGTCATCGCAAATTTGGAGGCATTATAGGCAACTCCGCCTAACAGGGCTGCGCGAATTCCGGAAATCGAGCAGATATTGATAATCAGGCCGTCTTCCCGCTCTCGCATTTGAGGCAGAACCGCTTGCATGCAGTTGAAAGCACCGGTGGCGTTCACATTCATCAGGCGGTCCCAGTCTTCCGGGGAGACCAGTTCCATAGAACGGTCGCGGCAGTTGATGCCCGCACAGTGGACGAGGATATCGATGTGCCCTGCTGTGGCATGTGCCCAGTTGAAGAATGTCGCGACACTTTCACGGTCTGCAACGTCCAAGGCATGGAAAGCAACTTTGCCTTCGGCCTGGGATGCCAATTTTTCGAGCGGTTCGAGGCGTCTGCCACCAATGATGACATTGGCGCCTGCCTGTGCGAGACTCAGGGCACAGGCGGCTCCGATGCCCGTGCCTCCCCCCGTGATCACAACGTTTTTATTCTCTAATCCCGGCATGATTGTGTTTCTCTATCTGGTGTCAGTAATGTGGGTTACGCATTGTTTGCCTGCGAGTATAGGGCTTACCCGGATTTTACGAAATAGAGAAAAGAAAGGAAATGAGGTTCTCGGGGAAATGACGCCGAAAATCAGACTTCTTTTTCCGGTGTTTGTACAGGTTTTCGACGTGGTGGGGCGAGAAAAAAGGTAATTAGCACGAGGAGGCCGAATAAGGAGTAACAGAGGGTAAAAACCCATGGTTCGGCCTCCATGAACAGTGCGTTGTGGACCCAGGTGGCGATGAAATCACCTTGATAGCTGGCCTGCCCTGCTTGGTCGCGCAGCCATTTTTCCAGTGTGGTTAACGGGCAGATGACTCCCGTTAATGATTCAGCAACGACGAATAGAATTGAGACCAGATGGATCACCCGAAACTTGAAATTCCGTACCCAGTTCCAGCCAGAGAAGACACCGATCGTAATCAGAATCTGGCCGAATAAGACAAACATCACGAAAGCGAAATGAATGACGACGGTCGTGTCCGCACCGAGGCGATAGAGAAATTGTGTATCGTGGAAATTCATTCCAGAGTCCGGTTGCGTTGGATGAATTGAAAAAAAGATGAATTGTGATGCTGAAGAACTCGATTGCGTTCCTGCTTTTTAGAGACTTCAAAAAGGGGTAATATTCCCTAAATTAAACAACAAATTGAAAAAAAATGAGTCGAGGGAACTCAAGATAAATGAAGTTATGATGTTTGCCCGGTTTGTTCATACACTGCCGGTTTGTGATTCGATATACTAGAACCAGCGCTCCGGATGTCCCAGGCTGTATTTGAATTGGGGACGAGGGTGTGTGAAGACGATGGTTAACAAACGCAAAATTCTACCGTTCGCCATACAACGATTCCTTGGGAAGGAACAACTGATGTCACCAACAGGGCATCAACAACTCGATCATCACGACCCGGAAGGCGGTTCTGTTGGGGGAACGCCGTCTCGGTCAGGAAATCATAAAACCAGATTGCATTTAATGCGCAAAGTACGTAGTGGCCGATTACGGTTGCCGATCACATTAAGTGTGGTCCTGATGGTCATGAACGTTGCGCTGATGGTGTTCTGGATCATACTGGCAGCGCAGATTTACTGGTGGACTGCCCTGGCGATCGGTACGGTGGTGTTTGTGTTGATCCTGGTTGGTCTGTCTTTGTATCTCGTGTTGACGATCAAGGAAGTCCGTTTAAGTCAGCGACAGTCGGATTTTATTGATAGTGTGACCCATGAACTGAAAACGCCGATTGCTTCGATGAAATTGTATCTGGAAACGTTGCAGATGCGGTCGCTCTCCGAGGAAAAACGGGGCGAATTTTATTCGACAATGAAAACCGAACTGGAACGTCTGGATCACTTGATTTCCCAGTTGCTGGAAGTCAAACGTCTGGATGCACTGGGGATGGAAACGGACCCGGAAGATATACTGGTGGAGCCTTTAATCAAGCATTGTGCGCGTGTGGAATGTAACCGGAGACAGCTGGAAGTTGATCAAATTTTCGAGTTTGATATTGAGCCGGCGGTGATTCATACGCGGCGGATTTTGCTGGAAATGATCTTTCGAAACGTGATCGATAACGCGATCAAATATGGCGGCAGTAAGCCTGAAATTCAGGTACAGGTGCGCGTGAGTAAAGGTGGTCGTGTGATTACCCGTGTGATGGATAATGGTGAAGGTGTTGACCCAGAAATCCGCAAGGATATTTTCAAGATCTTTTACCGGGGAGAAAGTGAACTCGAACGACGCAAAACGGGCACGGGGCTGGGGCTGTATATCGTGCGGACACTGGTGCATTTACTGGGAGGGAAAGTGACCGTTCATGATCGACTGGATCAGCCGGGAAGTGTGTTTGCCATCGATTTGCCAGGGAGAGCCGAATCATGAAATTGCTGGTAGTCGAGGATGAACAGGCACTGGCGCAAGGCTTGAAATTTAACTTTGAGCAGGAAGGTTATACTGTCCTGACTGCCGAAGATGGCCCGACCGCGCTCAATTATTTTCGCGACTGTTATGAATCGGACAAGGACAACGTTGATCTGGTTGTACTGGATCTGATGCTGCCGGGGATGAGCGGCTATGAGATCGCCAAGGAGATTCGCCGAATCGATGAAGTGGTTCCGATTCTGGTTCTGAGTGCCCGGGAGTTGAGCGAAGACAAAGCGTATGCGTTTGATTGTGGCACCGATCAGTATATGACCAAGCCGTTTGCGTTACCCGAATTGCTCAGCCGCGTCAAAAATCTGTTGAAGCGAAAAAGTCTCGTACAGCCTGCTCCTGCTCCCACGAAAGCGCTGCCGCCTCTCTATCATTTTGGTAATGTGACGGTGGATTTTGAAGCGTTTGAAATCGAGGTGGACGGCGAACGCAAAAGCCTGACGAATCTCGAGTTACGGTTGCTCAAATACTTTATCGAACATGAAGGTATGGTGCTGACCCGCAGCCAGATTCTGGAGGATGTCTGGGGCGAACAATCGGCGTTTGTGACGACACGCACGATCGACAATTTTGTGCTACGGCTACGCAAGCTGGTTGAGAGTAATCCCGCCGAGCCTGTACACATCGTTTCTGTGCGCGGCGCCGGCTATCGCTTCATGCCGGAAGAGGCTTCCGAGTAGCTTTTTGTGAACAAGTGTGGCGATTTCTAAAGTGTTTTTTGCCAGAAAAGCCTTAAATTTTCGATTATTTGTGACTTTGACACAACTTTGACAATTATATGACGCTTACCAGACACCCGATTCCGACCTCATTGATAGAATTCCGCTGAAGTGTGGGAGTCAGTGAAACACTGATTCCCGTGAGTGACTTAATTCAGGCACCTAACTATTACAATGAGGGCATCATGTCGAGTGTCATTCTTGATCAACCAGCTGAGAAAAAAACAGCTTCGTCAACCCAGGCTGTGAAGTCAAAAAAGCGCGAAGAGCGTGAGCAGATCCTGGCCAAATTCCATAAAGAGAATTTGCGTTGGGGTAATGTGGATTGGGTGGTTTTGCTATGGATGGCCGGAATTCACATCGGCGCCGTGGCTGCCTTTTTCTTTATTTCCTGGCAGGCCGTTGTGACCTGTCTGGTTTTGCACTGGGCAACCGCCAGTATTGGCATCTGTCTGGGGTACCACCGTTATCTGTCACACAAATCATTTAAATTACGAGCCCCAGCGGAATTCTTTGTCTTGCTGTGTGGCGTGCTGTCCGGAGAAGGTTCGCCTTTGACTTGGGCTGCGACACACCGCCTGCATCATCAGAAATCAGACAAACACGGAGACCCCCACTCCCCTTTTGAGGGAACCTGGTGGTCGCATTTGCTGTGGTTGTTCGTTTATCGCAGCAAAGACATCAACGAAAAATTTGCAGAGCACTATATCCCCGATTTTAAAGACCGCCCGATGATTCAGTTCTTCGAAAAGACCTACCCCTTGTGGCTGGTCGCATCCGGTTTTGCGATGTACGGTGCCGGTTATGCCATGGGCGGTAACTATATGGGCTGGTCGATGCTGCTGTGGGGCCTGTGTGCCCGGATGGCCTTCGTTTACAACTCAACCTGGTTCGTGAATTCCGCAACTCATTTGTGGGGTTATCGTAACTATGAAACGACCGACCAATCCAAGAATCTGTGGTGGGTGGCGATCGTCGCTTACGGCGAAGGTTGGCACAACAATCATCACGCGCATCCTTCGGTTGCTCCTGCCGGTCACCGTAAATGGGAATTTGATATTACCTGGTGGTCGATCAAGCTGTTACGAGCTGTTGGACTGGCCTACGATGTCAACGATCGGATTCCTGAACGAAATGCGGAACCGGAAATCGATCCGGAGCCCGGCAAGAACGGGATTGTGGTCACCAAGTAAGTGGACCCGCTGAATTAAGTTTCCAAGCCATGACCGGTGAATGCCGGTCATGGCTTTTTTGTTGCCTTCAATAAAACAGGACTTGGGTAACAGGAAGTGCAAAAATCCCGAAGAGGACTGATGATGTTTGTTATTTTATGTTTCGATAATGATGAGGTCCGTTTTTTCGCGGATACAAAAATCAAGCCACTCCAGATAGTCCTTTCTTGCAGGTAAGACGATTTCATTCCATTCTTTTTGTTCTCTCTCAAGCATTTCGGGGGGGAGCCGTCCTACAGGTACAGGACATGACTCTTCATATGTTTCATCAAGGCAACCCTCTATGAGTTCTCGTTCTTTCTTGATTTCTTCTAATGTTAAGTGTCCTATGTTTTCATCATGTGGAGGAAAACCAAATGGAGGATTATAGTAGTCGTCTAAGAGGCTAGACTTGAGCCAGAGTGCGTCAATTGTGAGCGGACTTGTTAGCGAATCTCCTAAACCATCTAGTTCTGTTCCAAAAAGATCACATAGCCACCGAAATGGATTTATCAGGCAGCAATTAGATTCTTCAGGGCCGTCGCCGAGATTGAATATTTTTTTCATGATTTCTTCGTCATCTCGATAATACTCAACTTCTTCACTGGGGATTTCGTCATCGGGATTTAAGCCACTTTCCAGTTTAAGATCTTCGAGATAAAGTTGTACATATCCTTTCGCTTCTTTGACATCAAGATTCCTGATTGTTTCCAGATCGACTGAATATGCAGCTGTTGATCGACTCATTCTAAAGTCTTTCCTTGAACTATTGAGTATCTTATGCGGGGGTTTTAGTTGTTTGTATTACCGTAGATGCGTTTACGAAATCTGTTCCAGATAACCCGGCCGTAAGACGTCTTCGCACCATTGGGCGGCGAGCAAAAGATCGTCGAATTTGTCGGGGTGGCCTGTGATTTGAATCGCCAGCGGCAAGCCGGTTTCTGTGACTGCGACCGGGATCGAAATGGTTGGGAAGCCGGTCATGCTCCAGGGGGCGTTCATGCTGGGGTTGCCGGTTGTGGTGAGATCGGGGGCTGGTCCCAGAGTCGCTGGGGAAATCAGGATTTCCGCCCGCGCGAAGCACCGCCGCGTGACTTGTGAGATCAGATTTTGGTAGTCCAGGCAGGCCTCAAAACGTTCCTGGGAAACTTCCCTGCCTGCGTCGAGCACCTGGCTGATGGCGGGGCCGTAGAATTCCCTGTTCTGATCGTAGTCTTCCCCTAGATTCTGTACCATTTCATATTGCATCAGATTCAGGTGGTAATCGAGGATCGATTCAAATTCCGTCGGCAGTGGGCAGTCTCTAATGGGAGCACCGGCGGTTTCCAGTTTCGTGCGGACTGCTTTCAGTGCCTGTTGCATCGAGGCATCGGCCTTGCTCTCAAAGAAATCGGTCAACCAGCCAATGCGGGGCGCGTCGGTGACCGGTTCGATCAGCAGCGGCAGGTAGGTGGCCTGATCAGTCATACCGTCGAGTATAATGACCAGATCAGTGACGGTTTGCGCCAGCGGACCGATATGATCCAGATGCTGGGAAAGTAGGATTAGTCCCCGGCGATCGACCATACCGAAGGTCGGTTTCAGGCCAGCGACGCCGCAGAACGAAGCGGGACGGATAATTGAGCCTCCCGTTTGCGTTCCAACAGCAGCCAGGCACATGCCGGCTGCGACGGCGGCTGCGGAACCGCTGGAAGAGCCGCCGGGTGTGTGCTCCTGGTTCCAGGGATTCAGAGTGGGTGGCGGATCAAAACAGGCGAGTTGCGTGGTCTCGGTTTTGCCGGGGAAGATGGCCCCTTCCAGACGCAGATTTTCGACGATGGTTGCGTCTTGGGACGCTGGCGTTTTGCCACGCGTCTCCAGGCCGCCCCGGGTCGGCATGCCTTTGACGTCGATGATATCTTTGATGCCAACCGGGATGCCGTGTAACGGGCCTCTCCAGCGCCCTTGTTGTAATTCCTGATCGAGGTTGTCTGCCTGCTGGAAGGCGGCTTCACGGTCGAGGTAGGCCCAGGCGTGCAATACAGGCTCTTTTGCTTCGATATTCTGGAAGCAGCGTTCCAGAAGTTCGCGACAGGAGAGTTCGCGGGCTTTGATGGCCTGCTGAACGTGGGCTATGGTCTGGGGGGGCGTTTGGAACAGATTCATAATCGTTTTCTGATACGAGAGTTGGGAATATGACAGTATTTTGTGATTTTCGGCGATTCACAGCCGGAAATCAAATGGCAGTGGGTTGACGCTCGGAAAATTAGCTCCATAATGCATTGTTCACGCGTTGATTCGCACTTTATCAGGGGGCGAAATGCTGTCTCTGAGTATGGTGGGGTAGTCGTTGACCGGGTCAGATCTTAACCGAAGCAGCCCACAATGGTTTATCTCAGGTGTACGAGGAGGCAGCATTTCGCCCCTTTTTATTTCTATCGACTCATTCGACGATCTCGAAGCAAATCGAAACCACTCTCTCACTGGATAAACAGACCACAGTCACTTATTGTTAATGGTTATGCAATCTGTCGATTGTCGTTTGTGAATCACTTTTGCCTCATTTTGAGTTCGATGTCTGAAAACAAACATGTCTGAAAAAGCAATACAGTACACGGTGTTGGCCCGACGCTTTCGGCCACAAAACTTCTCGGAAGTCGTGGGCCAGGAAATGGTTGCCAAAGCGCTGCAAAATGCGATTCGCGCGGATCGAGTGGCGCATGCTTATTTATTTACCGGCGCACGGGGCGTAGGCAAAACCTCGATGGCCCGCATTCTGGCGAAAGCTTTAAACTGCCCGAATTCCCAGGATGGAATTCCCTGTGGCGAGTGTGAAGTCTGCCAGAATATCTCGGTAGGCAGCGATGTGGATGTACTGGAAATCGATGGTGCCTCTAACCGCGGGATCGATGATATTCGTTCGTTGAGAGCGAATGTGAATGTGCGGTCGATGCGATCAAAGTATAAGATTTATATCATCGACGAAGTGCATATGTTGACCAAAGAGGCGTTCAATGCCCTGTTAAAGACGCTGGAAGAACCGCCTCCGAATGTGAAGTTTATCTTCTGTACCACCGAGCCGAATAAGCTGCCTGATACGATTTTATCCCGCTGCCAGCGCTTTGATTTTGGCTATATTGAAGAGAACAGTATCTGCGATCGGCTGAAGCAGATTGCCGAAGCCGAGCAAGTCAGTGTGGCCGACGATGCGATTCAGCTTGTCGCCCGCCGTGCCGGCGGTTCCATGCGGGACAGTCAGTCAATTTTTGATCAACTGCTCTCATTTGGTGAATCGCATCTGACGGCAGAAAGTGTGCATCGGATCTTGGGAACCGCCAGTGATGAGCGGCTGATTGAGCTAATTGATGCCCTGATCGATCGCAAACGCGATGTCGCGTTGTCGCTGTTTGATGCGGCGTTGAATTCGGGAGTGCAGCTCAACGAATTCGTCGATCAATTACTGAATTATTTACGCGATTTATCAGTGGTCGCTACCGGGGCGAATGAGGTTACTCTGCTGGCCATTTCCGAAATCAATCGCGCCAGTTTGCAGAGACAGTCTGAGGCTTGGGGCATTCAGACATGTCTGGCAGCGTTTCAAATTCTGAATGAATCACGCAATAAGATGTTTCGCGCCAGTCATGGTCGCGCGCTGGTCGAACTGGCGTTAATTCGGATTTCTCTGCTGGAAGATCTGGACCAGTTATGTGCCTTTATTTCTTCTGCCGGAAAGCTGCCTGCTGTCGCGCCTGCCTCGCGGCCTCCTCAACAACAGGCACCTCAAACAAGTCCGCCGGCGATTTCAGCGCCCCCCTCTGCTGCTCCTGCTGTTGAGACGAGTCCCGTCGCTCCCGATCAAAAAAAAATTGAAAAAAAAAATGAAAATCAATCGGTTGTAGCGTCAAATTCAATTGAAAGCCCTTCTTCTCCTCGGGAGCTGGTTCCATTTCGTGCAGGGATGGAAAGTTTATTGTTGACACAACTTGTTGAAGATGCAGAGGATACTCTTAAGGGCTCTTTGAAGGGAGTGGAGTCAATAGCAATTTCTGGGCCGAAACAGCTGGATTTACAATTCTCCAAGAGCTATAATTTTGCGAAACAGTATTGTGAGCGTCCCGAAATGTTATCCCGACTGGAACGCTCACTGGAGAATGTGACGGGGGAGCGGATTAAAATCCGTCTGACGGTGAAAGAGCCCGCAACTTCGTCCGACAATTCAGAAGAGAAACCAAGCAAGCCTTCGATGGCACAAAAACGAGCTGAGCAACGCGATTTAGCGCCCGAATCAGACGTTTTTTTGCAGGAAGCACTTTCGGTATTTAATGCTCAGAGCGTGCGAGTCGAGGTTTTGAAAATGCAAACAGAAGATAAAAAAGAGGAATCGTGACCATGTTCAAAGGACTGGGAAATATTGCCGGCATGATGAAACAGTTTTCAGAAATGCAGGGCAAAATGCAGGAAATGCAGGACAAACTGGGGCAGCTTCGTTTTGAAGGTTCTGCCGGTGGTGGGATGGTCAATGTAGAAGCGAACGGCCAGCAGAAAATATTGGGTTGTAAGATCGATCAAACTCTGTTCGATAGTGGTGATAAGGAGATGATAGAAGATCTGCTGATTGCTGCGACGAATCAGGCTTTGGATAAAGCTCGTGAAGGTGCTGCTGAAGAGATGGCACAAATCACGGGGGGAATGAATATTCCGGGACTGGAAGAAGCATTGTCAAAATTCAATCCGAATGCTTAGCGCGTTACTTTCCTGTTTCAAGCTTTCAGACCTACCTGCTGCTACGGGTCTGGCGTTCTTCAGTTTTTAAAGAGTCAATGTTATGTCGTCACGTGGAAGAGAGAGCCAGTCTCATCCTTATGGTTCCAGTGTGGGGCAACTGATTGATCAGTTTGCTACGCTTCCCGGTATCGGTCGTAAATCAGCCGAGCGTCTTGCGCATTATATTTTGTCGGTCCCGGAGCCCAAAGCACGTCTACTGGCTGATGCCATTCTGGCGGTCAAGCAGTCAGTGCGTCCCTGTTCGGTTTGTTACAATCTTACGGAAAATGAAGTCTGTAGTATCTGCTCAGATTCCCGGCGTGATAAAAAGCTGGTGTGCGTGGTGGAGCAACCTCGCGATGTGGTTTCACTGGAAGCAACCAGTTCCTTTCAAGGCGTTTATCATGTTTTGCAAGGTCGGATCTCTCCCCTGGAAGGGGTTGGTCCAGAGAATCTGACGATTGACGCGCTGGTCCGCCGTGTGAGGCAAGAGGGTGTCACCGAAATTATCATGGCAACGAATCCGACGCTCGAAGGGGATGGAACGGCCTTGTATATTTCTAACCTGCTGGAAAATGAAAATGTCGAAATAACCAGACTGGCCCGGGGAATCGCCTCCGGAAGTGTGCTAGAGTTTGCTAATAAAGAGATGCTGTCCGATGCACTACAGGGACGGCAACGTTTTTAAGAGGCCTCGGTTTTCATTTGTTTTCACTTTTAATAAATACGACAACGATGAGTATGGATTCGGATAATACATGCATCTGAATATTTCCCAACAAATGAAACTGGGCCAGCAGATGAAGCTGGCTCCCCGAATGATCCAGTCGATGGAGATTTTGCAGCTCCCTTTACAGGCGCTGGAAGAACGGATCGACCAGGAACTGGCTGAGAATGTCTGTCTGGAGCGTATTAGTGACAACGAAAATACGCCCGATACCGAATCGGAGTTGATGCGGGATCAGGCGAATGCGGAGTCCAACAGCTCTGAACTCGATGAAAAAGAAATGGTTGCCGGCAGCGAGCAGAATAACGAGTCGGACTTTGAACGCTTGCTGGAGATGGCCGAGCAGTGGCCTGAAGACAATGTGACTTCTGCCACGAAGCCGTCTTCGAACCGCATCAGCGATGATATGGATCGCAGTAACGACGCGATTGCAAATATTTCTGAACGTCAGCAGACTTTGAATGAATATTTGCTGGAGCAATTTCATTACTTCAACTGTCCTGCAGAAATTAAGGACTTTGGTGAGTATCTGATTCAGAATCTGGATCATAACGGCCGGTTGCAAAGTTCCTTGCCTGAGATCGTGCAGGTTTACGGCAAACACATTACTCAAGAGCAGGCTGAAGAGGCTTTGCAACTGATTCAGAAATGCGATCCCCCGGGGGTCGGTGCCCGGGATTTGAAGGAATGCTTACTGCTCCAGTTGAAACCGGATGCACCGTTCCGGGATGTGTTGGTGACTCTGATTTCCTCGCACTTGGAAGATCTGGGACAGAATCGGTTGCCGGTGATTCAGCGTAAAACCGGTTATTCTATTGATACGATCAAAAACGCGATGTCCTATTTGCGTTATCTGGATCCGTTTCCCGGACGTGGTTTTGAATCAGAACCGGTCTTGAAAGTGACGCCGGATGTTTTTGTCAAACTTGATGAAAACGGAAAGTATGTCGTTGAGTTGGAAAATGAATATACGCCTCCGCTGCGTATCAGTCGGCGGTATGCCCAGTTGTTACGAAACAAAACCGACGATCAGACCAAGGACTATATCAAGAAAAAAATTGATGCCGCGAAATGGTTGATCGAGGCCATTGAACAGCGTCACAGTACCTTAAAACGTGTGGCGCAGGCGATTGTCGATTTTCAGACTGATTTTCTGGATAACGGTCCCGAGCATATTGTGCCTTTGAAGATGCAGCAGATTGCTGATGTGGTCGGCGTGCACGTGACGACGGTTTCTCGAGCCGTCGATGATAAATGGATTCAGACGCCACGAGGCTTGTACCCGCTCAAACGGTTCTTTGGAGGAGGCACGAAAACCTCTGAAGGAGAAGACGTGGCCTGGGGCATCATTCGCCTGAAGCTCAAAGAGATCATCGATGCGGAAGATAAGAATAAGCCTCTCAGCGATGATGCCCTTGTGGAAGCACTGTCCAAAGAAGGCTACAATCTGGCACGTCGAACCGTGACAAAATATCGCAAGGCAATGAATATTCCTTCCTCACGGCAACGTCGCGAATATTAAGCCCGGTGCTCCCCTGCTCTGTTTAGAGCTCGTGTTTCCAGCCTGAGTCTTCCAGGGAAGTTTGAGAACCGTCGGGGTGTTGAAGAAAGGCGGTTTGTCTGCTGGTGACTTCTCCGATATGCGTCAATTTGATCGAGAGCGGATTTTGATTGAGTAACTGTTTTCCATCTTCGGGAGAAACCGTAAACAGCAGTTCGAAGTCCTCGCCGTCAGAGAGCGCATGCTGCAGGCGAGTTTGTTTTGGCTCATCGGCTGAGATCCTGTTGCTGATCGGAATCGTAGTGGCATCCAGAATCGCACCGACGTTGGATTCGCGGAGAATGTGATTGAGATCAGAGGCGAGACCATCGCTGATATCAATCATCGAATGGAGGGAGACTGTCTGGTTCAGGGTCGAGGCTTCATGGATACGCGGAGTAAATGAAAGATGGTGGTCCGGCAGACTGCCACCTAATTCACCCGTCACGAAGATCCAGTCGCCGGGCATGGCACCGGGACGTTTGACGGACTTGGATTGAGGGGCTGTCCCGATGATGGCGACATTGATTACCAAAGGGCCGTCCCAACTGTTTGTGTCGCCGCCAATCAGTTGGATTTGAAATTCTTTTGCGAGATTGATGATCCCCTGCATGACGGCCTTCGCAAATTCCGGGCCTTTTGATTTCGGCAAGGCGAGGCTGATGAGAGCCGAGTGAGGCTGTCCTGCCATCGCGGCGATATCACTTAAATTCACAGCCAATGCTTTACGACCGGCCCGTTCAGGCGTTGCTGGTGGGAAGGTGAAGTGGGTGCCTTCCATCAGCATGTCTGTTGCAAATAACATTTCACTGTTCAGGGGTGGCTGCAGAATGGCAGTGTCGTCACCAATGCCGATGAGATTCGCTTTTGAGTTAGGGCATTGCTCACGAATCCATTGAATGAGATCAAATTCATGAAATGAGGGGGCCATGCGATTAGTCTCTGTATCGACAGAAATCAGGGGTGAATGTAATTACCGGAGTGTAAGATAATTAAGGGTATCATAGCAGGCAACGCTTGTTTTTGGCGAGTCTCAGAGGTCGCTGGATTTTGTAGTCGTTCGTATAGATAGAAAGAGCCCGGCACACATCAAAAAGATATGTGTCGGGCTGATGGATCAGTTTGATAAACTGAATGATGGATCTAGGGTGTGCCGGTGAGGTTCAGCGGCAGATGTCCGTAAAGGGTTTCGTTCTTACGGAGAATGTAAAACTTGAGCGGGTTAAAAGTGGGAAGTTTTGAGTTGCTCAGCACATAAGAGATGTTACTGAGATTCACTGTTTCCCAAATATGAAGCCCGACCAGAATATCGCCTCTTCGCATTCCGTTCATGGCGGCAGGGCTTTGTGGGCGAACTTCTTCAATCAGCATGCCACCCTCATAGCGTGGGTTGAGCATGTGTTTTTGAGCTTCTGTAATTTTCGTAATACGAATCCCGAGGACTTCCCAGGTCTTTTCAAGAGTCGGGTCGTTCGAGATTTCATTGTTTTGTGCTCGTACAATGGGAGCACTCACAGGTGTTGTGCGGGCAACCGTGGTGGAGTCGGCCAGTGTGATTTGAACTGACTGAGTTTTCTCGTCGCGTCGAATCAGAAGATCAATCGTATCGCCTGGCTTGTGTCCCATGAAGGCACGTTCCAGGTCGGCACGGTCTACGACATTCACAGAACCGGCTTTCATGACGATGTCGTCTTTTTTGAGTCCTGATTTTTCTGCAGGACTGTCTTTCGCGGGGTTACCGAGCACCAGCATCTGCTTGTCACCCTGTTTGATGTCATTGGCCAAAATGCCATGGTATGTGTGATCGATTAACTCGGTGCTGATCAAGTCGGCGATGATTTTTCGTGCGTCATCAATGGGAATTGCAAAACCGATTCGTTGGGCACCGGCTCGGATCGCAACGTTGATGCCGACGACTTCCCCGTCCAGATTCAGCAAGGGGCCGCCACTGTTACCGGGGTTGATACTGGCATCGGTCTGGATTAGATTTTTGTATGATTGCTTTTCGTTGACTTCGACATCGCGAGACAGCGAACTGATAATTCCGGAAGTCACGCTATGTTCGTATCCAAATGCGTTTCCGACTGCGATGACGGTTTCCCCCAGCATTAAATCTGATGAGGTTCCCGGCGGCATCACAGTGAGTTTCTTCGTCGGATTGATTTTGATGATCGCCAGATCTTCGCTCTGGTTCGAAGAAATGATCCGCGCGTTGTAGGTGCTGCCATCCATCATGGTCACGCGGAGTGAATCGACTCCATCAATGACATGATGATTGGTGACAATATACCCTCGGGGATCAACAATGATTCCTGTGCCCATGCCATTGACTTTTCGGCTTTTTCCGGAGCCGAATAGCGAATCTTCTGTACGTGCGGTTTTCTCACTGTGGATATTGACCACAGAAGTTTTAGCACGTTCAATAGCGCGAACCAGGGGTGTTTTGCGTACATCGGACGCTATACTGTTCTCGCAGAATGCACCTAAGCCTGTGACAAGCATCATGGTGCACAGTGTGAGTTTATAAAAGCACTTAATCATTCGGTGGCTCAGTTCATCGAGGTGGCGGTGCGATTGCTCGCGTGTCCTAGTTCCATCTACCGACCGGAGACGATCCATCAATGCTCCGTAGAACTGGATATCGGAATGAACTCTTTTGTGGCTTAATCATGAACGCACTCTCTGTAATAGTTTACCTAGTTGACAGGGCGTCAGAATGGGTAAAGTGTATCGATTGTGCGGCTGGATATTTCAGCAATTTAAATGTGCAAATGAAAATGTCTCATGAAATAATGTTAAGAAGAGTCTGCGAAACCGTGATGAGTGTCAATTTTGCGTAAGTGGAGCCCTGAACTCATCCTGAGAGGGGCTACTTGAGTTGAATTTTACAGTTTCTTGAAAATCTCAAGTTTCTTTTTCAATTCATTTTTTTGATCTGTGGGTGCTTTTTGAATTGCCTGCGTGAGGGTTTTCACTGCTAAATCCATTTGCTGGTTTTCACGATAGGCCGTTGCCAGTGTATCGAGCATATTCCAGTCAGCCGACCGAGTGAGCTCGCAAGCTTGTTCAGCATGTGTCACTGCTACTTTGGGATCATGGTACTTCGTATCAGGACAAGTGGCAAAGAGCCAGGCTAAGTCATTATGCGCTGTTGCTGAGACGGGATTGAGCTCCAGTGCTCTCTGATAGTCCTTGATGGCTGATTCGAACTGTTGCCTCTGTTCCCAGAGTGAAGCCCGATTGCTGAATACTTCGGATACGAATTTGTTGACTTTGATCGCCTGATTAAAATCCTGGAGCGACCGATCGAGTTGATTCAGGTCGCGATACACAATTCCTCGCGCGTTCAGTGCCGAGACCATTTGGGGGTTCAGTCGAATTGCCTCGTTAAAGTCAGCGATCGCTTTCTGCGGCTGGTTGTTTTCAAAGTAAATTAAGCCTCGGATATGAAATGCGTTGGCGCTCGAGGGATTGAGCTGAATGGCCTGGTTCAGGTCTGCCAGTGCTTTCGCGTACTCCCCTTTCAGACGCTGGATGTTTCCCCGGTTTACATAAATATGTGGGTTGTCTGTCTTGAGTTTGAGCGCTGCATCAAAATCAGAGAGAGCCTGGTCATTTTTTTTGAGAACCAGAAAAGCGATCCCTCTCAGGTGATAGCGTTCGGCCGTCGGTTCTGTTTTCAAAGCCTCATTTAAGAACTGGATCAGTTCTTCGGGAGATCGGACATCGGTTTGTTTGATCCAGCCACCTAGTAAAGGAATCCAGAGCCACTCCTTATTGTTTTGTGTAATCAGAACGACTTCACCAGGATTGACTTTCTGCAGCGTACCGCCACTGGTTTTGATTTCCGCATCTTTTGCTGTCACGATTTTGATGCGGGGCTGTATTTTCGGGGCTTCTGCACCAAAAGCGGAAACTGAACAAAAAGCCATTTCGCAGATGAGTAAAACCAGCAGTGGATGAGTTTTGAATTGAGTTGGCATTAGACAAGATCCCGAATTGACTAACGATCAAAATTCGTTGATTTGTTAGTTTTTCGATATAAGTGATATATTTCGTAGAATTCCTATGTTAACATGTTATCCTATAGGCTCGTACAACACTTTCCCAAACTAAAGGGAATTTGAAAACGGAAATTTTCAATTTATTCGTATCAGGAAGTTCAAAACAGCGATGAGGGGGAAGAAAGTGATACAATTGATGAGAGTACTGTGTGCTGTGTTGGCCATCGTGATGGCTGGCTCCACGGTCCAGGCTGGGAAATGCAAATCTCAGCAATGTTGTGTGAGCGCGGCACCTTGTCTGAGCGGTTGTAATCCGTGTGCGACGATGGCCTGCAAGCCCGTCTGTCAGACCGTTGAGCGAACTGTGATGGTTCCTGAAATGGTAACAGAAATGCGGAAGATCAAATGTACCGCTTACCGAGCTGAAACCCGTCAGCGGGATATCACAATTTATGAACGCGTTCCGGAAACGCGGGAAGTCACGCAGACCTTCACCGTGATGCGTCCGGAAACACGCACTCGCATGGAAAAATATATTGCCTGCAAGCCGGTCTGGAAGACTTCGCAGAAGACTTACACCGTCAACGTGCCTTACTATGAAACACGTACCGGAACACGTCAGGTCAAAAAAACATTCTGGAAAGACGTCACGCAGGAATACACGGTTAACGTTCCTTACACGGAAAAGCGAACCGGAACACGTCAGGTCCAGAAGGTGGTCATGAAAGATGTCGTTCAGGAATATTGTGTGAATGTTCCTTACACGGAAAAGCGTCAGGGCACACGGACTGTAATGAAATGTGTTCCTGTCAAACGCTATCGTACGGTTTGTGAAGATCAAGGCCACTGGGAAGATCGTCCGATCAAAGCGGCCTGCCCTGCTCCAGCCTGTGATAATTGCGGAAACTGTGGCGACTGCTGCCAGACGGCCTGTGCTCCTGTTTGCACTCAGCGGGTCTGGGTTCCTAAAATCGTACAGAAGAAAGTCGAATATACTTCGTACCAGCAGCAGTGCGAGCAGGTACCGTATACGTATGAAGTGCGACTGTGCAAGCCGGAAAAACGAACTCGCACTGTGAAAGTCTGCGAGACCGTTTGTGTACCTGAAAAATACACATATGAAGTTCAGCTTTGCAAACCCGAAAAACGGACGCGTACGATGAAAGTCTGCGAAGTCAAATGCGTTCCGCAAGAGTATACCTATCAGGTTAAACTTTGTAAGCAGGAAACACGAACCTGCGATGTCAAAGTCTGCTCTTATGTCAAAGAAGAAAAAACGCGTGAAGTCAACTACACGGTTTGTGTGCCTGAGCAAAAAACGTGTACTCGCAAGATTACTGTTTGTAAGCGGGTACCCAAGGTTGTCAAGCAGAATTATACGGTTTGTGTACCTTACACCGTTGAGAAAGAAGTTCCTGTTCAGGTTTGTCGGCAGGTTGCCAGAAAAGTCCTGGTACAGGTTCCCGTCTGCTCTGCTTGTGAAACAGGCTGCTCAAAGTGTAAATAAGTAACAATGTGAAGAACGCTTCTTCGTTCTCCATAGTCAGAGACAAGCCTCATACTTTCGGGTATGAGGCTTTTTTTATAAACTGACTATCAGAGGAAACTGATTTTCGCTTTTTTAATGAGAAACCTGATGTCCGAATTTTCTTCGCAGTTCAATAAACCTGTTCGCTTCACAGACGATTTCGAGCGTTTAATTAAGAACATTTCCCAGCTGGCTGAAAGCAGCGATACAGAGCATCTCTGGCCTGCGGAATCGTGGGATGCCATCAAGCAGGCGGGAGTCCTGGGCTGGAACGTGCCGCTGGAATTTGGCGGAGCCGACTTGAATTCGGTCGAGATGACCTACGGCTATATCAGGCTCGCCGAAGCCTGTTTAACCACAACGTTTGTGCTGACTCAGTTCAACGCGGCCTGTCAGCGGATCAACTGGTCTGAAGATCAAGCATTAAAAGCCCGGGTCTTCAACGAGTTGGTCTCGGGAACCAAATTTGCTACGGTGGGCATCTCACATTTAACCACCTCGCGTCAGCATCTCAGCAAGCCGACGGTGACCGCTGAGAAGACTTCAAACGGTTGGAATCTGGATGGCTTTGTTCCCTGGGTAACGGGCGCCGTGAAAGCAGATTACATTGTGACCGGTGGTGTCTGTGAAGATGCGACGCAAATCCTGGGGCTCGTCAGTACCGACCTCGATGGCGTCGAACCACAGCCTCCGATTGAAATGCTCTCGATGACAGGCTCGCAGACAGGAGCCGTCAAACTCAATCGGGTGACCATTCCCGCTGAATGTCTGATCGCCGGCCCCGTCGAAAAAGTAATGAAGCGGCCCGACGGTCAGGGAGGCGCCGGCTCGCTCACCACATCCGCACTCGCACTGGGTGTTGCCAGTCGCGCCATCATGAAACTGGAAGAAGAAACTGAAAAACGACCCGATCTGCAGGAAATATTCAACCCGCTGCAGGCCGAGTATCAAGGCATTTTTGATGAGATGTTTGAAACTCTTACAGCGGGAACCTTGAACGGTTCGATTTCCGAGAAGATTCGCCAGCAATCAAACTCGCTGGTCCTCCGCGCTTCGCAGGCCTTATTGGCAGCCGTGAAAGGCGCCGGCTTTGTCAAAGGGCACCCCGCCGAGCGTGCCATTCGCGAAGCGATGTTCTTCCTCGTCTGGTCCTGTCCACAGCCGGTGGTCCATGCCAATATGAAAGAGTTCGCCTGCGTGCTCGACTGAGCCGTTTTGTGTTCTACCGGTTACTTCTCGCCCGCCAGTGCTTCTGCCAGGTTGATGACATGATCCCGGACGCGGCGGAGTGCGTTCAACGTTGACGTATAGGAAACATTGATATACGGGTCGACTTTCTCTTTCGACAGATAGTCCAGATGCTCACGCTGCAACGTTTTGACTTTCTTTTTGATTTCTTCTCCCGAATGGACGGTCGCCGAAACAATGTCTGTGTTTTCCTCCTGGTAAGCCGTGGTGACATGGGTCAACTGCTGTTCCACCATGTTGAGCAGATCCAGCAGTGAATTATTATGAGCTTCGTCAAAGGCCCTGCCCTGTTTGTTGAGCTTCAATCGGAATTTGGCAATCCGCTGCAGGTAGTCACTGATCGATTCATACTCGTCTGCCATTCTCAACTGGCAGCGCCCTTTCGAAATCACTTCCTGAGGCAGGTCCATCGCCAGCAAATGCGTGATATAGGTGGTGATCTCATCCTGCATCCGGTCCAGCTCTTCTTCGTATTCAAAGAGCTTGTCCACATCCTCAGTGGCTGGTGTTTCCTGAGAGAGAATCCGATTCAGTATCTGAACCATTTCGTCGCAGATCATGCCCATCTTAAGTACTTCGCCGCGAGATTGATCAATGGCAAGCACCGGCGTTTCCAGAATGCGGATATCCAGGCTTCTCAGATGCGCAACTTCCTGAGGTTTGTCTTTCACAATGCGAGTCAATAACGTCGCGATCTTCCCGGCGAAAGGCAGGAAGACGATCGTATTCAAAATATTGAAAACCGAGTGCGTGGCGGCGATCGCTTTCACGCTTTCCGGAAACGTGGCCTGACCATTCACGATGACTTCTTTCGTCACGTCGACATCAATCAGCCACGGGATAAATTTGATGTACCAGAAGAAGATGGTCGAGATCCAGATCACGCCGCTGATATTAAACAGTACATGGAAATAAGCTGCGCGGCGGGCATTAGTTGTAGTACCCAGTGAGGCGAGTAATGCGGTAACCGTGGTTCCGATGTTTTCTCCCAGAACCAGTGCTGCTGCCGTTTCAAAGGGAATCAGCCCGGTGACCGCCAGCGAAATCGTAATCCCCAGTGTCGCTGAGGAAGACTGCACGAGAACCGTTAAAATACAACCCACGAGCATACACTGATACAGGCCGAGATAGCTGTTGGCCTGGAAGTGAAGAAACCATTCCTGAAACTCGGGCAGATCTTTCAGGAATTTACAGGCTTCTTTCATGAGCTGTAAACCAAAAAAGACCATGCCGACCCCCATGACCGCCAGAGCCGTATAACGTATTCTTTCATGTTTGGAAAACAGGTAGACGAAAGCAGAAACGCCCAGAATGGGGAGCCCGTACTTACCAATTTTCAGAACTAGAATCCAGCCGGTCACCGTCGTGCCGACGTTCGCACCCATGATCACACCGATGGCCTGCGTCAGCGACATCAAGCCACCGTTGACGAACCCAACGGTCATCACCGTCGTCACAGAACTGGACTGCACCAGCACGGTCACGAGGAATCCAACCATGGTTGCCAGGACGCGATTATTGGTAACCGCCCCGATCAAGCGTCTCAGGCTGGCACCGGCAATTGATTGCAGGCCCTGAGACATGTACTTCATTCCCAGGAGGAAGATCCCCAGACCTCCAATGAGGGTGGTCGTCATTTCAAACATGGTATTTTTTGGACCCTGCTGTGATATTTCTCAGCCCCAGTTTTTTTAAACAGGGCCGCATAGAATGGTGTTCATTTGGATTGAAAAATGTTAAGATTGTGCATATTTATTATGAAGATCTGTTAATAATACAAGCCTGTGGCCGGACTCTCTTGGAACTCGGCACTAAAATTATGCTGCTGGTCCTTGTGAGATTACACAGTTCACGGTAAATCAGTGCATAGACTTATCAGGGAATGCAGGAAGACGCGAAAAACGGGCTAAAAAACGAACCTGTTCAAGTGATCTAGTCCCGAGTTTTGCCCCCGTAGCTCAATTGGATAGAGTGCTGGCTTCCGAAGCCAGAGGTTGCTGGTTCGAGCCCAGCCGGGGGTACTTTCGCAAGAACCCCGTCCCGATCCAGATCGAATTCTGAAGCCAGAACACAGCGCTCTTCTTCAATTTTCATTCCTGAATCTCTCTCTACTGCCAGCTGAAAAAATCCGACTTGACGGCAACGTGCTCATCGTCATCATCATGCGGAGATAAAGTCGGGCGCGCGAGTGAGCACTACGGGTTCAGTTGAGATTCCTGTAGCACTGGGAAAATCAGTACTATCAAACCCACTTGTTTCAGCCCGATTTTCCAAACACCTGCTCCCCTGCACCTCAATTATCAAACGACATCGCAACGCTTCATGCCGCTTTCTCGTTATTTGATAAAGACATTCTGGCCCATCGTATGTCGTTCGCAGGAAAAACAAGCGTCCTCCCATTGACTTTCCCACGCCCCTACAGATGATCTGCATCACAAATGGAGTTTGTTCATTCCAACCACGAGTAAGCCCGGAGACAAATCCAGGCCGAACGCAGCACGTAGGAAACCAACAGATCGACTCACAAAACCAGAGCATGAATTCATCTACCAAAGTAGGGTGCGGCCCTATGTGGCCGCCCGCAGAGACTCACCCCTGAAATAGACACAGGCAAATAATTGCGCCCGTTCCAACCACAAGCGGTACGGTGCTAGGTAGTGTTTCTTAATTCGAATGCCTCTTTGCAAATGGAAGGAACCGGGGCTAACGCCCTTCGGCTAATAAGTTATTCCGGATGGGAAATCACCAAAAACCGGATCAGCCGCACGGCGTTAGCCCCGGTTAATGCCGATCTCGGTAAGGGTACAATCTTGAGAATCACATTCAAAACCAATAAATAAACGCTACTTGGCCGTCGTTTGAATGTCTGGCAACAAGCCAAACCAATGGCAGACGAATCCTACCCGATATCACCAGCCCAACTCAGATGAACATTCCGCAGCATTCCTGAAGAGATCCCTTGAGACAGATGGAAGCGCCAGGGCGGTCCCTGGTTTTCAGTCTAATCCCTCCCTGCGAGATACCAGATTGTAACCTATCCTTTTATTACAGTTCTGTTTTACCATCGATTGCAATACTTGGTTTGAAACACATCGATTTCACTCAGTAGAAGGACTCAGACTTGATATGGAAGAAGAACCGAAACAGGAAAAGCCCCTGCTGGAATGTCGGGTACTATTGGTAGAGGATTTTCCCGACAGTCAAAGACTGATCTCGTACCACTTGAAACAGGCCGGTGCGGAGGTTTTCTTCGCTGACAATGGGCTGATCGCATTAGAGCTTGCATTAGAAGCGCGTGATCACGGTCTCCCGTTTGATATCATACTCATGGATATCCAAATTCCGGTATTCGATGGCAATGAAGCAACGAAAATTTTGCGTGAAGCAGATCTTAGAATTCCCATCATTGCGCTGACCGCCCACGATGATCTTTACAATCGTGATCAAAGCATGCAAGCGGGCTGTGATGAGTACTTTACCAAACCCGTCGACGCAGAGGTTCTGGTCGATACGCTGGCAGAGTATATGAAAACGCAAGAAAAACTTTGGGATCGTGTCACCAACGCTTGAATCTCAATCGAAGAAATGATCCAGCAAGAACGATTTCCCGGATACCTTTCGTTCTGGGATCGCTGTATTCTGACTGCTTAAATGCGTTTCGTGAATTTTGATTCTCGGGACAAGTTTTTCATACACATTAGACTCAAGTTCGGGTGTAAACTGTCTTATTGATATCTCTTCGAAAATCGAACAAAAAAAGTGATTTCGTTGCCAACAGTTGCTAGCCCTGCAGCGAATGGCTGTTAATCAACTAACCGATCTCTCGAAAAGGAAAATAACCATGCCTGTCTTCTTTGAAATTCTCATCATTGCTGTGGTCGTCTGCGTTTTCGGCACTGGCGTTTTTCAACGTTTTTGTACTGGTACCCGAAAATGAATAGCGAGTTCGTTCGCTTTTGTCATCTAATCAACTCTTACGTATTCCAGTACATGCCTTAATAGCACCGGTCTCGCTGACTCCAAGACATGTTCTGATAACTAGTGAAGTGTCATTTTTAAATTTTGGGTTGATAGATATCACCAGAGTGCGACAACGGAGCGCGTAAACAACACCCCCAACCCTCAATTTCTAGCTTTACAAAGCACTAGTACGTTTTGCGAATTCAGACTCGACCAAACAATTCTAGAGGGCATCTCAAAACCTTTTTAATAGTGTAAATAAACACCCAAGAATTACAAAGCTTTCGTAGAGGTAATCGTGATATTCCCAGCGCGTGACAATGCGACGATAGTTGTGGAGCCAGGCAATACTGCGTTCCACAATCCAACGTCGTTTGAAGCGTGGAAGCTTTCGACCATCTTGCGTCGGCGGTTTGACTCTCGATTTTCGATGCGGGCAGATCAGATCGATATTCTTTTCCATCAGCCGTTTGCGCAACGAGTCCGAATCGGCGGCTTTGTCATAAACAAGTCGCTCGGGTTGTCGATTTTGCAATGTGATTTTTTCAAGCAGCGGTTCGATCAGCTTGACTTCGCTACGACGGGCCGATTCTGTGTCGATCGCCACAGGTGTCCCGTGACGATCGACAAAAATCATGACCTTTGTGCCTTTGCCACGACGAGTCGGGCCAACTCTTCTACCCCTTTTTTTGCCGAGGCAAAAGTGCCATCAGCAAAGGTTTCCGAGAAATCAATCTGGCCAGCATCATCCATTCGTTCCAAGATGATTTGCCAGGCAGATAAGAGCCGCCCTTCGATCGTCCATTGCTGGAAACGTCGATGGCACGTCGCTTTTGAGGGATACTCTCTTGGTAAATCTTTCCATCGTGCTCCTGTCACCAAAATCCAGAGAATGCCTTCCAGGCAATCTCGTGGATGGGCTTTTGGACGTCCTCCCTTTTTGGAAGGGGGAGTCCAGGGAAACAGTTTTGCGACTAAAGACCATTGTTTATCGGTCAAAACGACCGGGCGTTCCGTCCTGGACGCTGTTTTTGTGGAAACCCGTTTTCGTTTGGGCCACCAGACCAGCGTCATATACATAAGAAATTCTCCTTTCAGGAGAACACTTCATGCAAAAGACGCGCCAAACCGTTCACTTTTTTTGACGTTATGAGACAACCTCTAGTCTGGACGGGCTTTGGAACGTGCGATTAAATCAACCATTTGCGAAACATTGTCTGAACTGCAACCTTGGTCGCTCATACTTTTGGTGGCTCGAATCTTCTCTGACTGCTCGAAATTATTCACTTTGAACACCCTCGACACGCCCCACTGCTTATTATAATTTGACAGCTACGCTATGAAAAATGATTCACTGCTTTTATCGTATCGAACGTCAGTTTTTAGTGTCAGGATAGTTGTTGATGATCACAACAATTGGGCGATCGTTATTTTCTGTAGGTGGCTCTGGAGGGGGCAATTCTGATTCCAACTGCTTTCGTCGATTGATTTCAGACATCAACGTGTGAGCCTCCAATAGATCTACTCGGTCGACTCTAGGACGCAGTCGGTACTGAAAATAATCGGGATTTTCGGGGAGCCCAAACGTTGAAAGTTCTTCCATCGGGTAAAAAACTGAGTGGCTCTTCTCGCCGATCTTGAACGTGATTTCCCCTACCGGTGTATCTGGAAGTATCTCGGGAATGGAGTCCGCATCGATCGCTGAATCGTCTAAAATTAGGGAACGAAGAAGATCTTTCAGTCTCGCAACGGAATCGCCATCGAATTCGCGTTCAATCGAGCGCGATTGATTGTTGGGCATGTCACTCAAAATCGATTTAGCGGTACGCATCGATTCATCCAAACGTGTCTCAAAGTGCAACTTCTTTTCCGGAAATCCGCCACTGACAATCAACTGGATGTTTATTGGCCTTTCTATGTCCAATGGCCGAATATCGCTAGGCCGACGAGCGGGAGGCGTGTCTCCTTCAGTATCGTCTACCAAGGACAACAGGCGATCGACAACCGGGCCTGTTGGCGTTTCCATTACCGTGCCAGTATCGACAGGGCTCCGCAAAGAGCACTCAGGAAAGGGATAGTGGTACTCGTCTTTCAAGCCAATCATGTGGCCAAATTCGTGTGACGCAACGTGCCCAGTATCGAACTGATCCCAACGCTTCATATGGCTTCGGCTGACTGATGGGGTGACTTCAACGACATAGTGTTCGTCATGGTCGACGAACTCCACCTTGAATCGAAACCTCTGGTCGTCACTCCTATTCCATTTCGACAGAATCCCACGACGCCATTCCTCCTTGAGCGTCTCGATTTTGTGAGACGAGATGGAGGAGTCGGGCCGGAGTTTGATTCTGACCGAGATAAGGTCCCCATCACGGTGAAAACGTACTCTCCAGTTGTAGCGACAGTCCCACCTGCGGTAATTGATTTCAGGCATCGTGTAATTTCCAACGTTGATCAAAGAACCACATTTGCGAAATCAGCCCTCAGGATAAATTCTGCCAACCAACAATTTGGAAATCGTCGACAACCGAGAATAAAAGATTACTCACCAGACACTCGAACGAATCACCCACATAAAACTCGCACTTCAAGAGAGACCTACAGACCTGTTTGCTTCGATATCGAGTAGCAACGGACTTCACGAAGATCGCAGCCATCACTCGCTGCTAGGTGTAGTTATCAATGATCACGCGAATCTTGATTTTCGCCGTAGTTGCGTCACCTGCAATTCCAGCCTTGTTTCGGTCGAGATTACGGGTCAAAACTTCCGAAAGCGTGTTGTCCTTGATTGTTACCGTACCATCGTCAGAGATTGCGAAGGAGTCTTCCAGTTCAGCAGCTACCGGTAGATTCACTTCACTGGACTCTCGTTTCAGTTCAAGCGGCCGAACGACCGGCTCCTGTGGCGGCAGTTCGCCCCCGTCACACTTCCCAACCTGTTGCAATGCTTTTTCGATTGCGTCGTTAGCTTCTTCCAGAGTCTTGCGAATATCACTCATGAATTTTCCCCTTGGTTAGTAGTATCGATAAACCTTACATTAGCATATGGCTGTGAACCCGTCAAATGTATCCATGCGTCCTGACTCATTGATTCGGCAGTCCGCTGGCTCGAAATGCTAGTTTTGCACGAGGGGAAAAACGTCCGGAATGCATCCCGAACCAAGGCATCGATTTTCCGTCAAAATACTCACGGCCTAGACGGACATATTGTTCCAGAAAGTTCGCGAACGCGACTGTGGCCAAAGATGTGGAATCACACGGATCCAGAGTCGTTTCCTTACCGTCGAAACGATTGATATAAATCACGCGACCTTCGTCGGTTTTTACATCCGACATGGAACAAAATGCGTAGACGAGTGATTCCGCGTCCTTTCCTATTATCTTCCGTACGAATTGCCGATGATCCGTCGAGAGCCAGTCTCGATCAATCGATTTTCGTCCGTAAACGGAATGGAACAACCCCGCGTCGCAAACATGATCTGGTTCCTGCCAGAATCGCAAAAGTTCATACGTACCTAAGAAATGTTCGAGCGCAGTTCCCATGCTGTGCTGTGAATCCGCACCTAGTGTTCGAAGAAACTCAAGCTTTGCTTCAAGGTTGACCATGATTAAACCACCGAAAAAGCGTAATCTGACAAATCAAACGACAGCTCCGAGCCATTATTGGCCGTAGGTTGAGAAACAGATCGCACGAGTTCGACGAATGTTTCAAGCGCTGTTCCGATCGGAGCGTGGGACGAGAGGGGCACTGCCAGTGAAAGATACCTGCCATTTATCTGGATCATCAAGCGTTTTTCGCAAAATGCTTCTAGGATAGCCAGGATTGTCTCACCCATTGGAGCTTTGAAAACGGAAGCGTATTTGGCTTGGATGGAGCCGAAGCTCTTTGAGGAATCGCAAAATTCGTAAATCTCTTTAGAAAGCCCGTGCAATACCGTCAGTGGACGCGTCGCAACGTGACGTGTGTCCCAGAGCAACAAGTACTTACCTTTGGTCATCGCTACAAAGATCGAATGCTCATGGTGGTCACGCCACCGTTTGAGCCCATCGGCGAGGGGCTTGGTGTATCTGGTGATCTCGGAGGCGCTATCGGAGTCGAAGTGAAAAAAGTAAGCGGAATTAAATACGTGGTTGTCGTTCATCGCACCCGACTGCCACTTTGAACGACAGCGATGTAGGAACCGATACGACGGATAGGGTTGAATGTTTTGAAACCCAAGCGAGTCGGCCTCGTTAAAATTTGGGCTGTAACGATCCAGCCGAATCTTTGCGCCTCCACCAGGTGGTTGCAAATGCTCTAAAGCAGGCGTTAGGCCCGCCATTTCTTCATAGGCTAACTGATCCTCAAAAGGAAATCCCCAAATGATATTCCACTCCACGTTGATTCCCAGCTCAATTGCCCACTTCAAGAGTTGGATGTTTTGGATCGACGAAACCCCCTTTTTCATCAGCTTGAGCACTAAATCACTGAGGCTCTCTATCCCGGGCTGGATGTTGTTGATTTTTGCACGTTGAAGACTCTCCAGTTGCTTTCTCGTGAGATTCGCCTTCGTCTCATAAAAGATCGAAAGGTTCCAAGCTTGATCCCCAAGCCAGGGGACAAAATCATCGAAATATTTCATGCTGAGAATGTTGTCGACGGCATCGACTGATCGTTCCCCGTACTTTTCTATCAACTCTTGAAGTTCAGTTGCCGCTCGCGTGTGAGATTTTTGCCGGAACGCCATGTTTGATCCGTTCAAGCCACAAAACGTGCAGTGATGTTTTTCCCCCCACCAACATCCGCGTGATGTTTCGAATGCCAACCGCGGTTCAAAACTGAGTTTCCAAGACAAAGCACCGACAGTGTCAAAGTAGTCGTCAAAGTCCGGCGTTGGTAAGCTGTCCATATCCTGAATCCGACCATTTCCCAACACAGGCAACCGCGCATCCACCCCATCGGTTGAGCAAGTTTTGGAATCGCCTGTCGCTTTTGAGCAGACAGAGACTCCAGGAATACCCAGGAAATCATGTCCATTTCGACTTCTATCGAGGATATCAAGAAACGCTTGCTCACCTTCACCGGAAACGACCGCGTCAATACAATCATACATTTCCATCAGTGACTCACCCATTGGCGACTCGACATTCGCACCGCCAAAAATGATATCGATTTCCGGCTGCAGCTCCTTGAGTTTTTTGGCAAGAGCAAGGGAAGCGAAGTTTTGTTGAAACACCGTTGTGAATCCGACAATCTGCGGGTTGTCGTCCAACACTTTTTCTGCCGCATCGTGGATGAATCGCTCCGCCCGAACCTTAGCGACGATCAACTCCGAAACAAAATGATCCAGGCGAGAACAATCGCTCAGGTCATCTTTGGAGTGTTCCCTGGCGTGTCCGAGCACTACTTGGTGCAAGTAGTTATAGTTGTCCTCGTCGCTTTGATCATTGACAAGACCAGAAAACAACCATTCTCCCGCGAGATCTTGGGTCGCAGGGAATCCCGATGCGATTTTATTGTAGAGTGTTTCTCCGATTCGTTCTGCAAATTGAAACCCCAGGTGGTGTACGGAAATCCGGTAGCCGGAGTTTCGGCCAATCGCCGCAAGCAAACCCAAGGCGATGGAAGGACTAAAGAGTGGTCCGAATGGCATGGAGACCAATGCCGCATCAGTACGAGCGATTCCGCCTGATTCCGTAATCATTACTTTACCGCCTGTAATCCGTAGACGTACTGAACAACTCGCTCAGGAGTCGCGTTATCCAACAGAATTTCGAGCGCGGCGTCCATGTTTATCAGGTTTGACAATTGAGCGTTCAAAACGCGTATGCCTCGCTTCAGGGCAACAACGCGGGACCGAAGCTCGCCAGCATAATCAAGATATTCGTTTGTTCGAATTGTATGAGTCAACAATTCGATAGTTGCGGTATAGATCAGCATTGCGTGAGACATAACCTGCACGGATCTAACATTGCCCGTTACCGGAGATTGGATGTCAGCGTGTTCTGCACTAACTTGGAATTCGGGGTGCAGCTCCCAACCTTGCCAAAGGAGCTGATGGATCGATTCGTGAAGTATTGCTTCGGCGATTTGAGTTTCGTTCATGCCAAAGGCGTTAACGAAAATTACACCGCAATAAGGTGTTCGGCAGTTGAAATGACGTTGAGTGCGTCCTAGGCAGGTTGGCAACACAGCAATCGTTCCGATGACGCATCGGATTTCGTTTGCCCAAATCTTCGAAAACTCATCGATCAGTGCAAAAGCCTTATGGATTCGGTAGTCGATATCTCGACGTTCTGTCTCGGTCAATTCTTCAGAGCCAGGTGGGTATTCATCAGCTTCTAAAAAATCATCGAACAAACGCTCGCTCGGGTATAAAATCCAAATGTGATGGTCGTCACCTGTGTCCAGGCGACTGAGCAAATGAGATTGGTCGTTCAACACACCATCACTTTGCAGGAGAACGCGTCCATGTGAATGGATCAACCGAACGAATTGCCCGTTGTGAAACGGAATGTCACTTGGAGAGCATAGGCCACAATGCAGGGCGAGAAGGGTTACGAGATAGTCTCTCTCGGATTCCTCAGTTGGTTGAGAGAGACGTTTGATGAGCGGAAAATGCTCTGGGTTCGGGATCCTTTTCTGCCGTTGCGAAACAATGTTGTTCCAAGCTGCTTTGAGGATATGAATCGTGTCAGGGTGAGAAGTGTTCGTGAGCAGAGCATCATCCCAAGCCTTCTCTAGGTTCGCCCATCCGCCGAAAGATGCCGAGTGCTCAGGCTTGTTAGTTTTTAAGATGACGATTCACCTCTCCAAATTCTCGCTATTGACTGCATAGGGACTGGATCGATTGCATAGGGACTGGACTTGAAAATTTTAACAACATCGCTCAGGGAATACAAACGATCCTTCGATATCGAATACCGGTGTTCTGGCCAATTGAGCTGGCATGGGAGCAGATGCCCTGATTTTGAGACCAAGCCGTGAAACGAACGTTTTTTGCAACCCAGATAACCCGCGATAGCTACGGTGAGAGTTTCATCTCACTCAAGATGTTTTGTCTGGTTATGAAAAAATGAAGAAGTTAAGATACTGCCCTGAAAATCTTTGAAGAAGTTAGAGTTGGAATATCGCCACTCGCCAGCGACATCTCTGGAAAATCGCAGAAATTGTTCCAGCCAGTAACGATTTCCCGGATACTTTTCTTTCTGGGATCGTTGTTTTATGACTGCTTAAATGCGTTTCGTGTATTTTGATACTCGGGATAAGTTTTTCACACACATTAGACTCAAGTTCTGGTATAAATTGGTGTTAGTGATATCTCTTCGAGAATCGAACCAAAAAAGTGATTTCGTGATCTAATCAACTTATACGTATTGCAGTACATGTCTTAATACCACCCATTTCGCGAAATGCATGGGGCATATTGATATTGCGTGATCCTGATAGAGAGCAGAGGGGCAACATCCGTTGTCATGTCAGTATTACATGAATAATTTTTCCATAGACTCAAGCCTTGGTTAACTATAGTTGACACCATGCAAAACGCTGGTAAATCGAGACGGAATCGATTAGGCCTATGAATAGCTCTTCAAAAAGTTCTCGACTCAGAACAATGATCATATATCGCAATCAAGTTCTCGCTCTAGCATCACCCGCCGACGTGCAGATCAGATTGTTTCCACAAGGGGCGTGTATTGGTGATGAACTAGTATCTGACTTTGATCATAATAAACTGGAATTTGTTACGAACCACGAAGTAACAACGGAGCAGTTAGAGGCGATCGAAGTGCTGGACGAATTTCTTACGGAACTATCCGGTTCTGACAACGAAGTATTCTGGTGTGACCCTGAGCCACTAAGAGACGATCCACGGTGGAATCGTATTCGGGAATTAGCAGGTGCCGTATTACAATGCTTCAATTGGAAGTACTCACGACCTGAAAAAGATGGCGCAACTTACATCTTTGATGATCACGTTGAAATAAATATCAAGGGTGTTGAGAATAAGTCCGTCAGAATTAAGGGCGGTCAGAATTAAGGGGTCTGGTCTCAATTATTCTGGACCTGACCCCTTAAACCTCTGCCAAATCGATACAGAACTCAGCCCCTATCTCGGGAAAGAGGCGCCCGCCGTGTCGACTTTGTCTCCCCAGGGGGATGTTCAATTTGAGGACCAGCGACTCGAGGCAGCATCGGCATCCGGTGCAATGATTTCAGCGGGGACAAAACTGAAGGTGATCGGCATCCAGGATCGAAAGCTGTTAGTCGCGGAGCAAATCGAATTGGAGAACACACCGGTAAATTAATTGGTCGTAATTAACCCGACACGGTTCAATACCTGCGGCGAGTTAGGGTTTCTAAATGCAATTGCTCATATTAAAGACTCTCAGCTAGCTACTCGTTGGTCTGACGCTGGCGCCCAATGTAATATAACTATGATGTAATGCGCTTCCCTGATGGCTTCGTTGAATCCAATACAGTTAATGCAGGTGAATGATGGCCCACTTTTTCCAGTCAGAAATTGATCGTAATATTTATATTTGGCAGATGTTTCGAGATGGCGGTGTTGCGCTAGTCCATTCTGAATCAATGCTTCAGAAAATTATCAATGAACTGCACTCCGAGAATTACCTGATTCATGACTGTGAGGTTACCTCTGAAGACAGTGTTTCATTTGAAAAATCGATCAGAGCAACACTTGGCTTTCCGTCAGGGCAAAAAGATCAGACCAATCTGGATGCACTGAATGATTTGGTTGGAGATCTGGTGTTTCCCAAAGATCGTGCAGGTATCGTCGTGGTCACCAGACACATACAAAAGTTACATGAAAAAGAGCCTGGATACCTCCACCAAGTAGCAGATATCTTTGCGAATGCAGCCAGGTATCATATGTGTCTTGGCCAGCGTTTATTGCTGTTGTTGCAATCTGATGACTCTGAAATACAGTTCGATGTCGTAGGTGGTTTTCGCCCTCATTGGACAATTCGTGAAGGCCCCTTTTCAAAGAAATAAATTATGTATGATTCCCACAAAGGATCGGAAGAGTCTATAGATCCAAACGCCCGATGTTGTTTCATTTTTTAGAATGGCCTTAGAGTGTGCGAAAGAACCGGGGCTAACGCCCTGCGGCTGGTGGGTTTTAGTTACAGTCGGTGTTTCAGATAATTCAGTGAGGTGTTTCTAATCATTTTCACCTGCAGCTGGCTTTGATGAGGTTGTGGATAGGCCTACCGCTCGACAGTAATCTCCCTGCACAGAATCGTCTTGCGTTTCACGCCGTTTTTGTCCGGGTAGTAAAAATCGCTGTAAAAGATGAGGGCGCTGTTTTTGTCGAGGGGGATGATTTCCGGATTATTACAGGAGCCGTCCCAGTCGTGGAAGGTGGGGTCGGCGACCGGTTTGTTGGCCAGGGCGCTCCGGTCGTTTGGCGTCATCACGACCAGAGGTTCGGTCCACTTTGTGCCGCTGTTGTTGAGGGCGGCTCGCACGAAGGTGCCGGGACGGGCATAGCAGAGCAGCGTGACGCCGTTGTCGAGCTTACACAATCGTGGCAAGATGCCGACCTTGTCGAACTTAACGGGCTTTGACCAGGTGTGGCCGCCGTCTGTCGAACGCGTCATATACATCGGGTCCCACTCTTTGCCGGTGGAAGAATACCAGGTGGAACGCAGGAACCAGACGATGGAACCGTCCGGCATGAATTCAAAATCACTGTCGCTGAATCCGCCACTCTTGTAGGGAAACGCGTGGCCGTCGGCCTCGTATTCCAGGTGAGCCCGTCGCTTGAAAGTCCGGCCGTTGTCTTCAGAGCGGAAGATTTCCGCAGAGTAGTAGGGACTGTACTGTCCGTTGACGGGATTGAGATGACCCTCGCCGGAAAAGACGCTGACCCAGATTGCCCCGTCGGGACCCAGCTTCGGATTGCCGCGCGGGAAGATCGACTTCAGGACCTTCTTTCCACTACGGCTGACGTGGACCACGCGCGTCAGGTACGGCCAATCCACCTGGGCATGTTCGAGCACGGGTTTTGTCTGTCTCGCGGGAATCCGAAACAGCGTCCATGCCTGCTGAGAGAGACTGGGCGGCAGGCGATCGGCGTTATAAGCATTGATGGTCGTGCCTCCCATCCAGAATGTCATGCCGTCGGGAATTGGCAATGTTCCTTCTTCCGCCTGTTTTGAGAAATCGTAGTCGGGCGTGTATTTGTTCCAGGGTGTCATCTTATAGTCGCTGACGTCGATGCCCGATTCCGGCGGAAGGTAGACCCGGTCACCGTTTGGGAGCAACAGACCGCACTCCTGCGCGATGGAAGCATCGACCTCGTTCCAGGTCTGACCCTGATCGCGGCTTTCAAACCAGAGGGCCTTTGCCCCATAGTTGCTGATGTCGTCATTTTTGACGTGCACGGAAACGACAAGCCGATCACCCAGCTTAAAAGGCCGCGGAAACTGATACGGCCCCCAGAGCTGTTCCTCCGGTCGAATCCCCCGCACGATGACACGTTCTTTTCCCATTGTGAGTTTGATGTTTTCTTCTGCGACTGCACTGGTCGCGCAGGCGAATACGAACATCAAGGAACAAAGGGTTAAGCGCATGGTGGTTCTCATTTTGTTTGACTTTGAATTGATACGGGCTCGTAGCAGAGTATGTTACCATCGTACCTGCACCACTCAGCGCGTTCAACTCGAGAAGAAATGCGGGGAGAAAAAGTCTTGCCCTTTTTATCACCAGAGATCGATCCGTTAAAAAAACACTGACACGCAATGGTGAAAACTGATATCATGCTGGAGAATAAATTCCATAGATTGAGTACTTTCATGAATGATCGATCCAAAAAATCAGGTTTTACGATCTCGTTATTAGAAGTTGCTGTTATTTTTTTTATTCAAGCGGCACTCATCTCTTTCCTGATGTCCGCTGTGAATCCTGCAAAATACAGATTAAAACCCGACATCGATCCAAAAATACCTTCAACTGAATATTCTCCCGGCTTTTTCGATCCCCCTGTAATGGATCCCGACCGCTATGAAACAGTCTATCAGTATCCTTCTTTCAGGATTATCAATCCAACCCATGGCTTGCCCGTCTGGATGATGCTGTGCTACCCGCTTTTGTTCGGGCTTGTCATCAGCATTCTCGGAACCATTTGTGTGAGAACTTTGATCTGGTTGCTGCCTCGCAAATTCCAACCCCGCTTGAACTGGAAACTGCAGGGACTGGAAGCAACAAGGAACGCTCGGAAAGTCAGGGACGGGAGCCCTCTGGGTTGACACCCAATTTATTCACGCCTATCTTGAATTTCAGGACGGGAAAGCGTAAACCTTGATCCAGAATCGGTTTCTCATGATGGAGTAGAGGATAAGGGCATTGAAAATTAAGGTTCACCATACGGCCATTGTGTTGCTCATCCTGATTGCTGGTGGCGTGATCGTCGGCAGCATTCTCTGGGACCAGGCACGTGTCGAATCAGACTGGCAACCCTTCGTTTATGCTCCCCCCGTCTATCCGGATTCGACCGGCTCAGATCTCGATGGTGAATTCTATCTCAGCAAAATTCAGCCGATCTTTAACCGGCGTTGCATTGTCTGTCATGGGTGTCTCGATTCGCCCTGTCTGCTCAAACTCACCTGCTATGAAGGACTGCTCCGCGGCGCGCGGAAAGGCAATCCCGACGGTACCCACCTGTTTGCAGAAAAACCGGTCCGTCTGTCTGACCAGCCTTCAATCGAGGCTTGGCGCGAGCAGGGTTTCTGCAGTGTGGTCGAACAACAGGGACCGCCTGCAGAGCGTCCTGCGAAAAGTATTCTGTTTCGTATGCTGGTCGCCGGCACCGAGCATAATCAGCCCCCCTTTGATTTAAAGTCGGTGCAACCTGTCTATCAAGCCGTTAACAAACACATTTGCCCGTGCGAACAGGGAGTCGACGACTATCTGAAACAACGACCAACCGCGGGGATGCCTTTCGCAATGCCAGCCCTCTCGCCCGATGAGAATCAACTGTTTTCCCAGTGGATTACCGCTGGCTCACCGGGACCGACGGCCGCAGTGATGGCCGAGACTCGTAAACTGGCGCAGCCTGAAGTGATCGCACGCTGGGAAGCATTTTTGAACCAGGAAGCGGCGTTGTCACCCCTGGTCAGCCGTTTTATTTTTGAACATGCCTTTCTGGCAACGCTGCATTTCGACGAGTCGCCCGGCGAGTACTTTCGACTGGTCCGCTCCACTACGCCGCCGATCCAAGTGACAACTGATGAGGACGGCAAGCAAGTCGTCGATGCCAGTCCGGTTCACGAGATCAAAACGGCCCGGCCTTATGACACACCGTATCCCAAGGGAGTCGACAAGTTTTACTACCGCCTGAAAAAGGTCACCGAATCGCGGTCTCAGAAGTCGCTGTTCGTGTGGAAGTTGAGCGACGCCAAACTGAAACAACTCGACGAACTCTTTTTTCAAGTCGATCCGGTACCCGGGAAGAGCCTGAGGTCTGACTACGCCAGTCACAACCCGTTCGAAGTTTTTCAGGCGATTCCCGCGCGGTCGCGAGCCTATTTTATGGTGGAGAATTCTCATTTAATCGTCAGCGGCATGATTCGCGGGCCGGTCTGCGTCGGGAATCTGGCGACCTACGCTATTAAAGACAATTTCTGGGTCTTCTTCGTTGATCCTGCTCACGATCCGTCTGTCTTGAAGCCGGAACTCGGTCTCAAGTCGTGGAATGATTTCATGGATTATGGCATTACGGGTAACGTCGAATACAACGATGCCTATAACCGGATGCTCGATCAATACAAACCGACGGGCTATGAGATTAAAGACATCTGGGACGGGAATCAGAAAAACCCGAATGCCTGGTTGACCATTTTGCGCAATGAAACCAACGCCACCGTGCTGCGAGGACGACAGGGGGGCATTCCGCCCACATTCTGGCTGATCGACTACAGTGGTTTCGAACGACTCTACTACTCCCTGGTAGTCAACTACGAATATTATGGCAGCGTCGAACAAAAGCTGGCCACCTGGGAATTCATGAGCCGACTGCGGCAGGAATTCGAAGACAACTTCCTTCGCCTGCTCCCCGTTGATGAACGTCAGAAATATCGCGACCTCTGGACGCGCGGCATCGGTCAGGAACTGCTGTTTCGCATGCCCTTTCCCGGAGAAGACATCGGCAAGGGACTCGAGGTGGAAGGAACGGACCCTGTTTCAGGTGTGCTGGGCAAGATTCAACGCCGCTTCACGGAAGCCGTCAGCGGCCCGCATGACCTGCTCAACCCCGGCAGGAAACCGGAAGTCAAATTGTCAGATCCGATCGACGACTTCGCCGGCTGGGATGCGGCTGTCTCCACCCTCACCATGCGGACACAGCTCAAGTTCACACGATTTTTGCCCAGCAACACGTTTGTTCGATTGACTAAAGGGGAAGAAAGCCGCGTCTACTCGCTGGTGGCGAACCGTTCGTATGCTTTTAACAACGTCGTGTTCGACGAAAACGGCGCCCGGCAGCCCGAACTGGATACAATGAGCGCCTACCACGGTCTCGTGGGCGACTTTCCCAATCTGATCATCGATCTGAAAATCGAAGACGCAGCAGCGTTTCTCACAGAGCTCAACGCCGTTTCCTCTCCTGAGGAGTGGGCCGCCTGGAAAACGAAGTTCGGCACGCTCCGCAATACGGCCGCCTTCTGGCCAATGCTGGACTGGCTGACCGACTGGAATTTTTCAAATCGCCAACCCGACGCCGGCTACTTCGACCTGAAATACTACATGCTGCTCGATTCCATGCACTGACAGCCGCGGTTTTTGCGACAGAAAAGAAGACAAGCCCCGCGTGTGTTCGGCCACCGAGTGCCATTGATGGGCTTGCTTGACAGAGTTGAAATCACGGTGGAATGATTCACAAGCATGCGAATTTTATGTTATTTCCGAATACAAATCATAGGGGGCAGGCCTATGTGCCTGCCCGCCTGGTGATGATCGTTGTTGTATCACGCACGAAACGGAACCAACTTCGTGCCTCTTCACGCAAAGCACATCGATACCGCGGGCAACCACACAGAGTTGCCCCCGCTTTTCCTGACCGTATCGGCTACGTTGCCTTCTTCAAGTTCTACTTCCCGGTCATCGGTATCTTGATCTTCTACTGGCTAGACGCCGGCATGTCGCAACCCAAACCAAAACCACAATACTGAGGAAGCAGATTTTAAAAAGCAGAGACAAGCAATGCATCAAAAACCAACGAAGACCCGCAACAGACTAAACCGCTAGAACGCAGACAAAGTCGATTAAACCACTAGCCGCAGGGCGTTAGCCCCGGTTAGCGAATTGGATGCAGTGGGTTGAAAGAGGAGTGTTTTCGGGGGCGTGGGAATGATTCCGGGAATTTAAACCTTGAATCTCAGCGAATGATTTCATGAACAGTTCGTTTACGTATTTCACAACAAGTAATGATTACAAGGCGGCCTTAAAAATGAAGCGATAGTTTTAATTCGAACATGTTGCTTTGACGCTTGGATGCACTGCTTCCAAGAAAACTAACTGGAAAATAGCCTAGGTACTGGAAATTGTGGGGATAGGAATTTATAAATAACGAAATGTGTCTCGATGTATACAGTGCTCTTTTGTGTGTGTCGAGGGGTTGTTTATGTATATTTCGATGACTGCAGTTTTAAGAAAATGAATGATATTTTTATTGATCAACTTGAGGATGTAATTGCTGCTTGTGAAGACGCTCTTAAGCATGCAGAGTCCCTTGGGGCTGATGAAGGATTTGGCGAAGAGAGATCAGGTTACTTACACACTCGCTTGTTTAGTGTGATAGAACGAATTGCAGGCAGAAATTCAGTTTACTATGAGAATGCCAGAGAGTTCTATCAGATGTCTATTGATACTGAAGGATGGTTGAAAAGAGTCTGTGGAGTTTCCAAATCTTTACTGCACGATATGAAAAATGGCTACTTAAAATCTTTCGAAGAAGTTATTCACTCAGATTTATTTAGTGATTTTCTTGAGATGGCGGAGCATTTAAATGAAAACGGTTTCAAGGATGCGGCAGCTGTAATTGCAGGAAGTACTTTAGAAGCTCATCTTAGAATGCTTTGTGAGAAAAATAAGATTGAGATTGAATTAGAGAATGGTAAACCTAAATCGGGGGACGCATTGAATGTTAGCTTGGTGAAAGAAGGGGTTTATTCAAAATTAGAACAAAAGAGCGTGACAGCATGGTTCGGACAGAGAAATAAAGCCGCACATGGTCACTATGAAGCTTACGATAATCAACAAGTGGCTCTCAACATAGATAGTATAAGAGCTTTTATTGGAAGAAACCCTGCATAACACTTACTAATTTGAGTTTGAATAACGTGGGACTCTCTGTTCTATCTTAATTAAATGATTGGTCTAAAATGGCGACTGATGACAAAGCAATTTACCATTTTATTACGAAAACAAATGAACTTGAGAATTCAAACTATTGGAAATACCTTCAAAATACGAATCTCTCGGTTAATATCCAATGGAGAAGTGGAATAGCATCTTCACAAAGAATTGGTCCAGGTGAAGAAGAGACTAAAGCCTTCATCTTAACACTTCGTCTTTTTTGTCAAGATAATGATTTGATATCTCTTCGAAATATGAAGAAGAAGATTGATTCCTTAACAATTGATCAACAACTAAAGAATGAGTTCTTAGATATTCGTGATGGTTTGAATGATTTTCTGGATAACTTCAATTTGATCCCCATCATTACAATAGATGAGCACACTCCTTCAAATCGTGAGATATTCAATGCATTCATGTATGGTAAGTATGCTCATATTACGCAACATGAAACAATTGAGAGTTGGGAGAAGCTAGTCTCATATAATGGAATGCGCGCAAAATTTGATCAGATTCTACGCGAATATGTTGCTGCGCTTATAGCACTGAGAGACGTCTGTAAGAAAATTCTTGTTGATCTCGATGAGAAGAAAGTCGAGTAATTTTATAATCGGTATCAAAAAGAGCTGTCCCATTAATTAATCGGTATAGCCCTCCCAATTGGCTGATCATGTTTTGCGTCAGGCATTTAGCAAAAACAGTTTTCCGATCGAAAGTAAGATGAAATGGCAGGTAAACGTCTAAAACTCGAAGCAAAAGAAGATTTTGTAAAACGTTTGTGTCAGGCATCTCCACTCGATGCGATTGAAGAATTGATCTGGAATTCGTTCGATGAAAATGCAAAAGAGGTTGAAGTCAGTTTCAAACTGAATCAACTTGATGGTATTGAAGAAATCAATATCGAAGACAATGGGCACAGCTTAAGCTACCTTGATGCAGCCGAAAAATTCACCAATCTTGGTCAAAGTGATAAAGTAAATAGAAGGCGAAGTACTGGTGAGCATCTTCATGGTCGCCGGGGTGAAGGAAGGCATAAAGCTCTAAGTATTGGCGAGCAGGTCACGTGGCGATTCACTTATTACAAAGGGAAAACGCTATATGTATATGAAATAATTGGTACCAGCAATCGATCTGATCCATTCTATTTGTGCGAAGAAAAAAAAGCGCCCCCAGGGAGCTTTTGTGGGTGTTTAGTTACAATTAATAAAATCAATAAAAGACTGGGTAGTTTGTTGGAGTCAAAAACTTGTAACGACCTAGCTGCGCGGTTCGCACAATTTCTATTGAGTTATCCAGATTTTGAATTGAAATATAACAATCGAATAATCAATCCTCAAAATATGATTTTGGATCAACGGAAGATTCGAAAATATAGAGTAGATTATGAGGGAGAAAGATATGATGTTTCAATCAGTATGGTTGAATGGAAATCCTCAACATTTAGAAAGGAAGCTTTTCTTTGCAGGGAAACAGGCATACCTTTACACAAGTTGAGCGACACCTTTCTAGGCTCTTCAAATTCAGGAACAGCTTTTATTAAAAGCTCACTTTTTGAAATATTGGATGAAGAGAATAATCTTCAGACTATAGAAAATACTACAAACGATCACCGCAAAGAAGTGATGGATTCAGTTCGAAGAAAGATAAAAAGTCATTACAGAAAACAAAAGCAGTTAAAAGACAGTGAAACAATTAATAGCCTCAAGATTGAAGGCAGTTATCCATATACTAAAGATGCCCAGAGTTCGATTGGTAAGGTGGAGCAACATGCATTTGATATGTGCGCAATAAGTATCAATCGACATTTACCAAATTTTTCAGATGGAATGGATGCACAAGGGCGAACTTTTTTGCTGCGAATGATTAAAGAGACTTTAACTCAAGATCCATCTGCTGTTGGTAAAGTAATGCGTGAATTGTTTAAATTACGAGAAGAAGACATAGAGCTATTCGCAGATCTTCTGGAAGATACTCCTCTATCAAAAATCGTTCATACTATCCATCTTATTACTCAAAGATTAGAGTTCTTGAAAACATTTAAAGCTGTAACCTCATTAGATATATTTGAAAAAACTATCTATGAACGAACTCAATTACAAAAGCTGATTTCACCAAATACCTGGATCTTTGGGGAGGAGTATTCACTAGGTACTGATGATGAAGATATTCGTTCTATACTATTGAAGCATATCGATATTTTGGGTAGGCAGCATCTAGACACAGAAATTTCTGATCAAGACATTAAAAAAATCATCAAAGAGTATAATCAAAATAGAAAAAATAAAGAGACAAGTCTTAAAAGAGTTCCTGATTTTATGATTTGGAAAAAATTTAAGGAGAGGCGTGCTGATGAATATGAGTTTCTGGTCATCGAAATTAAAAGACCAGGGGTTTCACTAGATACAAGAGAATTGAATCAAATCGAAGACTATGCTCGAGCGGTGTCTTCTACTAGCTTAGTAGATCAAGATAAGACAAAGTGGGTCTTTGTTGTGGTCAGTGATTCATTAGCAGATGCTGCCATAGAACGAGCGCACCAACAGAATATGCCTCCGTATACAATCTCTCAACCATCACATGGAAAATATGAAGTTAGGGCTTTTCCATGGAGTGCAATTATTCAAAGCGCAGAAGGAAGGCATGAGTTTCTTAAAGACAGGCTTTCCCACAATATAAGAATTGAAACCGCTTTAGAACGTTCTCAGAAGAAATACCAAGGATTGATACCTCGGCTTAAGAAAAAAAAGGTGGGATAATTTATTGGCATTGAATTCAAAATACAGAAGCGTGGTGACTGCGATATGTTCAGAGGCAGTCAAGCAAATTCGATCCCCAAAACACTCACATTCCCTCCCCCATCCTCCTGCCCACTTCTTTCGCACTGGGGCGGTTGGTCGGATCCATGGCGAACAGGTCGATCAGTTCGTTGCGGAATTCGCTGGGAATCTGCTCGGTCAGGGAGGCGACGAAATCGGGGCGCCATAAGGTGGCGATGATTTCGAGGGCCGTCATGTCGCGCATGACGGAAGTGCCTGAGAGCATCTGCACGAAAATTAAGCCCAGGGAAAAGATGTCGCTGGCTTCGCTCAATGCCGCGCCGCGGGCCTGTTCGGGTGACATGTACGCCGGGGTGCCGGAGATGCCGTTGGAGTGAGCCGCCGAGAGCGTCGCCGTTTCCACCGGATGGTTCTCGAACACGATCGTTTCTTCTAAATCCAGCGATGATAAGTCCGCTTCCGGCGTGGCGTCTGTGTTCGTTGTGACTGAGGCGGGGGGCTCACTGTCTGTACTGTCGCTGGTGACGGTTTCCCGTTGTTGAAACGAACGGGCCAGCCCGAAATCGACGATGACCGGCGTTTCTCCGTCGCGCAACAGAATATTCGCCGGCTTCAGATCGCCGTGGACGATCCCCTTTTCTTGAGCGGCCGCCAGGCCCAGGGCAATCTGCTGTGCGATTCGGCGGAACCGACGGTGGTCGCATCCGCTGCCAATCAGATCGGTGAGTGGTGCGCCGTCGATGTACTCCATGACAATCGTCGGCAGCGTGTCGATTAAATCCGCGGAATAGATCGTGCAGACATTCGGGTGGTTAATGCCGGCAGCCGCGCGTGCTTCGCGCAGGAGTTGTTTTTCGGTTTGATCATTCTGTTTCAGAATCACCTTGAGGGCGACTTTGCGTTCGAGTCGCAAATCGTCGGCTTCGAAAACCTGACCGAAGGCCCCCTGCCCCAACGCGCGGACGATGCGGTAATGGCCGAGCACCCGGCCCGACTTCAACAGCGACGCGGTATCCAGCACGCCATCGGCACGTTTCCAGTTGGCCGGACAGAGGCCGCCCGCCTGCAGTGCGTCTAAAATACGCAGGACGTCTTGCACATTCCGCCCCACGCTCAGATCGTAACTGGCGGCGAAACGCAGGATGCCTTCCGGGTCAATCAGAAACAGGCCGCGATTGGGCAGGCCGTCAGCTTCACGCCAGACACCAAAATACTGGCACAGCGCGCCCTCGGGATCAGCTGCAAGGGGAAAGCGGAGTCCTTCCACGCCGCCGTCATCGGCTGGAGTTTGAAGCCACTTCGCGTGTGTCTCAAGCGAGTCGATGCTCACGCCGAGCAGTTCGCAGTTGAGTTGATCAAACTGCGGCTTCTCCGCACTGAACCCGGTGAGTTCGGTGGGACAGACAAACGAGAAGTCATGCGGATAGAAGATGAGTGCCAGCCAGCGTCCCCGGTAATCTTCCGAGTTGATCTGCTGTTGTTGAAGCTGGGGAGTCACCGCGTGCAACTGAAAGGGACGAACCCGGGACCCAACGACGCAGCTTTGTTCGGAGTTCATCAACGATCCTTTAACACTGGTTAGTCAGAAAAGAGTCTTTCGCATTCCGGCCTGAATAACGAAATCCCTTCCCTGATACCATAAATCGGACGAAATAAACAGAACAGAGGCGTCAGGTCTCCTCAATATTTGACAAGACGCGTTTCAGAAGACGTACGGTCTATGCCAAAGACGTTAACCGGGGCTAACGCCCTGCGGCTAGTGGTCTTTTCCTGCTCGACGTACGAGAGCGAAAGACTCTTGAGACTGCTACTCGGCTTCTGTCGATTCGACACGCTGTGCCAGTTCTTTGCATTCGCGATAGGTTAGTTTGAAGTGAGACCGGAGTTGGCGGAAAATGTTTTGTTGATTGTCGGGTTGACCGTTGGGTTTGAGACGCAGGTGCCGATAGAGGGCTTCAGGGCCTGTTGAAATCGCCTGCTTCAGTTGAACCAGAGTTTCGCGCTGCTCGTCAGAAAGGCCCCGGGGCTCCAAACATTGTCGTTTCGTCAGTTGAGCAATTTCCTCAAGGGCTGCTTTACCAAACTCCGGGTCCGCTTCAATCACGGTACGCCACCAGTTTGCGGTCCGCTCCTGGCGGTCACGGTTGGACTTCATTTTTTTGACTGAGATCCTGCCGAGCAGCATTTGTTTCAATGAGCCGGTGGTATAGCCATTGGGGATCGCGACACATTTGCCGGCATTCCCCAGTTGTACAAACTCCTCCGGCGTCGTGCAGTAGGTCACGTTCTCGGAGCAGACATCGCAGAAACGAACGCCAGGCGTCTCGGTGGGAGTTAGTTCCGCCCATTGTTTGGGACAGAGATTGGAAAACGCATGTTCGCAATTCCAAAGCTGTGAATCCAGATTATTCAGCAGATCAGCCATGAGAGTAAGCTTAGTCTTGCCTCATCTATTTTGATAGAGTGAATTTGAATCTATCTAGCAAGAAAACGGTTTCAGGAACCAGATTTCCTCCTGTTGTGCTCCCCTGCCCATCAGATTAATTCGCTGATAGGAGCACCGTGCGGCAGGATGGGCATGGGGCGGCCGCTGCGGTCGAGGAATTCGTGGTTCTGGTCGATTCCCAGGAAGCGGTAGACGGTGGCCAGGAGGTCGTTGGGGTCCAGCTTGTTGTCCTTCGCGTATTCGCCTTTGGCGGTGGTGGAGCCGATCACCTGCCCCATGGGGGCGCCGCCTCCTGAGACGAGAACGGACATCGCACCCGGCCAATGGTCGCGGCCCGGTTGCATGACTTTGCTCTTGGTGCCCGGCTGAACCGTAATCCGTGGTGTGCGGCCGAACTCGCCCGAGACGACCAGCATCACTTTTTTATCGAGGACGCGTGCATAGATGTCTTCAATCAGAGCCGAGACGGCGCGATCAAAGGGCGGCATGCGGACGCCCAGATCGTAATACAGGTCGCCGTTAATGGCGTGGATGTCCCAGTTGGAATGGATGCGGTTTTTCTGTGTGCCGGGGACATCGGGGTTGTTCATATACATGGTGACAAAGCTGGTGCCGGCTTCGACAAGACGCCGGGCCAGTAACGCACGCTGACCCCATTTGTGACGACCATAGCGGTCGCGGGTGGCGTCACTCTCTTGCGTGAGATCAAACGCCTGCCGCGCTTTTTCGCTGGTCAACAGGCTGAGCGCCTGCTGGTTGATGTCATCCAGAGACTCCATCGAGCCGTTGAGGTCGGTGTCTTTTCGCATTTGATCGAATGCTTTTAAAAGTCCCACGCGATCATCGAGGCGGTTTTTCAGTCCATTGGATAACGACAAGTTGGGCACCTTATAACCGGGGGCGCCGGGATTGCCGCCCACGACAAACGGCATTGCCGATTCACCAAGATAGGCACTGCCCCCGCCATAGGCGCGGGGCGAACTGGCGACGTAGTTGGGAACACCGACACTGCGGTGCTCGCGCATTTTGGCCACGATCGGTCCTACGGTAGGAAATTCGGAAATCGGATTCACGCTCTGGGTTTTCCGGCCACTCAGAAACCGGACGGAGCCGCGGGCGTGTTGTGAGTCTTCATGCGAGATCGAACGGATGATGGAAAATTTGTCCGCCACCTTCGCATGCAGCGGCAAGAGTTCACAGATCTCGATACCCGGTGCGTTGGTCGCGATCGGGTTGAGCTGCCCCCGGTAATCGCTGGGGGCGTTGGGTTTCATGTCATACGTTTCCATATGACTGGGGCCACCCAAAAGCCAGATGAAGATGACCGCGGTATCGTCGTTTGAGTTGGTGCCGCCGGAGATCGCATTGGCCAGCGCCCGCTGCTGTAGCAACTCTGATAATCCGAGCCCCCCTAATGCCAGGTAGCCGGCTTCCAGGAAGCTGCGTCGGGACATGGGACCAGGACAAAAAACGGACTGATCAGAACTCATCAAGATACCTCTTATGTAAGAGTCAGGCGTTCGGAGTGTATCAGGTCAATAGGTAAGCCATAGGGAGGGATGCTGAATTTCGTAACTTTGTTAAGTTTAGTGTAACTGACGTTGAATCTCATCGCAAGCCGAAACCCGCGAGAATCGCTGACTGTTATAAGAGGTGTTTTAAGGGTCCGGTTTTGGTTCGACTGCTTGATTGAGAAGTCTCATCCGGTCCTATTGGAAAGTACGTTTAGAACGATTCAAAGTGAATGAGTAAGCCCAAGGTCGATGAGACAGAACAGGATTGAGACTGGAGTCGCTGACAGGCAAAGAGACCTGATTGACGAAAGAGAATCATTCTAACATTTCGTGTGGCTCTGGGTGTCCCGGTTCATTTTTGTTTTCCTGAGAATCATTCGCTGAGGTTAACTCGTGGATTCGGATTGCATTTTTTAATACCTGGTTTACACCGGGACGGGGCCGACATTCCACCAGAATCTGAAATGCAAATAAAGAGGGCCATAATTTTGCAAGCAGGTTGGCAGCCCAACCAAGCATACGACCTGTGCGACCTGGCATGACTGCTGAGAACGGAACACCAACCCCGTGTACCCGCTCTATTTCATATCCACAAACCCGTAGCATCTGTAACAGTGAGCGTTTTGTGAATAGTCGCTTGTGGGTGATGTCCAGAATTCCCCGTTCAGCGTATCGGAATTGGCCGAACAGCAAATTGAGCCTGATTGCTACAAATGCAATGTTGGGGGTTGATAGGATGAGCAGTGGTTGAGATGTGTTATTGTCCGTTGGGGGAGCGTCGTTCGTTGCTGGAGTGTTGTCGCGATGGTTTTGTGTGGATGAATTTGTTGAATCGGTTGCAGACGAGACGAAGGGAGGGTTCTGGTCTGGTTCTGATGGCATGGGTGCTTGAATCGCGTCTTCTGAATTCTCATGGTCTGCGTTGCGGATCGACAGCAAAAATTCTTCCGGATCCGCAAGGTGCTCAATGACGTCCAGCAACAGCATGGCGTCGAATTGAGAGATGGAAACGGGCAACGCGTCGTGTTCCAGATTGACAGAATGGAATTCTGTCATTGTCTTGGGGAGTGGCGTCACACAGTCGATGCCTGTGACCTGCATTCCGGATTGTTCGCAACGAGAAGCAACGTGTCCCAGACCACAGCCGATGTCGAGTACCTTCCGGGCATGATGTTTCTGCAACACATTCAGTGCTAGCGCGTGTGATGAATATTCGGCCTGGGTTTTGTCACGATATCGGTCTGAAGACAAGTTTCGTAACTTGAGTGAGCACAGCATGCCCCACTGATGCATCTTGAATTGTACCGTAGCAGTGACGACATCCCAGGCGTATTTCAAGCCCGGTACCCGACAAATTTCGTCGCCGTAGAAAGTCGGAATTTCAATTTCTCGTACGCTGGCTCCCACATGCGCAGCCTGCAACAGGATTTCTGTATCGAAGTGAAATTCGTTCGTATTGATTTCGAATGGGACACTTGCCAGGAATTTCGTTGAGTACGCACGATAGCCTGTGTGGTACTCGCTCAATTTCCAGCCCGTCAGCCAATTCTGAAACGTGGTCAGAATTCGGTTGCCAACCAGCTTGTAAAGCGGCATTCCCCCTTTGCGGGCGCTGCTGTTCGAATGCATTCGTGTGCCCAAAATCACGTCCGGTTGTGACTCGTTCCAGGTATTTAAAAACTCCGGCAGACGTTCGGGGGTATATTGTCCATCGCCGTGCAACAGGATCAAGCAGTCAAATCCTTCATCAACGGCTACCCGGAAACCGATTTTCTGGTTTCCCCCATATCCCTGGTTGACGCGATTTTTCAGAATCGTGACATTGTAGATGTCGTGGGCTTCCAGCCATTCTTTTAAAACTTGTGCTCCGTTGTCGGAGGATGCATCATCACTGACGAGGAAATGGATATCTGACCGATTGAACAAATCGTATGGAATCTGTTCAAACAAGTCGTACAAATGCTGCTCCGCTTCATAGGCGACAACATAGATAAGAAATCGGTGTGATGAGTGAGTCGTTTGCATCTGTTCGAAATGGAACCTTGCTTAATTATCTGAAGAGAGTTTTTCTATGACGCGTTTTTTTTGGCTGTGTCTTTGGGATGGCTGGTATCGCCGTTCGTTTCTTTCCGGGGGGGACGGAATTGTACGTGCAGGATCTGGTTATCCAGGTAACTTACTTTTTTAATGAGGCGTCCTGCTGGGAATCGTTTAAAGATTAATGAAGGATTATTTGCGGGTACCTCAAATCCGATGTATGTCACCCAGAGTGGTTTTACTGCATTCTCGCCAAAGACTTTTTTGAAGCTGGACCAGTCTGCGCGAAAGTCATACATATAAAACTGGAATTTGGGAATTGTCACGACTCGATAGCCTGCCATCTTATATTCAGTGTAACCGTTTCCGAGTGGCTTCCCGTGAATGATGGAATTGCCGACGAGGTAGTATTCCAGGACATTACGCGTACTGTCGTCGGTTAAAATGAGCCCACCTTCAGGGACGGTCTTTTTCAATAATGCAACTGCTTCACGCGCCATCGCGGGAGTTTGTGTCGTCTGCAGCTTCCAGACGTTTGGGTAAGCGTATGAATAAACCCACAAAGCGACAGTCAACGATACGATTGCCCCACGTATAAAACCGGGGCGTTTCAGCAGGGGCAAAGTCGCAGCCGAAAGTCCCAGTGCGACAAACGGAATAATCCATATCGAATGCCTCGTGTGACCCACGGGGTACACTCGGAAGTGAAACAGCAGCATTGCTACGATCATTGGCAGCAGTACCAGCAGACTACGTTCGACAGCAATCCATTTTGACCCGCTCTCGCGATATCCTTTCCGCAGTAAAACAATCGCGCCGAATACTACCATCCCGGTAATCAAAGGCCACATCAGACCAGCGTTATACTGAATAAATTCGACAACACGCATCATCGCGAGGTAGGCGGGGTGAGTCGTTGTCGGATCGTAGGCACTGTCAATCAGCCAGAAATCCCACATATCAGTCTGGAGTTCACTTTTGACGAATCGCCGAACATGCCCGAAGTACAAAGCGACACAGACACCAAGTAGTATCACTTGCAGAATGCCCCAGCTAATGACCGCACGTCGAGGCAGTGTGCCTGATAGAATTCGCAGAGTGATGAACAGCCCGAGCACGAGCATGATCCATGCCGCGCTATAGTGCGTCAGCATAGCCAGAGCCAGACAGCAGCCGCTTCCCGCCAGTGAAACAATTGATTGAGTACGCAGAAATCGCTCCTGGAAATAGAGAGCCGCGAAGAAAAACGTCAGCAGCAGTGTGTAACTCCGCATTTGCGCGCCGAGATGGATCATCGGCATCGAATATGTCAGAAATGCAAGGCCCACCAGTGCAGGACGTGGTCCGACTAATTCCTTGAGCCACATGAATCCAAAAACAAGAGCGGAAATACTAAACAGCAAGGCCGGCATTCGAAGCATTAGTTCGGAGTCACCAAGCTTCACCCAGAAGTGATAGATTAAGAACGTCAGCGGCGGGTGCGTATGGATGAGGCTGGCACGCCAGGCATCTGCCAGTGTGGTTTCCCTGGCGGCCTGGAAGTGCATTGATTCATCAAAATCAAGAAAGAAGGCTTCCAGTAACATTGCCCGGAAGACAATCCCCCCAAGAATAATCAGCGCCACTGCTAACCAGACCCAGTAAGAAGCAGTCGTACTAAAAGCTTCTTCGGTGTCGGTATTCAATACATTAGTAGGAAGTTCTGCCACTCTTTGTGGAGTTGATGTGGCCGAGCTTTCAGCTCCCCTGATGTCCATTATCGCCCTTAATTTTTCATCTTTATTGGCTTCACATGTCGGTTGAGGTGATGCGCTGAGCGCATTCGCTTGCCGTGAATACGTTTCGTGCCCAGTGAATCGTGTTCCGCTGACTGTTTTTGCGGGTGTCTTATTCTCTTTATCTTACCTATGCTTACGGCAAGGTTCTATCTGTAAATTCTCGTAAGAGGCATTATTTCTCGTGTTTCTTGCCAATAGAATTCAGCAATCTTTGTGCCCATCTCATAGGGAGGGAATTGCTTGCAGCATTCGGAATCCGCTCGTTTGTAGATGGCTGTAAGGTGCTTAGTGGTTCCAGCTTAAGATTCTTATCAAATCCGAAAAAACTGTTAAAATTCATTTACATTTGATGAAAGCCGGGACCGATGCACGGGCGGTTGTACTTTGCTCTGCCTGGGAAGAGATGAAGGTATTCTGCTAATGAGATCACTTTCGACGGCCTGGCTGTCGAAAACTGGGTGCCGAGTGATTGTACATCTCGGGTGATCAAAGTTCGTTGAGATCTGTCAGAATGTGAAGCGACACAAAAGAAATTGAGTCCACAGGCAAGAAATGCGCAGCCTCAATTCTTTCAAGCTGACCTTGAGGAGTACATGAGGGGATCGAAACTGGTGTCGCTGAAATAAGAAGGAGAGCTACGAAGAGCTCTCCTTCTTGTCGTTGAATTTGCGGTTCGTTACTCAGGAAATGCTGCCACAGAAGGCGAGGGAGAATTGGGAATTTTCTCGTGTTCCTTCTTGTGATGCAGGCTCCTGTGTCACGGTCTGTTTGACCTGCTCGGGGCGGGAAATCTGAATCTCCCGGGGGGCGGCAATGCCGATGCGGACGGTCCCTTTTCTGGTTTCCAGAATGGTCACCTGGACGTTGTCGCCAATTTGAATCGTTTCGTTGACTTTGCGGGATAAGACCAACATTTGAAGACTCCTTCTTGCAATGTGGATGGTGTGTGTGGAACAATCTTTTGGATTGCCAGTGCGGGGTGAAGTCATCTAATTCTGCAAGGGATAGATGAATTCGGTTGTTTAGCCAGACAGTGCAAAATGCTGGCTCAGAAACAAAGGCAACCAAAAAATACGATTGAACTAGTTGTGCAGCTCAATTCAGCAAAATATTGCTGTCGCGTATCTCAATTTTTGAAAGGCTCGCTCCTCCAGCGGCGAGCATGCGGCCGGCTCCTGCCGGGCAAGTTGTTGATTGCTGGCGCGAAATTTACCTCCCCCCGCGTTTTTTGGCAAGAGCAGTTTTTACTTTTTTACAAAAAAATTTTGAGCTAGGTCCCCTGCTCCTTTTGAGACAGGACTTTGTCGTCAATTGACTTCATCCGGGAGAGGATTTTCTGGTGCAGTTGCTTGCGGATTTTGATGACCTGGGGATCCTGGGAGTTGATCAGGTTGGTCGTTTCTGCAGGATCTTCCGTGAGGTGATACAGTTCATCCCGCCTTGGGTTTAAGAAGTCCCGGATCAGCTTCCATTCCGGGGTGCGATACATCCGCATGTGAGTTTTTGACTGGTGTTTGGTGCTGTATTCCGCGTAGAAATCGTTGTCCCACTCGGCCTGTGATCCCTTTTTCAGCAAGGGAACGATGCTGCGACCTCGGATGGTCAGATTGGCTGGTTGGGAAACCTGAGCCATTTCGAGCAGTGTCGGAAACCAGTCCAGATTGGAGACGGTCTGCTTGACGATCTGATTGGGCTGCGTCACGCCCGGCCAGAGGACCGCAGTGGGAATCTTGAGCGAGTTGTCATACATATTAGGGCGCTGGCCTGCTGGTATATTGGGAGTCGGTTTGGGATTTTTGTTAAGCACCCAATGTCCGTTGCCTTTATGCCAGATTCCGTTGTGTCCCATGTTATAGCCGTGATCACTGGAGAAGATGATGACCGTGTTCTGATCCAGCTGCTTTTGTTTCAATTCCTGGAGCAGGCGTCCCACATTGCGATCTACGCTGGCGACACTGGCCAGATATTCGCGCGTCATTTTCTTGACTCGTTCTACATTCAAATCGGGATAGTCCGGGTTGGGAATTTGTGGATCGAGGTCTTTAAAGGGCGCCCAGTCTTCATCGGCGACCGGCAGCCAGCGGGTGTGCGGTGCTCTGAAGTGCAGCGACAGCATGAACGGCGTCCCCTGCTCTTTGTTGATAAATCGAATCGCATCATCCACCAGAATGTCCGGGAGCAGCCCTTTCAGTTTCGTGTCTTTGCCGTTCACTTCGAGTGTGGGATCTTTCGGCACATTGCCTCCACTGCGGAAGCCCATGAAATAGTCATAGCCAAATTGCGTGGGATGATGCTTGTCGAGCAGGCCCAGATGCCATTTCCCAATCAGACCGGTGCGATAGCCGGCATCTTGCAGGAGTTTCATCCAGGTCACGGTATCAGGTTTTAAGCCATGCTCCGGTTCCGTACGGGGATGAATCCAATCGGTGATTTCCAGTTCCGATCCGTAGCGGCTGGCGACCAGACTGGCACGCGAAGGACTGCAGACCGGCGTCGTGGTGAAGGAGTTGACCAGATACGCGCCTTCCTGAAAGATCCGATCGATGTTTGGTGTTTTGGCATGCGGGTGCCCGGACTTTCCCAATGCCCAGGGAGCCTGATCATCGGTGAAAATGAACAGAATGTTCGGCTGGGAAGCTGCTTCTGTCTGAGTGGGTCCCAGATGGAAGAAAAACGGCAGAAAGACAAATGTGATCAGAAGAAAGCGCATGGGAATTGCCTCAGATTTTGTTTCAGAATTCGAATCAGTTCAGGCTTCCAGCTTGTCATCTGATACGGGACGCGTCAAGTGTTCTCGTTTTCTGCGGGGAAGAACGCGAATCCGGGGCTTCTTTTTTGCATTCTGTGGCTAAAGAAAATACAATACTGGCTACGAAGTGCGCTTTCCTCTTTTTCCTTCCAGTGGGATCTCTTCTAATGGTCAAACCGCAAAATCAGTTTGTGCAATACGAACGGTGGTATAGAGTCTCGATATGGTCTGGCTTGTTTGTGCTCTGTTTGATTCCAATAACCCTTGCGGCGGAGACTGATTCGGACCAGCCGATTGCCGCGAAGCGTCCTGTCGTTAATCAGCCTGATTCTAATCATATTCTGACGGTGGAAGAGTTAGCCGAGAAAGCCAAAGAATCGGTGGCCTCCGTTTCCTTTGCGGGGCGAGATGGACAGCAGGCCGGTTTGGGGACCGGTTTTGTCATCTCCGCGGACGGGTTGATCGCGACGAACCTGCATGTGATTGGAGAAGCACGACCGATTACCGTGCAGCTTTCCGACGGCGAGAAATATGACGTCAAAGAAGTGTATGCGACGGATCGGCAGATGGATCTGGCGGTGTTACGAATCGACGCCAAAGATTTGACGCCGCTACCCCTGGCGGAACCCGAGACATTGAAGCAAGGGGCGGATATTGTCGTGCTCGGAAATCCGCAGGGGCTGCGCTACAGTGTCGTCAAAGGGGTGAATTCCGGAACCCGGGAGATTGACGGCAAGCCGATGATCCAACTGGCGATTCCGATTGAACCCGGAAACAGTGGCGGCCCCGTACTCGATTCCCTGGGACGCGTGCAGGGAATTGTGACTTTGAAATCAGCGGTGACCAGGAACCTGGGATATGCCGTCAATATCAGTGCACTGAAGCAACTGCTGGAGAAGCCGAATCCGGTGCCCATTAATCGCTGGCTCACGATCGGAACACTGGATGAGCGGCTCTGGAAGCCGTTGTTCGGTTCGCGCTGGCGACAGCGGGCCGGCCGAATCATGGTGGATGGCTTTGGTTCCGGCCTGGGCAGCCGTTCGTTGTGCGTTTCACAGGAAGCACTGCCGGAGCTGCCTTATGAAATTGCGGTCGAGGTCAAGCTGGATGATGAATCGGGGGCGGCCGGCCTGATTTTTTATTCCGATGAAAATACGAAGCACTACGGTTTTTATCCCAGCAATAAAAGTTTGCGCATCAGTCGTTTTGACGGACCCGATGTGTTTTTGTGGCGTGTGCTGGAAGAGAAGAAAAGCAATTCGTATCGTGACGGAGAATGGAATCAGTTGAAGGTTCGTCTCGAAGCCGAACGTATTGTATGCTATGTCAATGATGACCAAGTCTTTGAGGTGAAGGACCAACGCTATACCCAAGGCAAAGTAGGACTGGCGAAATTTCGCAACACGGTGGCCTCCTTCCGGGGATTTCAGGTGGCCTCCGAAATTGCCCCTTATCGGCCTTCCAAAGAAACCGCACAGAAGATTCTGGATCTAACCGAAGACCTACGAGTGGATCGACCCCCGAAAGAAGAGCTGATCGAAGAGGTCGTCAAAGAGACGGATCAAAAACGGGCACAGCAGGCATTGCAGGAACGGGCACGATTGCTCAAGAAGCAGGCGGAGCGTCTGCAACAGTTGGCGCAGTCGATTCATGAGCGTGCGGTGCGGGATGAACTGCGGGCGCTGTTTACCGATAAGAAAGAAGCAGACATCGATTTGTTGTCTGCGGCCCTGCTGGTGGCACGACTCGATAATTCTGAAGTGGAATTAAAGGCCTATCTCAATCAGGTCTCTAGTATGGTGAATGAGATTCAGAAGACACTGCCTGCAGATGCGAACGCGAAAGCAAAGCTCAAGGCGTTGAATCAATATCTGTTTCATGAAACCGGCTTTCACGGCAGCCGTACCAATTATTACAGTCGCTCAAACAGTTATATTAATGAAACGATCGAAGATCGCGAAGGGCTGCCGATTACTCTGGCGATTCTGTATATGGAACTGGGACGCCGCCTGGGACTGGATATCGAAGGCGTTGGTCTGCCCGGCCATTTTGTCGTTCGCGTGAACTCGACCGCCGAGAAAGGCGAGTTGGTTGATGTATTTGAAAGTGGCGCGATATTGAGTGATGAAGCCGCCAAGGTCATGATTGTCTCTGCCAACAGCGGCCAGTTTGATGAATCGTTTCTGGAAGCACAGCCGAAGCGGGAAATTATCAAACGCATGTTGCGGAATCTGTTGAATCTGGCGCGGGACAGTGAAGACGTTCAATCGATGTTGCGCTATGTTGAGACAATGATTGCCATTGATGACGAGTTGTTGCAGGAACGCTGGTTGCGGGCGGTGCTGCGTTATCAAACCGGGCGGATTACAGAAGCGATGGCGGACGCCGACTATCTGCTGGAAAAATCTCCCGAGGGCTTTGACCTGCGTCGGATTCATGAGTTCCGAAATTATCTGGAGACGGTCAAGCAGTCGGAATAGAGTATGTTTTTCCTGGCGGTTGCAAATTAAAGGTGGAGACGTCGTATGAGTCTGGTGAAGCAGTTTCTGATTTTGTCGGCTTTGATGGTTTATGTGACCATTTCAATGGGAGCACACCCCTACTCTGCGCCCGGCGTCACCAGTCTGACCAATCCCAGTGTGAAGTATAAGCTGACAGATCAACATGCGGTTGTTTTAAAGCGGGGTAAGGTCACCACGATCATCGTGGATAACGCGGCCATTGATACCGCGCAGCTTCCCGGTCATCGCGCCGGTTATAATGGAGTGGCGTCGCTGAAGTACGAGGGGCAAACTGAAAATCTGTTTGTGCCTGCGGTGGCGGGCCTGAATTTTGAACACATTCACGATGGAACGCCCGCGCTAAAGGAAAAATTCGAGCCCCGTAAACATCCGATGCAACTCCGGATCATTTCCGACGACACGGTCGAACTGTATCAGTCGCCGACCCCGAACTGGAAACTGGAGAGTTGCGGCCGCTATCAGTTGCTGGATGACGGCACGATTGAATATACGTTTGAATGTATTCCGCGTGCGGCTCTGTTTAAAAAGGGTTATATAGGTCTGTTTTGGGCCAGCTACATGCAGGCTCCGGAAGATCGCCGGATCTATTTTTACGGAAAAGCAAAGTCGGCTCTCAATCAAGGCGAATCTCTGATTGCCGCCCGAACGCCCGCGCATGGAGTGGACAGCACGCATCCCCCCGACAATGCCACGTTTTTCCCGGATGTGTCGGCTGAATTTCCGCTGACCCTGGTGAACCATCCTTCGCGGTATGTTTATTCGCAGCCATGGTTCTATGGTATTCGCCAGAAATATTCCTATACTCAGATGTTTCGTAAGCGTGATCAGATCTGGTTTGCGCAATCTCCTACGGGAGGCGGGAAACAGAACCCCGCCTGGGATTTTCAATGGTTTATTCCCGATTACAAAGTGGGTGAGGCTTACGGATTTGTCATGCGGGCGCATTATGCACCCTGGACCGATCACGACACATTACAACATACCATTCAAAAACATTTATCTGCTCTGACTCAAAAATAATTTCGACAACAACTTCTCGGAATAAACTGGTTTCAGGATCAAAATCAGGTTTGTTGTCCAAAGCATGGATTGATTTAAACAATGAGAAAAATTGGCTCGCTCGAATCCGAGCAGCAGGCAAGGCATTTTGCAGACTATCTGCTGACGCAGGGAGTCGACATTAATGTGGAGACATCCGGCGATCAATGGTCGGTCTGGGTGTTAGATGAAGATCAGGTCGAACAGTCCAAAGCGGAGCTCGCCGAGTTTTCCAGGAATCCGGAAGCCGAAAAATATCTGAGTGCTCGGCTGCAGGCGAATGAAATTCGCGATGCACGAATCAAAAAAGTGCGCGAGGATGCAAAAAAGCGGGTTGATGTACGCGAGACCTGGAATCGCCCGTTTACCAGCCGTTGTCCGGTGACCTCTTTGCTGATCGGCGTGAGTATTGTTGTATTTTTATTCATGCAATCAAACGAATATGAGAATCGGGTCAGGCAGGCATTGAGTATCTGCACGTTCAAAACATCAGGCAACATGATAAGCTATGATACCCGCTTAATGGAAGTGCGCGATGGCGAAGTCTGGAGACTGGTGACACCGATCTTTATTCATTTTGGCGTGTTTCACATTTTGTTTAACTCAATTATGACCTATCAGCTGGGAGGCGCGATTGAAATGAATCGCGGCAGTACCCGGCTGGCGTTGCTGGTTTTAGTGACGGCGATTCCGTCTAATCTCGCACAGTTTTACTGGTCTGGTCCCGGCTTTGGTGGTTTATCGGGGGTTGTGTATGGCATGTTTGGTTATATGTGGATGAAGAGCCAGTTTGATCCGAGATCGACTTTTTATATTCCACCCAATATGGTGTTTATTCTGATCGGCTGGTTTTTTCTCTGTATGACCGGCCTGGTTGGGAATGTTGCCAATCTTGCACATGGGTTTGGTCTGGTTACCGGCATGGTAATCGGCATAGGATCGTCGTTTTTAAGGCAAGCCGGCAAATCAAGGTGAACTGAGCGATTTCTGACAGACGGTGATTGTTGACGTTCAGAGAATCGCCTATAATTCTCACAGAAGTCGACAAAGACTGTTGAGTTAAGGACCATCAATATTGCTGACCCTCTCAAGTGGAGCGAATTTTCGGATGATGAATCGACAAAAATGGAGTTTAATCGCAGGGGTATTTTTAGTAATGAGCTTTGCTTCCCACACCTCTCTTTCAGCAGCGGGAGACCCTGCTCCTCCTGAAAAAATCAGAACCGTAGAAGGCATAACCGAGTATTCACTGGAAAACGGCATGAAAGTGCTGCTATTTCCCGATCCTTCCAGCCCCAAGGTGACGGTCAATTTGACCCTGCTGGTTGGCTCCCGTCATGAAGGTTACGGCGAGACCGGTATGGCGCACCTCCTGGAGCATATGTTGTTCAAAGGCACGCCTACGCATCAAAATATCCCGAAGGAACTGCAGGCCCGTGGTGCTCAGTTTAACGGGACAACCTGGTATGACCGTACGAATTATTACGAAACTCTGCCCGCCAGCGAGGACAATCTGGAGTTCGCGCTGAAGATGGAAGCCGACCGCATGATGAACAGTTATGTGAAGGCCGAAGATCTGGCATCAGAAATGACCGTCGTGCGGAACGAGTTTGAACGCGGAGAAAACAGCCCTTCACGCATGCTGATGCAGAAAGTGATGGCGTCTGCTTTTGAATGGCATAACTACGGGAAATCGACCATTGGTAACCGGGCCGACATCGAGCGGGTTCCCATCGATCGCCTGAAAGGGTTTTACCAGAAATATTATCAGCCGGATAATGCCGTGCTGATCGTGGCGGGGAAATTCGAGCAGGCCGAAGCACTGAAGCTGATCAACAAATATTTCGGCACGATCCCCCGCCCCGAGCGAAAACTGGATAAAACTTATACGGAAGAGCCAGCCCAGGAAGGCGAGCGCATCATCACGCTGCGCCGGATTGGTGAAGTTCCTTCCGTTGGGGTGGTGTATCACATTCCGGCAGCCGCCCATAAAGATATGGCGGCTTTGGATGTGCTGGAGTCAACGCTGACCGATGATCCGGCGGGCGTTCTCTATCAGGCACTGGTCAAAACCAAGAAAGCCTCCAGTGTCTCAGGATCGATCTTTGCACTGCATGATCCGGGCGTATTGCGACTGATGGTGGAAATCGTCAAAGGCAACGATCCGCAGGTCATTTTGGGGATTCTGTTTGATACGCTGCAGGAAGTCCGCGAGAAAGGAATCTCCCCTGAAAATGTGGCGCGTGCCAAAGAAAAACTGCTCAAGCAATACGAACAGGCTGAGAATAACAGTTCCCGTCTGGCTGTTGAACTGTCTGAATGGGTGGCGATGGGAGACTGGCGGCTCCGATTTCTGTATCGGGATGCACTGGAGAAAGTCACTCCCGAAGATGTGAAACGCGTTGCAGACGAGTATCTGAGAGCCAACAACCGGACGGTCGGAATCTTCGAGCCGGTCAAGGAAAGTCAGAAAGTGGCAATCCCACAGGTCGCCGACATCGAAAAAATGATTGGCGACTACAAAGGACGTGAAGCGGTTGCGATGGGAGAAGACTTCGACGTCTCTCCCGAAAATATCGACAAACGCACGACCGTCAAAACATTGCCGGGCGGCGTCAAAGTCGCTTTGCTTTCGAAGAAAACACGCGGCGAAGAAGTCAATCTGACGATGACCCTGCGATATGGAAATCTGGAAAATCTGCAAGGCAAACGGACTGCCTCTGAGTTTCTACCGGTGATCATGAAGCGGGGAACAAAGAATAAAACCCGTCAGGAAATTGAAGACGAACTGAATAAGTTACGTGCGCAATTAAATCTTTCCGGATCGGCCGGCGTAGTGAACGTGGGCATTAAAACCCGCAAAGAGAGTCTGGGGAAAGTATTAGAGATCCTCAAAGAGATTCTCCGCGAGCCAACCCTGCCCGCAGCAGAGCTGGAACTTTTGAAAACCCAGCAAGTCGCGATGCTGGAAAAACAGAAAACCGATCCGCAGTCTCGGGCGATTCTGTCAGTACGCCGTCAATTGAGACCATATAGTGAGCAAGACCCCCGTTACGTGCCTGATATTGATCAGGAAATTGCGCGCGTCAAAGCCCTTTCGCAAAGTGATCTGCAATCGTTGTACGAGAATTACCTCGGTGCGTCGGTGGGTGAAATTGCGGTTGTCGGCGATTTTTCTGAAGAGGAAGTCTATTCACAACTCGGGTCTGTTCTGGAAAACTGGGAATCGAAAGCCGCCTATGCTCACATTCCTGCAGAGGCACACGATATTCCTGGAAAGCTGACAGAAATCATCATTCCCGATAAAGCAAATGCCTTCTATTTTGGCGGTCTGACTTTTCCGATGAACAGCACGTCTCCCGACTATCCGGATCTGATTGTCGCTGGTTCGGTGCTCGGTTCGAGTGGACTCTCTTCGCGACTGGGGGATCGTGTGCGCCAGAAAGAAGGGCTCGCGTATGGTGTGGGTGCATTTATCCACGCTGACACGATTGATATGCGTGGCTCGATTTCCCTTTATGCCAGCTGTAATCCCGATAATATGGAGAAAGTCGAAACTGCCATCAAAGAAGAGTTGGCACTGTTGATCTCCAAAGGGATTACGAAAGAAGAACTGGCGAATGCTCAGAAAGGTTATTTAGAGAAGCAGGAAGTTTCGCGGACCAGCGATGCTTCACTGGCCTCGATTCTGTCAACGAATTTATTCGCCGATCGGAATATGACCTACTATTCAGAGCTGGAACAGAAAATCAATGCGGTGACTACTGACGCAGCGCAACAGGCGTTTGCGAAGTACATTCACCCCGAAAATCTGATTATTGTTGTTTCCGGCAGCTTGAAGAAATAGGAGTCAGCTGGTTCGTTCCAGTGAAATGGAGTACAAGAAGTTCGGTTCCTCTTGATGGCCTGCTATTGAGCATTCGATGACTAAAAAGATACGGATTCTTTTTGCGATTGGAAGCCTGGGAGGAGGGGGAGCCGAACGTGTGCTGCTGGATCAACTGGCCCGATTGGATCGTGACCAGTTTACGCCACTGTTATATCTGGTTTCGCACTCGGGTTCGCTTTTGGAAGAGCTTCCCGAAGATGTGCCTGTGTATGCGTTCTCTTCACGGAATGCCACGCCGCGCTGGAACTGGCCTGGCCGAATTCATCGCCAACTGGTTTCTGATCTGGCACGTGTGATTCAAGAACAGCAGGTTGATCTGGTGTTCGATCATACGTTTCATATGACACTGATCGCAGGACCCGCTACGAGAAAAACGAAGACCCCGAGACTCTCTCTCATTGTCTGTGATCCGGAACAGGATCTTACCAACAGTGAAAGCCGATTCCTGTTCTTCAAAAAACGTCTGTTGCAACAGGCATATCATTCGGCGGATACCGTGATTGCTGTTTCTGAAGGAGTAAGGCAGGCGGCGATTGCATATTACGATTTAGATCCCGCGCTCGTGCAGACGTTTTATAATCCGGTCAATCTGGAACGCATCGATGCGCTCTACGCTCAGGGGGACTTGCGGCTGGACCTCGACAAATTTCATGTTGTCAGTTGCGGGCGATTGCATCCGCAAAAAGGGTTTGGTTATCTGCTGGAGGCGGCTGAAAAACTGATCTATCAGAATGGTCTGACCGATTTACGCTTTCATATTCTGGGAGAAGGTCCGAGTCGGGAAGAATTACAGCGACAGATCAAGCAGCGTCGGCTGGGTGAAGCTGTTTTACTGGAAGGGTTTCAGGACAACCCGTTTCAATATTATCGCGAGGCACAATTGTTTTGTCTGCCTTCCCTGTATGAAGGGTTTGGCCTGGTGCTGGCGGAGGCGATGGCGTGTCGGATTCCCGTACTTTCGACGGATTGTCCCAGCGGTCCTGCTGAAATTCTGGAGAACGGAAAATATGGTCGTCTGGTTCCTCCCGCCAATGCGGATGCGCTGGCCGACCAGATTGCCGATGCTGTTTCCGACTATGAAGCCTGGCAAACACTTGTGCCCGCGGCGCGGGAGCGTGTGGAAACGATGTTTGATGCGGGGGCAGTGATGCGAAAATTCGAATCACTCTTCGAGCGCATCGCGGCGAAATAAGACTCCATTACTTCTTCGGAGTCAGGTAGATCCAGTCCATCAGGGACGCGCGGTTTTCCCGCAATAATTCTCGCCGCTGATTCAGATCGTAGTCTGCCAGTTCTTCGATGGGATACGTTCGCGCTTTTTCATTGTCGTCCGTACTTTGAATCATCATGATTTCATGTGTATTCGCAAACCGCTGTTTAATTGTTTCCGAGATCGTCATGTCGATGAAATCATGTAATTCAATCAGCAGGTCGCATTGTTTCAGGTGAGGGACGACCTCTGCGGTAAAGAGTTCTACTTCGTAGCCTTCACAGTCGCAGATGATGAGTCCCCTGCCCTTGATTGGGATGGAGATCAGCGTTTCCGGATCGCAGGAGTCGTGAATCTGAATTCTCTGCTCACACTGATTGAGTTGTGCCAGCTGGAAACAATATTCTCGTTTTGATGGAATCAGATCGTAGGCGTAAACTTTGGCTTCGGGGAATTTCAATGCGCAGCCGACAGTATAAAAGCCTTCCGCACAGCCGACATTGATGATTTCCGAATAAGCCCGGTTGTTCAACGTGTTGATAATCGGATGCAGTTCGCGCTCGTACGAGCCGATCAGTTTGGGGAACAGATTGCCGCACATCGGATTAATTTCAGCATATTCAACCTGCTTGATGGTTCCGCGGCGAATTGCATCGGCCGGGTATTTTAAGCCTTGAAACGGGCCGTGCTGAACCGTCAGATCCGGGCAGAAGCGCTCGATGGCGGTCACTTCAAGCGGGATGCCGCGCAACCTTTGTTTCTGAACGCGGTGTTCCCATTCCATAAAGCGTGCCAGTTGCAGAAATGAAGCGTCCAGAAATTTCCAGACGAAATCAACCTGAATGATACGGGAGACTGCTTTTTTTAAGTTCGATTTGAAGCTCATGGTTTTGATTTCTAAAGGAACTTGATTAGCAGTGTTTGTGAGCTGATTGTGAGAGGCACATGTGAACTGTCATTTGAATTCAAACTCTGATTTCAGTTCATTCGAATGCGAGAACAGCAGCACTCGTTCACGCTTTCTTTGAGTTAAGCGATTCTCACGCTGGATCGAGGAGCGATGCTTGATTCTCAGCCCATAACTGGTTACCTTGGTTCTTCCTGTATCTCAGACTTAATCTTTATTTAACATATCCAATAACTATTGGTATAGCAAGAGTTTGCAATGACAGACGAAGCAGCAAATTCCCGAATTGAACAAGACCGCCAACTCATCCTGGATGCCAAACAGCGTGGTACGGGGGCAAAGATTGCCGCGTACACAAAGCTCTCCGGCCCTGGGTGGTTGCAGAGTGCGATTACACTCGGTGGCGGTTCGCTGGCAGGTGGCCTCTATCTGGGGATTCTTTCCGGATATCACCTGATGTGGTTACAGCCCGTGGCGATGATCATGGGCGTGATCATGCTGAGTGCCATCGGTTATGTGGCATTATCAACGAAGGAACGACCCTTCGCATCGATCAATACTCACATCAACCCGGTTCTGGGTTGGGGCTGGGCGATTGCGACTCTGATGGCAAACCTGGTCTGGATTATGCCTCAGTATGCGTTAGGGACAGCAGCCCTGCAGCAGAATCTGGCGCCCGAATTTTTTGGTGACGGAAAGAACGGTCTCATCTCTGCGGTCGCAGTCCTGTTTGTGATCTCAGCAATTGTGATCTGGTTTTACGATTCCGGTGGATGGGGCATCAAACTGTTTGAAGCGATCCTGAAAATTCTGGTGGGAATCGTCGTACTCTGTTTCTTCGGCGTCGTACTGAAAATGAGTTTCTCCACCAATGATCTGGACTGGGGAAAGATTCTCGCCGGCTATATTCCCAATTTCAGTCTGTTCGCGAATCCTTCGCCGGAATTTTCTGACGTCCTGTCACAGGCAGGAAGTTATGCTGATTACTGGAAAAATCTGATTGTGGGAAATCAACAGAAGGTGATGATCACGGCAGCTGCGACCGCAGTCGGAATTAATATGACCTTCCTCTTGCCCTACTCGATGCGCGCCAAAGGTTGGGACAAGGATTTCCGCGGACTGGCCATGTTTGACTTATCAACGGGCCTGTTTGTCCCATTTGTATTGGCAACGAGTTGTGTTGTCATCGCAGCTGCTTCACAGTTTCATGCGAAGCCGGCGGCAGGCTTATTGGGCGAAAAAAATGCCGAAGGCCAGGTTGTTCAAGCCGACCCCGGATTATTAGGCCAGTACAACAAACTGCTTGACAACCGTATTAAAGAAGAGCTGTTTGACAACCGTAGTAAAGCAGAAGTCTCTCCTGAAGAATGGAGAGAATTGCAGAAAAAATGGAGCGAATTGCAGCGTAAAGACAAAGGGGAGGCTTTGCAGGCAAAACGGAACGAATTGCCTCTGCCCGAACGAACGCTGGCAGCCATGCTGGTGAACCGGGATGCATTCCAACTGGCGGCAGCACTCAAGCCGTTGGCGGGGGCAACGGTGTCTCAGGTGGTCTTCGGCATGGGCGTGGTCGCGATGGCTATTTCTACAATTATCATTCTCATGCTGATCAACGGGTTCGTGTTCTGCGAAATGCTGGGAGTCGAACCGCGGGGAACCTTCCACCGCATCGGCTGCTATATGCCGGCGTTGACCGGAATTGCAGGACCCTTTATCTGGGGTGATTCGGATGCCAAGGCCTGGTTGGCCGTGCCGACATCCATGTTCGGCATGGTGCTGTTGCCGATTGCTTATGCGACCTTCTTCTTCATGATGAACTCGCCGAAAATTCTGGGAGATCGGATTCCCAAAGGGGGCAAGCGTGTTGCCTGGAACCTGGCAATGGGGATTTCGACACTACTGGCGACATTCGGTTGTGTCTGGAGTATCAAGTCCAGCCCGTTTGCGACTTATGGATTTATTGCGCTGGGCGCGTTTATTGGGCTGGCGATCATCGTGCATTTCATGCGGATGGCCGGCGGCAGTCATTCCTCTGATACGCAAGCAGACTAAGATTCAAAAATCCCGATACCGCTGGTAACTGCGATTACTGCAGTTGCACGCGGTTGTCGGCTTCGGATTCGATTTTCTTACTGAAGAAAATTTTTGAAGGCCGAATTCTGAGTCGTTGTGCCCAGAAGCGTGCCAGAACAGACAGGGTTCCCAGCCCGTATTTGACACAACGCCGGAAATTGATACTCGATGCTTCCGGGAAATAACGGACCGGCACGGGAATGTCGCCGACACGGAATTTGAAGTGAACGGATTGTGCTAAAAACTGGCTGTCGAACACAAAGTCGTCTGAGTTCTGTTCAAACGGGATCGTTTCCAGGACTTCTCTGCGATAAGCGCGGAATCCGCTGTGAAAATCTCCCAGGTTCTGGCCGAGCGCGACGTTTTCCGTAATTGTCAACAAACGGTTGGCGAGATATTTCCAGGCAGGCATGCCTCCGGCCAGCGCTTCCTGGCGGGTGCGAATGCGCGATCCCATGACGACATCGCAAATTCCCAGTTTGAGTAGCTGAACAGCGATCCCTACGACCCGACTGTCGTACTGATAATCTGGGTGCAGCATCACAACATACTCTGCTCCGTGATTCAGAGCATATTCATAACAGGTTTTCTGATTCCCACCATAGCCCCGGTTCTGCTTATGCTGAATGACGGTGAGCCCTTCCCGCAAAGCCAGGTCGATGGTGCCATCGGTACTGCCGTCATCCACCAGGATAATTTCATCCACCACATCTGTCGGCAAATCAGCCAATGTTTTTAAAAGTGTCGGTGCCGCATTATAGGCAGGCATCACAACGATGGTCTTTCCCACAGGTGCGCTGGCACGTTCGATTTCTTCGAGCAGGGGTTCCAGATTACGGAACTGCGACATGACCTCGGCACTATCCGGAGCAATCACAGGTTCTGCCAGATGGGAATTCGAGCTTGATGTTGAGATGGATTCCAGCATGTGAGTCTCCAGGAAATAAATCGAGTCGTTGATTGTCTTTGTCGCCGATCTAAATTTGATATCGAAAACTTACCTTACAGAATGAAACGGCGATTCACTTGATTCCGTCTGGAGAATGGGGAAGCCTGATCTCATTTCACGTTAATTCCGATTGAACCGATTGTATCGATCGTCGTGTCTGATTCTCTGATTGATGTTTCAATTAATCATCAAACGTTGCAAAGTGTCAGCGGGAATCCATCCACGACCTATGTTAAGAATACGCAGGGCTCCTTTCATCTCGCCCTGAGAGCAAATGGAAAAGGTACGATGACGAATCAAGACCAGCAAACATTGCCCTGGCAATTATTTCAGGCGATCCGGACCCAGAAAGTGCCCATTATTTCATTGGGACTGACGGTGCTGGTCAGCTTTGGAATTGCGATCAGCTTTGGTTTTGTCAACTGGGATGATCCCTGGTATGTGATTCATAATCCGCTCGTGAAAAGTTGGAGCCCGGATAATCTGCAGAAGATTGCAACTCAAGTGGTCACCCGGAATTACGCACCGCTGACGGTGTTCTCATTTCTGGTGGATCACAGTTTGTACGGGATGTGGGCCGGCGGGTATCATCTGACGAATATTCTACTGCATCTGATCAATTCGGTTCTGGTCTTTCTGCTCGTCACCCGGTTGACTCACAACCGTCTGATTGGCTGGGCTACAGCAGCGGTATTTGCGATACATCCGGTACAAGTCGAAACGGTGGTTTGGATTTCTTCACGCAAAGGCCTGTTGTCTGGTGCATTTATTCTGGCGTCGCTCTGGTATTGGCTGCGGAAAGATCGCACTTTGGAGCAGAATACCTGCGGGTTTCTTTGCTTTATTTTTGCGTTGCTCTCCAAAGCACTTGCGGTGATCGTGCCGGCGATTGTCTTCTGCTTTGATTACTGGGTGGCAAAGGTGCCGTTCCGTGAAGCAGTGAAACGACAGATTTTTCCCGGGTGCTGTGCCCTGCTGTTGCTGGTGATTACCATGTTGGCACAAACCAGCGAACTGGGGGGCGTCCGCGATCATTTCGGCATGAGCAAACTGGAAATTCTTTCGGTTGATACCGTGATCATGTCGAAATACATCCAGATGCTGCTCTGGCCTGACGCGCGATCGGTCCTTTACGATCCGCCAACTTCGGGAATCAGTTTGAATATCATGATTTCGATTGGTGTCTGGCTGATTGCAGCCTGGCTGTTTGTGCGGATGGGAAAACGCCAGCCCTTAATTCTATTTGCCGGGGCGACGTTTGTATTGTTATTGATCCCGGTACTCAACTTATTTCCGATCACCACATTAATGAATGATCGCTATCTCTATCTGCCCTGTATCCCATTTTTTGCCCTTCTATTTAGTGCCTCTCTGCAGCTTTTAGAGTTAATGCGGGAACGAATTCTGAAACCTCTGCTGAGTCCCAGACATATTTCGGGGTACCTCGTTCCGGGCATTTTCGGCGTGCTGGTTCTGTTTTTATTAACCCGCTACAGCCTGCTGACAGAGCGTTATCTGACGATCTGGAAGGATGGTCTTACGTTATGGCGCTACACATCGCAGCAGGTGCCTCAGTTGCCTGTCGTGCAGATTCAACTGGCGAACAGCTATCACAGCCAGGGGGAATCGGAGCGGGCAATCGCGATTATCAGGCAGGCCTTACAGGATACGAATCCTGATGAACTGGATCGCCAGCGGATGGAGCAGAAGATTCAGGAATGGGAACGGCAGAAATAAACGGGCCGCGTTGCTTCCCTGTTTTCTACTCTGACCGCGCAGAAATTCTCGTGAGGCAGCGTTGATTGAATGCTCCCAATCCAGAATCCAGTGCACCGTCTGTTGTCATTGAATCGTAAGTCGCGAAAAAAAGTGGATGTTGATTTTTGGCAACATGCTTTCAGTTCTCGGATTTCATAGAGTTTGCGGGCACTTGAGTGTTTCTTTTTCAGAACGTGTCATTTTTATCAAAAAATCTTTTGTATCTCTGCTTGACTGTTTCAACCGGTGACCTACTTTTGTGTGTCAGCACAAGACATTGAGAAACAATGAATCAAGTGTGCTAACAAGTTAAATGACATTATCTCGGAACTCCTGTTCCGTTTTTATGAAACTTTAAATCTCCAATACGTTTTCTGCATTTCTGATGGGAGTGCAGAAAGTTTGCTCTTCTAAAGAGGGGGCATATTGGGCGCTTCATTTGAGGATGTAACTCAAAGAGGCAAATGTTTCGGGTGAGTTGTGTGAAGATGCGGGCACGCCGTGTTACCTCTTCCATAGCTTGGTTGTTTTGTGTCGAGACATGTGGTTCATGAATCGACTCCAATTGGAAAGAAAGAGAGCAACAACAATGAAGAATCTGACAAAGAGCATCAAGAATTTCCTGGTTTCAGAAGATGGTCCTACAGCTGTTGAATACGCTGTGATGCTTGCTCTGATCGTGATTGTTTGTCTGACTGCTATTCAGGCTGTCGGTACAAACGCGAATGCGAAATTCGAAGCTGTTCGTGATGCATTGACCTAATAGTGGTTAGTTGCCTCGCAACAAAATTGCGTGTAATTCGCTCAGCCGAACCGTTCGGCTGGGCGTTTTCTCGCGTAATAGATTCTTTAAAAGACCGTTTGAAATCTTTTGATCCCTGTGTTTTACCCGAAGCGTGTTTGTAATTACTTCTTAATTTCGAGGAGAGAGCAGAATGTTTCCTTTCTGCATAGATGCCCCAGCGAGTGCGATTTTGGAAATGATCATGCTGATCGTTCCCGTCATTGTCTGGTTTACATCGCTTCTAACATGTAGCCGCTGCTAGTCTGTTTGAAACAGATGACGCCGGGATGACACACAACCCAGAGTGCTTTAACCGGGTTGTAAGAAAACTGCATAATTTTGCAAGATATTCCCTGCTCTGCTCTGCTTGTGACCTAAACTGAATAATAAGAATACAAAAGTAAAATGATTCAGCTCTGGTCGTCTAGGTTCTTTCCGCTTTGGGAACCAGTTCTGAATTTTTGATTTAAAACAAGAAACATCCCCAACGAAATGTGAAAAACACATTTCAATCAGATTGAATAAGAAAGGCCAGATTGATGGATTGGCATCAGATACTTCTCGAGAATTGGCATGTTAAGTTTGTTTCCATCGTCTTGATTTATGCTGCTTACATCGATGGAAAAGAGCTGCGGGTTCCGAACTGGATTACCTACCCGATGGTACTTTCCGGACTGGTCTATATGACCTGGACCGGCGGACTGGCAGGCCTGGGTTGGGGATTGCTCGGAATGGTAGTTGGCCTGGCGACTCTTCTCCCCTTGTACAGCGTGGGGGGCATGGGAGCCGGTGATGTGAAGTTGATGGCAGGCATCGGTGCCTGGTTGGGTGTCAAAATTACCTTCTATGCATTCTGTGTCACAACCGTCGTTGGTGCCATTATGGCGATCGGCATGGTCCTCTACCGCAAGAGCTTTTACAAGCATTTAGGTCAGGCCATTTTGATCCTGGATGAATGGCGTTCGGTCAAGAATCCACGTGAACTATCTCGGATCGCGAAAGAGCGAAAACCGACCATGTATCTTCTGCCTTATGGGATTCCCATTTGCATTGGATCCATCGCCTACTTTTTCTATGCCGGCTTACTGTAAGACTCGGATCGAAAAAGGTTGATGGGAAAATAGAAAAAATACAACAAGTGCGGGTTATTGGTTAGGGCGCCCTTCGGGGCGCCGTAACCAGAATTATTATTCCAAACGATAAAATCGTTATAAATTGAAGCAAGTACTCATAAAGTGCCGATGTTGACCATGATGGCAGAATTTTCTTTCTGCATCACCTGTGAATTCAGGATGAAATCAGGTCTGACATTTCGGGAAACAGCGACTGGCTCTTAGCGGGGACAAGGCTGTTTTCAGACACGAGAGTCACTTGATTTGTTTCTCTTTGACGGGTGACAGATATGAAAGTTAAGTCATTAATGATGTTGGTAGTCGCAATCGGCTGTGGTTTGGTTGCGATGTTGGGCGTGAGGCAAGTTCTCAGTAAAGATGGGGATAAGGAACCGGTCAAGACTGCAAACGTTCTGGTGACGATTGCGGAGATCGCTCCTGGGACTCCTCTGACTGAGTCCAATGTGAAATTCAAGTCATGGCCAATCGACCAGGTGCCGGAAGGCTCTGTTACAAAACTGGAAGAGTATAAAGATCGTTCTATTAAAACCCGGGCAGTTCCTGGTGAGATCGTGATGAAAGCGAAGCTCAGTGAACAAGGGGTGCGTGGAGCATCGGTAGAAATTCCAGATGGGAAACGAGTCTTTACGACATCGGTGGATATGACAAAAACTCACAGTGGGTTAATCCTGCCAGGTGACTTTGTGGATGTCTATGTGACATTCACGGCACGCAAGCCACAGGGCGGTCTGTCAACGATTACCAAGGTCATTCTGGAACGCGTCAAAATATTTGCAACAGACAATTTAACGGATGTTGGAGGAACAGACAGTAATCAGGTGAAATCGAAGAATATTTCCTTGTTACTTTCTCCCAAAGAAGGGGCCATCCTGAAGCTGGCCGAGAAAAAAGGAGAAGTTCACCTGGCTTTGAGGGCTGCCTCTGATGATTCGGATACAGAAGACGTTCAATTTGATGATGATGAGCTGGCGGAAGTCTTTTCGATTGATGGCAGCGAGTATCTGGATGAGGAAAAAGACAACTCAGAAGGAGATGTGAAAGAAGACAAATCTCAAAAACTGGCTCAAAAAGGCAAAGGCGGCTCAGCCAAAAAGTTTCTGGACGAAGAACAGGGACCACAGGAAATGACCTCTGCAGAAGTGGAGCCAGAGGTGGAAGAAGCCAAGCCAATGTGGCAAGTTGAGGTTTATGCCGGGGAAGAAAAAATCATTCAGGAAGTCGAACTTCTGGAAGAAGAGCTGGATGATCAAAAAGAGGCATTAAAAGATTTGTGGGAAGTGTTTACGAACAAAAAAGAGAAAGAGAAGATCAACTGATTCTGCCCTGCCCTGTCAGGGAGTGCAGAGGCAGTGAGTGGGCCAGAAAGAAATATTCCGATCCAGTATGGGATCATGTTATTGAACTGAGTGAATTGAAACCGGGGTTTTCCCAGGTTTCAATGGTTTCACTGTTTAAAAAGTAAGGGGCAAGGATGCTGGCCTTAAAAAAATGCTTAAGAATGAATAGTCTTCCTTTGTTTTTCGCATTGGTGTGCAGTCTCATCAATGCAAAAGGATATACGCAGGAAGAGCCGCCTGCTCCTCCCGGAGCAAGCGAGCCGATCGTTCAGGTTACAGCTGACAAGATGAAGCTGGAAGTCACTGAAAAATTCTCCAAGATTCTTAAGTTCCCCGGTAAAATTAAACGCGTGGATGGTTTCGATCCCACCGTATTGGGGATCACCGCCCTGACTCCCAATGAGATCCGGGTTCAAGCTCTGGTTCCGGGCGTGACCACACTGGTCATTACAGACGAAAACGGGAAAGTGTTTTCTGTAGAGACATTTGTGAGTGGTGATGCACGGCACCTGCAGGCTTATCTTCGCGAGCTGTTTCCCAAGTCATCTGTGACTGCCATCAAGGTTCAGGATTCTGTCGTCTTGCGTGGCTGGGTGACAGAGCCGGAAGCGATTACCGAAATGGTAGAAATTGCTGAGCAATTCTTCCCCAATGGTGTGTTGAATCAGATGAAACTGGCTGGTGTGCAGCAGGTACTGCTCAAAGTCAAAATCATGGAAGTTCAGCGATCCAAGATTCGCCAGTTAGGCGTAAACTGGTTATTCCTGAATCAATCCTCTTATGTTTACAGTACGCCGGGGACGTTAGTTCCCATCACGGGGATTACAGTTCCCTTTGGTGGACCCCCTGCATTGACTGCTTCACAGAACCTGATTAGTGGGACTTCACTTGGTTTTGGTTTAGTAGACAGTTCCAGTATCTTTCAGGCCTTCATTGAAGCCTTGAAGCAGGAAGCGTTATTGAAAATTCTGGCAGAGCCGGAACTGGTAACAACCAGTGGTCGCCCTGCCAATCTGCTGTCCGGTGGTGAGTTTCCCATTCTGGTTCCTCAAAGTTTAGGTACCGTGACTATCGAGTGGCGTGAATTTGGTGTCCGAATGGAAGCAGTTCCGATTGTGCTCGGTAATGGGCGTCTGCGATTAGAAGTACAACCTGAAGTCAGCGAACGCGATTTTTCCAATGCGGTACAGGTTGCCGGGACGACAGTACCCGGGTTAACCGTGCGTCGTGCGAATACTGCTGTAGAAATGAATTTCGGTGAAACCATGGTGATTGCCGGTTTGATTTCCAGCCGAAAAACGGCAGAGACTTCCAAAACACCCTTCCTGGGAGAGTTGCCTGTGATTGGGGCGGCCTTCCGTCGTGTGCGATACACCGAAGGAGAAACAGAACTGGTGATCATGGTGACGCCGGAACTGGTTTCGCCGCTGAAGTCAGGTCAGGTGCCTCCAGGTGGTCCTGGCCGATTTACGGCGACACCAACAGATCGCGAGCTCTATCTGGATGGCGTACTGGAAGTTCCCAGCTATGGCAGTGATTGCCCTGAGTGCCGGTATTCGATTCCCGGGCCGATCGGTCCTGAAGCGATGATGAACATGGAAAATGTCTTACCCCCTGCTTCCGCATCGCAAATTCCCCCTGCCCCTCCTGCACCGACGATTCAATCTGAAGTGATCAGGAAGCCTTCTCTATCACCAGAAAGTGTGAAAAATTTGGAGGTACAGCAGAAACTGAATCAAGTGCCTGCCCAGACTCCAGTGAATACTAAAGTGCCTGATCTGTCGAGTTCTCCCAAACAGGAATGGAAGGCAAAGCAGAAAGCAACGAGTCCGAAGCCGGTTAAGAAGCCCAGTAGTGTGAGCAAGCCTGCCGGAGATCGCCCGGGTTTAATTGGACCGGGAGGCTAGAAAAACTAAAACTCGCCATGAGCTGATTCGATAATAGTAAAATGCAATCGCAATAACTTAAACCTTAAGCATAAGTGAACATCTAATGAGTGGAGTTGTTCGATTATCCATCATCGATCCAAATGAATCGACACGCAATGAGCTGAAGAATATGCTGATTGGCGTCGATATGGTTTGGCTTGAAGCAGAATGTAGTCGTTACGAATTCTTCACGGAGGTTGTTTCACAGACCCAGCCCGACATTGCTTTAATCTCCCTGGATGCCAATCCGGAGATGGCCTTGAACCTGATCGCTCAGGTAACCCGGGATTTGCCTACCTGTAATGTGATTGTGGTGAGTAGTTCGCAGGAAGGCAGCCTGATTTTAAAGGCGATGCGAAATGGGGCCAAAGAATTTTTAGGCTATCCGCTGGTTCTGGAAGACTTCCTGGCTGCGTTGAACCGAATTCAGATGACTTCGGGGAAATCAGAGGGAGATCTGAATGCCCCTCGATCGAGCCAGGTGATTACGGTCGCGGGAGTCAGTGGTGGCGTTGGTTGTACTTCACTGGCAATCAATCTGGCTTGTTGTCTGGCCAGCAACGAGCGTAACAGTGTGGCAGTGATCGACCTGGATCTCGCGTTGGGTGATACTGATGTCTGGCTCGATATTATTCCAGATTATACGATTCAGGATGTCGCCGAAAATATTTCACGGCTCGATTATTCGTTATTGAAGCGATCACTCACCAAGCATAGTTGTGGTGCGTTCCTGCTACCCCGCCCCGTTCAAATGGATATGTCGGTGCAGATTACGACTGAAGTCTTAAGGCGGATTATTGCTTTATTGCGTGCAACCTTTACGCACCTGGTGATTGATGTCAGTAAATCATATAACAGTCTCGATATGGCAGCGATGGAGCTTTCGGATTCCGTGTTGCTGACGGCGCAGTTGGATCTGCCTTGCTTGAGGAACGTGGTCCGACTTTCACAATTCTTTGACAACAATGAATATGTTTCTGATAAAATCAAAGTCGTGATGAATCGTCTGGGACTGGAAGATACTCAAATCAGTATCAGCAAAGCCTTGGAGACCATCGGTCGCGACATCTTCTGCCAGATTCCGAATGACTATGCCACGATGGTCGAATCGCGAAACAATGGCGTTCCACTGGTCGTGCAGGCGCCGAAGGCCAAGCTGACCAGAACGATTATGGAACTGGCAAACAGTGTCGGCGGCGAATCCATTTCTGTTACCGATGATTCTGCTGCAAGAAAGAAGAAGAGCCTGTTTGGTTTTCTGAATAATTCCAAATAAGAATCAGGATCTGATTTCTCTGTGCTTCAGGCATCCAGATCCAGGTGAGTGCCTAACGTACCTTCCGCATCAGGTGCTTTGTGATGCTCTTCTTCGGTTTCCTGTTCGTTGGTCTCAGACTGTGCGCCGCGTCCCTCTTCATCATCATGACCTAACGGCATGCGGCCATCAGCGTCCCGATCACCCGATTTGTCTGCATCGCCGACGTCGTGAAGCTGGTGATCGGTCATCGCTTTTTTGTCGATGGCCATATTTTGCTGAGCTGCTTCGGCTTTCTGTTTATCGGTGCTGGCATCACTTCGTTGAGCACCGGCAAACGAACTCGCTAAATTCACAGAACCGGGATTGATCGAACTCATAATCAGAGATCCTTCAGCTGATTTACCTGTTTGCTGTTCAAAATCAGGTTGAATGTCTGAAGCGGCTGGCTCAATTCTTGTATTGAAGCTGATATTTTGGGTGAAGCGGGAAAAATGTCAAGAGTGATCCGCTTGTCCGGAGCATCACGGGAGTGGGGGAGGCTTTTATTACTGTTCTGTTTTCCACGAATTCAGCAGTAAATGTGCCTGACCCTGGTGATGAGGTTCATGCCAGCAGACAATTTGCAGCGCCATTTGGTTAGTCCAGCCGCGTTCCTGAAGCCCTTCCGGAATTTGCTCCATTTCTGCTTCGGAGATCTGAGAAATCGTGTTCAGTAAATTCGCTCGCGACTCTTCCAGGACCGATTGGATCGTTTCCACAGTCGGAATATTCTGATCCGCGATACTCCCTTTCTGGAAGAGGGGAAACCAGTCGGAAAGATTGGAAGGGGTCTTTCTCAGGCGATCTGTCGCGAATAATTCCTCAGTAATCGCGATATGCATGATTTGCCAGGCAATATGTGCCCTTTCCGGGCCGGGCCGATATGCTAACGCACTTTGTGGGTCATCAAACTGGCTGATTTCATTGAGCAGTTTCAACGTCATTGTTCGATTCAATTCCAGGAGTTGGCCGACGGTTGCGGTATCAATGCTCATATGACCTGTTCACCTTTAAGTATCCGAATGGTTCTGACAGTTGTGAAAATCTTTGCTTGATTGTATATCTCACGGTCTACATCCGAAAAGTGCTTAGCTATAATATTCGCGACTTAGCCTCAATCTCTCGTTATTTTTTCTGCAGAGGCTGTTTCGACAGTTAACCGATCGTATTTACCGTCAATTATATAAAAGGAACTGCCTGACATGGGAGTCTCGGCAGAACAGTATCAGCACAGTCTGGACTTTCTCTTTGGACGCCTCAATTATGAACGAATGGGGAGTAATAAGTATTCCACCAAAGACTTCAAATTGGGAAGAATGCAAGAACTGCTAAAGGCCTTGGAGAATCCTCAGTCCAGTGTGCCGACAATTCATATCGCAGGGACGAAAGGGAAAGGCTCCACTTCAGCCATGATTGCTGAAATGTTGTCTGCCGCAGGGTACCGTACCGGATTATTTACTTCACCGCACGTGACCAGATACGAAGAACGGATTCTGATTGACGGAAAGCAGATCGCTCCCGAGCAGTTGGTCGATCAGGTCACGGTGCTCTCTGAGGCGGTCGATCAGTTAGGACTTGATTTTGGTGAGGGGGAGATGACCCCCACATTTTTCGAGTTGACCACTGCATTGGCGTGGATGCATTTCAAGCAGAATCAAGTCGATTATGCAGTGATGGAAGTGGGGCTGGGGGGCAGGCTGGATTCCACAAATGTTTGTGAACCGCTGGCAACTTTGATAACCAATATCAGCTATGACCATACGGCCCTGTTGGGGGACACGATCGAACAGATTACCCGTGAAAAAGCGGGGATTATCAAATCGGGGATTCCTGTCTTTAGTGGCGTCACACAGCCAGAGGCAATTGCCGTTCTTGAGGAAGTGTGTGCAGAGCGACAGGCACCGTTGTACCTGCTCAACCGGGACTTTTTCTATGAGACAGTCCGAGAATCAGGAAAGGCTGGCGCCCTGACTGCCGCAAGTGGTTCTCTAGATGCGAATCGGCAGCAGAAAATTCAGGTCAAAAGCCCGTGGTCCGTGATTGATGAGATGCCAGTCAGTCTGCTGGGGCAGCATCAGGCGATGAATGCCGGGCTGGCTGTTGTGCTGTTGGATTATTTACGTCACACAGGGACTCCGATTGAGATCGGGCAAATGCGAACAGGGATGGTTGGCTTGAAATGGCCGGCACGCATTGAAGTGGTACAGAAGAACCCGACGGTGATTATTGATACTGCCCACAATGGTGCTTCTATCAACGCCTTGATCAAAACGCTCGACGAGTGCTTCTCGCAGCAAAATCGTTTGTTAATCTTTGCTGCGACTCGGGAAAAAGATGTGAGCGAAATGCTGGGAGCGCTGCTGCCACATTTTGAGACAGTCATTCTGACCCAGTACCTTTCTAATCCGCGTCGAATTCCGGTAAACGAATTGAATGACATTGCGCAAACGATTCAGCAGGAGTCTGGCAGTCATACCGATCTGATTTCCACTGCCAGTCCCGCCGATGCCTGGCTCAAGGCGAAGGCAAATTCGACGCCAGAGACGTTGATATGTGTGACAGGTTCCTTTTTCATTGCCGCGGAAATGCGAGAGCTCTTGCTGGGGGCAACAGATGAGGCCTTGCTGACCGAATTCTGCTAAGCGGGGCCAGAAAACCAGTTGCTTGCATGCGAAGCTCTGATTGTAGCATGCGTAAAAAAAGGGAAGAGTAACTGCCGCTACCCTTCCCTTCTCGTGTTATCAAATCAGCAAATTATGGTCCCACGCGAATGGGATTCTTTTTGCGTTTGCTTTTCTTTCCTTTTTGCGGACGACCCATCATATCACCCTCCAAACCATAATATTCAGCTGAGGCCGATTCTTCAGCGCCAAAGCCAAACGCATCGGTGGGAGCACTGGCTCTGGCTTCTGCTGCTTCTTTGACCCAGGCCAGACTCTGACGCTCGCGGTCGAACATGTTTTTGGCATAGGTATAAGTTTCGGAAGCTGCCGGGGGCTTTGAAGATTTCAGATTCCCCAGATTATCAACAATAATTGCTTCCGCATCGATGGGTAAATGCCCTCGAGTTTGTCTGGGCAAGTTCAAATCGGGGTGATCTTCCAGCCGGATAGAAGGAGATGGGATCGCATCGACCAGATAGTTTTGTGTATCAAACTGGACGGTTGCTTTCTCGTCGTATTCTTCTTTCGCAACATCATAAAGTTCTGCAGACTGTTCTCCGCCAATCTCGTCGCCAACGGCGGTTTTTAAAAAAGAGTGAATCGTGGTTCCGGTTTTGGGATACCACTGGAAGACTTCAAATTGTGCCGTTATTCCGTTGGCTCCACGGGGAGGTCGAACATTTTGCAGATAATAGTAGACATCCTGTTCGGCAGTCACAGCGGCAGTCTCATTGCTCCAGGGAGTCATTCTTGTTTCTCCTTCCGCAACAGCAGGCAGCACGACTTCTTCGATGGGACGCTGAAAATTCGGATTTCGTACGACAAGCCGGACGCGATACTTGTAAGTTTCGCCTGGATTCAGATCGAAATCAAAGTAGCGGAATAACAAGAGTCGGCCAGCGGCTGTGACATTGGCTTTCAATTTCTGGATGAGTTTCTTCTCGTCCAGTTCTTCACCAGGTCTGATCTGCTGCATGGAGCTTGCCATACCTTGAAAAACAGAATCCATTTGCTCGGGTTGTCCGTCCGACATAAACTGACTGCGAATTTCACGCATGCCAAGCTGCAAGTTCGAAAAGCCTTTTTGTTTTTCTTTGAAGACTCTTTCACCGGCGTGTGATTTTTTGTATTGATCCAGAACCAGTCGATTGAATTCGAGTTCCTGTTCAATTTCTTCCTGGCTGAGGGTGAAGTTTTCGACGCGTGGGTGCGTGGCGACTTTATACCAGAACCCCGCGATTCGGCTGGGAAGCGGCATGGTGAAAACGCGGTCGGTGATTCCGGTGTTGACGACTTCAGGGTCGAAGTCGGCACTTTCTTTTAAGACCTCAATCGATGTTTCGATATCAACGTCTTCCCATTTACCGGCTGCAGGGTTAGCTCCGGGGACTATTTTTTGGCGTTGTAATTGAAAATCGAGGAACTCCAGGATTCTGCCTGCCTGCATGTTCTGCATTGAATAGGCATCACCCAAAGATCGTTCCAGCTTATCTTGCTGTGTGGCCAGATCGAAGACGCCTCTGACGGCAATAAATCGTAAGCCGCGACCTTCACGAGCGGGACCTGCCATACCACCACTCATTCCCATTTCCATCATCGACCCATCAGGCACGGCTCCTAATTCACCGGGGGGAGCATAACCGCCTGGGTCGTAACCACCGGGACCTCCCGCAGCCATCATGTCTGCTTCAGCATTAGGCATATTACCAAAAGTCAGGCCTGCCATGGCAGAGCCGCCGGGGCCTCCCATACCAGCGCCGGCAACATTGGTTCTTTTTTTGAACGGGTTATATTCTGGTTCATCCGGTTTGGCTTCTTCAGTTTCCTTTGAATCCGAGCCTTCAGCTCCTTCTTCCATTGCAGCGTCGAGTGGTCGGGTCATCATTATAAACCGACCGTAAGTGGCGACCAGATCTTCGATCGGCATCCAGTCCACTTCTTTGGCACGCTCTTTTTTCGCGTATAACCGCCAGGAGAGAGGATGCGAGAATTGATAGTTCGTAACCTCGATCCCTTTATCGATCAGCTGTGACACTTTTTCCCGCAGATCGTCATCTTTAAGAAATTCCTTGCGTTGTTCTTCGGGCCATTGACTGTTTTTGACCTGGGATTCAGCCGTCTCGACCTTTTGAGAGAGCTCAAGCGGAGTCCGTTTTTCGGTTGTCCACTTTGATGTAAAGATGGCAAAGACTACAAACAATGCAACGAAGCCCAGGACAATCTTTTCGCCATGGTTCACTGCAAATTCTTTGTAGTTCATTCCTTTGAGATTGGACATCAAGTTCTTCACGGGACTTTCTCCGTTTAATTAAAGTTTACTGTAGCTGATGGGATTCAGTTTCTAGTAAGTCTGTATCACTGGTTAGCAGCTTCCTCAGAATTCGATTCGGTCGGAGGAGGCTGTGGGTTATTATCCGCCGGTGCGGAATCTGCAGCTGGCGTCGCCGGAGATGCAGGTTCTGTTGGTTGTTCAGGAGTATCGCCCGCGGGTACGGGCTGGTTTTCGGTATTGGCAGCCGCAGCATCTGTCGGCTGCGCTGGGTTTGCTTCAGAGCCTGCAGGAGTTGCATTGGCTGCATCCCCTGCTGGTGTGGCAGCATCGGCCGCCGGTTGCCCCGGGTTATTGGGGTTTGTCCCCTCTGCTTCAGCCACCATCTCTCCTTCGGGTGGTTCATACGGTTTGTAAAGTGTCATTAAACCGGCAATGGTGACGACAGACAGCTCAGGGTCACTTAAAGCAGCATCCAGCAGGCCTTTATTTTCGAGGCCTGGTTGTCCCATTCCCGGTTGTCCTCCGGCTTCAGCACTGAAGCCAGATCCACCGCCGGGACGGCCTCCACCAAATTCCGTTCCACCAAATCCTGAATCGGCACTGAACCCGGCGTCACCTCCCATGGGGCTGGCGCCCCGGCGGCCTGTGGTACCACCGAGACTGGCAATGGGGGTCAGGTTGTCATCGAACATGTCTGCGCGTTGAACGCGGACGATTTCTGCAGGCCAAGGCATGCTGGATAACTGGGCAAGCAGGTGAGGCAGTTTTGAAGATTGGATTACGGCTTTAATATAAAACGCACGGGTTTTATAGGGGAGTGCTTCGTCTTCATGGTAGTAACGTTTGAGGTTTTGTGCGCCCTGGCCTCCTGCAAAGCCACCACCAAGCATACCGGCGCTTTCTGCCATCACGTCACCACTATCGTCTCCACCTCCGGCAGAGCCATCAACATCATTTCCGAAGATTTTGGTCAGATCCATATCGACATCAATTTGCATCGCGCCGCCGCCCATCGCATCCGTCATGCCGGCGCGCCCACCGCCACCTCCGCCGCCAAATCCACCACTATCCATACCTGCCATTCCCGCCATACCATCCATGTCACCCATGCTGCCGTCACCAGCGGGAGCACTCCCATCATCGCCAACGGTCCCCCCGCGCAGTTCCAGCTGGATAATCTGGCGGACAGGCGACTCGCTGATATTCGCAGCGCCTTTGTTGACTTCGGCAATAGCTTCCAGGATCGAGCTGACGAGCCAGACATCTTCCTGAGCATCCCACATTTCTTCCGAAGTCGGAGGTAGTGTTTTCCATTTGTCTAATGGAACATGGGGGATGGTGTTCGGGCTGATATCAACCGTTCCCGTTCCATCTTTCAAGCTGAATGGGTTGGCCAGTTTATGGGCACGCAAGATTTCAAATTTATAAGCACTTCGATAGAGGTTGCGGGGAACACGCGAGATTTCACCGCGATACGGCGTATTTTTCATCAGAGGAGTGACGTCTGGTGGCCAGACAAATAAGCTCTTTTGTTTATCCCAGAGGTACTTGTGGGACTGACCAATATACTTTTCTTTTTCCTTGTTGATCTCTTTCAGGGCAGAAGACCAGGTTTCATTGGGAGGATTGGGGGGAACCTGTGCGTCGGTGAATGCTTTATCGATCGCGGCTTTTCGCTCATCGATTTCTTTGGCAAGACTACCAGTCGCCATACTCCAGCCAATCACAGGCAGCAGCAGAGCAATAAACAGAATGATCCAGAATTTATGAACAAGAATCGGTTTTAATTTGTCCATCGGGTTGTCCTCTGCTCTCTTCCAAAGAGATGTAAAGTCGCGTAAAAAACGTTTTAAAGTGAATCGATCTTATTGTTGAGTAACGTCTGTCTGGCAAGCCTTTATCAGCCTGCTTCAGCCGTCGCTTCCTCCCCTTCTGAGGTAGAGGATTCTGGTGGCTGTTCCTGCCGTTCCAGGACAGGAATTGGTTTCCAGACAAATTGAAGTTTAAATTTTGTACGGTGAAGTGGTATGATTTTGGGGTCTTTTTCGGGGCGTTTAGCACCGACACGGGGACGACCGGCTATTCCCGCACCTCCGGGGAAACCGGCTTCCTCACCAGGCAGGACACCGGGGCGACCACCGCCAAAACCACCAAATCCACCAGGAGTAAAACCTCCATCGCCCATCCCCCGTCGCATTCCGCGAGGTTGACCATTGGGGTAGTAGTCAAATGTGTCCCGTGAGTCTTCCAAAACGGTTGCATGCGTGATGCCCATTTTGCGAACATCCACAGGGGCCGAATCCGGATTCTTCACCGTCCAGGACTGCAGGTTTTTCAAGAGCGTTTCATGAACATACAAGACGCCAACGTCGGTGGTGGGTTTGGATTCATCATGATGGTAGTGCACACCCTGAAGAGTGAAGACGTAGCCTTCCCCTTCGGGTGGAGTTTCCTGATCCACTTTCGGGAGAAGTGACTTTGCCTGGGGGGAAAGCTTTTCAAACCATTGCGCCAGGTCGGCCTGATGCTCGACCGTGATGCCGGGCAGTTTGATCCGATTGCGTTTCTCAATCTGTTCGTTGTCAAGCTGGTCGTCTACGTCGCGGGGCAGGCATTCATCAATGGCCTTATAAACTTCCAGCCAGTCATCTCGGGTGTCGAGATTCCAGACGAGTTTATCGCCCTTTTCAATGAGAGCAGTGAATTCCCCTTCGGCGCCGCTGTAACTGGACTGGTATCCGGAAACCTGTGTGGTCAAGTTCTTGACTTTGCTTTCCACGCTGCCGAAACGATCTGTGCTGACCGAATTGGCGACATTGCTAAAGCCGACTGTCGAAATGCAAAGCCCCACCAGTAAGGCTGCTGCAGTAACAACGGCCCAGGGTTTTTTACGACGGATTTTACGAGCCGTGGCAATTTCAGGCGGCAGAAGTGTGGTATGAATCGTAGTCTGTTGTAAGGCCTGCAACGCGATCCCGTAGGGAACGGTAAACGTGAGGATATTGTCCTGGAACAGCGGTTCGTTGAGAACGGCGTCTCCCACTAATGACTGGAAGTCATCGAGCCGTTCGACTTCGTACTGCAGGTTTTGTTGCAGAAATTTCTGCAGACCGGCGAGCTTAAAGCCGTTACCGGTCCCGTAGACTTTGGAAATTTTCGCATCGCGATTCACACTGGAAAAATAGCCGATCGAACGCTGGATTTCAGAAACATATTCGTTGAACACAGGTCGCAAGGCCTGGAAAACGGCGCGGGGGTCTTCGGAACGAGTCGCATTACATTTGAGGTGCTCTGCTTTCGCAAACGTGAGCTTCATTTCTTTGGTTAACGCACGGGTAAAGTGGTTACCGCCGATGGGAACATTACGGATCCAGATTTTACTGCCGTTGGTGACCATCAATGTGGTGCTGTCGGCACCCATGTCGACCACAATCGCAGACTCTTCCGGATTGCCTTCAAATTCCTGCCCGACCCGCATTCCCAGCGAATCGTAGCAGAGTGTGTTATACAGACCTAAGGGAGCGATCTGGATCAACTCCACTTCAATTTTTCGGTCGACGAATGGCTGCAGCGTTTTCAGAACCTGATCGCGCTTCATGGCAAAGATACCAACTTCGGCATCCAGCATGTAACCGCTCTCTTCCACGCCGCCCCCCAGAGGCTGGTAATCCCAGATCACGTCTTCCAGTGCGAACGGAATTTGCTGCTTGGCTTCGTACTTGACGATTTCAGGAACGCGGCTGGATTGAACCGGCGGTAGTTGAATAAATCGCGCTAATGAAGTCTGTCCCGGGACGCTGATCGCAATCAGGTCTCCTTTGGTTTCATTGCGTGACAGAAAAGTATCCAGAGCCTGGCTGATTAATTCATCAGGATCAGCATCAGGCTGACTCAGAATTTTGGGATGGGGAATATAATCGAATGCAACGGCAATCACCTGATCAGCGGCTTCTGCATAGCGAAGTCGAATGGCCTTTAAGCCGGCCTGCCCAATTTCAATGCCCCAAACAGCTTGATTTTCTGCCATGTGACTGGTCACTCCTACTTTCTGGAAATACCTGAATCAGTGCTTACCAGATTGAACCGGAAATGTTTCCGAAATTTAATGAACGAGATGCTATTTCATGCTGGCTGAACGGAATCGTTTCAAACCAGCGGAATTGTATCAGATTTACTTAGTTTCAGTTAGATAGGCTGAGGGAATAATTTCAGAATAAACAATCCCCTAACATAAGGCTATCACAGGATTTCGTATAAAGTCAATGAAATAGTGGATGTTTGAAAACGACTTCATAAAAAATAATCAGTCAACCGCTATGATTTTGTATGCCAAACGGACTATCGTCTGCGAATTCCTGTCGCAAGTTGCTTCGTTTTTGGTTCATTCAATTGATTGGACGAGGCTCAAAATCAAAGAGTTCCCAATAAGTCAGTTTTTATTACGAATTTATCAGTTTTATTGATGGATTCTTCAATCAGTTTTTTTGCGATGATCTGTGTGTATGTTTATGTTTCTGGCTTCAGAAGTGGATTTGACTAAGTATAAGTTAGCCTGTGATTTGTGATTTCTCGTGGGTGATGGATACCGCACTATAGATACTCGGCGGTAGTTTGCTTATGCTAATCTGAGTCAGAGAAGGAACCGGACTCATTCTCGAAGGTACGAATTGAATGTTATTACGTTTCTAAAGTATTGTGACACAATGACATACAATGATATAGTAATCTTGATCCCCTGCCACAGTCTTGAAGATTTCCCGACGGAGCTGGAAGAAAAAGACGCCGAGAGCCTGCTGAATGCCTTTGCCGTCGCCTGGCATCCTGAACTTTTGGCCTCGTCCCGAGTGATTCCCAGTTGGCATCGTTCCGATGAGCCACCTCAATTTCTGGCAGATCGCTTATTGCTGGTTCCCAAGACGTCCGAAGACTGGCTGCCTTACGGCTGGATTGAAGAGGCGGAGTCAAACGGAGCAACCGTCGTCAGTGGAAAGATTCACCGTGACGAGATGGCAGAAGCGGCACTCGAACCGTTACATGCCGACACCGAACAAGCTTCTGAGCCGAAATTATCAGCTGAACTGGTTGCCGACTTTTATGCACTCGGGCTGTGTTACATTCAGTTAGAGTTATTGACGCGTTGTATGCATCATTTCAGTAGTCTGGATGAAGCGACCATCCAACGAGAGGCGATTGCCGCTGCCGACGCGGCGCTGGCCAATGATGTTGAAGCAGCGCGGGCTCATTTGAAAGGATGTTTTGAGGTCCTGCTGGAGAATCGGGAGCGATTTTATCCCATCGACTGCTATCTGATCGATCTGTGTCTGGTCGCGCCAGAGTGGGCCAATGATTCGCTCAAGGCGGCGATTGCGGACGAACAACCTCTTAACTTGCTGCTCACCGCTGACGATCTGGAAACGATCGCTCAAGAACGTCCTGAGTTGACAGAAATTCTGAAAACGAGTTGTCAGAATCAGGAGACCGAAGTCATCGGGGGGGAGCAGGATCAAATTGCCACGCCGGTTGTCCCTGTGGAGTCTTTGATCTGGCAGTTGAATGCGGGGACACGCAAAATTCAGGAACTCACCGATCGGACTCCAACCACTTGGGCCCGGCGGCGTTTTGGTCTGGCTTCCATTCTACCAATGTTGCTGCATCGCTTCGGCTTTCATTCCGCCCTACATCTGGTTTTGGATGATGGGATCTATCCCGATTATGAGCAGAGCAAAATTCACTGGGAAGGTGCAGACGGCACGATTCTGGATGCGTTTTCCCGGATTCCCATGTCGGCTGAAGGGTCAGCCGGTTATCTCCGTTTTCCACAACGGATGGCGGAATCGATGGAAGAAGATCAGGTGGGCGCGCTGATGTTTGCCCATTGGCCTGATGTAAAATCCCCCTTTTTTGAAGACTTTAAACGCATTCATCGCTATGCCCCGGTGTTGGGCAGCTTTGTTTTGTTGAATGATTTTTTTCAAAACACGGAATCGTCAGGCCGGCATTCCTCCTATGATGCGCGGGAATACCTGTCCCCCTTTCTGAGCCAACTTGTGGCGATGCGCAAGCCCGATCCGCTCAGCCGTTTTATCGACCATTTTCAAAGGCACGATGAATTGACGGCCGGGCTCTGGTTTCATGCGGTTTCCAAAGCCATCTATGGGCAAGCCATTTCGGATGATTCGCTGTTGAAAATTGAGCAGGATGTGGAACAGGGGCATCCGGATGCGGAAGCGGAACGGGTTCAAACTGCAGTCACCGCGCTAGAAGGATTTCGCCAGTCGGGAGAAGCGAAACTCGCGGACATCATTCTTCAGGGAGCAGCGCAGCAGAGCGGCGTGTTATTGTTGAACTCACTTTCATTTCCCAGAAGAGTGGTCGTTGATCTGCACGAGTTTCCCCATGAACCGGCACAGGATGCGGTGAAAGCAACGCAGTTTGATGAACGGCAGAAAAAAGCGGTCGTCGAAATTCCTGGTGCCGGATTTGTCTGGCTCCAGCCAGGCACATCTCCGTCAGCACCAGCAAAAAGCAGTGTTCCGATCGCGGAGCCTTTGTTACTGCGAAATGAATTCTTTGAAGTGCATATTCATGAAGAGACGGGCGGCATTGCGCAGATCAAGGAATACGGTCGGAAGCCGAACCGTTTAAGCCAGCAGTTAGCCTATCGATTCCCCTATCAACGCACGATTTCAACCCCCGGTGCACTGGGCGGCCTCGAAGACAAGACTCCCTACTCTGCCATTCGAAATGTGAACGCAGAACTCACCTGTGCGGGACCCGGCATGGGAGAAATCGTGACGACAGGCGAGATTTATGACCAGGTCAGTGACACGATATTGGCATCGTTCCGACAGACGTTTCAGCTTTGGCGCGGGCGACCGATTCTGGATGTGAAAATCGAGCTGGATGTGCAAACTCTGCCTGATGGGAATCCCTGGGATCATTACTATGCAGCGCGTTTTGCCTGGGGGGACAGTACCGCTTCTTTGACTCGATCTCTCCTGGAAAGTGCGCATGCCTTCCAGGGAGAACGCTTTGAAAGCCCGCATTATTTTGAGATTGCAGAGGGAGAAGAACGGGTCACGATTTTGAATCATGGGCTGCCGTTTCATCGCAAAACCGGACCACGGATGCTGGACAGTATGCTGATCGTGGAAGGCGAAACCAAACGGGAGTTTTCCTTTTCCATCGCCGTGAACCAGATTTTCCCGATGCAGCTGGCCCGGAATGTCATGGTGCCGGCAGGTCAGGTTTCCAGTCAGGTTGGACCTCCCCGAATGGGCGAAAAGGGATGGCTGTTTCATGTTTCAGCCAGCAACGTGCAGATTACGCGCGTGTTAGATTTGTTACCTCCGGAAGGAGATTCGTCGAACGAAGCGTCTGGGGGCCAAACTGGTTTCGCGGTGCGTCTGATTGAAACCGAAGGCATGCATCGTTCGGTGAAATTACGTTGTTTCAAATCTCCCGTCAGTGCCCGTCAGCGCGATTTTCATGGGAAGACGGTCGTCGAACTTCCGATCGAAGAAGACGCGGTGCTGGTCGAGGTGTCGCAGTATGAAATTGCGGAAATTGAAATCCTGTTCGAGGAGCAAGCTTAATCGATGATCGTGACGATTGATGGTCCTGCAGGATCGGGAAAGAGCACTGCAGCCCGTGGTTTATCCAAACGTCTGGGGTTTGAGTTTCTGGATACGGGCGCCATGTATCGTTGCGTTGCCTGGGGAGTTCTGCAGCGGAATGTGGATCCGGCGGACGAACAGGCAGTGACACACGTCAGTCAGCAGATCAAAATCACGTTTTCGGGTGATCGGGTGCTGCTGGATGGCGAGGATGTCTCGGAGACCATTCGGACTCCCGAAGTGACGGACGCCGCCTCGGTGGTTGCACAGTACCCTGCTGTCAGACAGGAACTGGTTCGTCTGCAACAGCAGGCTGCCGAAGGCGTGGATATTGTCAGCGAAGGCCGGGATCAGGGAACCGTGGTATTCCCGGATGCGTTCTGCAAGGTGTTTCTGATCGCTGATCCTGAGGAACGCGCGCGTCGCAGGCATGAAGAGCTGACTGCGCGGGGGAAACAGATTACCGTTGATGCGATTTTGCAGCAAATTTATGAACGCGATCAGCGCGATGAACAACGCACCGTCGCCCCGTTAAAACCGGCCGACGATGCGGTTGAGATCAATACGTCCTGTTTGACAATCGATGAAGTGATTGATCAACTGGAGCAACTAGTACGTTCACGGATCAACTCGGACTCACTCTGAGATGGGTGCCAGTTCGAACGATCAGAACTGAAGTGTCAAAGTCACCGTCGTGCGGCTGTCCATCAGATCTTTGCGACCCGTGATGGGGAATTCCCAGACACCGGCGACCGACAGGCAGCGGTTCAAGCGGTAATTCGCTCCAAATGCAGTCGAGATAAAATTGTTACCCGCGACATTTGTTGAGCCCAGGTTGATCCAGTCGCCCCCTTCAATATTCAGAGGCAGTGCCTGACCACTTTTGGTATAGACGATCCCATTTAGCTCAGCGACGGCTGAGAGCTTGCTTGTGATCGGGTGATCGTAATGCACGCTGTAATAGATGGACTGCGATTCTTCGGCGGTGTCGCCGGGAACGTGGTAACCCGTGGAAGCAATCAGGTGACCGCAACCAATCTGTTTACCCAGAGAGAGATAGGGAGTCCAGACGCTATCGCCGTTGCCTTGAAAGACGCGGCTGCTTCCATTGGTGGCTTCATAAATCAGACCGCCTGAGAGCAGGAACTGGTTTTCGACATCGCGGATGAGAACATATTTCAGTCCCAGGCCGATGTCAGACCAACCTGTCGCATTGCCAACGCCCCGTGTTTGCAGGGTGTTGTAGCCGTCCTTGACGGCAATTACGGAGAGACGTTCGTTTAAGGCGATTCCGAGTTGCAAAGCGTAAACCTGCAGGTCCCCTGCTCCGAGAACGGGAGTTTGCGCGTCAATCATTTGGTTGATGAAAATACCACGGACATAAGTCAGTGAGCGAGGGTCAATTGACCAGACTGGGTTACTGACGGGCATGACAAAGTCGTCAAAACAACGATCGCTGGGGAATTTATTCAAGAGTGGAATGCGATCACAGAGCGTACAGGCATTGCACTCGCATGACTGGCAGTTACACGCCGATGCTTGAGTACTGCACGTCGGGCACGAACATGGCTGCTGCCCTGAGAGCGAAATCGGTTGTTCGCCTGTCGGCGTCTGGATGAGTTGAGTTTCTGGTTCTGAAACGGAATTTTCAGTTGCCGAATTCAGAGTGTCAGGAGGATCGATGACAGGAGGCGCTGGTGCTGCTTCTCCTTCATAGACACCATCGGCTAAGACATCGGATAGTGTCTGAGGCTCTGCAGGCCCTGCGGCATAAATTGCCGAATTAATCAGGCTGCATGAAACGGTGATCAGTACAATCGATGCGAATCTCATATATTCCCCCTCCTGGAAATGAGATAATTGAGCGTATATTTCGCCTGTGATGAGAAGATTCCTTTCATCTCTCCATACATATCGACCATTCCAAATTGTAAAAATAGGTGTATAAGCTGAAGTTTATTTGTTTTTCGCAATTGAGTGAAAATACTGCATGGGGGGATTAGCAATAAAAAATGCACGCCGAGTCGACGTGCATTTGAGTTTGATTTCCGATTGAGAACAGCCGATTAGTGCATCAATTGTTTCTCAAAATCGATATCGTATTTTTTCATTTTCTTATACAGCGTGGTCCGGTTGATGCCCAGCGCTTTCGCCGTATTCTGGCGGTTCCAACCATTGGCTTCCAGTGCTTCAATGATGATTTGACGTTCGGGATTGGCCAGTGCGGTTTTCAGAGAACCACTTCCCATGCGGCTGTCTGCAGCCAGAGCGTAGGGTTGTTCCTGTCGAATTTGTTCTGGAAGATCGTGAACCCGGATGTACTCCCCTTTGGTCAGCACGACAGAACGTTCGACGACATTGATGAGTTCCCGCACGTTGCCGGGCCAGGAATATTTGAGCATGGCCTGCATGGCAGAGGCGTCGAAGCCTTTGATGGATTTCCCGATTTGTTCGTTGTAAATTTTGAGGTAGTGCTCAATCAGAAGTGGAATGTCGCTCATGCGTTCTCTGAGAGCGGGCTGTGTCAACGTAATGACATTAATCCGGTAGTAGAGGTCCTGTCTGAACTCTCCTTTGGCGACCATCTCTTCCAGGTTCTGATTGGTGGCCAGAATGAGACGAATATCCACGGTGTGCGTTTTGTTATCGCCGACCGCTTCAAATTCATGATCCTGTAACACCCGCAGTAATTTCACCTGCAGACTGGGAGAAGCGGTGGCAATTTCGTCCAGGAACAGCGTGCCGCCGTCAGCCTGCAGGAACTTACCAACTTTATCGTGGGTTGCGCCGGTAAACGAGCCGGCTTTATGACCGAACAGTTCGCTTTCCAGTAAACTGTCAGGCAGCGCACCGCAGGCAACTTCCACAAAAGGTTGATTGCAACGGTCGCTGAGTTGGTGAATGGCCCGCGCGGTCATGGTTTTGCCGGTTCCATTTTCACCCAGAATTAATACGGTAGTTTTGGTGTCGGCCACGCTTTCGATCAGGTCAAACATTTTCTGCATTTTATAGTCCTGACCGACAATGTTCGCCAGGCCAAAACGCTGATCAAGTTGTGCCTTCAGAGTTTTGTTTTCTTCGACGACCTGCCTCTGGTCCAGACAACGCTCGATTGTCAGACTGAGTTCTTCGTCAATGACTGGTTTGGTCAGATATTCAAACGCGCCCAGTCGAATCGCTTCGACCGCACTTTCGATGGTACCATAGCCAGTCAGCATAATGACGGCGGTATCGGGTGCGTTTTGTTGAACCCATTCCAGCAGATGAAATCCGTCCTGGTCTGGCAGGTTGACATCGCAGACGACGACCTGAAAGGGAAATTCTTTTAACCGTTCGATCGCATCCAGGCACGTGAGCGATGTTTCGGTGCGATGCCCCAGGCTTCGCAAATAGTCGGCCATCGCTTCCAGAATATATTGATCGTCGTCAACTACCAGTAATGAACCAGAATTTGTCTTCATTGAATATGTCTCGCCCAAAGTGTCCATGTAATGCTGCAATCGTCGTACAGCTGTGTTGGTTGTGAATAATCAGTGTTGTGTCTCTTGGATTCACAATTATGAAATTGAAAATCGAATTTACTCATGACAAAATCAATCATTGATTTTGACAGAGTGCAGTGCTGGATGCGTTTTTTCCTCAATACAAATGAGGAAACCGATCCGCCGTTTCATGTCAGACAAGGTTGTTACCTGATCGGTAAACGCCCTCGCCCGTCAATCAAACTGGGAGGCAAACATTAATGAAGGGATATTGAAAACATAGGACACAAGTTTCAAACAGGCAACATGCGGATGACTGTGTCTGTTGTTTTTGAGAATCAGATGTTGTTGATTTCTGCGTGACGTGCTGCACAAAGAGGTAAAAAGGCCTCAGAATCCCGATCGAAACCGACTTCACAAACGGGTTCTGCCGATTTCAAGGGTTATGATGCCCTGATCACACGGCAGAGCATTGCTGAAAGATCGTCCCATTCCCTACAAAAGTCAGACGGTGTATGATCGCTATGAATGATAGCAGGTTTGCTGTTTTGCCAGGTTTTCCCATATTTGTCTCAATTGATTGCGTGTCAATGTGCAGATCCGATTCATTCAGGGAACGTGCTTTCAAGGCTCCCCAATTGCGTCTGTGCCCGGCAATTGGGAGACTTGCTCTGCTTTTACACTGAAATTCGCCTTTCCTAGCCAAGATTTACCAGCAGATAGCGAATGATAACTGTAAACAGAGCCTTGAGATGGTGCCCTTGTACTGCTACTATTGGGACTTTGGTAGAACATTTCCAGCCGATCTTGCAGGATTAGGCCGGTCATAGATCTCGGAAAAGCGATCGGATGGCTCAAAAGTCGCTGTACCTACGGGCGTATTTGATCCGAGGTAGAGAGAGAGTCTGATTCCCGGAATCAACTTATCGAGTGATATTCCCTTCGTTCAGGGTGTTTTGTTTACAGAAGATAGCCTCTCTTGTTCAGGCTCCTCATAGTGATTACGGCCGGTATTTGCCTGCTTAAAAGAAGGTTCCGGTAAAAAGAAAGTGGGAGTTGTCCGTTGTTAAGAGCGATCATTAGTGATATTCACGGTAATCTTGAGGCGCTGGAAGCGGTTCTGGCTGACATTGATCGCCGTGAAATCAGTGAGATTTATTGCCTGGGAGACATCATTGGCTATGGGCCTAACCCCAGGGAATGTATCGATCTCGTCCGAAAGCGTTGTAAGAAATCACTGCTGGGAAACCATGATCAGGCAGCCTTGTTCGATCCGGAAGGGTTTAACGCAGGCGCAGAACGGGCGATTTTCTGGACGCGACGCATGCTGGAGACAGGCGATGCGTCTAAAAATCAGGATCGCTGGGATTTTCTGGGGGAACTCCCCCGCATGATTCGCGAAGACAAGCTTCTGTTTGTGCATGGCTCTGCTCGAAACCCACTCAATGAATATGTCTTTCCGGAAGACATTTATAACCAGCGAAAAATGGAACGCATTTTCGGTCTGGTGGATCAATACTGTTTTCAAGGTCACACGCATATTCCCGGCGTCTTTACCGAGAGCATGAATTTCCTTTCACCAGAGGAAGTGGAAAATGTCTATCCGTTTGGCCCGGAAAAGTTTCTAGTGAATGTCGGTTCGGTCGGGCAACCGCGTGATGCGGACAATCGATCTTCTTATGTCATTATTGATGATGAAAAAGTGACCTTCTGCAGAGTCGAATACGATTTTACAGCTACCGCAGAAAAGATTTACGAAATTTCTGATTTAGATAACTTCTTGGGCGATCGTCTTCGAGATGGTCGATAACAATGGAACAAAAACGACTCTTACTCTTCGTCACTCTGTCTGCGACTGTTTTGTTTTTCTGGCAGTTGTTCGTCATGCCCGTCATTGCTCCTCCCAAACCTGCGCCACAGCAGGTCGCTCAAGAAGCGGAAGCCAAGGATGATGATGCGCCCCTGGTAGCGAAAAAACCGGATGAGCCCAAAGACGCAGAAATCAAACCGGTTGAGCAGCCTAAAGTAAAACAGGCCGATTTGCTCAAGAACCCGCACAAGAAAATTGTGCTGGGGTCACTCGACCCTGATACCGGCTACTTCATGCAGGCATCCATCTCCACGCAAGGGGCTGCGGTCATCGATGCCTTTCTCAACGATCCGTTGTATCGTGATCTGAAGAACCAGCAGCAGCCGTTGAAAGTCCTTGATGAATTTATCGGTGGCAAAGCCACCATCCGTTCTCTGGAAACCGAGATTCCCCAACTGGATCAGAAACTGGCGCCCCTGCTTACTGACACACGTCAGGTCGACTGGAAAGTCCTCGAAGAGATCAAGGACCCCCAGAACAAGGAAATCATCCAGGCGGTTCGTCTGGGGCTGACAGCTCCTGATGGAAGTACCGAAGTTCAAAAGACATTTTCGCTTAAAAAATATCCCAAACCAGACGATCAGGATTTTCGCGAGTTCCGAAATCAAGAACAGGCCGGATACCTGATTCACTTTGATATCAAGGTGATCAATCATGGTGGGGAAAAACAGACACTCGATTACCATCTGCTCGGCCCCGTGGGAATTCCGCTGGAGAACGCCGACAACACGCGGAAGTTTCGCGATGTGCGTATCGGCTTTCTGCAAAATGATCTCGCCGTGGATACCGAGACGTTGTACGCAGCGGATATCATTGAAGAAGTGCAGGCGAAGAACGTCGAAAAATTTACACGCGCCTTTCAGTTTGCGGGTGTGGACGTTCAATATTTTGCTGCCCTGTTAACACCGGATGGAAAAAATTACGAGCCAAAGCTGGTGAACGGAGAAATGCGTTCGAACTATTCTGCCAGTATTGAGCCCGTCCTCATTCAGCAGGATCTCAAAAACGAATCACAGAGCCGCACGACGATTCAGGTCAATTCCAATGAGATCGAGCTGGAGCCCGGCAAAGATGCGCAGCATGGTTACGCCTTGTATGCCGGCCCCAAGCGGGAATCGTTACTTGGTCCCCCATTGAAAGCGACCGAGATCATGGATTTCGGCTTTTTCGGACCCGTCGCCAAGCTGATGCTGTGGCTGTTGAATACATTGCACGGAATCGGTTTGTCTTATGGCCTGGCCATTATTGGTCTGACAATTATGGTGCGAGGCAGCCTGTATCCGCTATCGCGCAAGCAGGCCGTTGGTGCCCAAAAGATGAAAGAGTTGCAGCCGCAGATCGCTGAACTCAAAAAGAAATACGGAGATGATCGCGAAAAGCTCGGCCGGGCGCAAATGGAGTTGTTCAGCAAAAACAACTACAACCCCTTGGCCGGATGCCTGCCGATCTTTCTGCAGCTTCCGATTTTCTTCGGATTGTATACGGCTTTGAATAACGCGGTTCAACTTCGGGGAACTCCCTTCTTGTGGGTTGATAACCTGGCAGCGCCAGATGCTCTCTTTAAGCTGCCTTTCTCTCTGCCCTTCCTGGGAGATAATTTCAATTTACTGCCATTGGTGACAGTAGGCTTGTTTGTCGTACAGCAGAAACTATTCATGCCGCCCCCAACTGACAAAGACCAGGAACTGCAGCATAAAATCATGAACTACATGATGATCGCGATGGGTTTCATGTTCTATCGTGTGCCCGCTGGTCTCTGTGTTTACTTCATCGCTTCCAGCCTCTGGGGGATCTGCGAACGGAAACTGCTGGACTTTCAGTCAAAACGCGCTCCGAAAGCAAGTGAGACAACCGACTCGAAGACGATTGAAATAAAAGCAGAATCGAAAAAAACAAAGAACAAAAAAGAGAGTTCTGAAGAACAAACACCAGCGAAAAAAGGTTGGTTTGCCCGTTTGCAGGAAATTGCTGATCAGGCACAGGCGCAGGCAGCGCTTAATGAAAAGAAGCAGCAGCAAAACGGTCGCGGCGACAAAGGCACGGGGAAGAAGCCTAAGAAACGTCGGTAACGATCGTTTCCTGAGAGGCTCAGCATGAATTTGCAGTTTGACGACACAATTGTGGCACTAGCATCAGCCCCCGGTGGAGGCGCGGCCGGCATGATTCGTATTAGCGGTACTGATATCGTTCCTTGTCTGTTGGCCTGCTTTCAGTCCGAGGAAGCCTGGCAGAAGTCCAGCCGTTCGGAACGTCACCCGGGACAATTACGCCTGGCAGGATCAACGCAGTCTCTTCCGGGCGCTCTTTACTATTGGCCGACGTCACGCAGTTTTACCGGTCAGCCGCTGGCAGAATTTCATACCATCAGTGCGCCTCCCCTGCTTGAAGCGGCGATTGAAAATTTAGCCGCCCAGGGAGCCCGCATGGCCCGGCCGGGGGAATTCACTCTGCGGGCGTTTCTTGCAGGGCGCGTGGACCTGATGCAGGCGGAAGCCGTGCTCGGAGTGATTGATGCGCACGATCATGCCGAACTCAATCTGGCGCTCAGCCAACTCGCGGGTGGTGTTTCAACGCGCATCGGAGCAGCCCGCGTGGATTTGTTGGAGTTACTTTCCGAACTGGAAGCGGGGCTGGATTTCGTCGAAGAAGACATCGAATTTATTAGTCGCGAAACACTCGTGTCCCGCCTGCAACAGATTCGCATTTTTTGCGAACGGCTTTACGAGGATTCTTCGACACGAATGGAATCGACGGGTAGTCTGTCACTCGTTCTGGCGGGCCTGCCGAATGCGGGCAAGAGTACGTTATATAATGCACTCGTGGGAGACGCGCAGGCGGCTCTGGTTTCGGATGTCGAGGGGACCACACGCGATTATCTGGCGACCACTTTAAACTGGCACGGACAGCCGATTCAATTAATTGATACGGCCGGGATGGAATCGGGGGAGCATGAAATCTCTATCAGTGCGCAACAGTTTCGAGCACAACAGGTGGCCCAGGCCGATCTAGTTGTCTGGTGCACAGCCGCGGATCTGAAACCGGAGTGGGAAGACATCGATCGTCTGCAGCGGAATCAGATTTCGGAATCACAACATCTGCTGCACATTATGACGAAAAGCGACCTAGCCCCTGCGCGGTCAGCAAACCAGCTGTATCGAGACTGTGAGGTTGAGCTGTCGGTTGCCACGGGAGCAGGACTTGACGATCTGAAGACGCTGGTTTTATCGCGACTGGCGGAATACCGGCGTGGAAGTAAACTGCTGATCGGTTCCACCGCTTCCCGCTGTCGGGAAAGCCTGCGCGCCGCCGGACTCTCTCTACACGCGGCAGAAGAAGCGGCCTCATTACGACTGGGAGAAGAACTGGTCGCGATTGAAATTCGCGAAGCGCTGCAGCATCTGGGACAGATAGTCGGCCAGGTTTATACCGATGACATTCTGGACCGCATCTTCAGTAAATTCTGCATCGGCAAATAAGCACTCTCATCAGGGTTTGTTCTGATGAATCCATTCGGGAACGGTTCCGAATTCAATTCCGAGTTGCGGAATGAAGTAGAAGAACATGAATGCCGTCAGCAGGAAGACGCCAATCAGGTTCAGAATGATCCCGTACTTCAGCATGTCGGACATTTTAATTTGCCCCGACGCAAACACGATGGCATTCGGCGGTGTCGCAATGGGCATCGTAAACGCACAGCTGGCAGAGATTGCCGCCGGAATCATGATCAGTCGTGGGTCGATTTCCAGACTGACCGCTGTCGCCGCCAGAATGGGGAGCACGGTATTCACGGTCGCGATATTCGATGTAAATTCGGTCAGGAACGTCAACATCAGACAGGCAGCAAAGACCAGAGCCCAGGGCGGCCAGTCTGCGATGACCTGTGAGAAAACATGACCGACCCAGCCCGATAAATCCGTAGTGCGAAAAGCCCCCGCAATCGCGAAGCCGCCTCCAATCAGTAAGAGTACGCCCCAGGGAAGCCGTTCGGCCGTTTCCCAGTCCATCAAATATTCGGTCGTCCCCTGCTCTGTTTTTTGTGCGGGAATCGCGAACATTAAAATCGCCATGCCCATCGCGACTGTCGAATCATGGACCCAGCCCGAGGCCCTTTCGGCCGAGATGCCCCATTTGGTCAGAAAGTGAATCGGGAATTGTTCCCAGCCGGCCAGTAATTCAAATTCGCCAAAGATGAGCGGCTTCCGCGTTACCCATAAAATGGCGGTCGTCACGAAAATGAGTAACATCAGAATTTCAGGGCGCGAAGCACGCCCCAATTTCTGGATGTGATCGTTGATAATGGCCTGGGATGATTCTTTGGAATTCGACAGGCGTGGCATATTCCAGCAAAGCACCACCCAGGTGATGAGTAAAAAGGTGATGCCAAACGGAACCACCATCACCATCCATTCGCCCGCAGATAATTGAGGGCCTTGCGGGAATTGAGAAAGCCAGATTTGTTGAAAGGCGATATTGGTGGGGGTCCCAATTAACGTGGTCACACCACCAATACTGGCGGAATAGGCGATACCCAGCAGGAGTGCCACCGAAAAATGGCGGATGCCTTCCGAGGAATCTTCGGGAGACTCGAGTTGGGTGAGTTCTGAAATCGATCCTATAATGGCCATGCCGATCGGCAGCATCAGTAAGGTCGATGCAGTATTACTGATCCACATGGAAAGGAAGCCGGTGGCGAACAGGAAGCCTAAGACAACCCGCCGGGGACTGGAGCCGATGACTTTAATCGTATGCAGGGCAATCCGTCGATGCACGCCCCACTTTTCGATCCCCAGGGCAATCATAAAGCCGCCCATATACAGAAAGATATTCTGATTGATATAGGACTGGCTGACCGTTTTGGGATCCTGGATTCCGAAAATCGGAAACAGCGCGAGGGGAATCAGACTCGTGACCGCGATGGGCAGTGCCTGCGTCATCCACAGAATCGCCATGAGCGCGGTGACCGCGGCCAGCCGTTGTGCCGACGCAGTCATATCCGACGGCGTCGGCAAATTCAGGATCACCAGGAAGGCAATGATGCTGAACAGCTTCCCATAAAAGGGAATGCGGCTTTCTGCAGAATGTGATGAGTCGCCAATCACGAAAAGGAAATTCCTGATTTACAAAATGAGTGTCTCATTCAAAATGCAAAGTAAAGAATGAGCGATGAACGAGAACCGAATCGAGAATTTCTTATTCCGCTGATTCCGGGTGAATGAACTGGTGCCCTTTCGGTCGAACGGTTAACACCGGGCAAGATGCCTTGCGGACAACTTTTTCTGCCACACTGCCGAGCAGTAAATGGGCGGCTAAGGAACGACCGTGTGTACCCACGATAATCAGATCGACTTCTTCCCGCTTGGAAAATTTCAGAATATCGACAAACGGATTGCCATGAACCCAGTGGGTTTCAATATCCAGGTCGCCTTTGTCTTCATCAAGTATCCAGTTATCGAGTCGGGTTTTGGCAAATTCCTCAAAGTCTTCTTTGGGAGGCAATGCATAGCTTTCGAACATCGGCATATAAACGACCGGGTCTTCGATCACGTTCAGCAGATAGAGCTTGGCATTGAACTTTTTGGCGAGTTCCACAGCATACTGGGTTGCCTCTTGTGCTGGTTCACTAAAGTCGGTTGGTAACAGGATTTTTTTGATTTCGATCATGGTGTCTTCCCTTTCACGTTCAAGGCCGTCTGCAATTGCGATCTTCGCAGGAAGAGTCCATTATAAGAGGAGTTGGGCGGGAAACAATAGATGGGGCAAGTTGCATTAACACATTCAGTTATGTGTTTCTTTATTTTGTAAAGAAATCGAGGCCCTCGTTTGTGAAACACAGGAAATCTCCTTATGATAAATGTCGTCCCTGTCAGGAAATGGGACATCAGTCTTGAAATCCGATCACCTTGAAAATCATAAACGAACACTTTGTGGAGGCAGGAAAAATGGAAAAGTGGCCCATTGGCGTATTTGCTTCAGTAGACGCAGGTCTGGGAGTGCATTTTGATGTCGTTCAGGAATTAGGAATTCCGACGATTCAGATTCATGCGCCTCATAAGCAAACCCGAACTCCCGAAGTCGCTAAAGAATTTCTGGACCGTTGTAACGCCGCGGGAATTACCATTACCTGTGTCTTTGGTGGTTTTGATGGAGAAAGCTACGCTGATATTCCGACCACAAAGAAGACCGTTGGTCTGGTGCCTGCAGAAACCCGTGCCGCACGTGTTGAAGAAATGAAAGAAATCTCCGATTTCGCCAAACTGCTGGGCGTGGATACCGTTGCCCTGCATATCGGATTCGTCACGGAAGATCGTGATTCAGACGATTATAAGGAACTGGTCAAAGTCACTCAGGATCTGCTCGATCACGTCAAAGTGAATGGCCAGCAGCTGAATCTGGAAACCGGACAGGAATCAGCCGATCACCTGCTCGATTTTATCAGTGATGTCGGACGTGATAACCTCAAGATTAACTTTGATCCTGCCAATATGATTCTATATGGTACGGGCGATCCCATTGCCGCCTTAAAGCGTGTTGGTCATCTGGTGGCGAGCGTACATTGCAAAGATGCGACCTGGGCCGCAGAAGGCAAACGAGGCATCGAGTGGGGCGCAGAAGTTCCCCTGGGTGAAGGTGATGTCGGCATGGGAACCTACTTGCAAACTCTTGATGACATTGGTTATACCGGCCCATTGACGATTGAACGCGAAATTCCCGAAGACCGAGAACAGCAGAAAGCCGATATCGGAAAAGCTGTTTCGCTTTTAAATGAACTGAAAAATCGGATCGGTTAAACCCGGTTTCGGAGACCGTCTGTGAAAAATGTGATCGAAGACGTTGCCTGTGCCAGTTGTTGTTGCGTTTGCGATGAGATCCAGGTGACAACCGACGGACAACAGATTACCGAAGTACAAACCCCCTGCCTTCAAGGGCAGGCGTGGTTTGATCGGTCTTCGCAGTCTGAGCATCTGGAACCTTCTGTCAAGGGGGTGGCAGTTTCACATTTGGAAGCGATTCAGCGGGCCGCCGAACTGATTCAACAGGCACAATCTCCCCTGATCTATGGAATGTATCAGTCTGCCACGGATTCCCAACGGGCTGCCATTAGTCTCGCTGATCAGATCGGTGCGACCATCGATACGGGCGCTGCCTCCGCGACTCGGGCACTCCAGCAGGTTGGCGAAGCGTCGTGTACGCTAGGAGAAGTTCGTAGTCGTGCCGATTTAATCATTTATTGGGGCGCAGATGCGTTTCGGGGGACTGAGTGTCACAGAAACAGTTTGAATCGACGCGCAGCTGATTTACCTCGAAAGATCGTGACGATTAGCGGAGAGGAAACTGACTTTGGCGACAACGTCGATCAATCGATTTCATTAGAGCCTGGAAATGAGCTCGAACTGATCTGGAGTCTGAGAGCACTCCTGAAAGACATTGATCTGGAAGAGAACCAATCTGCGGGGCTTTCCACTTCTGATCTGCAAAGTCTGGTGAGTCTGATTCGTCAGAGTCAATATATCGTCATCTTTTTTGGCCCAGAGTTTAAACGAGGACCGTTCGCACATCGGAACATCGAAGCCCTGTCTCTGCTGGTACGGGAAATCCAGGCAGAACGTCGTTGTCATACTCTGAATGTCCCCGGAGTCGGCGAGACCAGAGGCGCTGAAACAGTGTTGGCCTGGCAGACCGGATACGCCGCAAGTGTGAATTTTGCAGCAGGCTACCCCCGCTATTCGCCTCGCGAGTATTCTGCGAATCAATTGCTGGAACAGACTGAAACCGACCTTTGTATTCTGGTCGGAGCACAGCCACTCTCCGGCTTATCCGAGTTGGCACTCGAACGTCTGTCAGAGACTCCCCTGATTTTGACCGGCCCTGTTGCTTTCGAACAATTCAAAACGGAAGTCTTTCTTCCCACGGGTGTTTCGGGCATCCATTTTCCAGGAGTGGTTTACCGCCTGGATGGGACTCCGATTCCTTTACGTGGCTATTTGCCCACAGGTTTGCCCAGCGAAGCGGATGTGCTCTCTGAGATCCGCGCGCTATTGAAACGGACTTAGTATCTAAAGCAACAGTCATTCCCCTCCTATCGAGATTCACTGATCCTCTTAATCGGAATGATCGTCAAAATTGTTGTTGATATTTCGCATCGGATATCCCTCCATAGCTGGGTTTGAAGGTTTTTTAACCTAGGTTTATGGTGAGCTTTACCCCTTGGGAGCCAAAAGTCGTGTTCCCGTTCATCAAAGGCGTTGCCTGCATTTCTTTTAGAGTAAGAAGAAACGGGCACGTTTCAGGTTGTGAGAATGACAACAGAAATTAAAGAACAATTAGAGCAGACTGACGAATCTCAAGATGCGAATCAGGATACCGTTTCGATTCGCGTCGAGGATCTGATCGTTGGCCGTAAAATCAATAATCCCATCTATGATAATAACGGTGTATTATTGCTGGCTGCCGGTTCGGTCGTTAATTCGCGTTTTAAACAGCTGTTGCGCGATCGAAATATGCCAGATGTCAACATCCATAATCAGGATGCGGCTGCCGTCAGTCTGAGTGCTGCTTTTTCGGGTGATGAGGATCTGGAATCCGGACAGGGACTCTTTGCGACTGAGCTGACAGAGAAACTGGATAAGCTCATCGAATCGGGGTCGATGTTTGTGGCCAATACCGGGCCTGCCATGCGGGACTCGATGGTGGTTCATGGTTGTAAAGGTTATGACCAGGAGCACCGGGAAAAGCTGTTTGAGCAACAACAGGAGTTCGGCGAATCTCTGGATGGGATGATGCGCGGGGCACTCAAAGGTGAAGTTCCCAAAGGATCTGATATCGCAGGGATGGCAGCCAGTTATTTGACTCAATTGACTGCGGACGCTGACAATGTCATATCGGCAGCAGCAGAAGCAGGTAAAGATGAAACCCTGTCGCAACACTGTTTGCAGATGTCGCTGTTGGGAATGGCCATTGGTGCAGAATTAAATTTAGATGAATCCAACGTCCGAAATATCGGACTTTGTGGACTCGTGCATGATTGGGGCATGGTTCGCGTACAAGATAAAATTGGCAAATGGCGCCGTAAGCTGAATCCCGTTGAACGCATGGAAATGCAGAAACATCCCATTTTCTCTCTGGAAATGCTGGAAGATGTCGCGGGCATTCCCAGTGTGGTTCCTGTCGTCTGCTATCAGGTGCATGAACAACCAAACGGAAAAGGTTATCCGCGAAACCGTACACAAAATATGATTCATATGTTCGCGCGGATTCTGAACGTCGCACATTGTTATGTCTCTTTGACGACGTCTCGGGAAGACCGCCCTGCTCTGATGCCTTATGCGGCGATGGAATATCTGTTAAGACAGACGAACGACAAATCCATCGATTCCGCAGCGATGCGGGCTCTGCTCAATTTGCTGTCACTCTTTCCTGTGGGAAGTTTCGTGACCTTAACCGATGGCAGTGCTGCACGCGTGATTCGGAGGAATGAGAACCTTTATACGAGCCCGATTGTGCAGATCATTCAGACCGCAGAAGGCGAGCGAGCCGATCCCATGAATCCGGAGAATATTCTGGATCTGAACAAGAGCCATCATGAGATCGATCAGGCTCTGCCGACGCCCGGTAAAGATGAGATTGATCTTTCGTCTGAACTGTTTGACGGTCAGATTTAAGTGAATCTGATCGTTACAATGCGTAGATTCCTCGCGGTCCAAACCCTCTCTGAGCCTGTATTTAAGGTGGAATGGAACCAGAATCAGGAAAACTGACGAATCCTGTCGAGGAATGGCCGGTTTTGCTTGAAACTGAACGGGGAATGGCTTATATTTCCATCTCGCTTCCATTAAGCGACGATTTCACAGGGAGTTAACGCTCCTGAAGCCGTAGCCGGAAACGAAGGGCATGTAGCTCAGTTGGTAGAGCACAGGACTGAAAATCCTGGTGTCGGCGGTTCGATCCCGCCCGTGCCCACTCTAGTCTTAAATTGCAGGCATTTTTAAGGCTCTCTCCAGACTCACTAGTCCTGGTATCAAATACATCAAAAACGAGCAGGAATCGAATTCACGGTTCTTGCTCGTTTTTTTGTGCGCCCTGCTCTGCAACGAACTCATCCCAATTGGACAGCTTAAGCGTCTTTGTTGAATTGTGGTATACTCTCGATCACAATAGATTTGACCTGATCACAACGGGTGTAGGGCAAGCAGGTCATTATGCGGCGCTACATTCTGACTTTAATCAATCTAGCAAAAGGAGATCTTTTCATGCCCGGCCTCTTTGAACTGCTCATCATCGGGATTCTTGTAGTGGGACTTGCGATATTTCCGTTTTGGATGATCTGTTCCAAGGCGGGCTTCCCTGGCTGGATCAGCCTCGCCGTCCTATTCCCGGTCCTGAATATTGTCCTCTTGTTTTTCCTCGCATTTGCAGAATGGCCTGCGCTCCGCAACGGGCCTCAGCAGGATCAAACAGAATTATGAATCGTTCCTCTGTTAGCGTTGGGCCGACGGACGGACTATCTGAAAATTCTAACTCTTAAATCCGTACCAGGAAATAATCAATGAATGATCTGGAAACCGTCGAACTGAAAGCGTTCGTTCCCGCAAAAGACTTTGCGCTGTCGAAACAGTTTTACGAAGACCTCGGCTTCACGATTCCCTGGTCCTCCGATGAACTGGCTTATCTCTATCACGGGAACTGCACGTTCCTGTTACAAAATTTTTACGAGAAACAGCACGCTGAAAACTTCATGATGCATCTCTCGGTAACCAGTGTCGATGCCTGGTGGGCTCACGTCCAGAACCAAAAAATCGCCGAAAAGTACAACGTGCCGATCTCCCCACCCGAACAGCGCCCCTGGAACATGCGCGACTTCATCCTGACCGACCCCTCTGGCGTCCTCTGGCGCATCTCAGAAAACACGGACTGAATGTGCTGAAAACGGTAAATACCGGGTGATTATGATCAATGAACTTGATTGAGTACCTTCTTTTATTCTTCGTGAGAACTAAACTTGCTCAGTGGCATAGGTCTCGACCAGCCCGCACGATGGACAGCGGTAAACGGCTAGTTCATATTGTTCGCCTGTAATCTCAACTGCCGGGGGAAAGGCGGTAATCTTAATGGTGGGAAGCTCGTCCCCTTTCACCCAGGCTGCTTTTCTCGCTCCGCCGTAAGATGAGTCAAGCAGATAACCCTTTTCCATTTCCGCATTACATTTGGGGCAATTCATATCATCGATTTCCTTTATCTTGGGGAAACGAAGAGTCCAGATAGCACCAGACTATGTGACTTCAGTTTAAACGACTCTTTTTTCACAATCCAGAATATTATTTCGATTCAAAAAAGAGGGACGCTGCAACTTGTATCAGACCTGCCTGAAATGCGAACCAATTCAACAGTGCCGGGTAATAGAAATTCCAAAGTCATTTTTTACGGGCTGACTTCGTAACAACACCAAATATTCGTCTTTCAGACATTAGTTTGCGAAGGTCTACTCCGCGTTGCCATTCGCGTCGTCTCTGTCCGAAAAGAAGCTTTGAGCAAAATGGTTCATGATCGCGAATACGGTCAGCGGGAGGCGGCTCGTGAAGGGTATCCGCATCTGACCGGTGCAGAATTTGTGAATTGCTTTTGCAAGAAATACAAAGTGATCCCGGCGACTCCGGTGACGCGGATTGAATTTACTTATGTTTGAATGACCTGGTAAGGGTTGTTACCCGGTCATTATTTTAAAGAACGTTACTGAAAGGAAGATGGGAAAGTGGCTCATTATGCAAGTCAGACAATGGTTCCAGTTGAGCGATCAAGAGCTGAGATTATGGGAGTGCTCGATCGCTATGGTTGTGATGGAATTTCAACACACCAAACCCAAGCAGCCTGGGGAATTGAATTTTATGTTCACAATCGAAAAGTTCGTTTTGCTGTCGAGCATCCGGATAAATCAAATCGGAAATATTCAGAGACTCCCAGTGGCCGACGCAAGCGAAACACTCAGTCAAAGAACAAAGCCTGGGAACAGGATCTCCGCCAGATCTACCGTGCTCTCTGCCTGATCATCAAAGCAAAATTAGAATACGTCGAGTCCGGTCACGCGATTTTCGAACGTGAATTTATGGCGAACATTGTTGATCCGGTGACTGGCAAAACTATGGGCGAAGTCGTTCAGCCATTGATTGCAGATCGGTACGAGGGCATTGATAACCACCCTGCTCTATTCTTACCAGGGCCGACATAATGACCGGGTAATGTAAATTACCAGGACACTTTGCGTTTTGGAGATCAATAAAAAATGATCGGACAAAGGCATTTACTTGGACTCTATTGAGGTTTTTACAATAAAATTGATTTCCCGGTCGGAATAGCTTAGCATGAATTTAGAATTATTTTACGAGTAATCTATATGTAGAGGTGAAAAATGAAAAAATTTCTTCCTAATAGTGACTCATCTAATAGTTGTACTTCAACAGCGGACATTCCGGATGAAGAACAGGTTCCTGTTTTCATTTATTTGGAAAACCCACGTGGCGACGAAATTGAACGTGTCGAATTGTTAGTTCACGCTCTATGCGAACGTCTTGGACTTGATTTGGTCATAGAGCACCCACCTGAAATTGGTTCATGGATTCGCAAGTTATTGTTTCGTACAAAGCAAACAGCAACCAGCGACCTTGTGTTAGCAAAGCTCCAAAAGCTTGAACGCGCTGTCGAACTCCAATACTTGGATAAACCTCAAGCCACGGTTGATGAAGCTCACCTACGGCATATTGCAGAAATACTAGCTGCAACAACTGAAGATAACGTAGTTCTTCAAATTGGAATGTTGATTTTAGTCACATGGCATGACTCGCAAGATAGAAGGCACGTATTGATCAAAACATTGACGTCTGCGCAGATTTCGGTGTTGAAGCAACACAATTATTTATACACTGATGCCGAAACGATGTTTCAATTTCTGTCCTATCTTGATTCCGACAAGGACGGATCTGGAGGAGCGATCAGCCCACCAAAACCAAAGCAACCTCTGGGACCAAGCGCTGAGTAATAGAATCACAAGAATTATGTGTTGCACATGGACTCTAAAGTTTATGACCGGGTAAATGATGTTACCCGGTCACTTTTCTTTTGTAGGATCGCTGTGATATGACTGGGTAACGGTGTTTACCCGGACATTGTGTCCGTTTTTTGTTATGTGACTTGATTGACCAATGGGTTTGTTTTTGTTCACATGGTTGTGATGTGTGAACAATTATTTGGCCTTGTAGTTGAGCGTTTATTGCATCCGCATCCGGTGATGCTGGTCTATATTTAGCAGGGGCAGGCAGTCCATGAGACACCATGTGAGATACTTAGTCTTCTTTCTAACTCTATCACTTACCTACGCAGTCATCACCGGCTGTGGTCCCAATGCAGAAGAATTGAAGAGACTTAATCCGGAAATAAGCGCGAACTGGGGATCGAAGAAAGTGACCGAAACCAGTGGTGCCACGAGTTACATATTCGAGGGCGACGTAAAGCCACCTCTGAAAGTCAATAACGACGAGAATGCGACTCTTGCGTCAATTGATGATGTTAATGCCGTACTTAAGTCACTCAATCTACCAACCGTCTCAGAGACACGCCCAGACAAGGGCTCTCTAGAAAAGAGACGTTACCTCCGAGGACAGTATCATTGGCCGGATTACCCGCTTGGCCTACTTGTCGTTGAACGCATGACTGCAACAGACAAACGCACATATGAAAACTATGATGCGATTTGGAAAGTCCGAATTGACAAACCAGAGTAGTTCGCCGAAGGCTACGATAGGTAGTTAAATAGCATCCCCTTTGAAAACTGACGATTGACTTTAAGGTCTGGGTAACGATATTTTTCCGGTCACTTGTCTTGGTAATGAAAGTTTCAGAGGCTTAGCAGATCAGGCTTTTTTTATCATAACCAAGAGTTCAGAATCGTAAAACATACGAGATTTTCTTTACCAGAGAGAGAAGCACGATGGGAGAAGAGCAATTAAGAGATATTTATCAGCAGCATCGTACCGTACAAGATAAATATACATACTTCTTGTTAGCTGTTACAGCTTCTGCAATCGCCTTTGCAGTTCAGAAAACTGATTCATCAATAATTAGTTGGTCGTTATTACCTATAGGACTGGCTGTTCTTCTTTGGTGTTGTAGTTTTTACTGTGGATGTCAAAATTTGGTTTGGATACAAGTAACATTATTTGCAAATCTTGCCTTATTTCAATTACAACAAGGTAATCATCCTAATCAACCTGTAGGATTGACTGAAGTAGAAGCCGCAAAATCAGGGACTAGGGATGCGATGGATGAAAACGCTAACAAAGCTAAAAATCACTCTATTTGGCAATATCGCTTTTTGGTTTTGGGAGCCATCTTCTTTTTGCTTTGGCATATATTAGAAATGGTGATTAGAACAGTAAGATAATGGCCGGGTAATGTGTGTTACCCGGACATAGTGTCGTTAAATCAATAATCCATCATCGATTCTAATATCGCAATTCAAAAAACAAAATTTCACGTTTTCATTCCTGGCAGGTGTCATATTCAGTTTCATACAGGTAAATAAAAAATTTATGTGATCGCAGAAAATGAATGTTCTAAAAAAAATATCTGAAAGCGGAGGCCATATATCATGGGCTCGCCACGAAGCACTCAAAGGAGTCGTGCATGCAGGTTCAAATTCTGAGCTTGACCGAGCGCACGATCGAGTTTTATGTGAGCTAAAAGAAAAGAACATTTGGGTGGCCATTAATGAGCAGGGAGTTATGTTATCTCGTGATTGGCCCGAGCCTCCTGGTGTCACCTTAGTTAGTTTTCCCGATCAAGGTACTGCGCTTCAAGTGCTAGAAGAGATTGGAGCCAATCTCGGACAGGATTCATTCTCTGCAGGTCTTATATCGTACGATGATGCAATTAAAAGTGCTAACGTTAACGAAGCTCTGTTGGTAATGGTCACTTATGATGGGGCCTCACCACATTACGTTCCTGTGTCCCATCTCGCTGTGGATAAAGAGGTAGCTAAAAATAAAAAGGCATGGTGGAAATTTTGGTAATTTTTCATCTAACTGGATTCCGAAAAAGTCTTGATATCAGACTCACCACAAAATAGTGTCATTTGAATACGTAAAGAGTGCTAATCAAATTCGACTGGAGAAATGTTTCATGCCTAAAGACCACCAAAAATTAGCCATCGAGATCTATACAGGGCAGTATGAATTCTTCGCTGAAAAAACGGCGATTGCGCTTCAGTTCCCACTCAATTTAATTATGACACTTAATGCATCAGCTGTCGCCGCATCACTACTATTAGTGCGAGGAGCTCTTGGGAATGAACATGCAAAAATAATAATCGAGGCAGTTCAGTCAGCGTTTTGGGTATTTGGTGGCGGTATTGTCTGCGTCCTCATTGCAAGCTGGTTTCAATGGAAACTCTATTCCAAAATGATGCACCGAAAGAGACAACTCTTGGAAAGTGCAATTGACGCGACCGATTTTAAAACAGCCATATTGCCTTTTATAAATGAACCAACCCCCAAAACAAAAACATACTTTCAAGGGTGGTGTTTTTTCTTCATTTTCGTTTCATTTATATGTTTCCTAATTGGTGTATACTTGATTGGGGATGGGTTCAAATGATGACCGGGTAACACATATTACCCGGTCAATATTTAAGAGAGACTGTCATGGAAAGTTTAAATGAAAGAACGCAATGAATTTCGTGAGAATCATTTATGATTTTGGTGTTTTTTTCTACCGGAGCTTTGGTAAGAGAAATATTCATTTGTATGTAAGAGAGCTTTCACGGGATGATAATACCCTGATGATTTATGCGTCTTGTGATCAACATGATTCTATATACTTCATACCTTTGGCTTTTGAAAAATATGGTTTTCGAGATTTTTCAAGAAACACGACTCATGCTCAGCCTGATTGCTTTATTTTCATTATCAGAAGTATCCCCATAGAGAAATTTATTTCGACGCTGGAAGGAGATGCGAATTTCGAGATTTCGACGCATCAGGGACTAAAGTGACCGGGTAATTTTTGTTACCAGGTCATTTTTAGAAGCAGGTACATTTTGGGATTTAGTTTGAGGTGAATTAAAGATGGGAATTGATTTACTAGACCTGGTTTTTCGAGTTGAAAAACGGTTTGAGATCAAAATCCCTCGGGATAAGGTTCATGAGCTTCTTAATAACGGAAACACTTTTGATCCTCCCCCAAATCGCTGGATAGATTTTCGAGTCTCTGATTTTTTAGAACTGATCGAAGTTTTGATGGCTGAACAGAAACCAGAAAGCAAACTAAATATATTTGAGGGAGTAAAACAGGATATCATGGACTGTCTTCTTGTAGAGGAAGAGGAAGTTACTCTAAACGCTTGGATGGCCCGTGATCTGGGGATGGAGTAGTATACAAATTCTGAGAAGCAATAAATAATGACCGGGTAATACTTGTTACCCGGTCATTGCGGTGCTGGAGAATTGAAAGACTATTGTTTGATGTATTATAAGCAAACGCTACAGAATAATGGGGACTGCTGGATTTACGTGATTGCGTTTGGGGAAAATACACCTCGATCGATTAAAGAAATAGAACATTCCAGTGACACTCATCTGAGTGCAGAGGATATGCATGGTATTCGACACTATGTTTATTTCAAAAATGAATATATCGTCCAAATCCAGTTATATGATGCCGTCGAAATTATTGCGGATTTAAACCCTGAAATTCCGGAGTCATTCAAAATGCCTTCGATGCACGCCATCATGCATGGTGATCCTCCCGTTCCCACTCTTCTGCTTAACTTTAATGAGGGGCCACCAGATAATCAAATCGCCTATGTATTAGCTCCCAATGTATTCCTGTTGTTCCATCAAGGAAAACTGGCCCAACTCTATGTTACTGACGTTTACAACTCAATCGAGGAAGTCAGCTAGCTGATCAATTCCAGGCGTAAGAACTGATACGATACAGCGGGAATGAACTTATTCTGAATAACCGGGTAATACACATTTACCGGATAGGTATAGACTTTGCAGAAGCATTGACAATAATCTTTGGACTTTATGAAATAACGATCTGAAGCTGTGAATCGCTCCTGTTCTGTAATCAAGTAAATGGACTATCGATGAAGTTTTCCCCCCAGCGTACCGGACTGGCTGATTATTTACGGGCTCATGAACATCCGGGCGGAATCATTGTCTCTGACAAACACAAATTTCTTTACATGAAACCCGCAAAAACTGCGGGAACCAGTATTCTACGAGAATGCCTTCAAAGCCATCCACTAGGTCTATTTAACGTAAAGGACGACCCAAAGCGATTTCAGGAGTGGATCAACGCGATTCGAGATGAAGAGCTTGAGGAATACTTCATTTTTGCCGTGGCGCGGAACCCCTGGGACCGCGTGGTCTCCATAGCCAGCTACTTTAAGATTCCTGTCCGGGACTTCATCAATCGGATCGATTTTCACTGGCAGAACAAAGCGATTAAATATCATTCCTTGCCGATTTCAAGCTACACTCATCATGATGGACATCCTTTTGTGGATTTTGTCTGTCGTTTTGAAACGCTTCAACCCGATATGGACCAGGTCTTTGATCAGCTAAAAATCAAACGGGAAAAACTTCCTATCACAAATCAATCCGAGCATGCCCATTATTCCACCTATTACACCGAGCAGGAAATCAAGAAAGTGGCAGCACTTTATCAGCATGACATTGACTACTTTGGTTACTGTTTTGGTCAAACAGTATGAGACTGAATCGACTGGCATCCATTAGGATATATTCGAAATCGAGTTCATCGCGATGGACTAGCTGATCGTGATAAACCGGTGTGGGCTTGCGCGGTAGCGATGTTCTTGATTGTCACAGTTGTTTTGTTTCGCCTGGCAATTGCTCCAATAGGACTGCTTGGTTTACCTTTATGTGTCTATCACGTGAAGCGTGCGATTGCTGGGCCTCACATGATTATTGAATATGGCATACCGGAATATAGGAGAACGGAGGAAAACAAAGTGAAATGAAAATGCCTAATGACCGGGTAACGGTGTTTAGCCGGTCATCAAATCAACGAAAGGCGGCGTGGAGAGAGCGATGATATGAAGTATGAAGGCAAGGTCCCGGGCCCGACATTATTTTTTGTTTGCCATTCTCTCTAATTTGATACATAATTTTATAGTCCACGCCGTTAATGGGTTATACCGAACTAATTTAAGTTAGGCCACAAAATGAAAATCGCAATGACAGTTCTGTTTCTCGTTGTTGCTGCCTCTCTGGGTGCCGCTGACCGAGACACAGCTACGTTTCGTGCCTTCCCGAATCCTGGCCCCGGCTGGTCCAGCACCGCTGGTCGCCAACAAGAGGATGGACAATTCTCATGGCGACACTATAAGCACGACAAGACTGGCGATGTTGTTGCATGTGTTGCCTGGTACACTCCAAGATTGACGGTCGAATCTAACGCTGTCCGGCAGGCATCAATCGAAACGATCACGTCCAATGGTTACGCCTACGCATCGACTCGCAAACTTGGACGTCCCATTGCCGACACTATCCGCCATCAGACTGCATCGATCAATGTGCGAAACCAAGCCGTAGACCAAAGATCTAGTTACCAGGTTATCGAGTACACCTACGTCTACGAGAATGTTGACGCTGAAACAGAATCCGCCATGGCACATGGCTACGTGATCGATGTCGGAGATTTCACTATATTTATTCAGCATACTGCCGACCGTGTCATCACGTCCGATATTGCGCAAGGCATGGCTATTGATTTGGTCCTTGCGTGGTCTAAGAAACAGACGTCAATCCCGAAAGGGTGGCGTGCTGGCATCAGCCGTTCACACAAATAACCTCGTCCTAATAAAGGTATGAACCGGATCAAAGGTGTCCGGAATCTTTAGTCGTCGTAAACAAAACAAAACGAGCACAGAGATCATCGCCGATTCCGAAATCCCTGCTCATTCATAAAAGAGAACAAGTTTGTCTTTTTCGGTTCCGGACACCTTTTATTTCTGAATGACCTGGTAAGGGTTGTTACCCGGACACTTTCTTCAGCCATGCAATTGTTAACGATACGAGTACAAAGAGTGATGTGAGGACCCATGCAACACCCACGATTCGGAAATCGTCCGCAGCTGAAACGACATCCGGATCATCATACGCGTCAGACTCGAACGGCACAAAACAAGACCATGGCTGGAAAAACAATGTGAAAACGATAAGCAACACGACAGAAGTAACCGCGAGTTTTCGTGAGGCATTTTTTAAGGACAGAAAAGCGACGAAGCAGATGACTAGCATGCCACTGCCCATTAGCATCATGGCCATCATCCAAGCTGCTTCTGCGAGACCAGCGGCGGCGATTAAAGTGTATTGCATCGGTTGACCTTGGCGACAGAACTGGTGATAGACAGAAATCTACACTATCAAAATCTATTGTAATTGCTGTCTGTTATCAAGATTCAAGCGGCTCGTAAGAGAACAATGATCGGGTAATTATTGTTACCCGGACACTTTTGATGATTTGAAGAGTATAATGAACCGGTCACGTGATTTATGTTATTCATTAGTTAAATTGCGAGCTAGAAAATGAAATCATCTTGCCACCGTTTGGAAATAATTAAAGCCCCCGAAAGAGTGGTTGTTGTAGCAGCCAAATCGTGGTGGCAGGACAATGGATTTACAATTCATCCTCCTGTGAATTCCAGCATCATTTCCAGTTTCCGGGGCTCGGGTTTTGGACTAACTGACCAGCAGACCAAACGGATTATGGAGATCATTCTGAAGCCAATTGGTGATGGAACAGCAGTGTCGGTATATCACCATACAAACCGCATTCTATGCGTAGTAGGAGTCATGTTTGGTAATATATTGGAACGGGAGACGGAAAATTTCCTACAGCACATTCGAGAATATGTTTCTGCAAAGTGCTAATGTCCGGGCAATCTATTAAAGGTTATATTTTTATTACGGTCGTCGTTTAAAAATCATTTGAGAAAGCGTTTGAGTATATCGCACAAGGTCAAGAATCATGTCAGCGATCATCGGGCCGTGGCGGTTGATCTTCCGCGTGAAAACGCACTGTCGGCGGCTCCGCGTGCATCGCACTGTTACTCCTGATTAGCTTCGCTTTGCGGCAATTGTCAGTATAGATCAGCAGAGCGACAGGCCAAACAGCGGAGGCAAAAACAAAAATCATCTCGATATGTGTTGCAGCGCGTCCATCAGTGCGATAGATCATATAAGCACATGGTAACACGGCTGCAGTAAACGCGAAGATGCCACGGGCGAATGTTTGACCCAGCCTGCTTGGATCATGTTGAATTCGTTTTAGATCAACGAATGCATGTCCTTCGTTGCTAATTGCGTCGGGCAGTGTTCCGCCAGCATAAATCGCGGACCAGCTTCGGAGTGGAATGATCGGTATCCAAAGGACGCTGAGCCATGACGTAAACTCAACCCGATCATCGTCCGCCCCAGACGATTGCACACCGTGAATTGTGGCACCAGTGCCATAAAAGGAGAACCATCCCATTTACCAGATCGTGCATTTTAAGTTTGAATTGAAGGGTATAACGATAGATCGAAAGAATTTGATTCTGTCTAAATCTATCAGCACTTCTGTCTATTATCAATTGGCACGGAGTTATCTGGCGTTCACTTTTATAGTGATGTCCGGGTAATTCCTATTACCCGGTCATTAGCCAGTGCTCTCTTATACGAACAAAGTTCGGGTAACGTTCGCTACAAAGACAACAGCTCCACCAAACCACATCCCAAATTGTCCGGGCGATTACCGTTATCCGGGCATTATTTTAGAGGGTGTCTTTTCAAACGGTAGAATTCCAGGAATTCCGAAATACGGAGAGTTGATGTGACAGCGGCGGTCAGTAGGTGAAGGCGAACGTCTGGCATAATTGGGCCGCCGCGTTCATGCCATTGATATGTCGCAGCTTTGACTCTGCGTGGGCGTAACATCGCAACACCTGAGTGTGACTGGCTATGGCAGCGGGACATCATTGAACACCAGTTCGCGACGGTTTTTTGCTTCGCCGAAGGAAAAACGAAGCACAACAGTTTCTGAGGACTGGAACTTGCCAGACAGCGTAAAGGAGTAGACCTTGGACTTCTTCTCACTCAGACCTTGGGGCAATCCGACTGGGAATGTTGCAGTGCGAAGCCGCGGAAAATCACAATCCATTTCGGCGATGCCATTGGCACGACTCCCAATGACGCGACCGTTCGATTCAATTCTGACTTTGCCGACCAACTCTTTGCCATCAGGAGTTTCCGCGCTGAAGCCCCATGTTTCGTCTTTGTCTGTGAGTTTTTCGATGACAGTTACGACTCGCATCCAGGGTACCGCGTTTTTGCCCGGAGGACGGCCACCATCGTCAATCAGTTCTTGCGAATCAACAAAAGCAATCCCTTTTGTAATGCCGAGAAGCGAGACACGATACTCCTGATTTTGCTGCACGGATTCGAATGTGGCAATTTCTGATTTCCGGGTCTCTTCTTCGGCATGCGTGAATACGGCAGCCGCGCCTACGACAACAGCGACAATAACTAAGGTGATGTGTCGATTCATCGTCGGTCTCCATTACGAGTGTGTTTCGGTTTGAATGAGTGTCAGGATTATAGATAGACAGAATCAAACTCTATCTCAGTCTATCAGGATTTCTATTTAATATCAATTGGCAACATGTGGACCGAAGTCCGTGGCTGGGGTTATTCAGGAAGGTTCGAACAGGCTTTCGTGATCAGGATCAAGATTCTGCGAAGTCATCTTCCTCAGTTGGGAAGGATGAACATTGATCAAGCTCTGGCATAATTTGCATTCGACAAAAATGTAGCAGCTTCAGAACAATGACCGGGTAATATCTATTACTCAGTTAATTATAAGAGCAGGTACACTTTTGGATGTTCGTTTGAGATGAAGTAAGGTTGGAGACACTGATGATCGTTTTCCTGGTGCCTGGCTGATTTGTGATCTGGGGAAGAGTTAGATTCCCAATGAATGCATGGAAAAAAACTGTCTGGCAAAGGTGTAGTTACCATGGGGCATGAAAGATTTCAGGCCGAAGCGATGGTAAACTCAATGTGCCGTGAGTCATCTCGAAGTCGAACAGAAACTGAGTACAGGACTCTTCTCCTGGAATGGTGTGGAGAGCCAGGTGACGAATTTCAGTCGTTCTGCTTCTCACTACACGTTGGGCACAGGCAGTGGTTCTCAGCTTCTGCTACTGCCAAAACGCCATGTTAGCCCCGCCCCGATCCAGTAACTCGAGATTGAGGTTGCTGTCGAGGGGCCAATCTGTTCCGCGTCGTGAAACATTCCGCCTGCCATGATATCAAAGTCGATTCCAGGCAAGACATCGCGAATGCCGATTCCAAATGAGATGCGGT